>NZ_JAHLEB010000017.1 GCF_018861735.1 Clostridium lacusfryxellense | reverse complement strand
TATAGATACCAGTGGAACCTGAAAAAGATGACTCCTGTGCAATACAGAAATCACCTTTTAGCATCTTAGTACTCTTTTTTATATTGTCCTTGACATAGGTACCAGTTTAATTAAGGCACCCTTTTATGAAATTAATTATTATATTTTTTCTATTACGATTTGATCATCTTTGGCATCTACACCAATTATAGAACCATCGTTTATCTCTCCCTTAATAATCTTTTTAGCAATATTGGTTTCTAAAACATTTTCAATATATCTCTTAAGTGGTCGCGCTCCATAAATTGGGTCATATCCTTCAAGTGCCATTAACTCTTTAGCAGCGGTTGTTACTTTCATTAATATATTTTTATCTTTAAGTCTATTTTGTATGTCTGCAAGGAATATATCTACTATTCCCTCTATTTCTTTTGTTTCCAAAGGTTTAAATAATATAATATCATCTAACCTATTTAGAAACTCTGGTTTGAATTTAGTTTTTAGCTCACTCATAACCCTATCCCTGATATGTTTATCTATGCCACCAATTTCTTTGTTTTCTAGGAGATAGTTACTTCCAATGTTTGATGTCATAATTATAATACAGTTTTTAAAATTAACTATTTTGCCTTGATTATCTGTAAGCCTTCCATCATCTAATATCTGAAGAAATATATTAAATACATCTTCATGCGCTTTTTCTATTTCATCAAATAAAACTACGCTATAAGGTTTACGCCTAACAGCCTCTGTAAGCTGTCCACCCTCTTCATACCCTACATAGCCTGGCGGAGCACCTATAAGCCTTGATACAGAATATTTTTCCATATACTCTGACATATCTATTCTTATTATATTTTCACTTGATTCAAATAATGTCTGGGCTAATGTTTTCGCAAGTTCAGTTTTTCCAACACCAGTAGGTCCTAGGAATATAAACGAACCAATCGGTCTTTTAGGATCTTTCATACCCGCTCTTGCTCTTATAACCGCATTTGACACAGCAGTTACTGCTTCTTTTTGACCAATGACACGCTTAGTTAGTTCATCTTCAAGCCTTAGAAGCTTTTGTCTTTCACCTTCTTCTAAATTTGTTACGGGTATACCAGTCCACTTTGATACAATTTGAGAAATTTCTTTTTCGGTTACCTCTTCTTTAAGCATTGCAGTTTCATTATTTTGGTGTATTTCTGCCTCTTTTTGTTTTATCTGTGCTTCAAGTTTTGGTATTACTCCATACTTTAGCTCTGCTACTTTACTTAAATCATATTCTCTTTCAGATTTTTCTATTTCACCTCTTGAAACATCGAGTTCTGCTTTTAAATTTCTAATTTCAACTATCTTTGATTTTTCTTTTTCATATTTTGAAGTCATTTCATTATCTTTATCTTTTAAATTGCTTAACTCTTTATCAAGTACTAAAAGCCTTTTCTTTGATGATTCGTCTTTTTCTTTAGATAGTGCCTTCTTTTCAATTTCAAGTTGGAATACCTTACGCTTAATCATATCCATTTCAGTAGGCATACTATCAATATCAGTTCTTATCATAGCGCAGGCTTCATCTATAAGATCTATTGCCTTATCTGGCAAAAATCTTGCAGTTATATATCTATCTGATAATTTTGCAGCAGCAACTATGGCTGAATCATGAATTCTAATACCATGATATATCTCGAATTTTTCTTTAAGACCTCTAAGAATTGAAATTGAATCTTCAACTGTTGGTTCCTCAATAGTAACTGGTTGGAACCTTCTCTCTAGAGCTTTGTCTTTTTCTAAATATTTTCTATATTCATCAAAAGTTGTAGCACCAATGCAATGCAAACTTCCTCTTGCAAGAAGTGGTTTTATCATATTACCAGCATCCATAGAACCCTCTGACTTTCCGGCTCCAACTATATTATGAATTTCATCTATAAATAAAATTATTTTCCCTTCACTATTTTCTACTTCTTTAAGAACTGCTTTAAGTCTTTCTTCAAACTCACCTTTAAATTTAGCACCAGCAATAAGAGCTCCCATATCTAAAGAAAATATTATTTTATTCTTTAGGCCTTCTGGTACATCTCCTTTTACAATTCTTTGGGCAAGTCCTTCAACTATAGCGGTTTTACCTACTCCAGGTTCACCTATAAGTACTGGATTATTTTTAGTTCTTCTAGATAGTATTCTTATAACTCGCCTAATTTCCTCATCTCTCCCGATTACTGGGTCTAGTTTATGTTTTTTTGCTTGCTCAACTAAATTTGAACCATACTTTACCAAAGCTTCATAAGTGCCTTCTGGGTCTGGATTTTCTACCCTCTGGTTTCCTCTAACACTGGAAAGCACGCTCAAAAAAGCGTCCTTAGTTATATTAAATTTCTTTAATATCTCAGTTATCTCTTTAGTATTTACCTCCATAAGACCAAGCATTACATGCTCTACACTTATAAAAGAATCTTTAAACTTTTTAGCTTCTGCCTCTGCTTTCACAAATACTTCCTCAAATCTTCTAGTAGCATAAACAGATCCGCTGTCAGCTCCACTTCCTGTTACTTTTGGCATACTGTCTATTACTTTTTTAATATCGTTATTAAGACTCGCTATGTCCACTCCCATTTTGCTAAATATATTTGGAATTAGACCATCCTCTTGAGCAATAAGTGCTGCAAACAAATGCAAAGTATCAACCTGTTGATGATTATTTTTTACAGCTAATAATTGAGCCTCATTTAATGATTGTTGAACCTTTACCGTTAATTTTTCTACATCCATGTAAATAACCCTCCTAGTTTTTTTAAATTATTACCTATTTAATTTTATAAATTATGATTTTGAATATTGTAAAATATAAATTAATCACCATAGTTGACTAAAAGCTAAGTTATAAACTTAAATTTAAGTTACTATAGTGATCATATTCAATGCATTATTATTTAAGTAGTGCTTGAGTTATACTAATAAGTTGTTCTTTACTTAAAGCTTCAAGGTACATTTGACGTTCCACATGAGTACACTCCTCTAAAAGTTTTCTCACTCTATGAGTTTCTATGTAAATCCCTGAAACCATTAGGTCATCACTATTAGTATCCATGTAATGCCTTTTCCAAATATTATAGTATTTAATAGCTGTGGCCTCACTGAAACCCTTGTTCACTAGTTTCATAATACCCGTTTTTCTATCTTGTTTTTCAAAACATTCACATAGCTTATATATTTTCGAAAGCATTATCATAATTTTTTCCCTTCCTTCTTAGGTAGCCAGGAAACATACAAAAAACAAATCCCTTGTTTATTTTATCTGTCCAAAGACGATTTCTATTTACCTTATATTATACCATAATTAAGCTAAAAAAGCCACTGATTTAAACAATCAGTGGTTTTAGCTCTAATTTTATTTAAGACTTTCAATGGCATTCTTAGCCCAGTTTGAGTCCTTATATATAGCCCTAGCTACGCCAACAAGATCTGTCTTTCCCTCAGCTAATAGTTTTTGCGCAGCAGAAACCTCTGTAATTCCCCCAGTAAGTATCACTGGAATTTCCACAACTTCCTTAATGGCCGAAGTGATTGGAGAAAAATATCCTTGGCTAGTATTACCCGGAATTACATACCCACAAAATCCTCCAGAAATATCTAGCATGTCTACTCCTGCTTTTTCAAAAGCAATTGATGCAACTTTACTATCTTCAATAGTAATTCCACCCTCCATATAATCTGATCCACCTAACCTGAGAAGAATAGGGAATGCTTCACCAACGACCTCACGTACTGCCTTAATAATATCTAAATGAATTTTAATTCTACCATATATATCTCCACCATATTCGTCAGTTCTTTTGTTGGTAAGTGGTGAGAAAAATTGGTTTAGGAGATATCCGTGAGCAGAATGAATCTCTACGCCATCAAACCCAGCTTCTTTTGTTCTCCTTGCAGCTTCTACAAATTCTGAAATTATAACTTTAATTTCTTCAATTGTAAGTTCCTTTGGAACATTCCCTACCCGTGGATTTGCAATAACTGACGGTCCAACTGGAGAATGTCCTGTTACTTTTTTGCTTGCTGCGCTCCCAGCATGATTTATCTGCATTACTGTTTTAGATCCATTTTTATGAATAACATCTGCAAGCTCTTTTAACTTCTCAACGACATTATCCTCTGCCACAGAAAGTTGTCTATCACTGGCCTTTCCATCAACCGTTATAAAACTATGTTCTATAATAATAAGTGAGATAAATCCACCTTGAGACTTTTCATTATAATAATCTAATATATCTTTGCTTACCTTTCCATCTTCTCCGGACTTTGATGTAGCCATCGGTGGCATAACCAATCTGTTCTTTAAAGTTAATTTACACTTTTCTAATGGTTTTAGTAAATCTAACATGTATGACCTCCTACTAATTTATTTTAATTTTAACCCAATTTATCTACAGTATAATCCTTATTTGTTTAAATTTCTAGTGAAAATTATAATACTAATCATCTGTAAACTAGTGAATTAATTTACATATGGGTGCAACAAATTATGTACCACAATAGAAAACGAAAAAAGAAGAAAAATTAAATTTCCTTCCCTTTTACGTTTTATATATATTTTTACTTGAAGACTATTTTAGGTCTTTAGCTAATACATGATCCATATCTGTAAATTCTTGATTTTCTCCAACCATACCCCATATGAAAGTATAGTTTTTTGTTCCAACTCCTGAGTGTATAGACCAGCTTGGTGAAATAACTGCTTGTTCATTTTTCATAACAATATGTCTTGTCTCCTGTGGAGTTCCCATAAGATGGAACACTACATTATCAGCATCCATATCAAAGTATAAATAAACTTCCATACGTCTATCATGAGTATGACAAGGCATAGTATTCCATACACTACCAGGTTGTAGTATTGTCATTCCCATAACTAATTGACAACTCTTACAAACTGCTGGATGTACGTATTGGTTTATTACTCTTTTATTACATTCTTCATCAGTACCAGCTAAAACCTTATTAGCTTGTTCTAGACTAATTTCTACTGTAGGATAATTTCTATGTGCAGTGGCACTATTTGCATAAAATTTAGCTGGATTTTTAGCATCTTTACTTGTAAAACTAATTTCTTTAATTCCTTGTCCAACGTAAAGTCCATCTCTAGCTCCTAATTCATGTACCTCACCATCTAGTGTAACTATTCCTGCTCCACCTATATTTATAACTCCAAGTTCACGTCTTTGAAGAAAATAATCACAACCTAAAGCTTTACTTCCCTCAAGCGTAAGAGCCTTAGTTGTTGGTACTATACCTGCTACTATTATTCTGTCTATATGACTATAAACCATCTTTATTTCACCTGGTACAAATAAATCCTCTATTAAAAAGTGTTTTCTAAGTTGTGTTGTATCATAGCTTTTTGCATCTTCGTTATGACTTGAATATCTAATTTCCATTTCAATTCCTCCTAATATTAATTTTATTATTTAAGTTCATTCATTACAGGATTTTCTTATAATAAGCTCAGGTTGCAATATAATATTTTGTTTTGCAATCTGAAAATTATTTATCTCATCAATTAATATTTTAGCTGCTATTTTGCCTAATTCAAATTTTCTTTGGTGAACTGTTGTTAAAGGAACTGGAAGCATCGCAGCTTGCTCAATATCATCATAACCTGCAAGTCCAATATCTTTTGGTATTTGAATATTATTAATATGAGCGTACTTCATAACTCCCATTGCTACAGAGTCATTAATAGTAAAAATAGCATCTACATTTTTATTTATAAGTATTTCTGCAAGTTCAAATCCATCTTGAAAACTTGCGTCACTATTTAATAGAATTTCACTATCAACTTGTATATTATTCTCCATTAGCACATCTTTATACGCTTTTAATCTTTCATTACTAGCCGAAGATATTTCGTCTCCAAGTATTACTCCAATTTTTCTATAACCTTGCATTAACATATGAGTGACTATTTTTCTAGCCCCAGCATAATTATCATTACCTACATAACTTATTTCTAGGCCACTAACATGATTATCAGCCATTACAAGTGGTACATTTTCAATGATTTTTTTATAATCGGAAGCTTTGGGTTTTACAGGTATGAGAATTATCCCATCTACTCTTTTCTGCGCCAAAAAATCAATGTATCTATTTTCATTTTCTTTGTTTCTATCACTATTACAAAGTACTAGTCCATAACCAAATTTTTCTAAATATGAACTAACTCCCTTGCTCACATATGCATAATATTGATTTGTTATATCAGGTATTAAAAGTCCAATCATATTAGTTTTATTTAATATAAGACTCCTTGCTGCAGAATTCGGAATATACCCTTTTTCCTCACAAGTTTTGAGTATAAAATCTCTTGTTTTTTTAGATATTTCTTTACTATTATTTAGTGCTCTAGATACGGTAGTTGCTGAGACATTACATTCTTTTGCTATATCCTTTATACCTACCATATTTCACTCCCCAATAATAAATAAATATTTTACCGTTAACGTTAACGGATTATCTAAACTATAACATCAACTATCATATATTGCAATAATTTATACACAAAAAGAAAGTAAATCTAGTAGTTATTATTATTCTAACTACTAGATTTACTTTCTTTTCTAAATAAATTTACTAATTGAAAATTGAAAAGATATGTCTTTCTCTTTTAGTCTGTATTCATCTATCAGTTCTGGTCCACAACTATTCGAACCAATACCAGAATTCTTATAATCTATACGTACTATGGTATTCTCATTTTCGATTAATTCATCTGTGTGTTTTGCATTGGTAAGAACTTCTGATGTATAATTTGAAACATTAAACTCAAATTGGTTATTGGAGCTAAAATTTACCCCCAACGAACTAAATTTTAGCCCTCCAATACAAAGTTCCTTAGCTTTTGTGTGATTACCATGTTCTTGAGGAACAATATATGGAACATATTCTTCTTTTGCACAACTCTCAAACATTCCCACACTAGTATGATGACACATGTCCATATAATTCTCAGTTGGACCCATTCCATAATATTTAAATTTTTCATTCTTTTTAGGAATTTCAAATTCAAAGCCCAATCGTGGAAGATATACACAATCTTCTTTAACTTTGCCTTGGAATTCAACTTCAATTTCACCGCAAGCAGAAACAGTGAAACTGGTATTAAACTTTAAGAATGGTGAACGTGATATCCCCGCTAGGCTACCACTTACTAATATCTTATTGCCTTTTAATTCACAAGAATATACTTTCGAGAATATTCTATTTAGGTTTTCTCCACTTCTGTTGTCTTCAAATAGTCCCCACTTATATTTCACATTTCTATCATTGTCTGTTGGTGCGCGCCATACTGTTAACTTTGTTATACCTGCTAATCTTTCACTGCCATCTACTATAAGGCTCTCAAAGTTTCCATAATGCTTGTTAAAAGTATAGGTGAAGTCCTCACCAGTTATCTTAATAAGCTCACTCTCTTCTTCAAACTTTGCTGTGCCTTGTAGATCACTATTTCCATTAAGAATTTCAACATCTAAGGAATGCTGCTCCATAGCAACTTCATATTCCTTCTCTAAGCTAACATCCATGTAACAACCTAATTCGCAACTCTTTGGTAATGTAAAATCGAGTATATACTGCTTAGTGTCATGTGGCTTAATATCACAATTAAGTTCTCCTTGTGCTATAACTTCCCCATCGCTAGCGACTTTCCACAGTAATTTATATTCATTTAAATTTGTAAAATCATAAAGATTTGTCACTTTTAACTTATTCTCTATAATTTCTGTCTTTATATATTGATAAGCAGCCTTAACTTCCAAAGATCCTGCTTTAAAGCTGCGATCAGCAAAAACCATACCGTCACAACAGAAATTACCATCATGGGTAACCTCCCCAAAATCTCCACCATATTTATAAGTACCGTCTACTAGAACAGTATGATCTGCCCATTCCCATACACAACCACCTATAAGTTTAGGATACTGATAAATTCTTTTCCAGTAATCATAAACATCCCCTGGGCCATTTCCCATAGCGTGGGAGTATTCACACAAGAAGAAAGGTCTCATGTCATCACTTTTAGCAAATTCTTCTATACCTTCTACGCTTGTATACATCCTAGATACTACATCAACCGATGACTTATCATTAACTAAAGATGCACCCTCGTAGTGTACTAATCTAGAACTATCTCTGTTTTTTGTCCAATTAATCATAACATCGTGGTTACTTCCATACCCGCTTTCATTGCCCATCGACCACATAATAACGCTAGAATGATTTTTATCTCTTTCCACCATTCTTTGAACTCTTTCCACAAAAGCATTTTCCCACTGCTTTTGGTTACATATCCACTCTGGATTTTCAATATCATATTGATACCCACCATTTCTAGAAACAAAGCCATGGATTTCAATATCAGTTTCATCCACTACATAAAACCCTAACTCGTCACATAGATTTAAGAACTCTGGTGACGGTGGATAATGAGAAGTTCTAATACAGTTAATATTTAATTCCTTCATCTTAAGAAGTTCGACTTTCATCTCATCATAAGGGGTATAATGTCCAAGCGTTGGATGAGTTTCGTGCCTATTAACTCCTTTTAGCTTTACTGACATACCATTAATTAGCAATTCCCCTTCTGTTGATACCTTTATGTCACGGATACCAACTTTAAAAGGAATAAATTCGCTCTTGTTTTTAACCACTAGCGTATATAAAAAAGGTTTCTCAGCATTCCATAAAATAGGATTAGCAAGGGTTTCTATTTTGTTTTTTCCTTCATATATAACATAATCTTTTTCAGAAACACTTATAGTCTTATTAACTATTTTAATTTCTATATCGTGCACACTACCCTTGTCCCTTGAAAGCAGATATACATCTCTAAATATTCCTGATAATCGGAAGAAATCTTGGTCCTCTAAGTAACTTCCAACACACCATTTTAAAACTTTAACTGTTAATTTATTATTGCCTACTTTTACATATTTAGAGATATTAAATTCACTTTGAAGATGAGATCCTTGACTACTCCCAACCAGTTTATCGTTTACATAAAGGTACAAACAAGAATTAACTCCTTCAAATACTATATATGAGTCTTTTTGAGCCCACTCCTTATTAATATTAAAATCCATTTGATACACTCCACAAGGATTATCATCAGGTACGAAAGGCGCATCAACAGGATACGGATAATTTACATTTGTATAATAGGGTGCCTCATATCCATGCATCTGCCAATTAGATGGTACAGGTATCTTGTCCCATTTTGTTATAATATCTGGCACATCTATATCTCTTTTAAAATAAGCAAAATCCCATGAACCATTTAGTAACTTATAATAACTAGAATTCTCTTTATTACCCTCCAAAGCTTTTTCTAAAGAATCATAAGGAATATAATAAGAACGCTGTGGCTCTCTGTTTTCTTGAATTAGATTTAAGTTTTCATAATTTCTCAATTTTTCATTCATTTTCATTTATAGTGCCTCCTTTGCTTTTCCTTAATTATATTACTATTTAATATGTTTTTAAATACATATTATTGACTATAACATACACAAAATGATACAATATCGTATTTTATAATATAGTGTCTTTTCATTTATAATATTTTAGCTCCCCAATATCTTTTGAAGTTTTGATATACTAATATCAATATTTGGACTAAATTCCTTAGACGAAAAGTAATTTAAAATGCTGTATATAAACTGTTTTCCTTCAGCATATTCAATTGTTTTTTCAAAATCACAAGCACAAACTAATAACTTTCCATTTAATACATTACATTCGAACAAAAATCCCATTTTATGATTACGCTCAAAATTATCTATTGTTGAAACTATAGGTCTAAAATTGCTTGGTAGATCATCCAATATAATTGAGCGTGAGTTTGTTATTATACTCCACCACTGATATGTTGAATATTCCGCGCATGGAAAGCACTTAAAAATAGGGTGTAGATTATCAATTAGTAAACCCATTGTACCCACTGGTATTTCTTTATTGGCACTTTGAGAAATAAAGCGAAACATCGGATAACACCAAAAATCCACACAGTAAACTCCTTTGATTGAGTTTTCAATCTCTGAGCTCTCTAATACAGAAAGATTTGGACAGAGCAATACATTTTGACCTTTTTCAAGCAGTTCAATTGTTCCCTGAGATAAGCTATCTACTATATTTATTCCTTCCATTTTTGATCTTTCTATGTCAACAGCAATCTCCTTTGGATAAACCCATAGATCATAGTTTTTTTCAGCATTTATCTCCTTTATTTCAAGTGATAATGTCAGCTTTTTCATTGATGTTACAGCTGGCATTTTTAAACTAATATCGCAAATTTCAATGTAGTTTTCTTTATTAACCTTTGATACTTGAACAGTCCCCTTTTCATATATAGTATCATTATCCTTAAGTTCCCAAAGTAACATAAGATTAGTTAATGGAGTATTTTTGTAATAACAAAGCTCTACATGTGTATTAAAACATTCCTCTGCGTTATAATTATATTTATCAAATCTAGCCATCAGCACGACATCTGAGCAAAAATTAGACCACTCCTCTTTAGAAACTAATTCTTTTGAATCCATAAAAGCGTCTAAGACCCCCACCAAAGCTGTTCCCTGTCCACTAAAATCCTGCAAATCTAAAAGCTGAAAACCTGCTAGCTTTCTTGTTCTAAATGTCGCCTCTAATTCTTCCTTATAACATGCAACCGCAAGTCTACCCGAACATTTAAAATACTTTTCTGCTAAGTCACTTAGACCTTTCTCTTCAAGCCGTTTCTTAAATACTTCAAAATTTCTTGCCTTTAAAGGACCAGTGTATTTTGTTATTTCATTAAAGCTCGGATACGTTTCATATTGTCCTATTTCATGAGATATAATAGGAATATTTGTTGTAAATTCATTACTATTACCCGAAATATTTTCATCATAGTCTTTCATTGTGCTTGGCATATCTGTTTGGACGTGACCTAGAGGTACATCACACATAGCATAAGATCCGCGTAGAAGTCGCTCTTTTGAAAGTCTAACTCCACAAAAAAAATCATCATTTTCAAGTATAACCGGGGTAAATTGAAAGTTGTTTGATCCTTGTGTATAAAGATGGCGATTATCGAATTCCTTGTATGCACTTAATATTTTATTCATTCTATACTGGCTCCCCCAAAGCTCATTTCCTAGAGACATCATAACAAAAGAAACATGATTTCCAAAATTCTTTAAAATAGAAAAACCCTCACTTATTAAATAATCTTGCTCTGCTTGGTTATGCTTTTCGTCATTTTCATCAGTAATAGTTCCCCAAAACGGTAGTTCTGGCTCCATATAAATACCAATTATATCAGCAGCAACAAAAGCAGCCTCTGGAGGACAACAGGTATGAAATCTATAGTGGTTTATTCCATAAGATTTTGAAATTTTAAGTACTCTTATCCACTCATTAACAGTTGTAGGCGCAAATCCCGTTAGTGGAAAAATTAAACCATCATGTTTTCCTCTAAGAAAAGTTTTAACAGATTATAATATCTAAAGAGGACAAGTTTCCTTGTCCTCTTTAGCTTTAATTATTTATTTTTCTTCCCATAATTTTACTTTATCTTGTAAAAGCTTACTATACTCTGCTGCTGTCTTTTCCATTCCTATTTTCTTAAGTTGTACTTGCATTTCATCCCAAACAGCATCGAATTTTTCAGGTGATGCTAACACTGCTTTCGGAACATTTGCCTGACAATAATCCTCTGCTTTTTTAAAATTAATTTCCATATCTGATCCTGTTGGCATTGACGTTTGGAATGCAGCACCATAATCTGATATGTCTGTAGATGCTGGGAATAAATCCTTAAACATTGTAGCCCCATAAGCTTTTAAAGTTTCTTTTTCGGCTACATTATAGTTCTTTATTATACTGTCAGTAGTATTTGTAGTATAAGGACTTCCTGTTTTATCCATAAGTCCATCTCCTCTTTCTGGGAACGGATAAGAATATGCTCCTACACCACTATTGATAACATAATCAGGATCTGTATTTTTCTTAGTTTGTTCCGCTTCTGAACGAACTCTTTTACCATTCTCAACTGTATAATTTACACCTTCAATACCCCAATGAGTAAGTACTTGGCCCTCATCTGATGATAAAAATTCTAGAAAATCCACAACTCTTTGTGGATTTTTAGCCGCAGTAGTAATTCCAACTCCCCATCCACCGCTATATCCAACATCTCTCATACCTGCATTTGTAATTGTTTCATCTAATGTAATTGGTTGTGGTGCCCAAGTTCTATCTGCTTTATTATCTTTAACTAAAGCAGTAGCAGGTTCAAGAAAATCCCAAGGCGAATCTGTCAAAGCTAAAACTCTACCAGTTGCTAATTTTGATTTGTAAGCATCATATTTCTGAGTAAATGATTCTGGATCAAGTAGACCCTTTGCATTCATACTATTTAACCATTTATAATATTCTCTAGCTTTTGTTGCCATAAATTTGTATGTTGCTACATGAGTTTTAGCATCAACAATCCATTCACCATCATCTTGGTGACCTAAAGCGCTGCCTACTGGATTTCCAACTGTTATAAGCCATCTCCAATCATCCGCACATAATGATAATCCTATAGTTTTTTGTCCGTTAATTGTAGGGTATTTTGCTTTGTAATCTGTTATTGCTTTTTCAAAATCTGCTAATGTTTTAAGTTTTGGATATCCCTGATCCTTTAATACTGCTTGTTGAATTTGAAACATAGAATTAGGTGCCCATAATTTAGCTCCAACTCCATATGCTCCTAATGTGTAAATTGATGGATCCTCAACACTATATTTAAGTCTATTGAAAAAATCACCATAAATAGAACTTATGTTAGGTGATTTTTTAATGTAATCATCCAATTTAATTAATGCTCCAGCATCAACTAATTTGTTAGTATCACCTTTAGCATAAATCATGTCTGGATAATCTGAACTAGCAATCATAAGTGGTATCCTTGCATTACTCCCACCTACAGGCGCCTCAATTTTTAAAGTTACGCCAGTTTTTTCTGTAATTTTTTTAGCTACAGCATCTGAGAATCCAGTTCCTTTTGGGTTTGCATCTGCATTATAAAATGTAATTGTTATTGGAGACTTATCTCCTACTTTTGATGGAGCCACTGTTTCTTTTGTTGTTTGCTTACATCCATAAAATAAAGATGATGCTACCGTCATTGTTAAGAGAATACTATAAATTTTTAATTTCTTCATGATTTACCCCCTATTATTTCTTTATGGTACATTTGTTATTAATTCGATTTATTATTAATTTGATCCATTAGAGAATCAAACAGAATAACCACTAACTTTTTACAGCACCTAATGTTAGACCAGTTACAAAATATTTCTGAACAAAAGGATATACTAGCAATATTGGAACGGTTGCAACTATTGTTACTGCCATTCTTATTGAAATTGGTGATACCATATTGGTAATTGCTCTACCATTTGGATCCCTCATACTAGCAGACTGTCCACTTGCAGCATTTGTATTATCAAGTATTTTCATAAGTTCAAATTGCAGTGTACTTAATGATGCATTTCCACCTGCATAAAGATAAGTATCAAACCAGGAATTCCATTGCCCTACTGCAATAAATAATGATATAGTAGCAATTACAGGAAGGCATAATGGCATTACAATCTTATAAAATATTACTAAGTCATTTGCACCATCTATACGTGCAGACTCTTGAAGTGATATAGGTAATCCTTCCATAAAGGATCTAATAACAATTACATTAAACACACTTATAAGACCTGGAATTACATATACCCAGAAACTTCCTAAAAGACCTAAGTTCCTAATTAGCATGTATGCTGGAATCATCCCACCTGATACATACATAGTTATTACAAATATAATTGCAATAGGTTTTCTAAATACATAATCTTGTCTACTAAGCGTATACGCTAGCATACAAGAAGCCATAATTCCCGAAACAGTTCCTATGACTGTTCTTGCAACAGATATAAAGAAAGCATGTAGTAAATTATTATTTGCACTACTAAATATAGTTACATAGTTTTGTAATGTGAATTTTCTAGGAATAACAAATAACGTACCTTTTACGGTATCTGCTGATTCATTAAATGAAATAGCCACAACATTTAAAAACGGATATAGCGTTACTATAAGTATATAAATCATAAATAAATATATAAAAATATCATATAACTTACTGTTTCCTTTTTTCATTTTCATAATAAACCTCCTTACTTATAGCTATTTACATAACTCTTCCTTCACCTATTTTTTTAGCAAAGTTATTTGCAAGTAGTAACAGTACAACACTTACAACTGACTTGAATATACCAATCGCCGTACCAAAAGAATATCTATACATTTGTATTCCATATCCTAGCACGTAGTAATCTAATGTACGTGAATGACTCATTACAAGAGGATTTTGTAACAAATACTGTTGCTCAAAACCTATATTTATAAGATTCCCTATACTTAGAACCAATATAACCATAATAGTTGGTCTAATACCTGGAAGCGTAACATGCCACATCTGATCGAATCTATTAGCTCCATCTACTTTTGCCGCCTCATAAATTGATTGATCTATACCAGAAATAGCCGCTAAATAAATTATAGCTCCCCAGCCTGTTTCCTTCCATATACCAGCAATTGTTGAAATACTCCAGAACATTTTGGGATGAGTTAGCAAACTTATGGGGGTATCTAAAATACCTACTTTTAGGAGCACTGCATTAACAACTCCCTCTGGTGAAAGCATAGAAGTAATTATGCTAGCTGCTATTACCCATGATACAAAATGAGGTAAATACGATATAGTTTGAACCATTTTTTTAAATCTAATTATTTTTAATTCATTTAATAAAAGTGCAAATATTATTGGTATAGCAAATCCGAATGTTATATTAAGTAAACTCATACCTAGTGTATTTCTCATTACTTCTCTAAACGTATCTTCAGCGAATAGCACCTTAAAGTGCTTGAGCCCTACCCATTTTTGATTTAAAAAAGTTAAGTTAGGTTTATAATCTTGAAAAGCCATTGTCCATCCCCAAAGTGGCACATATGCAAAAACAATTGCCCATATTACAAATGGAAAAGACATAATCATTAAATACTTTTGTTCTAATAATAATTTTAAAGTAATTTTTTTCTTTTTACTCTTCAATTTCTTTTCTTTTTTTGCCTTAACTAGTACCTCCATGTTTAGCACTCCTCCCCTGTCATACTCTAATTATAGAACCATAATCTGTAAACGTATACTGTAAAAATTCAATGTAAATTACATTAAAAATTAGTTATTAAATAAAATAAACCTGATAGGATCAACTCATCCTATCAGGTTTATTTTAACAATATATATATCTTATAATTAAACATCATTGCTTATTTCCACATTTCTACTCTCTCTTTAACTAGTTTTGTAAAATGCTTATTCATCTTATCTACTTCATTTTCTTCTAGCTCTTTCATTAAATTGTCCCATATCCCATCAAATTCTGAAGGTTTAGCCATAATTGCTTTTATTGTACCTTTCTCCATTACATAAGTGCATTTTTGCATTATTAGTGCTATATCTGAGTCACTTGGTATATTAATCATAAAACCCATCCCCCAAGAAGATGCTGGTAAATCTTTTGATGCTGGATAAAAATCTCGCCACATGGCTTTACCATAAGCACTTAAAACCTCTTTCTCCACAGGGTTATAGTTTTTCATAATATTCTGGGCATTACTCGGAATGTAAAACTGCCCACTAGAATCTTTTTTACCAATCCCTCGTGATGGGAATGGATAACTATAAACACCTACTCCTGTCTCCCTGGGGTAGTTTTCATCATTATTTCTTTTTTCCCATTCTTCATCTGTTATCTCTCTTTTTCCATTTATTGTCTTGTAGTTAATCCCCTCAATACCCCAATTATTTAATATCTGTGCAGTATCCGAAGACATCCAATCAATAAACTTCATAGCATCTTCTTTATGCTCGGAGTTCGCTGTTATCCCAAAACCCCAACCACCACTATAACCATACTCTCTAAAATCTGCACTTGTCGTACTTTTATCTAGTTGAACTGGGTACATTCCATAAGTTCTCTCATATGATTTGTCAACATTAAGTTTATTCTCACCTCCCGAATAATCCCATTTAGCATCAATTAAACCAAGTACATTTCCATCGGCTATCTTAGCTAAATACTGATCATATTTTTGAACAAAACTATCAGGATCTATAAGATTTATGCTATTCATATGGTTAAGCCACCTATAATATTCTTTCTCACTACTTCTAGTAAATCTATATACAGCATCGAATGTTACGGGATCGATATACCAATTTCCATCATCTGGCGCTCCAGTTGCAAAACCAGCACCATTACCAATTCCTATATTCCATCTCCATTCGCTTGCTATTAATGATAACCCTATAGTCTTCTTCCCATTAATGGTAGGATGTTTCTGTTTATACGTAAAAATTGCATTCTCAAAATCCTTAACAGTTTCAATTTTGGGATAGCCGAGTTCCTTTACAACTGCATGTTGAAGTTCAAAACCCATTACCGGCTCCAATTTGCCGCTAGTGACCGCACTTGATCCTAATGTGTATATTGATTTATCATTTATGCTATATTTATTTCTATTCATGTAATTCCCATAAAGTTTTTTTATATTTGGTCCAAATTTATCTATTAATGGAGTAAGGTCAATCAGAGAAGATGCTGACACTAATTGATTAAGCTGCTCTCCTTTTGAAAATACCAAATCTGGATATTCCTTGCTAGCTATCATTAAACTTATATCTTCTGCTACATTTCCAACTGGATATCGTATTTTTAAAGTAACACCTGTTGCTTTTGTTATCTCTTTTGCCACTGGATTTTGAAATCCATCTTCATCTCCATTTGGATCTTGTGAATACATGGTAAGTGTTATTGGCTTATTATTAGTAGCCTTCTCATTATCATCTTTACTTTCTTTGCCCTTTAATAAATTGTAACTTGTGAACACTGATATAAAAATCGTAATTACCACAAAAATGCTCAAGGCCCTCTTCATGACCACTCCTCCTCAAAATAAAAGCCCTTATACATTCATAATTTTTTTTGGACTAACACCGAAATGTTTTTTAAATTTACTATAAAAATAATCTATGCTTTTGTATCCAACTTTTTCTGATACCTGATAAACCTTAAGCTCTCCCTGTTCTAATAGTAATTTAGCTTTTTCCATCCGTATTTTATCAAGATAACCATTAAATCCTTCACCTGTATAGTTTTTAAACATTTTACCAAGGTAAGCACTATTGTAACAAAATATTTCAGCTAAGAACTCAAGTTTTAGATCTTTATAGTAGTTTTTTTCAATATAATTTAATATTCTTTTCATTGTATTTTGTGGTGAAGTATTACAAATTTTATTCGATATTAATATAAATTCATTATTAATATACAATATCAGCTTTTGTAAACTAATAGTATTATAAATTTCCCTACCTATAATTGATTCATTTACAGGGTTATTTTTAAATTCCTCATAGTTTAAAATAGTTTTCTCAATTATTCCAGAAACCATATTTACGCATATCCCCTTAATCTTTTCAGATGTATACTTTTGTTTTCTAAAATAGTCTCCTACTTCTGCTGTTATCTTATTTATTTTTTCTATATCACCAACTTCAATTGCTGTATATAACCTTTCAAAATGATAAGACATATCTCGCATATTATTATCTATACTTTTAATAACTACATTTTCATTAACACATATTATATCTTCAAAATGGACAATATGAAGTTCCTCATAAAGAAACCTATTATTCAAAATTCCTACTGCATCCTTATATGAAATAGATAATTCCTCAATACTTTTAATTAATCTACCTATTGCAATAAACATACTTTCATTTGCCCTTAGTAATTCCTTATAAAGATTCTGTATTATATTTGATTCATTAATATCGCTATAACCTTTAAATATTAAAACTGGCCTATCCTCTATTTTGAAAACATCAGCATTTTCGCAATTGCAAAAATAGTTAGCTATAATTCGGAAATTTTCATCTGAAGTTGTATCTATGATTATGAACTCAAAATAATCAAATTCAAAATTTAAATTATAAGATTGAATTAAGAGATTATTTATACTTACGCTTTTCATAACTATGTTTCTAAGAATATCATCTTTTAATTGTTTTTCACCCATATCCATGCATTTTTTATGAGTAACATCATTAGATATTTCAAGAGCAATAGATTTAATTGATTCTATTAGTTCTAGCTCATCAATGGGCTTTAAAATATATGAGCTTACACCTAATCTAACAGCACTCTGAGCATATTTAAAATCTGAATATCCACTTAAAATTATAAATTTACCTTTGTAACCATCCTCTTTTGCTTTTTTAATAGCATCAATTCCATTTATACCTGGCATTCTTATATCCATTAATACTAAATCAGGCTTTAGACATAATATTTTATTGAGCCCGGTCCTCCCATCAACTGCTTCACCACAAATAAAAAACCCATTCTCCTCCCAATTTATTATAGTTTTTAGCCCCTCTCTCACAATTGGTTCATCGTCAATTAACAATACCTTTAACACCTGATAAACCCCTCCTTATCTATTGGTAAATTAATTACAACTATCGTCCCCTCATTCTTTTCACTTTCTATTACTACTCCATAATGTTCGCCATAAAGTAGTTTTATTCTTTGATTTACGTTACATAAACCAATTCTTTGCTCATCATCCTCATTAAAATTATTTAATTTTCCATTGATTATAATTAATTTGTTCTCTTCTATTCCAACACCATTATCAATTACCGATATAAGTAAGTCATTTTCATTCCTCTCTATATTAATAATTAATTTACATTCGCCCTCTTTTGTTTCGAGGCCATGAACAAAAGCATTTTCTACTATGGGCTGAAATAATAATGGAATTACTCTATATTTTTTTATATCACAAAGTATATTTATTTCAAAATTTATCCTTTCACCAAATCTAAACTTTTGTATAATAAGGTAATTTTCCATAAGCTCTACCTCTGACTCTAAAGATACTACCTTATTTGTAACTTCAAGATTTCTTCTCATAAGCTTGGCCAATATTTTTATAATATTAGCTATTTCATGTTGACCATTACAATGAGCTTTCATACGAATAGTTTCTAATGTATTGTACAAAAAATGTGGATTAATCTGGCTCGCAAGCATTTTAAACTTTACTTCTCTTTGCCGGTTACTCAATTGTTCTTTAAGTAATTTTTCTTCATATACCTCGTGTATTAATTGTTTTATACTTTCAATCATAATAGTTAAATCTGTATGCAATTCACCGATTTCATCTGTTCCCTCAATATTTTTACCAATATCAAAATCACCAAGTACTACCTTATGCATATCTCCTCTGAGCACTATAATCCTATTACTTAGAACTTTTGTTAAAAGCATAATTAATGTAATTGATATTACTAAACTAAAGGTCATTATAATAATTCCATTCATACTTGCTTTATTTGCATCATTTACAATTTTATTAATTGGTATTATACTAAATACTTGAAATTTGTTTGAGGTCCTATTAGGCAAAAAACTATTGGTAATCACCATAGATGGTATGCCATTATATACAATTTCTTCATTATCATTTTGAAGATTTACTTTTAGATTAATTGATTCCAAACTTTTAATTTTATTTCCTTTTATTTTATTATTAAGGGCCATAACCACTTTTCCATCATCTATAGCCCCTATAGATTCATAGGGCTCATCCTTAATTATTGAATTTAAATATGTATCACTTACATTAATAACCAAAACACACCAATCCTTAACCTCGCCCATTTTAATAAGCCTTGTAAGGCTCAAATATTTTTGCTTACCATAATCATCATAAATGTATTGCCAAGTTACTCTACCATCGCTTTTTATAGTTTTCTTATACCAATCAGTGTTTTGTACACCTGCTGTGGTCTTAATAAATTGAGAGTTATCTAACATTGTCTGATTGTTAACGTAAAATCTAACACTTTGTAGTTCTTGATAATAACGCAGATATTCATCAAAAACTTGATAGTTATTATAAGCACTTACTACTGCAAATCTATCATCACTGTAATCCTTTAACACAATATTAGCTAGTCCTTTATCAAAATATAATCTATCTGAAACGTCAGTTGCTATTTTTAAAACCTCATTTAGTCTAAACTGTATTCTATCAGTATTAGTTGATGCTTCATTTATAGCTCTATTCATAACCATATTTCTCATTGTTAACGTTAAATAACTGCTAACAATTATAACTGGGATCACTACAGCTATTATATAAACTAATATCAATTTTCTCCTTATTTTCATATTATTAATTAAAAAAAGTATTTTATTTCGTATTTTCATATTGATTACCTTTCCTTTTATATTTACTTTATTATACTTCATGTTTTAATATAGTCCTATAATTTTTATAAAAACTAAACAATTTTGATAAATATTAACTATTAATAATATATCCTCTAATGAATATAATGTCTAATTTTTATATGAAATCACCTTAAATATACACTGTATACGGCTTTATGTAAACGTTATATAATTAAACCAATATATATTAATAGTAAGAGGAGTGAAATTATGAAATTTAGTAATGGATGTTGGTTAAATAAGGAAGGCATTGATACATATAGTCCTGCCCAAGTATATAATGTAATAAATGACGATAAATCTATAAGCACATTAGCTACCACAAGAGTCATAAATCATCGTGGTGATACCTTAGGTGGACCTGTCTTAACAGTGAAGTTATCCTCACCTATGGAAGATGTTATTCGTGTACAAATTTTTCATTTTAAGGGATTAAATAAAAAATCACCTGAATTTAAAATTGAGATTGATGAAGATGAAAAAGTTAATATAATCAACAATGATGATTTTACAAGTTTAAAAACTGGTAACTTAAGCGTTAAAATTCCCAAGGCTGGTGATTGGTCCATAGATTTTTATAATGGAGTAGAAAAACTTACGAGTAGTGGAAATAGGAATTCCGCTTACATTCAGACAAAAGATGATGGAAATTTCATGAGGGATCAATTAAATTTATCAGTTGGAGAATTAGTTTATGGTTTAGGTGAGCACTTTACTCCCTTTATCAAAAACGGTCAAACTGTTGATATGTGGAATGAAGATGGTGGTACAAGTACTGATCAATCATATAAAAACATTCCTTTTTATGTAACTAATAAAGGCTATGGTGTTTTTGTTAATCATCCTGAATGTGTTTCTTTTGAGGTTGGTTCTGAAAAAGTTACAAGTGTTCAGTTTAGTGTTCCCGGTGAATACCTTGAATACTTTGTAATCAATGGTCCTACTTTAAAAGAAGTTTTACAAAAATATACTAGTCTTACAGGAAAACCTGCATTGCCCCCAGCTTGGACCTTTGGTTTATGGTTAACTACTTCCTTCACAACAAATTACGATGAAAAAACAGTAACAGGCTTTGTTGATGGTATGGCAGAAAGAGATTTACCCCTTCATGTATTCCATTTTGATTGTTTTTGGATGAAGGATTTTCAGTGGTGTAATTTTGAATGGGATTCTCGTGTTTTCCCTGATCCAGTAAATATGCTTAAAAGATTAAAAGAAAAAGGATTAAAAATTTGTGTTTGGATAAACCCATATATTGCTCAAGAATCAAAACTTTTTGATGAAGGAATGAAAAATGGTTATTTAATTAAAAAAAGTGATGGAGACGTATGGCAATGGGATATGTGGCAACCTGGAATGGCGATTGTTGATTTTACAAATCCTGATGCCTCTACATGGTATGCTAGCAAACTTCACGCTTTAGTTGATATGGGCGTTGACTGTTTTAAAACTGATTTCGGTGAACGTATTCCAACGCAGGATATAAAATATTTTAATGGTGCTGATCCTATTAAAATGCACAATTATTATACATTACTTTACAATGAAGTAGTATTTAATGTGCTTAAAGATAGATTTGGAGAGGGTAAGGCAGCCTTGTTTGCAAGATCTGCTACAGTTGGAGGACAAAAATTTCCAGTTCATTGGGGTGGGGACTGCTCTGCAGATTATGAATCAATGTCCGAGAGCCTTCGTGGCGGATTATCATTATGTATGTCTGGATTTGGTTTCTGGAGTCATGATATCGGTGGCTTTGAAAGCACTTCTTCAGCTGATGTTTATAAACGTTGGGCAGCTTTTGGATTATTATCTTCTCATAGCCGTTTGCATGGTAGTACCTCTTATAGAGTTCCTTGGGTTTATGATGATGAAGCTTGCGATGTTGTTAGATTCTTCACAAAACTTAAATGCAGCCTAATGCCTTATATATTTAAGAACGCTTGTGAAACTGCTCAAAGCGGTATACCAGTAATGCGGGCTATGATTCTAGATTTTCAGGAGGATCCAACTTGTGCTTTCTTAGACCGTCAATATATGCTTGGTGACTCGTTATTAGTTGCTCCTATATTTAATGAGAAAGGAAATGCTTCATACTACCTTCCTATTGGCAATTGGACAAACTTTATAACTAATGAAACAATCATTGGTGGATCTTGGAGAAAAGAAACACATAATTATATGAGTTTACCTTTACTTGTTAAGCCAAATTCAATAATAGCTATTGGTAGTGAAAATCGGAAGCCTGATTATGATTACGTAGATGATGCCCTTCTTCACGTTTTTGAACTTGAAAATAACGTTCCAACTTCAACCACTATTTATAATATTGATGGAAAACCTGAATTAAATGTTTCTATAATCAAAAATAAAAATGATATAAACATTAAGTCAAGTGGCAGCGATAAATCATGGAGTATTTTGCTTAGAGGTTTATTTAATATTGAGGCTACTATTGCTGCTACTACAGCGGTTCATATACTTGGTACAATATTAATAATTGATAAAAACGCTAAAGAAATAATCTGCAAAATTAAATAGCTATATATGGAAGTAACCTTATGGAAGATACAACAATCAAATATGAATTGGAGTGATCTTATGTTGAAAAATAACAAGCTCGTAAATAATCACCCATATTGGGACACAAGTTTAGGTTTAGAAACAAGAGTACATGATCTTGTTTCTAGACTAACAATAGATGAGAAAATAAGTCTATTGCCAACTCGCCAAGCATCCGTAGCGCGATTGGGCATAAAAGAATACAGCGTAGGCGGTGAAGCTGCTCATGGTTTAGTGTCCCCTTCAAATATTACAACAGTATTCCCACAACCTATTGGACTTGCTTGCAGTTGGAATCCAAGTTTGCTTGAGGAAATAGGATCTGCAATTGGAGATGAGGCAAGGGCATATTACAAGAAGAACGGTGAAAAAGGTGGCCTAACCCTTTGGGCTCCGACTATTGATATGGAACGGGATCCTAGGTGGGGACGAACAGAGGAAGCATATGGTGAAGACCCTTATTTAACAGGTAAACTTTCCTCTGGTTTAATTCGTGGGATGCAAGGATATGATGACTTTTATTTAAAAATGGCAGCAGCTCCAAAACATTTCTACGCTAATAATAATGAAGAAGGTAGAATTTGGTGTTCTTCTAGCATAGACCCACGTAATAAACAAGAATATTACTTAAAAGCTTTTAAACCTGCCTTTGTTGAAGGCGGTGCCTATTCAATGATGACTGCGTATAATTCTATAAATGGAACTCCATGTATCCTAAATCCTGAAGTACAAAATGTAGTAAAAGATGAATGGGGTCTACGTGGTTTTGTAGTATGTGATGGTGGTGATATGAGCCAAACTGTAGAGTTTCATAAATATTACGAAACACACGCAGAGACTATGGCTACAGCCATTAAAAGTGGTGTTGATTGTTTTACAGATGACGTTACCCTCGTAATGAAATCAACTAAGGAGGCCTTTGATAGAGGTTTAATTTTAGAATCTGAAATAGATAAAGCTATCTTTAATATTTTCAAAGTACGCTTTAGACTTGGTCAATTTGACCCTGACGAGTTAAATCCATACTCAAAAATAAGTTCATCAGTTATTTGCTCAGAAAAACATAATGAACTAGCTAAAAGGGCCGCTCAAGAAGCTATTGTATTATTAAAAAATGAAAATAACATTCTTCCATTAAATAAAGATAAGTTAAACAAGGTTGCAGTTATAGGACCTCTTAGTGATGTAGTTTATAAGGATTGGTATTGTGGAGTTCATCCATACAAGGTGACTCCTCTACAAGGAATTAAAAGTAAATTACCTACTAGCGAAGTAATCCATGTAAACGGTTATGACCAAATTACTTTAAAATCAATATCTAGAGAAAAGTATTTATCTGTTGATGCCTCAAATCATAATTTAGTAATTGCGAATAAAGACGTAGTAACGGCAAATGAAACTTTTGAACTCTCAGATTGGGGCTGGGGTAGCTCTACATTAAAATCAATAGGAAATGATAAATTTCTTACAACTAATGATGATGGAGTAATAACTGCATCTTCAGCTGAGGCTTTTGGTTGGTTTGTTAAAGAACTGTATAATTTAGAACTTGAAGATATTAGCAGATTCTCTTATTCACTTAAAACATGGGATGGCAAAAACATAACTCTTTCAAGCAATATACTTTCTGTTAACGTTAATCAATCAAAAGTTGAGGAAGATGAATCTATTAATATTGAGAGTTTTAGAAAAACCATTGTTATCGACGGTATAAAAGAAGCAGTTGAAGCTGCAAAAACTGCAGAAGTTGCAATAGTTGTTGTTGGAAATAATCCTATGATTAATGGTAAAGAAGAAAATGATAGAGAAGATATAGCCTTACCTAAGGCTCAACAGGACCTTATAGAAGCAGTTTATAAGACTAATCCTAACACCATAGTTGTAATAGTTGGAAGTTATCCCTATGCAATAAATTGGGAAAATGATAATATCCCGGCGATAATATATTCAGCGCCTGGTGGACAAGAACTTGGTAATGCGATTGCTGACGTTTTATTTGGTGACTATAGCCCATCTGGTAAATTAAACATGACCTGGTATAAATCACTAGAGCAACTACCCTATATGCTAGATTACGATATTATAAAAAGCAAAAGGACGTATATGTATTTTGATCAAACGCCCTTATACCCCTTCGGCTATGGGTTAACGTACTCAACTTTTGGGTATAGTGATCTATTTCTTCAAAAATCTGATGGTCATATTGATGTTAGTGTTCAAGTTGAAAATACTGGTTCCACTGATAGTGATGAAGTAGTTCAAATGTATATAAGTTCTAAATTATCTAGAGTTAAAAGACCCTTTAAGGAATTAAAAGGTTTTAGTAGAATACATCTCTTAGCAAAAGAGTTTAAAACTATTAATTTCTCATTATGCGACTCAGATTTTTCTTTTTGGGATGTAACAAGATCGGTATTTTGCGTGGAGACTGGCGATTATGAGATTTCCATTGGCAATTCGTCTCAAAACATTAAACTAAGCCAAACTATTAAAATTGAAGGTGAGATAATCCCTCCTAGATACCTTACTAAAGTTACAAGAGCAGAAAACTACGATGATTACAATGGAATTATCCTAGATGAGTGTTTTGAAGGTGGTACTAGCGTACACACTAAAAAAACAAATAGTTTTATTATGTTTGATGACGTTAATTTTGGTAATAGTGATTTGAGAAATGGTGTATCCTCTTTTGAAGCAAGAGTATCTAATGTACTCGCGAATGCTGATATTGAAGTAAGACTTGATAAACTTGATGGACCAATTGTTGGAACATGTAACGTTCCCGCTGGCCTTGACATGAAAACTTATATTACTACCTCTTGCAATATAAGTCCTATAACTGGTATTCACAAAGTTTTTCTTATAATAAATGGTCAATTAAATATGAGTTGGTTTCGCTTTATAAATAAATAAGAAATACTATTTAACTAATAATTTTGTTGAACTTTCTATTTCAGTTATTTTAGCTTCTATCTCTTCTTTTGAAATAGCACTCAAAAATGTAAAGTTGCACTTTAAAGCTTGATTTAAGTTTTGGAGTGCTTCTTCAGTTTTATTTAAATGTAATAATGTAGATGCATAGTAATAATAAGCTGAAGGAAAAGTAGGCTTTTCTAGCATTAATTCCTCATATATTTTTAAAGACTTATCATATTCACCTAACATACAATAAGAAGTTGCTAGGTTGTCCAATATACCTGCATTGGTAGAGTTATAATCATATGCCTCAAGATTCATCTCAAGAGCTTTATCATATTTATTTTGCAAAATTAAAAAATACCCTAAATTTTGATATATAATAGTGGTTTTATATTTTTCATATAATTCCATAAGTATAATAACTGCTTCATCTATATTATTCTTCTTCCACATAACAATTGACATATTAAGTTTTATGCTAATTTCATCATCATCTGTTAATTTATTCTGTGAAAGTTGTTTTAATAATTTATCTGATTTGTCCAAATCACCTCTAAGCAACAAATAATATATGTAATACAATTTTATTTTCATTGGGGAATTATTTATATTATAGGCCTTTTCAAAGTAATTATAAGCCTCATCAATTTGATTTCTTTTATATTTATTGCTACCAATATAGTAGATAATTGTTGCAAAACTCTTATATACAACATATCCAATAAGTAAAACAATCGCTATTAATTTACTGTAAGCTATAAATATAACTAATGATAAAATAACAACAACAATATTCGTATATTTTTTAATGTTCATTTTTATTACCCCCATCTTCTGTCTTAAATATTAATTATAACTACATATTTATTATAACTCACTAAACTAATAAATTGCAATAAGCTGATAACTCTCGCATAACAAGTTTATATAAAAATCTAATGACTATAGACACTAAGAGTATTTTAAGAGATAATATTAAAAAGGTAGATTTTTAATATTATTTATTATTCTTTATAATCTAGTATATTGGAGATTTTTAATTATGAAAATGTTAGTAGGATTTTTTAAAAATGAATTTGAGGATATAGTAAATACATTATACGATATAGCAATTAACAGTTGTGGAAGGTATGAGCTTGTTAAACAAAAAAGATTTAAAACCTATAGACCTGGTGGAAGAGATGATTATCAGTTATTATATGTAGCTAAAGGAATTGCTCTTTTCAATATTAACGGTGAAGAACAAGTGCTAAGTGAAGGTAATATAGTCCTATATCTACCTGGTGAAGATCAATGTTATCAGTACAGCAATGAAACTTCTCCAGTTATCTACTGGCTTCACTTTTCTGGCTACAATGCTCTTAAACTTCTAGAAGACAACAATTTATTAAATGAGAGGATTTTCTTTGTCGGAATTAATGGTGACATTCCATTACTTTTCGATAAAATTATTAAAGAATTACAATTTTCTAAAGGACAATATTTTGAGTTATGTAACCTATACATAAAAGAATTAGTTACCTTGTGCTACCGATATCTAGTAGAATCCAAATCTCCAACCTATAAACAAAATAAACTATTAGATGAATCAATAGAATATTTTAATGACAACTTTAATAAGACCATTAGCATAAAAGATTATGCTAATGATCACAATATTAGTTGCTGCTGGTTTATTAGAAGTTTTAAAAGCTATACTGGCAAAACCCCAACTCAATATATTACTAATATCAGAATAAACAAAGCTAAAAATTTATTACTTGGCAATTCTCTTACAATTGGTGAGATAGGTGATTTGATTGGTTATCAGAACCCTCTGTATTTTAGCAGGATATTTAAAAAAAATGTTGGACTAGCACCTATGGGATATAGGCATAAGTGATAATACTATTATTACATTGACGTAATATATAGTGGAACATTTTACTTATATCTCTTTAATATCAGTTCCATAAACCTGGATTTCTGTTAATGCTGCAAATTCCGCCGGTTCGTCCGCCATTTTAAAATTCAACAATTTAACCCAATTAACTCTTTTTTTATTAAACTTGATATACTGAGCTTCGGTTGTCTTTATCGTATCTACGTCCATTTGAGTTCCATCAGAGAATACTATTGTTAAGTTGCTCCAATACGTATCATGTGGAAAATCTGCTCTTAAGTATAACGCAATTTTATCCACTTCTACTTTTCTACCAAAATCAACAATAAGTTCTGCATCATCTCTTTGCCCAGTTCCCCAAGACTCAAATGGCCATACCCCATGACCCTGATTATTAGTTTGCCCATCAATTGTATTTCGAGCAGCAAATACTGCCTCATTTCTGGTCTCAACGTTTGCGGTTACATGAGGATAATATGTTGTATCACCGCGCTGATCCATTACATTTACTGCAAGATTTCTATAAGAATAAACTTCCTCATTCGATGCAATACGCATACTAATAGTATGTGTGTTGTCCTTAAACGTGCTTAGTGAATATGGTATGGAATCTTCTCCAAATGGTATAGAAAATTCTAATGTATTTCCCGGAACATATATTAGTGATTCTGATAATTCATTATCTATATTAATGATTATATATTTATTAACAGATGATTTAGTAAAACAAATTTTATCGCCGTCTTTATACTTTTTTGTGTATATAAGCGAGATTTCATCTTCCCCAGAAATTTCACTTATTGTACTGTTTGATTCATCCTTTATCTCTATTTTCAACATATTTTTTAAAATTTTCATTTTTATCCCCCACTTATTTTATAAGATTATATAATTTAATTTACCTCATTAAATACTTTATTTGTTTTCCACTCAAATCTTGCCTGTATTTCTATATCTACAGTTTATAATAACTATTACATTTACACAATTGTGTAATTATACAAATATTTGATTTTTTAATAAAAAGGTTAATTCCTATGTTACATATTAACCTTTAATTCATAATATTCTTAAAATAAAAATAAGGGAAACCATTTTTGGCTTCCCTTAAAAAGTAAATCGTTTTATATCATTATCCGAACATGTGAGGAATAAATAATGAAATTGCTGGAATAAAAGTTAAAAGTAGTAGTACAAATACCATAACTGCATAGAACGGTAATAATGCTTTTACAACTTTCTCTATAGATATATTTCCTATAGAGCAACCTACGAATAATGTTGAACCAACTGGTGGTGTAAGTAACCCTATACCAAGATTTAACATTAATATAATTCCAAACTGGATTGGATCCATACCAAAACTAATTGCTACTGGTAATAATATTGGTGTAGCAATAAGAATTAATGGAGCCATGTCCATTATCATACCTAATGCAAGCAATATAAGATTTATAAGTAAGAATATTACTATCTTATTGTCTGTTATTGTTATTAATGCACTAGTTACGAGTGCGGGCAACTGAACCATTGCAATCATCCAGCCGAAAGCTGCTGATGCTGCTATAAGTCCCATAACCATTGCAACTGTTTTTAATGATTTTCTAAGTATATCTCCCATTCTAGACATTGGTACATCTTTATATACAAAGAACGTAATGATAAATGCATAAACTGTTGCAAGTGCTGCTGATTCTGTAGCAGTACAAATACCAGACATAATGCCACCCATAATAATTACTGCTGTAAATAGACCAAGAATACCATCCTTTAACATATGGATCTTTTGTTTAAAAGGGATTGATGCACTTACTGGATATTTTCTTTTTACAGCTATGAAGTAACTAAACAACATTACTGATCCACCTAGGACAATTCCAGGAAGAATACCAGCTAAGAATAAACTACTTATTGATACTCCACCAGCTGCCAGTGAATAAAGAATTAGATTATGACTTGGAGGTACAAGTACTCCTTGCGTCGCTGAAGCTATTGTTACACAAACTGCGAAATCTTTATCATAACCTTCTTGCTCCATCATAGGAATCATAATAGATCCTATAGATGTTGTATCTGCTACTGAAGAACCAGAAAGTCCTCCAAAGAATAAACAAGCAAGTACATCTACCATAGCTAGTCCGCCTCTTATTCTTCCAACTATTACTTTTGAAAAGTTAACAAGTCTTGTAGAAATACCACCTTGACCCATAATCTCTCCTGCTAGTATAAAGAAAGGAATAGTGATTAAAGAGAATGAACTAATTCCTTTTCCTATTTGTTGTACAATTGACATTAGTGGAATTTCCATATATATTGCTGCTGCAGTAGCTGAAAGACCTAATGCGAAAGTGATTGGTACTTTTATTATAAGCAATCCGAAGAATACTCCGAGTAATATAAGAATCGCTATTGTATTACTATCCATAATTTACCTCCTATTGAATGTACTTCAAGTTTGTTTTACCAAGTTATTGTTTCATCAAGAATTAAATTTAATTATAATCGACTCTATTTTTGTTTTGCTGTTAATTTTTCTAAAATTCTTGCAATAGTATATATTATTATCATAAAACCTGCAACTGGTAAAGCTGCGTATAACACTCCTGCTGGAAGTTGTGTCGCAGGAAGAGTTGAAGTCATTGTATGAATAGTTAAGTCCCTACCATAAATTAATAAAATTATTCCGAAAAACATTACTGCTAATTCATCAATATAAGAGATTATATTTTGTACTGATTTTGGGAATAAATCAACTACAGCACTTATGCTCAAATGAGTACCTCTTTTTACACCAATGGCAGTCGTAATAAATCCTAGCCATATCATTAATATTACAGCCGTTTCCTCAGACCAACGAGGGGTAAATCCTAATATATATCTAGTAAATACCTGGAAGAAAACTATACAAACTAAAACCACTAAAGTTACCATACATATATATTCTATAACATTGTCTACTTTATTTAATACCTTTTTTAATGTACTCAATTTCATTTCACTCCTTTATTTTTATAAAGTGAAGGAACCCGCTTAAGCTGTTATAATATTACCTCAAAAGACGAGTTCCTAATGTTAAACTTTAATTATTTTGTTGCAATTATTGCATCAACTGTTTCTTTCCATTCTGTATTTGCCTCATACATAGGTTTAACTGCGGCTTGGAATTTTGCTTTAGCAGCATCATCAATTTTAGTAATTGTAACTCCACCTTTTGAAACTATTGTAGCTTGTGCTGCATCGGACTGTTTAATCCATTCAGCTCTTTCTACTGTTGCTCCAACAATAGCTGCAGCTTTTACTATTTTTTGATCTTCTGGTGATATTTTGTCCCAAGATATTTTACTAAATGCTATCATTTCTGGAACTCTTGTATGTTCATCTATTGTAATATGTTTTGCTACTTGATAATGATTAGAAGATAAGAAACTTGGCCAATTGTTTTCTGCTCCATCTACAACGCCAGTTTGTAATGCACTGTATACATCACCATAAGCCATTGGAGTAGGAGATGCTCCTAAATCTTTTACCATATCCATCATAGGTTTACTTTCCTGAACTCTAATCTTTAATCCTTTTAAGTCTTCAGGAGTTTTAACATCTTTTTTAGTATTATAGAAATTTCTTGCCCCAGAATCTACCCAGCTAAGTCCTACAATCTTACTGTCAGCTTCTAAACTTTTAAATATTTTTTCTCCTACAGGTCCTTCTAAAACTCTAAACATATGATCTTTATCTTTATAAAGATAAGGAAGTATTAACGCTCCTATTTCTTTATTAAATTCAGCTAGTGGCGCAGCACCTATACGTATTGCATCAATACCACCGAATTGAACTTGTTCTATAGCACTCTTTTCATCTCCAAGTTGAGATCCTCCAAATACTTTTATTTTTATTCTTCCATTAGTTTTTGCTTCTACTTCTTTCGCAAATGCTTGATCACCTAGTATTGTTGGATATCCTTCAGGTTGATTATCAGACATTCTTAAAGTAACCGATTTAGTCGCTACCTTAGCATCTTTTGTATCAGAAGTTTTACTTCCACAACCTACAAGTACACCTACAGTAAGTACAAGACATGAGAATATTGCGATAAATTTCTTTTTATTCATTATTTTTGCCCCCCTAGAATGTTTTAATTTATAGTCTTATAATACTATTTGCTGAAACCCTTTACTAGATGAAAAACTTGCGATTGTATGTAATCGGTTGTCATGATATAAAATATAGTACGAAATACATTAAAAATTCCCACTATCATAAGAAATCAAATGATAATGGGAAATTATATGATTTATATTTTAAAGAAAATCTTCTCTCTGAGGTGTAAATACATCTAATATAGTTGAATCTTCTTGTGCTACAACGCCATGCAATGCGTTTGGTTTAACATAAAAAGTATCACCAGCTTTTACTATTTCTTTTTTACCATCAATGCTTACTTCAAAACTTCCTTTTATAATATAACTAATCTGTTCATGTACATGTTCATGAATTTCTCCAATAGCACCTTTAATAAAATTCACTTGTACCATCATAACACTTGGAACATGTGCTAGTACTTTACGAGATACACCTTTACCAAGTTCATCAAGTTTGACATCATCATTTCTTACTATCATATTTCTATTCCTCCTTGTAGTCCTCTGTGGCATATAACAATTATTAATTATTATCTCCCAGAATTATTTAACAATATAGTTTCTATTAATTATAATAGCTTAATAAATTAAGTTATGCAAATTAATTTTGTAAATCTAAATAATAAATTATAAATTACAATATTCCTTTGGTGATATATTAGTATACTTCTTAAAAGCTTTGCTAAAATAGTTTTGATCCATGTATCCAACTTCAAAAGCAATCTGTTTAACAGACTTATTTCCTTCAATAAGCATCGTCTTTGCTTTCTCCATTCTAATCTTAATTATATATTCCTTAATGTTAATACCATAAGATTTTGAAAATATCCTACTTAGATAAAAACTACTCATAGATACATATGATGCTAAATGATCTAAGCTTACATCATTCATATAATTGTTTTCAATGTAATCTTTAACCTTTTCAACAACATCGATATTTTTACTTTTTTTATAATTTAATATGTAAGTTATAAGATTTTTTAGTATCAGACTTACACAATTCTTTATATCTGAGGGTTTTGATAAATCAATCAATTCTTTGAGTATATTATCCTTGCTAAACCCTTTGAAATCTTTTCCTATGAAATTATCTATGTCATCAATAACACTATCTAGAATAACTAAAAGTGTTTCCTTTACTACTGAAATATCAGGACTTCCCACTCCGACTAATAAATTACTTAGTATTGTATCTAATTCAACTAATGCTCCATTTAAATCCTCTTTTATAATAAAACCACTTAAAATATGATTAACTTCATTTATATATTTAATGCTATTATTTTCTTTAATCTCTTCATACCCAGAATTTTTATTATCAGTATTTTTAGAACACCTATTTGCATCTTTATAGGATAAATATAATTGATTTAAGCCCTCATTTATTGCAGAAGCGCCTATAGATAAAATTATATCATATTCAAATTTAAAATCAGTACGTAGATTATTCAACAAATTTTCATACTCTCTACTTAACATTTTACTTCCAATATCTTCGTCGAAAATAAATAATATAATGTCATTTAAACATAATCCTCCTATAATTTTAGGGAATAATACACTCAATTTACTTTTTATTAAATGAATACTGTTTTCGTTAAAGACATTTTTTTCATTTGAATTAAATATAATACAGCAAAACATAAGACTATCAATCATTAAAATATGCCTATATTCATTAAATTGAATATCTGTTAATGTAACTCCATAAGCTATATTTTCAATCATTTGCTTTTCAACATAAGGAGAAATTTGTTTGTAATTCTCAGCTAATTCATTGTTTTTAATAACTACTAAATTTTTTGAATTTATTTTATTAATCACCTTATTTAATGAATTAATAAATTCGTCATTTGAAAAAGGTTTTAATAAATAATCACTTACTCCAATATGTATTGCTTGTTTTGCGTAATCAAAGTAATTAAATGCAGTTAAAATTATAAATTCAGTTTTTAGGCATCTTTTCCTAATAATACTACAAGCTTCTAAACCATCCATTATCGGCATGTGGATATCCATCAATATAATATGAGGGTTGAGTGAAAAAGCCATATCAACCCCATCTCTACCATTACTTACTTCACCCACAACTTCAATGCTTTCCGAAAAGTATTTTTTCAAAAGAAATCTAAGCGCTTTTCTCTCTAATGCCTCATCTTCAGCTATTAAAAGCTTCAACAATATCTTCACTCTCCTCTATTGGAATAGAAATTATTACTTGTGTGCCTTCACCTATTTGGCTATGAATTTCGATTAAATCATTTCTGTTAAAGTAGAGTTCTAATCTTTTTTTCACATTAAAAACTCCAAGTCCAGTTGATTTACTTTTAACCTCACTAAATAAAGCATTAATTTTTTCATCATCCATTCCAATACCGTTATCTTTAATTGTAATATATATAAAGTTATTTTTCTTATTAATTGTTATGTTTATAATACCCCCATTATCCATTTCTTTTAAACCATGAACTATTGCATTTTCAACTATTGGTTGTATTAGCATTGGAGGAACTTTAACAGAATCTAGATTCTGTTCTATATCAAACATAAAACTCATTTGATCTTGAAATCTAGTTTCTTGTATAATAACATATGCTTTTATCATATACATTTCTTCTTTTAACTTAACCATTTTATCTTTACAGTCTAAATTATATCTAAGTATCTTTGAAGTAGCCTCTATTAGTTTAACTGTTTGATTAGCGTCCTCAAACATAGCCATTCTGCTAATAGTATTTAATGTATTAAATAAAAAGTGTGGATCCATCTGCGATTGAAGCGCTGATAATTGTGTTTCTTTAATTAACTTATCCTTTTGCGTACTTTTAAGTTTCTCCTCATGATAATTATTTTCAATTTCTATTTTTTCATTTATTTCCTCGATAAATTTACGGATACTATGTTTCATTTTATCAAAGGCCTTCGCAAGGCTGTTTAACTCGTCATACTTTTGATCTTTAAGATCAGGTATTTCCCATTTTGCATCTGTTAAAAGTTCTGCATATGTTTTAAGTCTACCTATAGTATTGTTTAAATCTCTACTTACAAGCATTGTGTAAATGAAACTAATCAGTATTATAAAAATTAATGAAGTATATATCTTTATTTCTGTATTTTTGTATTTTTGAACTGATGTAGAATATTTTAAATTACTATAGTCCAAATATGTAACAAGTAAAGACTCTGAATGTTTTGTTATATAATTATATAATGTTTTTATTTCAGTAAGTTTATCATAACTTTTTTGATCCAATTTTTCTGAATTCATAATTTTACTCATCAACTGATCTGATTCAATTTTATAATAGTCAAACATGTTATTTAAATTTCTTAAATAAATACTACTATTCTCATCTTTATTAATATAGGGTTCTATGTCAATAGATAAATTTTCTATTTTATTATTCGAATCAGTATATTTTTGAATGTTCTCGTTATCCTTAGTTTTTACAAACATATTAAAATAACCCCAGCTATTGCTAAACTCAAGAGAAAGTTTACTTAATTTAATGTTAATGTTTGTAAACTCATCATAGTTCTCAGAGGTAATTTTTCTTTCATAGAGTGAAAAAATGAAACCAATACTCATAAGCAAGATAATGAGGACAAAATTATTAAACACCTTGCTCCCTATTGTTTTTTTATTAGAAATCTTATTAAGTTTCATTTTAAGCTCCTTTAAGATATACAGTAGTTTTGGTAGAATATTATATTCTCATTATACTATTTAATTTATTTATAGTCTAATATTTGTCTATCTGATAAAAATAAAAAGGATGCATATGAACTTAATTCAATGCATCCCAGTAAAATATGGTTTATTTAGTAAAAAACTCTTACAAATTTCCTTTGATTATGTTTATTAACTCATTATATTCATCATCTTTAAGAAGAACTTTATCTTTAGGCATCATTTCAAATGTTCCTCCAAAACTAGGTCCATTCTTATATTTAGGAACTATATGATAATGAAGATGAGTCATTGTATCTGCATAAGCACCGTAATTAATTTTATCAGCTGAAAATGCCTTACTTAAAGTTCTTGCAACTTTAGCAACATCTTTCATGTAAAGATCGCGCTCTTCATCATTTAAATCAAAAAGCTCATTTTTATGTCCGTTGTACGCTACAACACATCTTCCCTTGTAAGTCTGTTCTTTAAATAAATATAATGTTGAAGCCTCAAGTTGACATATTTCGATCATTAAGTTAGTAAGTCGCGGGTCCTTTACGCAGTAAAAGCAATCATTATTAAAATCCATATTAATTTCTCCTTTTATAATATATTTTGTTTGAATTTATGGCTAATATCTATGCTAAAATCTTTACAACTATCTTCTTGACATGTTGTCCAGCATTAACCTTAATTCCAGGCATATGAGCATCTTGAGGTGCAAATATTGCAAAAGTTCCTTCATTAACTAATAATAAATCTCCTTCTCCCTCTAAAAACATCACATCTTTTACTTTGTTATATTCACCAACCATTTTCATTTCATCGATTGAAGCATATCCAATTTTCTCTTTACCAGAAACCACATATTGTATATCTAAATAATTCTTGTGGGCTTCCCACTTACCTAATTCTATGTCTTTTGCATCATATTCGGAAACAGCAACAAAAATATTCTTTCCGTCAATTTCATGTTTACCTATTTCAAGATTTTTCAAATCTGTATTTTGTAAATATTTCAGAGCCTTTTCTATTCTACCAGAAAGACCATAATATTGAGCTGCATTACTTAATTTATCAATTACCATTTGTAAACCTCCGATATTTTTTTTAATCATTTTCTGTATTTAATCAAGTTGTTTATTAAATATAATTTTAATTAAAGTGTTACTCCACTCTTAAAAATAGCTAACTCTCTGAAATTATTTTTTTCATTGTTAACTAATTCTCCATTCGCTACTCTAATTATATATTCTACAAGTTCCTCAGTTAAATCTTCTAAAGATTTATCTTGAACTAAACTTCCTGCATTAAAATCAATCCAGTGAGGTTTTAATTCAAATATTTGAGTGTTTGTTGATATCTTCATTGTAGGTACAAAACTACCAAATGGAGTACCCCTACCTGTTGTGAAAAGAACCATTTGACATCCAGATGCTGCGAGCGCAGAAGCTGCTACTAAATCATTACCTGGAGCACTTAAAAGATTAAGTCCTTTTTTCGTTAATGTCTCTCCATATTTAAGTACATCCACAACCGTTTCTGTGCCTGCCTTTTGAGTGCAACCTAGTGATTTATCCTCAAGAGTAGTTATTCCTCCAGCTTTATTTCCTGGCGAAGGATTCTCATACACTGGTTGGTCATACTTCATAAAATATTCTTTGAAATCATTAATTAAATGAACAGTTTTGTTATAAACCTCTTCATTTTTAGATCTAGCCATAAGAAGAGTTTCTGCTCCAAACATTTCTGGTACTTCTGTTAATATTGTGCTACCGCCCTGTGCTACAAGGAAATCTGAAAATTTTCCTACAAGAGGATTTGCTGTAATGCCAGAAAGTCCATCAGAACCTCCACATTTTAAACCAATTTTAAGTTCTGATAAGCTACAGACTTCTCTTTTGTCTTCTTTCATAATTTCATAAAGCTCTACAAGACGATTTGCCCCTTCTTGTATTTCGTCAGAAACTTCTTGAGAAATCAAGAACTTAACTCTTTTTTCATTAAAATCCCCTAAGGATTTCTTAAAATCATCCATACCGTTGTTTTCACATCCAAGTCCTAATACCAAAACTCCGCCGTTATTTGGATGTTTAACGGCATCTCCTAATATTGTTCTTGTACTTATATGATCATCTCCAAGCTGCGAACAACCATAGTTATGCTTTAATACTTCAACATTATCTATAGTTAAATCCCCTACCATCTCTTTGAACTTATCAATAATTCTATCAGCTATCCCGTTTACACAACCAACAGTAGGCACTATCCAAAGCTCATTTCTAATACCTACATTTCCATCAATTCTTTTATAGCCATTAAAAGTTAAGTTTCTATTGGTATAGGTATTTTCTATAAGTTTCTGATCGAATTTATATTCTTTTATTCCATCCAAGTTTGTTTTTATATTATGAGTATGGACCCATTGCCCTTCAAATACATCAACAACTGAGTGCCCTATTGGAAACCCATATTTTACAATATTTTCATCCATTTTAATATCACTTATTGCTATTTTATGTCCTCTTTTAACATCTTCTTTTAATGTTACCTCTTTATTTCTTATGATAATCACTTCATGTTTTGTTAAATCAGTCAATGCCACTACTATATTATCGTTTTCATTTATCTGTATTATATTTTTCAAAAGTCTTACCCCACTTCCACTTGAATCTCTTTTTGTAATAGTATTTGTCCCCCACTTCTAAAAGTGGAGGACTTTTTTTGTAAAATATGATTAGAGAACTTCTTTAATTGCTTCTACTGTTCCAACTTTTTCAATGCTAGTTAAATAATGCGTTACTGCATCTGTTAAGCCTTTAACTTCATTCAAATCCATTTTCCAAACTTTTTTGTAAGAAAGGATAGTAGTCACTAATTTTTTCAAAGCTACTTCACTTCCATCACAATTATCCCACGCTGTTTTATATAGTTCTAAAACATCAGCGTCATCAGATAATTTAATTACTTCTTCTCCGCGTTTGCCTTTATAGAACTCCATAAGTGCAGCTAAAGAGAATACTAATCTTTTAGGTAACTCTTTCTTTATTTTTACAAATTGTAATAATGAAGGTAAATCTCTTGTTTCATATTTGGACATTGAATTTAAAGATATACTCATTAAATAATGTTTAACAAAAGGATTCATAAATCTTTCAAGAACAACTTTTGCATAATATGATAACTCTTCTTCCGGAAGGTCTAATGTAGGAATTATTTCATCATATATTGTATCTTTAATGAATTTACCCATAACTTCATGTTCAACTGACTGTGCAACTGTATTTAATCCATAAAGGTATGATACTGGCACAAGTGATGTATGTGAACCATTAAGTATTCTTACCTTTCTTGTTCTGTAAGGAGTCATATCATCAACAAATTTAACATTAAGACCTGCTTTACTTGCAGGGAATTCATTTTCAATCCATTTTGGTCCTTCAATAATGAAAAGATGAAAATGTTCTCCGACATTAACTAGGTTATCAACATATCCAAGTTCCTGCGTTATTTCTTTGATAGTATCTCTTGGGTATCCTGGTACTATTCTATCAACAAGTGTAGAGCAGAAAGTATTTGCTTCATTTATCCAAGTTGCAAATTCAGCTTCTAAATTCCAATGCCCAGCAAGTTTTAAAATTATTTCTTTAAGTTTATCACCATTTCTGTCTATAAGTTCACAAGGAATTATTATAAGTCCCTTATCCTTAGATCCATCAAATGTTTTAAACCTATGGTACATAAGTGCTGTAAGCTTTCCTGGAAAACTTTTTTGAGGTTTATCTTCTAGCTTATCAGTTTCATCATACGCAATTCCAGCTTCAGTAGTGTTTGAGAAAACAAATCTTAACTCTGGGTTTTCAGCAATTTTCAAGTATTCATCATGCTGAGTATAAGGATTTATTCCACGACTTATACTATTTATTACTGAATGCTCAGCTATTGCTTTACCTTCGTTCATTCCTTGTAAATAAAGTGTGTATAAACCATCTTGCTCATTTAATTTATCTACTAGTCCAAACTCGATAGGCTGAACAACTACCACACTACCATTAAATCCAGCTTCTTTATTCATCTTGTCAATTTGCCAATCAACAAAAGCTCTTAAAAAATTACCCTCGCCGAATTGAAGAACTTTTTCAGGATATTGTTTATATTCCTTATATGTCTCTTTATTTAAATTCATTTCTATTCCTCCCTATCTTTCGATTGTTTTTGTTTTTCCAATAAACGCCATCAATTGTTCAATACTAGGGTAACCTTCCATATCTCCCTTTACAAGGACTGCCATGGCTCCAACTCCATTTGCATACTCTGCGCATCCTTTTAAATCTAATTTACTTAACATACCTGATAAGAAACCTGCTGCAAATCCGTCCCCAGCGCCCACAGTATCTTGTGGATTTTCTAATCTATATGAATTTACATATAATTTATTAACTGAGTCAGTTACATAACAACCTTCTTTTCCAAGTTTTACAGCTACAATATTACATCCCATATCCATAAATCCTTGAGCAATATCTTCAGGATTTGTAAGTCCAAGAAGCATTTCCCCTTCATCTATACCTGGGAAAATTATATCTGATTGTTTTGCGATTTCAAGTAGCACAGGTATTGCCTCTTCTTGGCTCCATAATTTAAGTCTAATATTCGGGTCAAAAGACACCAAAACATTATTGCTTTTCGCAATTTCTATAGCTCTAAATAATGTTTTTCTGCAACTCTCTGAAAGAGCAGGTGTAATGCCTGTAATATGAAGTATTTTTGTGTTTTTAATATACTCTTCATCTAGTTCTTCCGGCATCAGTGTGCTGGCCGCCGAACCTTTCCTATAGTAATATACATTAGGATTAGAATGCATAAATCTTTCCTTAAACAATATACCTGTATTTTTACTAGGATCAGATATTACTCTAGATACATCTACACCTTCACCTCTAATTGTAGTCTGAATATACCTTCCGAATTCGTCGTCCCCAAGTTTTGAAAACCAACCAACCTGATGTCCAAGTTTTGCAAGTGCAATAGCTACATTTGACTCTGCACCTGCAATAGACTTGTTAAAGTTTTGAACATATCTTAAAGGCCCTGAGGAATCTGGCCCAAATAAAACCATAGACTCTCCAAAAGTTATAACATCCATAATTATCTTTGCACCCTTCCAGAAGCATCACCATTCATAAGTGTTTCTACTTCTTCTTTAGACACAAGATTAAAGTCTCCTTCAATAGTATGCTTAAGGCAAGAAGCAGCAACTGCATATTCAAGTGAATCTTGATGTGAAAGACCTGATGTTAAACCATATATTATTCCAGCACCAAATGAATCTCCGCCGCCAACTCTATCTACTATATGCATTTTATATTTTTTAGAACTATAATATTCTTTTCCATCATAGAACATTGCAGACCAACCATTTTCTGATGCTGAGAAACTCTCGCGAAGTGTAATTGCAACATACTTTAAGTCAAATAGATCTTTAAGCTTCTTTGCAACATTTTTATAACCTTCGCCACTTATAGTTCCACCAGTTATATCTGTTCCTTCAGCACTAATTCCGAAAACTTTTTCTGCATCTTCTTCATTTGCTATTACTAAATCACAATATTTAACGATTTCGCCCATTACTTTACCAGCTTTTTCACTGCTCCAAAGTTTTTTTCTAAAGTTTAAATCAACACTTACCATAACTCCAGCTTCTTTTGCTGCCTTTACTGCATCAAGTGTAATAGCTGCACATTCATCAGATAGTGCAGGTGTTATTCCTGTAAAATGGAACCACTCAGCATCCGCAAATATTTCTTTCCAATTGAAATCTTCTCTTTTAGCTTCTGCAATAGAAGAATAAGCTCTATCATAGATTACTTTAGAAGGTCTTTGAGAAGCACCTTTTTCACAATAATAAATGCCTACTCTATCTCCGCCTCTTACTATCATGTTAGTGTCTACGCCATATTTTCTAAGTTCATTTACTGCAGCTTGACCGATTTCATGTTCTGGTAATTTTGTTACAAAGTAAGCATCCTTACCATAATTTGAAAGTGATACAGCAACGTTTGCTTCTCCTCCACCATAAACAGCACCAAATTCTTTTGATTGTGCAAATCTTTCAAATCCTACTGGTGCAAGTCTAAGCATGATTTCACCGAATGTTATAAATTTTCCCATAATATTGCCTCCTATAAATTCAGTACATACCAATTGGTATGTACTGCTATAATATTTATTCTATCTAGTATGTATCTAAGATCTTAGTTATTTCTACGCTCTTGCTTTTTTAACTGCCTCAACAAATTTAGCAGCAGTCTCTGTTACTAATTTATAATCTCCAGTTTTAGCACCCTTAGTTAAATCTCCGCCAGTTCCTACTGCAACAGCACCTGCTTTAATCCAATCTTTAACATTATCAAGTGATACTCCACCTGTTGGCATAAAGTTAGCATGTGGAAGTGGTCCTTTTAAAGAACTTATTATTTGTGGTCCAAAAACATTTCCTGGGAATACTTTTACTATTTCAACACCAAGTTCTAATGCTTCGATAGCTTCTTTAACTGTCATAATTCCTGGCATAACAGCAATTCTATATCTGTTACATAATTTTATAGTTTCTGGATTTAAACTTGGACTTACTATATATTTTGCTCCAGCTAAAATACACGCTCTTGCAGTTTCTGGGTCAAGAACAGTTCCTGCTCCTATAAGTACTTCTGCATTATCTTTATATATCTCAGTTAATTCTTTTATTACATCTATTGCACCTGGTACTGTCATTGTAACTTCAATTGCATTGATTCCACCTTTTGTAACAGCATCTACAATTTTCACGCCTTCTTCTTTAGAATTCGCTCTAATAACAGCTACTATTCCATATTCAGTTAACTTTTGTATTATTTTAATTCTTTTCATTAATTACACCTCTTACTTTATATTTTGAAAATATTAATCTCATTATATTATAACATAGTTAGCGTCATACTTCATACTAAATTGTTAACGTGTGCTATTTTATAATAACAAAATTTCACAAGGAGTTTACCCTTGTAAAATTCAGTCACTGATTTGATTTAATATTTATACTTTTGGGTTACAGTATTTTTTTAGTGTTGTGCGTACAGCGCCTTTTCCAGCATTCAACTCTTTAAAGTAGCCTTCAATTTTATCGCCTAGCCCAACTTCATATAAATCCACACCCATAATTGACTTATTTGAAAGAATTTTAACTAGAGTATCATGTATATTATCATTTTCACCAAGCTTAATATTATCTATTATCTTAGTTAATGATGAAAGCATAGGATCAGGACTTAATTCGAATGTATTTCCCTCATCATCTATAGCCATTAGATAACGACACCATCCAGCTATTGCAAGTGGTATAAAAGTTAAACTTTTAGCATCTAGTTTAGGGTCTTCAACATAAGCCTTGATAGATTCACCAAAACGAATAGCAAGTTTTTGAGATGTATCGCAAACTATTCTTTGAGGTGTGTCAGGCATAAATGGATTTGGTAATCTAACATTCATTACCTCATCTATAAAGTCTTTAGGTGACATAATACCTGGGTTTACAACAACAGGTAATCCTTCTACATATCCTATATTTTTTATAAGTGTTACAAGCTCATTATCTTTCATTTCGTCTGATATTTTAGTATAAGATAATAGACAACCATATATAGCAAGAGCTGTATGAAGAGGATTTAAACAAGTACAAACTTTCATTTTTTCTACTTTATCTACAGTCTCTTTATCAGCAAACATAACGCCACCTTTATCAAGTGGAAGTCTACCATTCTTAAAATCATCTTCAATAACTAAATATTGAGGTTGCTCAGCATTAACAAACGGAGCAATAAAAGTATTTTTTGAAGTCATTATAACTTCAGCTTCTTCAAACCCAATCTCAACAAGCATATCTATTACAGATTGTGCAGGCCTTGGTGTAATCTTATCTATCATAGTCCAAGGATAAGATATACTTTCTGTTACATAAGCTAAAAATTCAGGTTCTACTAATTTATTTTCAACCCATTTATTTGAAAATGTAGTAATAGCATTCTCAAGTTTTGTACCATTATGTGAACAGTTATCCATACTTACAAGTGTTAATGGTAATTTACCATTTTTAAATCTTTCGTAACATAGTGCAGTAAGTTTTCCAATATAACTTTTTACATAAGTTGGATCATTAATAAAATCAGTTGCTACGTCTTTTAAAAATTCACCACTTCCATCTACTAAGCTATAACCTTTTTCTGTAATTGTAAAAGAAACCATTTTCAAAGATTTACTTTTGAAAATTTCTTTTAATCTATTCCAGTCACTCGCATTACTTGTATCAACACATAAAGATTCTGCAATACTTCCAATAACTTTTTTTTCTAAACTACCATTAGCTTTTAAAGTTACTAAAACATTTAAATCATCAAATTTTTTGAAACTTTTTTCAATTATTTCATAATCATAACCTTCAGCAACTATTATACCAGTGCTAAGTATTCCTTTATTTAATAAATCTTGACAAACAGCTGCTGGAAAAGCACGAAATATATTTCCAGCGCCAAAATGTACCCATTCAGGATTTTCTTTAGTAGCTTTTATCATTTTAGCTCTATCAAATTGTGGTAATTCAAATCCGTTATCTTCCCAAATCTTTCTATTATTTAATTCTTCTTGTCTAAGTTTCAATTCATTACCTCCTAATTTACATTTAAACTCTATATTATTTAACTCATTTAGAATTTTACTCTTATTTTGTTTTGTCGCTTTTTTCAATTGCTTCTATAAGTCCATTTAAATAAGTTGCTCCTAGTGCTCGATCATACAATCCGTATCCTGGCATTGCAATCTCTCCCCAAATAGCGCGACCATGATCTGGACGAACCGGTCCGTCAAAACCAATTTCATGAAATGCTTTCATAATTTCATACATATCTAATGATCCATCTCTTGATAAATGTGCTGCTTCATCAAATTTACCAGGCGCATTATAAATTAAGTTACGTACATGAGCAAAATGAATTCTTCCTTTTGCACTTCTTATTACATCACAAATATCATTAGTTGGATTAGATCCAAGTGATCCTGTACATAATGTAAGTCCATTAAATTTAGCGTCAACAGCCTTTAGAAGTTTTAATATGTTCTCTTTATTATTTATAATCCTTGGCAAATCAAATACAGGCCATGCAGGATCATCTGGGTGAATTGCCATCATTATATTGTATTTTTCACATACTGGTTTAATTTTGTTTAGAAAATATACAAGATTATCAAACAATTTTTCTTCATTTACATCTTTGTATTTTTCAAATAGTTCTTTTACGTATTCCATTCTTTCTGGTTCCCAGCCTGGCATTACATATCCATTACTATTTTTATCAATTTGTTCGAACATTTTTTCCGGATCAATTCCATCTATTATTTCTTGATCATATGATAAAACTGTTGAACCATCTTCGCGCATCTTAGCAAGGTCGGAACGAGTCCAATCGAATACAGGCATAAAGTTATAACAAACCATATCGATTCCTGCTTTACCTAAGTTTTCTAATGTTTCTATATAATTAAGGATATATTGTTCTCTTTCAGGTGATCCTATTTTAATAGAATCGTGAATGTTTACACTTTCTATTCCTTCTATTTTAAGTCCACTTGCTTCAACTTCTTCTTTTATTTTCAAAATATTCTCGAGTGGCCATACTTTCCCCGCAGGCATATCATATAGTGTTGTAATAACACCTGTAACACCTGGTATTTGTCTTATTTGCTTAAGTGTAACTGAATCATGTTTGCTTCCAAACCATCTTAACGTCATTTTCATGTAATATTCCTCCTTAATTTATATTATTTATAAATCTCTACTCTGGCGTATTACTACTATAATTATACTACAAAACGCCACAGAGAGTTTTTTATATTATTTTTTATAACCCATTAATGTTGGTAACCATATTGTAATATTAGGTATATATGTTGTAAGCATTAATACAACGAAAATAGCTACATAATATGGTATTAATTTAAGCATTACATTTTCAATTGTTGTTTTAGCTACCTTAACCCCAACAAAGAGTATGTTTCCTACTGGTGGTGTAATTGTACCTATACATAAATTAAATGTTATCATTATACCAAATGTAATAGCTGACATTCCAAGCCCCATACAAATTGGTAAGAAAATAGGTGTGAAAATAAGAACTGCAGGTGTAATATCCATGAAAGTTCCTATAAACAATAACACTAGGTTAATAATTAACAAGATTACTATAGGATTGCTACTAACACCTAATAGTGCACTTGAAATTGCAGATGGTATACCAGTAAATGCCATAACCCATGCCATAACACTAGATACTCCAATTAGGAATACTATGATGCCTGTCATCTCCGCGCTTTCTTTGTAAATACCATATAGCTCTTTAACTTTTATTGTTTTATAAAAGAATATAGATAATATTAAGCTATAAGCAACAGCAACTACTGAACCTTCTGTAGCTGTAAATATACCTGTAATAATTCCGCCTATAACTATTAAAATTAGAAGTAAACTTGGGATCGCTTCAACAGTTGTTTTTAATGCTTGTTTCATAGTAACACGTTCTGAAGTTCGATATCCTTTTTTCTTTGCTATGAAGAAAGCAACTACCATGCAGCTAACTCCCCATAAAATTCCTGGAATATAACCTGCCATAAATAATGCAGCTACTGAAGTTCCCCCACTTACAAGAGAATATGTTATTAATACATTACTTGGAGGTATTAATAACCCTGTTGGCGCCGTTGCTATATTTATAGTTGCCATAAAATCTTTGTCATAACCATCTTTTTCTGCAATTGGTCCTATAATAGAACCCATAGCTGATGCTGCTGCAACTCCTGAACCAGAAATAGCTCCGAACATCATATTTGCAACTGCATTTGTATGTGCCATTGCACCTGGTATTCTTCCTGATAAAATTTTCGCAAAATTTATTAAACGTATGGCTATTCCGCCCTTATTCATGATATTACCCGCTAGAATAAAGAAAGGTATTGCTATTAATGTAAATACAGATATTCCTGAAAATATTCTTTGTGCAGCTGTTAACACAGCAGCGTCGAAATTTAATATTGGTAATATAGCTAGTAATGATGATATTCCTATTACTATTGAAATTGGAATTCCTGCTAGTAATAATACTACTAAAACAACTGCTATAATAAGTCCTGATAATAATGCTATAGTCATTTAATTTTCCTCCTTTTTATTTAGAATTCTTTGCATTTAATTGTGTAACTAGTTCATTAATATTAAGAATGTTATAAATAACTGTTATTATTCCACTTATAGGAACTACAACATATATATAAGACATAGGTACCCCAAGAGATGCGGTAACCTGTAAAACTGTAAGTTTAGTTATTGCAAATCCACCATAAACAAGTACTAACGCAGCAAATATTAAAATTAATATTTCTGATACTATGCTTAGTTTTATTGCATCTTTTCCTTTGAAGAAATTTGCAACGAATTCCATTCTCATATGCTCACGTTTTCCAAAAACTAAAGCAGCTGATAATAATGCCATCCATGTGAAAGAAAATGTTAACAATTCTTCTGAAACTGTACTAGGAGCATTAAATACATATCTTGTTATAATTTGATATAGTCCAATAATTGTTATGAATACAAACAAAGAAATACATATTACTTCCAATGCTTTTGTTAGCTTTGCTTTAAAATTTTTCATATTATTTCTTCTCCTTAGTTTGTTTGTTTATTTCTTGAATCCTATCATATATTGGTTGTAATTTCACGTTATTTGTTAATAATTCTTTCTGTAATGGAAGTACCTTGGCTTTAAATGAAGCTACATCAGGATGTATAAATTTCACTCCCATTTCTTTTGACAACGTAATTGCCTTAGCTATTTGAACATCCCATTGTGAACGCTCAACTTTTGTAGCTTCCTGCGCCGCTTGATCAAATACCAGTCTATCCTCAGGTGATAAACCATTTAAAAATTTAACGTTTCCTATTAATAAATCTGGAACCATTTGGTGTTCATTGTATGTATAAAATTTAGCAACTTCTCCATGTTTGTTGTTAGTAAGTGCTAATTCATTATTTTCGCCGCCATTAATAACCCCAGATTGTATAGCTGTATATACTTCACCAAAGCTCATAGGTGCTGCTGCTGCGCCAAATAATTTCATCATTCGTACATTTGTAGGACTTTGTTGAACCCTTATCTTTTTACCCTTTAAATCATCTGGTGTATTTATAGGAGTGGTTGCATAAAAGTTTCTTGTACCAGCCTCGAACCAAGTAACTGCTTCAAATCCGGCCGCCTCTGTAGATTTATAAATACCACTCATTAATTTATCATCTTCCATTACCGCGTGATAGCTGTCTACACTGTCAAATAAATAAGGCATACTAAATGTTTGGTAAATATTATCAAAAGATTCAAGATTACCAGTACTTGCAATTGCATAATCAATTGCTCCTGTTTGAACAAGTTCTATTGCCTTTACAGAGGGTCCTAATAATTCATTAGGGAAAATTTGCACATCATACTTATCCCCTAGTCTTGATTCTACATATTTTTCAAATGCTAAAAGTCCTAAATGATCAGGATGAGTTTGTGATTGTGAGTGAGAAATACGGATAATTCGTTTTCCGCCTGTAATACTACTACACCCAATTAAACCAAAAGCTAAAGTTGAAGTTAATATAAACGCCATAGTTTTTTTCATAATTTTAAACATGTTTTTTCCTCCTTTGTATCTCTTTAGAATATTAATACTATAATTACAAAAATATTATCTGAATGTTCCATAATAATATATTATTGTTAACGTTAACAACTTTTCCCATACTTTTAATAATTAGTGGCAACCTATATTATAGTTGCCACTGATTCTCTTACAACAAGTTCTGTATCAATGTAAATCTTTTCGCCTTTAATATTATTATTCTTACTCTCTATAATATTTAAAAGACTTTCTGCGCCTTTTCTACTTACCTCATTAATAGGCCTTCTAACAGTAGTTAAAGCTGGTGTTAGATAATCTCCTAACTGACCACCATCAAACCCCATAAATGAAATATCAAATGGCACTCTCAATCCTGCTTCTATTGTAGCTTTAATCGCCCCTACAGCCATATCATCATTTGAGCAAAATACCGCTGTTGGTCTAATATTTAAAGATAATAACTTTTTCATTGAACTATATCCACTTGAAATAGTGTAATTTCCTTCAACCATATACTGACCACTTATTTGTAGTTTGTTTTCAATTAATGCTTTTAAATAACCGTTTTTTCTCTCTGTACTAGAAGCAAATCCCTCTGCCCCTTCTATTATAGCTATATTTTTATGCCCGTTTTGTATTAAGTATGTTACTGCCTCATAAGCACCTTTTTTGTCTGCTGATAATATGTTAACAACTGAATCCTCATCTATATCCCTATTCAAAACAACTATCGGTATCCCTTTATTCATTAAATAGTATATAAACTGATTGTCACTATTACTTTGACTCATTAATATTATACCGTCAAACCTTTTGCTATTGACGAACGTGAAATCTTTATAATCATCAATTCCTCTAACTACTAAGTTGTAATTTTCCTTAATAACACTATTAACCCCTCTTACCGCTTCATAAAAAAAGCTGGTGGAAGTTACCTCACTTATTGTTGTAAAAATAAGTCCTATATTATAGGACTTATTTAAAACTAAACTCCTAGCACTATAATTCGGTACATACTTAAGTTCTTTTGCTATTTCCTTTATCCTAAGCTTTGTAACTTCATTTATAAAAGGGCTGTCATTAAGTGCTCTTGAAACTGTAGTATGTGAAACATTTGCTATTTTAGCTATATCTTTTAATGTTACTTGCATATTAACACCCCTACATTACTAACAAATACTTATATAATTAATTATCTTAGCAATCTATTCCGAAATATGCTTTTGCATTATCATAACATATTCCTTTAACAATACTTCCTAGAAGTTCCATGTCATCTGGAAATTCGCCATTCTCAACCCATTCTCCAATTAAGTTGCACATTATTCTTCTAAAATATTCATGCCTTGTGTAAGATAAGAAACTTCTTGAATCAGTTAACATCCCTACAAAACGACTTAATAATCCAGTATTAGCAAGAACTTTCATTTGTTCTATCATACCTTCCTTATTGTCTAGGAACCACCAAGCTGAACCAAGTTGCACTTTTCCTGGTATTTCAGAGCCTTGGAAGTTACCAAGCATAGTACCAAGAACATAATTATCTTTTGGATTTAAAGTATATAAAATAGTTTTAGGAAGAGAATTGTTGATATCTAATGAGTCTAAAAATCTTGATAAAGCAGACGCCATTTGCTCATCATTAATAGAATCAAATCCAGTATCTGGTCCTAATTTATTGATCATTCTTGTATTATTACTTCTTAACGCTGCAAGATGAAGCTGCATTGTCCATCCTAGTTCTGCATATAATTTGCCTAAGAAATGTAATGTAGCAGTCCTGTATATACTTTCTTCGTCCTTAGTTGCAACACCACCATTTAATACCTTTGTAAATACAGCAGATACTTCTTCTTTTGAAGCTTCCTTATATGTTAAGCTATCTAAACCATGATCTGATACTCTACATCCAACTTCATTAAAAAATCTTAGTCTTGATTCTAGCGCTTTTAGAAATTCATCGTAAGTTTTAATAGTCATTTTAGATGCTTCTGCAAGTTTTTTAGTCCATGGAATAAATGTATCTTTATTTATTAAAAGCCCTTTATCTGGTCTCCATGTAGGCAAAACCTTTACAGTAAATTCAGTATCTTCTTTAAGTTTTATATGATATTCAAGAGAATCAATTGGATCATCTGTAGTACATAAAGCTTTAACATTAGATTTCACTATTAAATCTCTTGCTCTAAAACCTCCACCGGTTAATTGTTTATTAACTTTTTCCCATATAGCAGGTGCAGTTTTTTCGTTAAGAACCTCATATACTCCAAAATATCTTTGAAGTTCCAAGTGTGTCCAGTGATATAGAGGATTACCTATAGCCATTGGCAATGTTTTTGCCCATGCCATAAATTTTTCATAATCGCTAGCATCACCTGTAATGTATTTTTCATCAATACCATTACTTCTCATAGCTCTCCATTTATAGTGATCTCCATATAACCAAGCCTCAGTTATATTGTTGAATTGTTTATTTTCAAATATTTCATTTGGATTTAGATGACAGTGGTAATCAATAATAGGCATGTCTTTAGCAAAATCATTATACAAGGTTATTGCTGTATCGTTAGATAGTAAAAAATTTTCATCCATAAATTTTTTCATAAGATCACCTTTCCCTTAATAAATTTTGTTAATGTTCACGTTAACATTAACTTATATTTCAATTATAAGCTAAAGCTTTTTATAATGCAATAGTGAATTTTATGTCATTCTATAGAAAAGGGAAATAAACTTTATTGACTTAATTATATTCCCCTCCAAATTGATATATTTAAATATTTTTAAAAAATTCCACGGCTTCCTCTTGTGATTTAATTACATTATCACAAAACTTGTCAAACTCCTCATCCTCAATTTGCAACTGTGGATGGGCTAGTATATATTTAATCGATTTTTTAACGCCTTGATCAAATCTTGTTGTAGCGACGTATTCTGGAACTAGTCTTTTTATTTTACTATTATCAAAAACTACAGTATTAGCCTTGTCTCCAATTAATCCGCCTTCTATATCCTTTTGAACTTTCACCAAGAAATCTGTAGATACATGATATTTGATAACTTTTACATTAAGTGCATCACCAATGAGATCATATATTTTATTCCATGTTATAGATTCATCTGAAGTTATGTGAATAGCCTCCCCTATAGATGCTTGATTACCCATAATTCCTACAAATGCTTTCGCAAAATCTGTATTATGTGTTATAGTCCATAATGAATTCCCATCACCAGGAACTATAACAGGTTTCCCTTTCCTTATACGGTCTATCACCTGAAAGAAGCCCTTTTCTCCCTGAACAGCTACTGGTACATTGGACTCACCATATGTATGACTCGGCCTAATTATTGTTATAGGAAAACTATTGTTTCTATACTCTGACATTAAAAGTTCCTCGCACGCTATTTTATCCCTAGCATATTTCCAATATGGATTTGATAGTGGAGTACTCTCTGTAATTTTATAAAAAGCTAATGGCTTTTGATAAGCTGAAGCTGAGCTAATAAAAATGAATTGTTTTGTCTTTTTACTAAAAAGTCTTATATCTCTTTGAATTTGAGATGGTTCAAAAGCAATAAAGTCTGCTATAACGTCAAACTCTATTCCTTTAATTAGCCTTGCTACCTCTACCTCATTATTAATATCAGCAATTAAAACTTTAACTCCTTCTGGGACTTTGCTAGATTTATTTCCCCTGTTTAGTATATATAATTCCCAACCATTTTTAGATGTTAGTTTAGATACTTCATTACTAATTGTTCCTGTTCCACCTATAAATAAAGCCTTCATTAAAATCCTCCATTCTGTAACTAAATTATACAACATCCTTATAGCTATTTTCTTTATATTTGATTTTAAAGGCAAATAATGCTCCACAAAGCCCACCAATAATATGAGCAAGTTGAGAAATGTTATCTTGGGCAAAAGCTCCACCAAAAATTTCTCTACCTATAAACACAAAAAAAACAATTATTAATGTAAGTGGAATTCTACCCTTTTGTGCATTTGTAAATGAACTTAAAATAATAAACATATAAACAATCCCACTTGCGCCTAGTAGTGTTGCACTAGAAAAAATCGTATGTATTATACCTGTAACAAAAGCTGTTACAAGTATTAACTGTACTAAAACCTTTGACCCATATTTTTCTTCTAGCATTGGTCCTGTTATTAATATTATTATAAAGTTACCAGAAAAATGAGCCCAATTAGCATGACCTAGTATATAAGAAAAAAGCCTTACATATTGCATTGGGTCCAAAAATGATGTTCTATAATTTGAAAAAAGAATTTTCGTGGTAATTCCATTTGTTAAGAAACTTAGCAAATAACTACCAAGAGCTAAAAAAGTAAAGGTTAATATCACCGGTGAATTATATTGTATTTTCTTTAATTGTATTTTCTTTAATTTCATATTTTTCCTCCATAAAAGCCTACAATTTATCCGTACTAAATTATACTTGCCTATTTATAAACTATTTAATACCTTAGTATTACTAATACAGTAATAGATACAAAATATATAACTAGCGGAATATATTTTTTCTTATCCATATTCTTATCCTTAGCCTTAATTTCTGAGTATATGCTTGTGTATCCTTTCCCAATTAATTCTACATCTTCTTCACTTAATCTAATATCTACTTTACTCTCTTTATAATCCCTCAATTTTCTTAGGTTTATATATAATATATACCCTCCAATAATAAAGAATATTGATGATCTAAGTATTACTACTAAAAAACTTGAATTCATAGCCTCTGCAGTAGCCTCGATTTGCTTTGGGTCTATTAGTCCATCTTTTATCCCAGGCGTACTAATACTCATTGCGACTTTACTAAGAGTAAATGATATACCATTATTTAATGCATGAAGTGTCATGCTCCCTACTAATGAACCTGTATATTCACGTACTTTTAATAAAACAAACCCCAAAAACATTACATATATAATTTGCATCACATTGCCATGGAATGTTGCAAATATTAAGATTAGTATAAAATATTTAATTTTAATATTTATCCCTTCATAAGCATCTAATAAAACTCCCCGAAAAAATACTTCTTCAAAAAATGCTGGAACTAAAACTACTACTATTAAACCTAATAATGTTGTGCTACTGCTTAGTAATCTAGATATCTCCATGCCATCTTTTATTGCAACTGGGAATAACTTCATACTTACAGAATTAACGCCAACTGCAAAAATATATGTTCCAAATGACACCAGCATAATCAAAAAAACTTGTTTTAAAGATATTTTCTTAATTACCATTACTTTACTGAATTCTCTTTTAGTTATTATGCAATATAATAAAGCAATTCCACCAAATGTTATAACAGTAGTTCCCCCTGAAATCAGTAGTGAAAGATCACCCTTTATATCCCCACCCAGGCTAAATAAGCTATTCACTATACTAGGAACTAGAATAAATATTAATAGAGCGAGTAATAATAATGTATTAGCTAATAGTATTTTTTTACTTTTCATAGTTTTCTCCTTAAAATATATAATTTCAATAATCCATACTTCTTATTTTAGACTATTATTTTTATTTAAGATTATTATTTTTAAAACCTATAGTTGAAACAATATTATTGTCTTTAATATCAAGGTACTTAATCTCCACTTCATCATTTTCATTTGTTAAGACTATATCAATTCCAGCAGCTTTAGTTACCATGAATATTGTATTATTCCCTACTAGTTTCACATAAAAAACAGTATTCCCACTCTCTGTTACATGATTTATTCTTAAAACTTTACCCGTTATGCTCTTCTCCTCGGCCTTTATGCTGTTAGCATTTTTGTCTGTAGAATCACTTATTTTTCCATATGATATAGCATTTTTGAAGCTTTCTATGGCTGCCTCTTTAGATTCTTCAACAACAGCGTAACTATTCTTAGCAGCTACAATCGCTATTTTAACTATAGCTCCATCATTTTTATTAACTACAGGAACTACCCAAGCTTCTGATCCAAAAATATTATAAAATAGCGGTTGAACCGGAGTCCAGTTAGCTTTATCTGCCCCAAGTGCTTTATCCACAGCATTCATAGCGCCTTTCCCATTTATATATCCTGGAGTTTTATAATAAATCATTTCACCACTACGCATATCAGTCATTGAATATCCTGTCATAGTAGTAGAAGTTTCGGATGTATTAGTATGGTCAGTAAACCACTTCATTCTACCATCTGTGTCTATAACCCCTGTAACTTCTTTAGAATTAACGTTAAGTCCTTCAACTTGCGTCTGTCCTTCCCACGTTGTAGGTACATGAACTCCTTTTTTAGCTATAATTTTGTTTAAAAGACCCTTTCCATACGCGCCAAAATATTTATTGTATAACTCAGCAACATCTGATGGATATACCTCATCTACCCACTCTGGAGCTTTAGCTACATCATAATCTACAACCTTGGCATCTTTAAAAGAATAAATCAATACCCCTTCAATTACTGGGAATTTTCTTCCTAATTTATAATGACCATAACTTCCTACATAATAAGGATTATTAGAATCATCAAGTTCTACATTAGCCTCAAAAAGAATCGATGACGGTTTTTGACTTCTCATATACCTTTGTAAATCTTTTTTTAACAGGAGTGATTCTGCTATTTTTGATGTTACACTAATTACTTTTGCTTCTTCAGGTTTTTCTGCGCTTACATAAATTGCACCTGGAATTTCACTATTAGTAAGTGCTCTAAAAATCCCATCTACCTCTATAGGTGCAACATAACATGCCCCATTTTTTGTTTGTGTAACTCCTAATTGTCCAATACTATAAATACTTGGATTTGGTAGGGTTCCAATCATTTTTTGCATTTCATAATAGGCAGTTTCTGGTGATATAATTATTATGTGATTTGCATCTGCTTTTGAAACACCCTCTGTGCTTTCCTTTACTGGAACAGATGATGCAAGATTGCTAGATCCTGCAGTTATATATGGATACAAATTATAACCAATACTCAAAAATAAAAGTATACACATTCCCCAAATAAATTTACCTTTGTGTATATCTTTTGATCCTAATGAAAAAACCATCTGAAAAATAGCTGGCACCCATAGTGCTGCCATAATAAAATAAATACTTCTATCAACGTTAGCTAAGTAAAATAAAAACCAACCAAATATAAGCCCTGTAATTGCCCTTGCAATTTGCTCATTCACATGTTCTTTCTTTATGCTCGGCTTTAGAAAAAGTAAACTCATTATAATATAATACATAATTATCCCCCAATTTATATCTCTTTATTTTTATATGTTTTAATTATATAACAATAGTCCATATTTTTCTAATATTTATTGATTATAATGTAATAAATTCATAGGCTTTGTCTAGCACTAACCTACTACTTTCATAATCCAGAAGTTGTTTTGAGCTCTGAAAATCTGCCCACTTATAATCACTTACCTCATCTAATTGAATTTGAACGGCCTGCCCATTACTGCGTGCTAAAAAAAATACAACATCCTTTTTTGTGTTCTCTTTTACTAAATACTCAACAGACTCTCTAAATCCAAATATTAAATCAACCCGTAGTCCTGTCTCCTCACTAACCTCTCTTATTGCTGTTTCTTCTTCACTTTCATTTTCTTCAACATGACCCTTTGGAAACCCCCAATGTCCATCACTTCTATTACTGATGCACAGAAACTCTAAATTTACACCTATTTTTCTATAAACTACTACCCCACAGGATTTTTCAAAATTCATAATAGTTGCCCCCCTAATTTTAAACTAACCTTAACCTTTAATATACCATATCATTAAATGAGTTATAAATGTACTAAAAGTTATAATCTAGAGTTCAAAAAACACCGTACCAATTTAGTACGGTGTACAATGTTTCTTTGATTATAATTTTGAATTACATTTTTACAATTATCTTATTATCATTACATACAAGTCTAATCTCATTTCCAATTTGAGTTGTTTTTAAATTTACAGTATGGCCCCATAATTCATATATATATTTTAATGTGGCTTCTGCATATGAAATATTTAATTCTCTTCCATCAAAAACATGCTCTAGATTTAAAGTTTTGTCCTTTTGGGACATTTCTATTACCCTAATAAGCGGTATGGATCCCACACCACAGGTACTAGCTAATGTGTTTCTAATACTTATAAACCCATTATCATCTGCAACTTCTTTAACCACATAATTCCCATTCTTAGCTGCATATTCAAATAAATTAAGATCTTCACATAGTTCCCTTGTTAAATATTTCCTTAAAAACGATTCATCTCGTTCAATTGCTCGAACTTCAAACATTTTATCCATTCCATATCTTTTTAAAATATCTTCAAAAATTTTAAATCCTACAAAATATGGGTTTATGGTGCCTTGACCAGGCGTTATAACATCATTATGACGTTTAATAAATTCTAAATATAGTTCATCAGGTAAATCAAGTTTCTTTAATATATTATAATGCCAAAAGCTAGCCCAGCCTTCATTCATTATTTTCGTTTCAATTTGAGGTATAAAATACGATGTTTCTTGTCGTACAATTTCTAATAAACTTTTTTCCCATTCCTCTATATCACCATGTTTAATTATAAAATACAGTAAATCATCCTCAGGTTCTAGTGGTATCTTGTTTATTTCTGGAAATTCTAATTTTGTATAAACATCCAAATTGCTATGAATTTCATTATTATTTTTATAATCCTCTAAAATTCTTTGCTTTAGAACTTCCTCTGGTATTCTCTTTTCTCCAACTACCCTAGATGTTTGATACTTTATGGCATGGGCTGCATCTAGTATTCTTTCTACCTTTTCGTAGCCTATACTTGGATCATTTATAAAGCTTCTTACAGTATCTCCATGAAATTTGAACATCCCAACAGTATTTGCAGCCCTTGTTCCTTCCTTAAAGAGTCTATTATTCTTGAAAAAATCATTATGCCCATACACATGGGCCATAGTTAATATCTGTAATAAATTTGTATTTTCCTTCATTAGATATGCTAAACAAGGATCAGAGTTTATAACCATCTCATAAGGTAACCCCGATAAATTGTATTTATATAATGTACTATTTTTTTCATAAGATTTACCAAAACTCCAGTGTGGGTAACTTGACGGCATCCCCACATAAGATTCGTAGGCCAGCATGTCTTTATATCCAATAATTTCAAATTCTTGAGGATAGTAATCAAGTCCTATCTCATTTACTATAACCTCAATTTTTTGATTCCAATATTCTAAGTCCTTTAGGGTATACTCCAAAACAATATCACCTCTCTTGATCTTTTTTTAGCATGTATTTAAGACCTTTCCACAAATCTTGTTTCTGCTTTATTTCTACTGAAAGAAAATTGTCATTATCTAATCCCTTATCAAAAACATCTTTCATAGAAGCAGAATAGTAACTATTCATAAGCTCTGCATACCCAAATAAATTGCTTACCTTACAAATATCTTTTGCAGCCTTTATTGATTTCATATTATCTTCTTGCCAATTGTCTCCATCACTTACGTAAAATACATACACGTTCCAATTATCAGGATTATATCTTTTTTCAATTATTTCTAAAGCTTTATTTAATCCACTAGATATATACGTACCGCCTGATTCAACTTTATGAAAAAAGTCAACTTCGTTTACTTCCTTAGCAACAGTGGTATGTGCAATAAAAGCAACCTCTACGTTTGAATATTTGGACTTAATAAATTGAGATAGTACAAAGAAGAATGAACGTGCTAAATATTTCTTTGTGGTATCCATTGATCCCGATACATCCATTACACATAAAATAACTGCGTTTGATTCCCTTTTGAGAACTTTTTTTACTCTATGATACCTTAAATCTTCATTTTTGAATGGCAATTTTTCAATTACCTCTCCCGTGGGTTCCTCTAATAGAGCTTTATTTTTTGCTTGTTGCCTTTTGATTTTCTCGGCTACTGTTCTTTTTTTAGCAAGTCGTGGATTGATACCATGTTTCTGATAACCTGCTCTTTTAATACCATTTTCCGTTAAAATTTCTGAAAACTTCATTTTATCCATTTTAGGAAGTTCTAAATCTTCTAGGAGATAATTTAATGCATCTTCGAGAGTTATCTCAATTTCATAGATATCTTCCCCTTCTTTGTCCCCCGCTTTAGTTCCTCCTTTACCATCACCTTCAGCTTTTTCTTTCCCTATAACTTGATCTCTTTTTTCACTACCGTCGCCACTTGCGACACCGCCCTTATTTTTACCAAAAATGAATTCATATTCCTTTAGACCTTTTATTGGAATCTTAATTTTTTTATCTGTGCTTTGCCCTATAATACTTTCTTCTGACAATATATCTCCCAAATTTTCTTTGATAGATTTTTCAACAAGCTGACGATGTCTCCTTCTATCCTCGGAAGCCCTATCATGTTCTATGGGAGTTATATTATAGTCTCTAAATATTGTCATAGGATTAGTCCTTCCATAAATTGTTAGCTGCGTATTTAAGTATTACGTCACAACAATGATCACAATAACCATTTTCCTTCATTTGCTCAACCATCACATTATATTTTTCATCTTGATCCTTATCCCGTACTCTAGATCTAGTTATAATTCTCGATAGTTCTTTTACTGAACTTGTTAATTTCTTTTCAATTGCTTCCTTTAAAGGCTCATAAGACTCATATTTTATTTTCCCACCATTTCTAACCACATAAAACATATATGAAGTCACATCACTTCTAAACCCCTTTGAAGAGCTTTCAGAGATCCCAATCTGTTCTTCTATTGACCGCATAAATGACTCATCTGCTTGAAGTTCCTCTCCTGTAGCTTTATCCTTTAATTTTGCTTTATTAACAAATGCTTCTGCATTATCTATATAATTATCAAATAAACTTTCGGCTTGTTCCTTATAGCTGTGTATAAAGGCCTTGGTTACTTCTTTCTCCAATATTTTGTTATATTCCTTCCTTATACTATCCTGAACAAATCCCATATACTTCTTTTTCTCGTCTTCCGCAATGTCCATTTCCCTAACGGATTTAATAATACTCTCCATAATACTTAAAGGATTTATACAATCTGATTCTGAGTTTGAGATAGCATTATCAATTGCCTTTACTATAAATCTTGTGGAAATTCCGTGCATCCCTTCATCCGGACCTGCTTCTTCCCTTAGTTCACTAATATCCATTTTCTTAGTAGTTCCCTTCTCTACTATTTCCTCACCATTATATATCTTAAGTTTCGTTATAGGATCGACCTTATTTGATGGTGTAAACCTTGAGAGCAATGCGAACATTGCTGCAGTTTCAATAGTATGTGGTGCTATATGTGGCTTAAAGTTACTCTTTTTAAGTATCTTATCGTAAATCTTAATCTCCTCATTTAGCTCGAGGCAATAAGGAACCTCTACCTTTACTATTCTATCTAAAATAGCTTCATTTGTATGATCTGACTTAAATCTATTCCATTCTGCTTCATTAGAATGAGCAATAATTATTCCATCAAAATAAATCATAGAACCTTTGCCTGGTGATGGTATTGATTTTTCTTGAGTTGCAGTTATTATTGTGTGAAGGTATTCAACGTCATTTTTGAATACTTCAATAAATTCCACTAGTCCTCTATTGCCAACATTAAATGCTCCATTAAGAGAAAACACCCTTGGGTCATCCTCCGAGTACATATCCATTTTAGATATATCAACTGACCCCGTTAAAATCGATGTATCTTGATTGTTAGGATCTACAGGTGGAACAACGCCTATACCTTTTCTTGATCTTATTGAAAATGAAGTAGTAGTAACAGGAAATTTTTCATATTCTCCATTATATTCATTAAGTAATTTATATTTACATGCTGGACAAAGATCACCTTCAATTTTCACATTAAGTATTTTCTCAAAATCGCCTCGTAGATGTTTTGGCACTAAATGTAATGGTTCTTCATTCATAGGGCATCCTTTTAAAATATATACAGGTTCCGTATTTTCAAAAGCATTTTTTAAAGCTTCCACCAGTGACGACTTTCCAGCCCCGACAGGTCCTGCTAAATACAATACTTGTCTTGATTCCTCTCCCCTCATAGATGCGGAGTAAAAGTAACTTACAAGTTTCATAAGTACTTTATCAATTCCAAAAAAATCATCTTTAAAAAAATCAAATCTTTTTATAATATCATTACCATATATTTTTCTTATTCGTGGATTTTCTTCTGGTTTTAAAATTTTAAAACCACCCTTAATTATTGTGTCATACATCCTTTTATGCGATAGCTTCGCCTTATCAGGGTTTTCCTTAATTATATCCAAATATTCTAAAAAGGTTCCTTCAAATTTACTTTTGATTTTAGCTTCTCTATCATTTTGTATTATATCTTTAAGATCCATTTGATACCTCCTAAGGTAGTGTTTTTTGATACTATTAATTTATATGCAAGGAGGTATAGTGAACATGATTAAAACTAAAAAAATTATTTACAATATAATTAAACAATAAAAAAACAAGCCCATAGTAATTATGAGCTTGCTTAAGATACGCAAGAACTTGCTTATTTTAATTATCGAATCTATCAACTTTAAATAATTTTAAATCATCATTTCTTTTACCTAAATATAAATCACTGAGCATCATTCCACCTAACATTGAAAATAGTATCCCATTCGCTCCATAACCAAGACAATACCATAATTTATTATTATCAGGATCTTCTCCTATAAAGCCCAAGTTATCCTTAGTTGATGCAAAAGCTCCACAATATTTATATTCTACTTCTATATCCTTAATATCTTTAAACATGGATTTTAATCTTTGCTCTAATATATTGTATTTTTCCTCTGCCATTTTTTCATTAAATATATCTGGCACAAACCTTATATCTTCACCACCTATTATTATTCTATTATCTAACGTTGTTCTATAATAATTATATGCTAGATAATTATCCCTAATTAGCACTCTATTGTGCCACCCTGAAAAATCAGAAATAGGTTTTGTAGCTATGTTATAAGTGGTAGTTTTAGTACCAAAATTTCTTTTAGTAAATAATTCTGTGTTATACCCCGTAGCCACAATAATTTTTGCGGCGCGTACCTTGTAACCATAAGATGTTTCTACAACTACTCCACTACTCTCGTAGTCGACTTTCACTACCTTCGTATTTTCATACACTCTAACTCCCCTTTTCAAGCAAATATCTAGCAATTGGTGAGTGTACTTATAAGGATCAAATTGTGCTCCACCATTATTACTGTAAACACCAGCTTTTAAATCAAAGCTAAAGGGATTATTAGACTCATCAATAAAATCTACATCAAATCCATTTTCTTTCCTAACCTTATACTCTTCGTATATTTCATTTCTCTCTAATTTTTTCGAAGTATATAATAATGTGTCCTTTTTCATATAATCGCATTTGTTTCCATACTCATTTATTATACCATCTATTTCCCTCAAGGCCTTTTGTCCAAGTTCATAGGACCTTATCACATCTTGCTTAGTTGTAGTTTCCATTAAATCACTTAGTTTATCATCTAGTTCATACTGAAGTAATGATGTAGTAAGCCCTGTGCTACAATAACCTATCCTATGTTTTTCTAAAATTACACATTTAATGTTATGTTTAGAAAAATAGTATCCTAAAATACTTCCTGTAACTCCTCCTCCAACTATTATTACATCTGTTTCTATATTATTTGTTAAATAACTATACTGCTTAGGTACTTTATTTATATTTGTAAACAGAGGTTTACCTTGAACATATTGCAATTCCATTTTATCCCACCTAATTAATTATTATATTATATATTTTTAATGTTAGTGTTTCTTAGTTAGCAAATCTGTATACATATAATGATTTTTATTTTTCGTATTATAATATTTATATGATACAATGTAGACTAAAACATAGAACAATATAGATTAAAATATTATACATACTATTATAAGTATAGGAGATGTAAACCTTGGAAAAATTGTATTATGAAAATCAATATCAAACGTCATTTACAGCTGAGATAATAAATGTAATCGAAAAAAAAAATAAATATCACATTGAACTAGACAAAACCTGTTTTTACCCTGAAGGTGGCGGTCAACCAAGTGATACTGGGTACATAAATGATGCCTTCGTATCATTTGTATATGAAGAAGAAGGCATAATATATCATGTGGTTGAAATTAAACCACTGAAAATTCACAGGGTTAAATGCAGCATCGACTTCGATAAAAGATACGACTATATGAAACAACATCTAGGTCAGCACATACTTTCTGCTGTTATACTTAACTTATTTAATGCAAATACAATTGGTTTTCATCTTGGTTTAAATTCTACAACTATTGACCTTGATAAGGTAATTAGTAGTGATGATATTAATACAGCGCAAAAAAGCGCTAACGAAATAGTATCAAATAATATTAATGTAGAAGTTATATACCCAACGAAGTCGGAGCTAAAAAAATTATCTCTGAAAAAAATTCCTTTAAAAGCTGGTGAACAAGTTAGAATAGTTAAAATTGGTGATATCGATATTAGCCCTTGCGGTGGTGTGCACCCTAATTCAACTATTGAGGTACAGTTAATTAAGGTTATAAAATTAGAAAAATATAAAACAGGTTTAAGAATTGAATTTTTATGTGGACAAAGAGCAGTTTCTGATTATATTTCAAAACATGAAGACATAGGCAAAATGTCTAAACTTTTATCTTGTAATAATTCTAATGTTTTATCTGAAGTAGAACGTCTCTCTGGAGAACTTAATAAGGCACTAACGCAAAAAAGGGCCCTAAAGGCACAAGTTGCGGAATATGAGGTTCAAAACATGTTAGTATCAGCTCAAAAGATACAAGATGTAAAGATACTTAAATGTATATATGATAATGGTGATTTAAAATATATTAATACACTAGCCACAAAACTTGTATCAAACTCTAAAGTTATAATTTTATTTGGAGTAACATCAAATGATAAAGCTAACCTTTTGTTTATGTGTTCAAAGGATTTAAATATCATTAGTATGGGTGACCTTCTAAGGGATGCCATAACACTAATCGATGGAAAAGGTGGTGGCTCCAATTTTTCTGCACAAGGTGGAGGAAAAAATAATAATAATTTAGATTCATCCCTTGATTATGCTTACAGTAAAATTAAGGAAAGTATATCTCCCATATCAAATTAAATGATAAAACTTTATTTACAAGTAACTCTATTTATAAGTAACAATTAATAGACATAAATATTAGGCGTTTTTAAATAGATAGCAATGAATGCTTTTTATCTAAAAACGCCTAAGTTTGTTATTTACTCAACTAGTTATTTATTTAAAATTTTAGGAACTCTAATTGCTCTAAGTCTATGTGCATAATGCATATCTGAACCTAATAGCGGTCTAGCATAACTTAAGAATGCATCAGTTACATTATTACATTCTTTGTTAATGAAATCATCAGGCATTACCTTTGTCTTGCCCGCTACTTGCTCAATTGATGTAAGTCTATAGTCTACTGAATAATGCCCTGTTCTATGAATAGTAATTGAACCATCAACATTATCCCACAACGCAAATTGTGCAGCTTTTTCTCCTACTTCACGAGCTTCATTCATATCTACATCTGAGTAACATCCCATGAAACTCCTTTGAGGATATCCAAATGTATCCGATCTAACTCTACTAATGTTCAATTTGTTTCTAATGTACTTGCATAGGAGATCACCTAATGCACCAGTTCCTGAGAGTTGAATGTTTCCATGAGCATCTTTTTCTATTTTCTCCATTAGGCTAGCAATAATTGGTACTCCATTTTCATCTGCAATACCCTCTGAAACGGCTATTACACATCTTCCATATTTTTCATAAACGTTTTTGACGTCGATTAAAAATTTATCAATTTTAAATACTTTTTCTGGTAAATATATTAAATGTGGGCCATCATCTTCGTATTTTTTTGCTAGTGCTGCTGATGCTGCTAAAAATCCAGCATGACGTCCCATGACTACACCGATATATACACCTGGTAGTGCTCTATTATCTAGATTAACTCCAATAAATGCATTTGTTATATATTTAGCTGCCGATCCATATCCCGGTGTATGATCATTAATCATTAAGTCATTATCTATTGTTTTTGGTATATGAATCGCTCTAAGATCGTAATTTGCTATTTTAGCTTGCTGATTTACTATTCTAACTGTATCTGCTGAATCATTTCCACCAACATAAAAGAAATATCTTATATCATGGCCTTTAAGTACGGTAAATATTTCTCTACAATATTTCTCATCAGGCTTGTCCCTAGTAGATAAAAGCGCGGATGACGGAGTCATAGCAACCTGTTCTAAATTATGGGTTGTTTCACGGCTTAAATCATAAAAATTTTCATTAATAATTCCATGTACTCCATTTATTGCACCATATACCTTTGTTACTTGCGTAAATTTTCTTGCTTCTAGTACAGCACCCACTAATGATTGATTAATAACGGCAGTTGGTCCTCCACCTTGAGCAATTAAAACTTTTCCTTCAATTGTCATAATCCACACCCCTCATTGTTATAAACTTAGTTTACTATGTTTACTATATATATCTTACCATATTTTAGAATATAACTCCATATTTTATCAAATATAAATAATTATAAAAGCCCAATAAGATTATTAATCCTATTGGGCTTTTGTATACTAATATTTATATTTTTATGTTTGACAACAATTCTTCAGCTGCTTCTTTAATACATTTTTTGCCGAGTATATCTGATACCACAGCTATACCATCAATATTGGCTATCTTAAGTAAATCTACGTTGTTTTGATTTATTCCACCAATAGCAACTACAGGAATAGAAATACCTTCTTTTATTTCCTTTAAACATAACACAGATACTGCATCTGCATCATTTTTGGTAGTTGTAGGGAACATAGCCCCAACACCCACATAGTCTGCACCTTGTTTTTCTGCCTTTATAGCTTCAATAAGTGAAGAAGTAGAAACTCCTATTATCTTATTATTTCCTATTATGATTCTTGCTATATCTGCAGACATATCACTTTGACCTAGATGAACCCCCGCAGCATCTATAGCTAGTGCAATATCAATTCTATCGTTAATTATAAGAGGAATTTTATATTTATCGGTAATTTTTTTCATTTCCACTGCAATATTGTAAAATTCTAAAGTGCCTATACATTTTTCCCTAAGCTGAACTAATGTAACTCCGCCTTTTATTGCCTGCTCTACTGCAGAATATATATCTGTATCTAATAATACTTCTCTATCTGTAACAAGGTAAAGAGTGTAATTCAGATTATTCTTCATTTATTTTGCTCCTCTTCATTATTAAATTCTCGGATAAATTATAAATAATATCTAGTATTTTTACTTTTAATGTTCCTGTACCGTCAATATTTTTATCTAATCCAGAGTATGCTACCTCTCCTGCAATGCCCATTGATACAATTCCTGCAACCGCAGCTATTAAATTGTTATCTCCTGCTCCAAGGTACGATCCAATGAGCGAGGTACACATACATCCTGTCCCTGTAACCTTAGACATTATCTTGTGACCATTAGCAACACTATAAATAGTCTTTCCGTCTGATATAACGTCTCTAGCACCCGTTATAGCTACTACTGTATTTAATCTAATTGCAAGAGCACTTGCCATTTCTTTCTCTTGTGCAAACTCATCAACATTTTCCGAATCTATTTCAATTGAATCTACGCCTTTTGTTTTAGTTTGGGTGCCATAAAGTACTTTTACTTCAGATAAGTTTCCTCGAATAACTGCGAGTTTTACTTCACTTATAATTCTTTTAGCAGTTACTGTCCTATAGTTTGTTGCGCCTACTCCAACAGGATCTAATATAACTGGAATATTTAATTCATTTGCCCTTTTTCCTGCCATTATCATAGATTCTACACTTCTACTATTTAAAGTACCTATATTTATAACAAGTGATGATGAGAGTGATACCATATCGCTTACTTCATTAATATCATCTGCCATAACTGGTGATGCACCAATAGCTAGTGTAATATTAGCACAATCATTGACTGTAACATAATTTGTTATATGATGTACCAATGGGTTTTTCTCTTTTACATTCTTTAGTAATTCTACGATTTTTTTATTAATTTCCATTTTGACGTCCTCCTCCAACTTATTGTATATATAAATCCTGTAATAACCATTACTGGAACTGTAGCTCCAAATATCAAATCCTTTTTAACAAATACATAATAAAGCACTATTCCTATAATCCAAACTATTATTGCTCCCCAATTTATAAGTACATTGGAGTTAACTTTTATATTTTTCTTTATTATAAAATAATCGGTAATTAATATTGCAAATAGTGGTGCAAATACTGAACCTATTGCATATAAAAAACCTTCATAGTTTGCCATAGGGAATATTATAGCCGCAAGAGTTCCAATAATGGCCATAATAATACCAATTTTTTTCTCACTAATTTTAGGGATAATATTAAGGAAAGAAACCCCTGCTGAATACACATCTAAAAATGTAGTTGTTATTGTAGATAGAACTACTATCCCAAGAGCTGTAATTCCTAAATTTGCAGCAAGCATAATAGCTGATATATCTGAATTGTTTGATACTATAACAGCTCCTAGTCCTATAATAAACATCCATGAACTTCCTAAAAAATAACCTATAAAACTACCGTAGGCTCCAGTTTTTTCACTTTTAGCAAATCTAGTATAGTCTGCAATTAAAGGTAGCCAAGAAAGAGGCATAATTATACTAAGTTCTAGTGCTCCTCCAAAAGATATTGCACCTGTACTCCCCTTTGTAAGTAATGTTTTATCTTTAAAAATAATTGTTCCAAGGACCAGTGTTAATATAAAAAGTAAAGATACTGCTGTAATATTTAATTTTTTCATGCCCTTATTTCCAAAACATAACCACAAAATTGTAAGCAATCCAATAAACACTATAAATACTAACTCATTATTGAAATTCCATAAACTTTGAGATATTGAATTTACAGAACTAGCTGCTACTTTTATCATTATTGCCGTCCAACCAATTAGTTGAAGTATGTTTAAAATTGAAAATAAATAAGTACTATATACTCCAAAAGAAATATTTGTTGAAGTCATTGATGGCACTTTTTCCCTAGTACCTATGATACCTCCCATGACTAATATCCCGGTTCCAATTAAGTGTCCAAGCAAAATTACTATTACCCCCGTTTTAAAACCTAAGGGTGCAATAAATCCTCCTGTAAGTATTTCAGCAGCAGAAACCGCTGCTCCGAACCATAAAAACACAAAGGTCCAAAATCCTAGTTTTTCTTTATCATTAATCATTTTTCATACCTGCCTTTTTATATAATTCATAAAAGTGATTAGTCGGCCCCACTCCATGACCGATATCTAAAGAATGTTTTATAGCTGTTGTGATATATTCTTTCGAATTTTTTATTGATTCCTTCATGTCGTGGCCAAGCGCTAAATTTGCAGCTATGGCAGAAGACAAAGTACAACCAGTTCCATGAGTATTTTTTGTATTAATCCTGCTAGACGTAAAATGCAAAATTTCTTTTCCATCATAAAATACATCTACTGCATCACCGACCATATGTCCTCCTTTTAAAAGAACACTTTTACATCCAAGCTTATACATTTCTTTTGCTGCCTTTTCCATATCTTCTACTGTTTCAATTTTTTTAATATCGGAATTTATTTCTTGCAAAATCTCTTCAGCCTCTGGTACATTAGGTGTGATAAGTGATGCTAGTGGAATTAATTTTTTAATTAGAGCAGATTTTGACTCTGGCTTTAATAATGAATATCCACTTTTTGAAATCATTACAGGATCGAGTACAATATTTTTAGGCTTGTATAACTCTAATTTCTCACTTATAGCATTAATAGTTGTAATTTGCGATACCATACCTATTTTAACTGCATCTACATTTATATCTGTAAAAATAGCGTCAATTTGTGCCTTAATAATATCTTCTCCTAGGTCTAGCACATCAAAAACTCCCATAGTATTCTGGGCTGTTATCGCTGTAATAACACTCATCGCATATACACCATTAGCACTAAGACTTTTCAAATCTGCTTGTACCCCCGCTCCTCCACAACTATCAGAACCTGCTATCGTTAAAACTTTTTTCATATGTACCTTCCTCCTACATTTTATCTGTTTTAGTTTCCTCATTTAAGTTAGTATATTTCTTTATATCAATTACTCTAAGAATAAAATATGCTATTAGACTTCCTCCAATGGTACTTATCAAAAACGGGGTCATAAAAAACAATGCTCCCACTTTCTTACCCATTATAAAATTAGCTATGGGAAAAGCTAATAGTCCACCCAATATTCCCGTTCCAAATATTTCTCCTAATACTGTGAGTACATTATTTTTAGTTTTCTTATATATAACTCCAGCTATCAATACTCCAATCATGCTTCCTGGGAATGCTAAAAGAGAACCGGTACCTAATATATTTCTTAAGAGTGATATACAAAATGCTATAGCAACCCCATAACCAGGGCCTAAAATCACTGCTACAATAACGTTAATTGTATGCTGCACTGGAAAACATTTTGAAACTCCTACTGGTATAAAAATAATATTACCTGCTATAACTCCTATAGCTATCAAGAGTGATGATATCGTTATTTTTTTAGTTCTCATTATTTACTCCCCTTTTTAATATAATTATAAAGAATAAATACTGAACCTTACTGCTAGAAAAGGATTGTCTAAATTATGCAACGAAAAAAACACAAATCCATAGGATTTGTGTTTAAATTATCGCGCTATATAAAAGTTTATATATTATACACCAATAAACAACTTCCTACGCTGGCATTATCCAGTTCAGGTCATAGGGTCAAAGAATTAAAATTCTTGCTCTCAGTTGGCATATCCAACTCCCCTGTGTTCTCTTATTCTCTTTTTTAACTCGTATATTATAATACCATATCCACTTACTAGACACAATTAATTTTTAATTATATTACTCAAGTCTTATTCCTGATCTCTTAACAGCTATATGCCATCCATGAAGTAATTCTTTCCTGTGTTCCTCTGTCATAGAAGGTTTGAAACTTCTTGAAATTGCCCAATGCTTTGATACTTCCTCTTTACTCTTCCAATATCCTACTGCAAGCCCAGCAAGGTAAGCCGCACCTAGAGCTGTAGTTTCAGTAACAACTGGTCTATCTACTTGAACGTTTAGAATATCAGATTGGAACTGCATTAAGAAATTATTAAGACACGCTCCACCATCTACTTTAAGTTCAGTAAGTGTAATTCCTGAATCTTCTTGCATCGCTTTTAAAACATCATGTGTTTGGTATGCAAGTGCTTCAAGGGTTGCTCTAATTAAATGTTCTTTTTTTGACCCTCTTGTAAGTCCTACAATTGTTCCTCTTGCATAAGGATCCCAATATGGCGCCCCGAGTCCAACAAAAGCTGGTACTACATAAACTCCATTTGTATCCTCTACAGCATTAGCATATTCCTCGCAATCAGCAGCATTATCAATCATTCGAAGTTCATCCCTTAACCACTGAATTGCGGCCCCTGCAATGAATACACTGCCTTCCAGTGCATATTGTACTTTACCATCTATTCCCCAGGCAATTGTTGTAAGTAATCCTTGAGTGGATTCTATTGCTTTATCCCCAGTATTCATAAGCATGAAACAGCCTGTACCATATGTATTTTTAGCGGTTCCCGGTTCATAACAAGTTTGTCCAAACAATGCTGCTTGTTGGTCTCCTGCAGCACCAGCAATTGGTATTTCTCCTCCAAATAACGAACTATCAGTGTTACCGTATACACAACTTGAAGGTTTAACTTCTGGAAGCATTGATTTTGGTATGTTCAACGTTTCTAAAATTTCGTCGTCCCATTTTAATTCATGAATATTAAATAACATTGTTCTTGAGGCATTAGAATAATCTGTAACATATGTTTTGCCTTTTGTTAAATTCCAAATTAGCCATGTATCAATGTTACCAAACAATAAATTTCCAGCTTCTGCTTCCGCTCTAGCGCCTTCTACATTATCTAATATCCATTTTACTTTTGTTCCTGAAAAATAAGCATCTAATATTAATCCTGTTTTAGATCTAACAACTTTATCAAAACCTTTTTCCAATAATTCATCACAATATTCTGCTGTTCTTCTACATTGCCATACAATCGCATTATATACTGGAACTCCTGTCCTTTTATCCCAAACTACAGTTGTTTCTCTCTGATTTGTAATACCTATCGCAGCTATATCGCTAGCTTTTGCATTAACTTTAGCCATTGCCTCTGTTGCAACACTAATTTGACTTGACCATATTTCCATTGGGTCATGTTCTACCCATGCTGCTTTGGGGAAAATCTGAGTAAATTCCTTTTGAGCAGATGTTACAATTAGTCCCTTCTCATTGAATAGGATACACCTTGAACTTGTAGTCCCTTGGTCAAGTGCCATTATATATTTAGCCATTTTAGCAAAACTCCTTTTATAATTAATTTTAATAGATAATTTACAACTTTACACAAAAATCGTTTACAATTTGACATATAAAAAAACCACATCATTATAAAGCATAATACTTTATAATAACACGGCTCCTATTCTCTGCCATTTCTTATATATCATTAATATTATTATAACTTATTATTAAGTTATTTGCAATGGAAGTAATATACTTTACACTTTGGCTTTATTTCTAAATTAACATTTCAACTAAATCACTATATATCAAAAAAGTTTCCAATACTTACAACTATATTTAATATAAAAATGGGTAAACTATAATTACACAGGTTGATAAGTGTAAATTTTTATAATTGAAAGGAGATTATATATTATGAATAACAATTCACAAGAAACAAAAGCAAACCAAAAATCAGCTTCAAACGGAGGTTCTAACTCTTCAAGTTCTGCTATGACTAACAGTACTAATGGTGCTGATTTACAAGAAACAATAAAATTAAATAATGAATCAGCAGCAAACAAAGGTACTAGTGGTGTTTCTAGTAATAGTGCATCTTCTATGTCCAATATGTCCAGTGGTGCTACAACACAGGAAACAAAACAGTTAAATAGTCAATCAGCTTCAAATCAAGGAAATAGTGGTGCTTCAAACTATGGAATGTCTAGCAGCACTAGTGATGCTAGTATAGAAGAGACAAAAAAATTGAATGCTCAATCAGTAGCAAATAAAGGTCAAAGTGGTGTTTCAAATGCAGATATGTCTAACATGTCTAGTAGCACAAGTGATTCATCAATAGAAGAGACAAAAAAATTAAATGCTCAATCAGTAGCAAATAAAGGAACTAGCAACTAATATATTTTATATAATTAGTTAAATATTTATAAAATCCATTATAAATATAATAATATTAAAGGAAAGCCATAATATATGGCTTTCCTTATTTTTATCTATTTTATTTACATATAAATATATAAATTAAATATAATCACTATTTAGAACTTTAGAATATAATATTACGTACTCAACAATATTATATGGAGGATTAAATTGGATCAATATGAAATCAGAAAAAACGATAACAAGTGTTCGCCAACAGAAAATTGCATTCCACAAGAAACTGTAATTAAAAATATTAGATTAGCTGCTGCCTATGTTCCTTACCAAAAACTTTGCACTCTTTTTACACCTCTAGAAGCACTAAAAAGAGGAACTGCCTTTCCAGAGCTTTATAGTCCCTATGACGGAGAAGACAAAATGTATTGTCCTGTTAAATTAAATAAAAAGGAGAGAACTTATGAAGAATAGAATGGAACTCTTAAAACAAATAGTTGCGACTGAATTTATGAAACAGGATTTGCATTTGTTTCTTAATACCCACCCAATGGATAAAGAAGCTCTCGCAAAGTATAATTTTTATGTAATGGAAACAAGAGGTTTAAGAGAAAACTACGAAATGAATTATGGAATGTTATCTGAGATGAATTCCCTAAGCCCTTATCCATGGCAGTGGATAAATAATCCATGGCCTTGGGAATATGATGCTAATTTCAAGTTTGAAAAGGAGGGCAAATAATATATGTGGACATACGATAAGTTTTTACAGTTTCCAGTAAAGATTAAAACTCCAAATCCTAAAATGGCAAAAATTATTATTACTCAATACGGAGGACCAGATGGTGAATTAGCTGCTTCATTAAGGTATTTAACTCAAAGATTTTCCATGATTACTCCACAAGCTATAGCAACATTAAACGATATTGGCACTGAGGAACTAGCTCATTTAGAAATGGTTGGAGCAATGGTTAGGCAACTAATGAAAGGTGCCTCTCTTGAAGAAATCGAAAAAGGAGGTATGGCTGACTATTATGTAGATCATGGTAGAGGAGTATTCCCAATAAGTGCTTCAGGCTCTCCATTTACTGCTGCTTATATTCAATCTAAAGGTGATCCAATTGTAGATCTTACTGAGAATTTAGCCGCAGAACAGAAAGCAAGAGCAACTTATGAATACCTAATAAATCTAGCTGATGATCCTGATGTATTAGATCCCTTAAAGTTTCTCCGTGAAAGAGAAATTGTTCATTATCAAAGATTTGGTGAATCACTTAGAATTGTTCAAGATTACTTACAGGAGCCTCGCCTGTTTACAATGAAATAATGAGACTCTACCTTCTAATTTAAATTATTGTTTTTAGTTAGCCTATTTTAATTAGGCACACCAGTCACCTCCAATAGAGTTGGCTGATGTGCCTTATAATATATTTACAATTAACTCATAACTACCTTCTTGGTACACTTTTTATCTTAGTTATTTTCTTCTTCTACGTAAGTAATGTTGCCATCAAAAATATAATTAAGTGATGTTTTTGTACCCTCTAGTGTTAACATCATTTTTTCAATTACAACTTGTTCATCCTTGTTTGTTGTTATCGAAAGTTTTTCACCTTCATTAACTTCAGATTTTAATCCAAATTCATATATAAAATCATTTATGAGTCTTACCCATTCAGATGTATCATTAGAGATTACTTTCTCCCTCTTTACGAAATCTTTTAACGTTTTCTCTAATTGTTTCTTAGTAAATCTTAGTATATTTGCCATTGTTATTCCTCCTATTTTAATCTTAATAAAAAAAGATGCGACCTATGAATTCCTCCTGCGGGGCACCAAATAAGAGTTTAAAACGTGAAATTCCATTAAGAAATTCTAATCTTTTGCCAATATAAAATTCTCTATCACTCACATTCGGCTTGCGCCGGTTCGCTAGCCTTCCTTCCGGTCAGGCTCACGAGAATTTTATATTGGCAAAAGAAGAATTTTAAATGGAATTTCAATGTTTCTGCTCTTCTTATTTGGTGCCACTCTCTGAGAAATTCATACTATATCATATTTACGCTTAGATGTATCTATTATTGCTAGTATGCATAAACTATAAAAAAGTTACCCACATTGTTTTCCGAATGCTGTTTCCTATACAATAAAAAAAAGGATGAAGATTTACTTTCATCCTTTTTTACTACATGTTGTGTGTTATATTATGCTTTAACTTCAGCTTCAGCTTCAGGAGTTACTACTTCAGCAGCAGCTTCTTCAACTGTTTCTTCTTCAACGATTTCTTTCATTTGTACTATAGCTGCGTAAACTTCATCTTCATTATCAGTAATTTTGATTTTAGCATCTAAATCAAAATCTGCCATTGTAATTGTATCTCCAAGTATCTTTTCTGATACATCAATACTTACTCCATCAGGCATTAATTGCATATTTCCATAAACATCTATTTCAGATTTATAAACATTTAATTGAAGTTGGATGTCTAGTAATGCTTCTTCACCCTTAAATGTAATAGGTAATTGAACCTTTATTTCTTGATCTGCAGAAACAAGTTGTACATCTATATGGTTAATCATTGCTGTTACTGGATGTCTTTGTATTTCTTTAACGAATCCGAATTTAGTATCTTCTCCGTATTTAATCCATACTTTAGCATTTGAACCATGTTTTCCAAGAATTTTTCTAAGTTCTACTGTTTCAAATTTTACAGCAGTTGCTTCCTTAACTTTACCACCATAAAATACTCCTGCAATAAATCCTTCTTCTTTAAACTTCTTATTTCCTACAGTTCTTTCAAATGCATTTAAAATTACTTTTTCCATAATAATTCGCTCCTCTTGGCTTATAAAGCCATTCTGTTTATTCTTTTGCATACATATGTTACCAATAATAATTTCCAGTTAAATTTAGGTTGAACTTTAAAATAATTTGTTTTTTAACCAACAGTACTTGAAAATTTAATATATATAATTATAAACATTAATAGACAACACAAACTACTCTGCTGCCTTTACCGTCATTGTAAATACATATGTTAGATTTCAATGTTATATCTATTATTTATATAAACAAATAAAAAACCAGCATCACTACTCAAAAGGTAACATTAGTAATCAAAACATAATTTCATTATAACATATTATAACACACATTAGCAATCAGAAGTTGTCTACTCTTCCATCACTTTTACGACCATCTACTTAAATGCATTTATATAGTGGCTTATACTCTTAAAATAAAAAAAACTATTGTTTATAAATTGTATATAAATGATATACTAAATGTGTATAAATACTTAATTGGAGGGGTTATGTTGTTTAAATATAAAAAAATACCATATATAGAGTTTGTGCCTATAATCATAATTACTTTTCTTCTTTATAAAATAGTAGTTAATCTTGAAAATATATATTCCATGTTTTTAAATTTCTTTTCTTTACTTAGTTATTTTATATGGGGGTTTATAATAGCTTATTTACTTAATCCACTTATGGTGTATATCGAAAAGGAAATTAAGCTGAAAAGAATTTACAGCATAAGCATAATTTACACATTATTTATAGGTATAATACTCCTTATAGTAATTTTAGTTACGCCTAATGTTATTAAAAGTGCAGTTGATTTATTTAATAATATACCCCATTTTGCAAATAGCGCATATAACTGGTCAACTAATTATTTGAATCAGAGTGAACTAATGAATAAATATAATATAAGTTCTTACTTTGAAAATTATCTTAAAACTTTTAATAAAGATATATCTACATATTTCACTCCAGGTTTACAAATTATAATTGATAACTTAATGGGCATAAGCTCTATGTTCATAAAATTGATGTCTGGCATTGTAATCTCAATATATTTATTATTTGATAAAGAAGCCATTATTCACAATCTTAAGAAATTTATTTATTGTATTATTAATGAAAAAGCTTCAATTAATGTAATACATTTCTTAGGTATAGTTAATACTACATTCAAAAAATATTTTGTAGGGAAAATGATTGATTCTATTATTTTTGGTATTATCACCTTTATAGGATTTATTATATTAAAAATTCCTTATGCACTTCCCTTTAGTTTAGTTATAGGGGTCACAAATATGATTCCTTACTTTGGGAACATTATAGGAATGATTCCTGCCGTTATAATAACAATTTTCTTTAACCCAATAAAATCTGTAGAGATAGTGTTATTTATTACAACTTTAAGCAATATCGATGGATGGTTCATATCCCCAAAAATTATTGGGGACAAGGTAGGCATTAGTCCACTACTAATAATCCTAGGAATTGTACTAGGTGGAGGTTTGTTTGGAATTGTAGGGATGTTACTTGGGGTTCCAGTTATTGCATTAATTAAGAATTTACTTGAAGATTTTATGGATAAGAGTATTAAAAACAAACAAATTGATTAACTATATTTTCTTATTTGTATCTAATTTATAGGAAAGCGCCAGTGACACTATTGCAATTAGTATAAATGTTATAAATACTTGGTGAAGTCCTGAGTTTAAAGATGACTTTATCTGCTCTATACCTATACCACTACTCAAAGCTTGCTTAGAATACAAATTGTTTGGTTCTATTCCATTTATACCTAAATTATTAAAATATTTAACTATGTTGGTATTTAATATTATTCCAAAAAAACTTACTGCTATGGTTTGTCCTAGTGTACGCACTAGAGAATTCGCTGCTGTAGCTACCCCTCTTTTATTATATCCCACTGACTCTTGTACTACTATTGTTAATGTTGTAAAAGCTCCTCCAAAACCAAATCCCATTATAAAACTATAAGCTATGACTAGTACTAATGATGATTTAATACTCAGAGCAGATAAAAACACACAACCTATAAGTATAATCAAACTCGAAGATGCGATCACTATTCTTTCACCATACTTAGGAATAGCTTTAGACAAAACAAATGAAGTTAAGAACCATGAAATAGACATCGGTGCCAAAGATACGCCAGAAACAGTAGGTCCAAAGCCTAAGACGTTTTGCAAGTATAAAGGTAAATATACATCTATGCCTATTAATATCCCCGATGCTAAAAAACTTATAGCATTTACAACGTTGCTATTTTTAGTGAAAATTTCGAAGGGTATAATTGGCTCCTCTACTCTTTTTTCAACATGATAAAACAAAATTAATATAACAATAGTAGCTGCTATCGATAGTACAATATTACTTTTTTCACCAGATAGGATACCAAGCAAAAATATTATAATTGCCATAGAAAATAATATTGTGCCTAAATAATCTATCTTCTGTTTCTTTCTATCGAAGGTTTCATTCAAATTCTTTTGCAATAGTATTATAGATATTATTCCAAAAGGAAGATTAATAAAGAAAATCCAATTCCACGAAAAATTTTCTATTAAAAATCCACCTAAAAAAGGTCCAGCCAAACTTGCTATTCCCCATACTGTACTAAGCCATCCTTGTACTTTTGGCCTTTCACTTGAAGAGAAAATATCACCTATTATGGTATAAGTAATAGTAAATATTGCTCCTGCGCCAATTCCTTGAACCGCACGAGACGCTATAAGCTGATACATACTTTGTGAAAACCCACAAAGACAGCTACCAATCAAAAAAATTATTATTCCAATAGTGATAATGTTTTTTCTACCATATAAATCAGATAACTTTCCATATATCGGTGTAGAAATAGCTGATGTCAATAAATAGGCAGAAAAAACCCAACTTATTAGCTCGAATCCATTTAATTCTTTAACTATTGTAGGTATCGCTGTAGTTACAACTGTACCCTCTATAGCTGCTAAAAACATTGCCACCATTAATGCAACAACTATAGTTCTTTTTTTAGATTCCATCCTATGTGCCACCCCCCTTTATTTTAATATTCCAAAAAAAAAGCACTATATATATAATATCATATACAGCACTTTTGAGCACTTGTTGATCAGCTCTTCTTAAATGTCGACTTCACCGATCGCTTTAGCACATCAAAAAAACTTAACGAATTAACCATACGACTTGGCTCAACATATTTTCGAACAGCACGAAGTACTTTTTTTGGTTCTTTAGACGAAAAAATATAGGTAGCATTTTTTTTCGTTCGAATGGCATATCGTGGAATCCACTTTCCCTTTAGCAATACTGACACGATGACATTGTCAACCTCTTCCCATGGGATTTGAATATATTTACGAGGATCACGAGAATTATAAAACTCAAAACCTTTGTCGCCGATCATTATTTTACCATACTCTGTAAAACCCGTTAAAGCTGTTGCATCGATTACTAGATCCACCTTTGTATTGAGTGATTGAACCATACGATCTACCTCTTTTCTATTTATCAAATTTCACAAAATCATTGTTGATTATAATATACCTTCTTAAGATGTAATAATCAAGTGCTGCAAGGCACAACCGTCAAAAACAGTTTTACTATACATAAGATTAAATCATCTCCTGTGGAGCTTCAATAATCACATAAAAGGTAATAAAAAAACCTAGGCTAAAAAGCCCAGGCTTGAGTAACAATATTACATTAAACCGATTAAGTGGAAAACAATGCCTACTGCGAAGAGTCCAAAAATAATTGTAATTGGAGATACTTTCTTCTTAAGCAACCACATACAAAGTAATGTCAATAATAATCCTGCAAGTCCAGGAATTAAAGAGTCCAAGTTATTTTGTAATGTTGTAACCTTAACATCAGTTAATGACAAACCACCTGCTTGTTGCAATAGAGCTTGTTTAATACCTTCTGCTCCTGCAGGAAGTTTGCTCCAAACAACGAATGCACCGTCAGCTAACTTAACGGATGATACTGTTGGTGCAAATACAACGGATACCCATCTGTTAACTAAAGATCCCAAAATGAACATACCAAGGATGGATGCTCCTTTTGTAACATCTTGTAGTAAACCACCTGATACATCATCAGTAATCTTAGAACCTGCTTTGTAACCAAACTCTTGTGTATACCACATAAATGACATACGGATGACATTCCAAGCAAGGAAAAAGATTATTGGTCCAAGTATGTTACCACTCATAGCAAGAGAAGCAGCTAATGCCCCTAAAATTGGTCTAACTGTAAACCAGAAAACTGGATCACCAATGCCCGCTAAAGGTCCCATCATACCAATTTTAACACCTTGAATAGTTATGTCATCAATTGGTAAACCATTAGCACGGTCTTCCTCTAAGGCTAATGTTACACCAATGACTGGTGATGCTACATATGGGTGAGTGTTAAAGAACTCCAAGTGACGTTTAAGTGCTGCTGCACGATCTTCTTTAGTCTTGTATAATTTTTTGATTGCTGGTATTAATGCGTATGCCCAACCACCGTTTTGCATTCTTTCGTAGTTCCAAGATCCTTGAAGAAAAAATGAACGGAACCAAACTGAAATACGATCTTTTCTTGTTAATTTAATTTTATTTGCCATTTTCGTGTCCTCCCCCTTTCTTAGTAAGTGTCAATAATATCGCCTATTGGATCACCAGTATTTGAGCTTCCACCATTACCTGAGCCACCTTGTTTAGTAAGCTTTAAGTAAATAAGAGCCACACATACACCGATTGCCCCTAGTCCGATAAGTGTAATTTGTGAAATAGTTGCAAGTACAAACCCAATTGCAAAGAATGGCCATACTTCTTTTGTAGCCATCATGTTGATTACCATTGCATAACCAACAGCTACAACCATTCCACCACCGATTGCGAGTCCACCTGTTAACCAAGTAGGCATAGCTTCAAGTATTGAACGAATTGGAGCAGCACCAACTGCTAAGATCAAACCTGCTGGAATTGCAATACGAACACCCTGCATACAAATAGCAATGATATGCCACATTTCAACTTTTCTGAAATCTCCTTCTTTAGCAGCAGCATCCATGAAATGTACAAACGCTGTAGCTATCGTACGACAAAGAATTGTTAATAATAGCCCTGCAACTGCTAGAGGAACTGCAATAGCAATAGCTGCTGGAACTCCAGCTCTACCTTGACCACCAAGAACTAAAATAATTGCAGATGCAATAGATGCAAGCGCTGCATCTGGTGCTACGGCAGCACCGATATTGGCCCAACCTAAAGCTATCATTTGAAGAGTACCACCTAAAATTAGGCATGGTAGTAAGTTACCTGTAACTAAGCCGATTAACGTACAAGCAATTACTGGTTGGTGGAATTGAAATTGATCTAAGATACCTTCCATACCAGCTAGAAATGCCACGATAACGACTAATATCATTTGGACAATATTTATATCCATGATTATTAATCCCCCTTTTTCATTTAAATAGTTAAATTATTTTAGTTTATTTAATTCACTTTGTGCTTTTTTAAGAATTTCTGCCATATTTCCTTTTGAATCATTTGGAACTTTACGAACATCAAAAGTAAGTCCAGCTTCCTTAAGCTTATTGAAGGTATCAATATCGTCTTGATTGAAAGCAAGTACTTTGTTTGGTTGAACTTTACCAGTCGCATGAGCCATAGATCCAATATTGATTACCTTAAGTGGTACTCCACCTTCTACTGCTCTAAGTACATCTTGTGGATTCTCAAAAAGAAGTAATGCACGTTGCCCACCAAAATCTTGATCATTTTTTGCAAGTTTAATCATTTGATTAACTGGAACAACATGAGCTTTAACGCCAGGAGGAGCAGCTTGTGTTATAAGCTTCGTACGAAGCTCATCTTTGGCTACTGCATCTGAAACAACAATAATCCGCGAAGGTAGCACATCTTTTGACCAAGCAGTCGCTATTTGTCCATGAAGTAAACGAGAGTCAATACGAGCTAAAACATATTCGAATGATCCAGGTGTACCTGCATTAGACCGCCCAGCCGAAGTTGCAGAAGCTTTACCATTATCTGCTGGTTCTAATTCTTCTGGCTTAACTTTAACTCCTTCTTTAGCTGGTCTTAAAATATAAGCCGCAATTTCCTGTGCAGACTCCATTGAAGAACGTGACGCATAAGCTTCAATAACCATTGGTAGATTCATACCAGATACTATTGCCCATTTGTCTTTGTGTTCTTCAAATAGACCATTTGCTTGGTTGAATGGTGTACCGCCCCAAAGATCAACTAAGAATAAAACCTCATCTTGGTTGTCAAAGGATGCAATTGCATCTTTCATTTTTGCTTTAAGATCATCAGGGCCTTCACTAGGCATCAACGTAACAGCTTGCACGTTTTCTTGCTCTCCGAAAATCATAGCACCAGATTGCAAGATGCCTGTAGCAAATTCTCCGTGACTCGCAAGAATTATTCCTACCATCTTTATACCCCCTATTTTTTATTTGTTACAGTAAAATCTATAATAAAGTTTCGAAAAACCTGTAACCAGAATTAATAATTATTATATTTCAATTAATTTATGAATTGTAATGAAATTTGATAATCTTATAGTTTTGACATTAAATCTACTTTTGAATCTGATGAAATTTTTCTTATTTCTAGTTCAATGCCTTTTTTATTTAATTTTTTAAAAGCCTCAATATCTGTACCATCAACTGATACTACATTAGTTATTTGTTTCTTTCCCTCTTTAAATGACATACCACCAATATTTACACTCTTTATGTCTACTCCACCTTCAACCATTCTTACAACATCAGTTGGATTAGTGAATAGAAATAGAACTCTATCATTTTGGTATCTCGGATTTTTATAAACGCTTATTGCCTCATCAATTCCTACAACATTTGTTCTAATCCCTGGAGGTGAAACTTGCTCCAAAAGGATCTTTCTAATTGAGTCTTTTTTCACATCATCATTACATACAATTATTCTTTGGCATTTTGTGTATTTCGACCAAATTGTCGCTACTTGACCATGTATTAATCTATCATCAATTCTTGCTAATGAAATTATCATTTTATAATACCTTCTCGTTACTATTGTTTTCATTATCTTTGCTACTTTTCAAGGTTTCTTTTAATGATTTTATTCCAAGCTTACCTGCACTTATTGCTATTTGGGCAAGTTCACCTATAGTTGAATCTTTTCTAGCATAAAACACATCAAGCAACATAGGTATATTTATTCCACTTACTATATCCATCGCATCTTCTTTTGGCACTATTCTACTAGCTACATTAAAAGGACTTCCTCCAAATAAATCTACCATAAATAGAACACCATCATCGCATTTCAAAGATTTCATACCAGCCTCATATTTTTTCATTAAATCATCTGCGCCCTCTCCTGGCAAGAAAGTTATCGCTACAACATTTTCTTGTTTGCCTAAAATCAGTTCAGTAGTTTTTAGTAATTCTTGCGAAAATTTACCATGAGTCCCGACTACTATAGCAATCATTCAATTAGACCCCCAATTCAAGTAATTAATACTTTCTTTTATGTATATTAACATAGCAACATCCATGCCAATATAGTGTATCAAAATATATTTATCTTGTTAATCCCCTAATTAGTGGGCATTACCATAATTATTATTTTATTATATAATTTTATTAATACACTATTTATTTCTTTTAATACTGTATTAATAAGATTAAAGACATTCATATGATGCATCCCTAAATTTCTATGCATATTTCAATATATTTACAATTATTATATTGTCGTTAAATTAATTTAAACTTTATCTAAAATGTCATTAGGTTCCTCTTGAAGAATTTCACAAATATAATATATCTCATCATCTATTAAGCTAATATTGAGCGTTTCCTTAAATTCATTAGCCGCGTTTTCAACATATTTTAAAACATCTGGATTTATGGTACTTTCATCTCCATTATAAGTAAGTGGTGCATTTATAACCATTCTCTCTAATGCACAACCTACATGAAGCATTAATTTAATTTTAAAAGCATTACTAAAATTCATCGCAGCTACTTTTTCTAATACACTTGTAAAATTCGTTAATACACTAATAACCTTATGTGGGTTTAGATATGTTAGGAACTCATTTAAACTATCTTCGCATAGTTCCTTAACCACTATATTTTCTTCTTTCCTATCTGTAGGTATATTATTTTTCTGTATTATATTCATAAGTCGTTTTTCACCATCACCACCGATAAGATTTTCTAATGATATAAACGGTGCATCAATTTTAGGGTCCATAACACCTACAGAAGCTAGAATAGTATAATTATTTAATAAATTTTCTAAATCTTCTTTTATATTCATAATCCCTATAGGTATAACGTTTATTTCATCTCTTGTTATATTAATTACAATATTATGAACTAATTCTTTAAGTTTTTTTGCTGTTCCCTCACCGGTTGAACAAATAGTTATTATAGCTGCACTCCTTTGCACCAAAGAATCTTTAGACTCTTTACTGTAAAGCCCATAACCTCTAAAGTCTTTTAATGAATCATATAATGTATCTATATCCATATCAAGCATATTAGCCTTTCTAACCGCTTCAAGAACTAATGCCGTTGATACCATATCAATAGTTTTAACCCTTATGCCTGTTTTCTCCATTATTATACTATCAAAACTAGTTAGAGAACCCATATCAGCAAGTATTAGTACACCACGTCCCATATCAATTTCATTAACCTTCTCTATTATATCTTTAAGCACTCTCTTAGGACTTACATCCAGAGGCATATCTATACTTTCAACAACTCCCTCACCTAAGAGATTTTTAGCTACATTGACCATAGAACTGGCGCTACTACTGCCATGCAATGTAACTATTACGGCTACCCTTTCATTGTTTTGTTCTTCTTGCACTGAACTAATAAGAAGGGTTAAATAAATCACTTCCATATCTGGTACTATAATATTATATTTTTCCTGAATAAGATCTTTGATTTTAAGCGATATATTAAACTCTTGGGGTTTATCATTAATTATATTTTTTATATTGGTGTATTGTAAACTACGTCTGCTATCTATTCTTTTTAAGAATGCACTAAGATGTAGACTAAAAGCGTATAAAAACCTTTCATTAAATTTTCTTTTAAGTTCTGCTTCTACAAGGTCTCTAATCTCTTCTGCAAATTGAAGAGTATCTTCATTAACTAGTTTTAACATTTTTTCTCTACCATGAGCACTATTAATACTCTTCTTATAAAAACTTTTAAGATGGATGTTAATATCAGTTGTTATAAATTTTTTTATATATTCGTCATCTGCTCCTTCATCCTTTAAAATAGCTGCCTTATCTTCAATAATTTTATATAAATTAAATGTTGGCTCAGACGAATCCTCATCTATTAGAACCTTATAACCTTGTGGTAATACTACCATTTGATCATCAAAATACTTAGATAACTCTTCCATATCTATTTTTTTACTACTTGAAGAAAACAAACCATTTTTTATGTCAGATGGTAACGATTTAAAATCTATCTCAATAAAATCTTTATTATTTATACTATTTAAAAATCCAGTAGCGCACACCAATTGTATATTAGATTTCATCTGGCCAATATTTCCATAGGATGCACTTTCAATAATTGCCTTTACAGCCTCAGCCTCTACCTTTATTGGCTTGTTAACTCTATGAGCTTCATTTGTTAAAAGAAATTTCATTATATTAAATTTATCCTTACCTGATCTTTCCTCAAGTGAAGGCAACGATATAACTATAGGAATTCTACGTACAAAAGTCTTTAAGAGTGATGATGCAGGATTTTCTGTTGTTGCTCCTATAATAAGCACCGTAGATTTTCTGTTTCTTTCCGTCTCGCCAAGTTTGTTATAACTTCCAGTATCTATGAAATAAAATATCATTTCCTGACCTTCTGGTGGAAGTCTATGAATCTCATCAAGAAATAAAATACCTCCATTAGCCTTAGCCACAAGACCTTCTTTCTCAACATCCGCCCCTGTAAATGCACCTTTTATATGACCAAATATATGTGATAATAAAAGCTGAGGGTTATTATAATAGTCTGCACAATTAAATAGTACAAAAGGAGCATTAGCTTCTAATCTTTTAACATATATTGCGTATTTATACATCATATTAGCAAATAATGTTTTACCAACTCCCGTAGGGCCTACTATAAGTGTGTTGAGTCCATGTGGCGGATAAAGTACAGCCGCTTTAGCCTGTTCAATATGAGTTCTTAAGCTGGTATTATATCCTATAAGACTATCAAATGGGTTCTTTTCTACCTCATCGACCTTCTCATCACCTAAGAGTTCATGAAAATCCTCAAATACTAAAGGTCCAGATTGCAGTTTGTATTCTAAAAGCCTCTCTATATTTTTCCTGTCTAAGAATAGTACAGGCCTACCTTTTATTTTTATTATTTTATCTTCTCTAAGTAAATTATTAAGTTCAAGGCTTACATTATTTCTCATTATAGACAGATCTTTTGCTATGTGACCCGCACTAAAACCTTTCCCTGCTTCAATATCTTTTAAAAGAAACACTTTAGATTCTTCAACTATGTAATTATATATTTTATCAATCCTTCTAATAACTATCACCTTACCTATAATAAATTATTTTATTAGTTTTATATTTAAATGATTTAAACTTACACACACTCTCTATTATAATACTCTTTTATTGATACACTATTCAATAGCGTATTAACATTAAAGACAAATAATTAAATTTTATATGACATAGTCTTTTATAACGATTTTTCATTACCCTTTATAAATAAAAAAATCCTTGTAACATATACGTTACAAGGATTTTTTCTATTAAAATTGGTTATTTTTATTTAAATGATCTAATCTAACATTTTTTTTCTTAAGTTATCAACATTTTTGTCTTCTTTATTATTTTGTAGCATCATGTATAAGTAAATTGGAATACCAACAAGCATAAGTATAAATCCAAACATTACAACCTGTGCGCCAGTTCCATAAATTGCATATATCGTATATCCAAAAGCAAGCAATGCTACAAATGAATTTTTTAAGAAATTCCATATATTAAAGTCTGGTGAATGTTTCTTCAAAAGCACTATATCTGCTGCTGCGCAAAAAGCATAAGCAGGCAAAAATGCCAATGTAGCAAGTAATAACATAAAGTTAAACGCTGCATTTAATGAACCTACATAGTTTAATATAAGAAGCAAATTAGCTGCAACACCACTAATTAAAAGTGACGCAACTGGTGTCTTATATTTTGGATGTATTTTTCCAAATACTTTTGGAAATAACTTATCCTGAGCTGCGCCGTATGAACTTCTCGCAGTGGTTAATATCCATCCTGCAGTAGCTCCTAGCGTTGAAATTATTGCACCTATTGCTATAAAGTTTCCACCCCAAGTTCCACCTGTCGCAGCGTTAATTATATCTGCAAGTGGGGCTTTCGACTTAGCTAATGTTGCTTGATCTAAAACACCCATTGCAACTATTGAAACAACTAAATATATAGTTGCAGCAATTAAAGTACCATATATTGTACTTTTTCTTATATTTACTTTCGGGTCTTTAATTTCTCCTGCTGGTACTGTTGCACTTTCTATTCCTACGAAAGCCCACAACGCAATTGCAATCGCTGCTGGTAATGTATTCATTCCCGAAACTTCAGCGCTGGAAACCGTACTAAGCATCTCCGGGTTAAAATGAATAGCTGCAATAACAACAAATACCACTAAAGCACATACCTTTAATACTGTTGTTACAATAGTGATCCTACCTGCTCCTTTTACGCCAAGAATATTTATAATGGTAAAAAACCACAATACTCCCGAAGTTATTAAGAATGCTGCCAACGGCGTGGCCGCACCTGGAAAGAAATATGTAAAATAAAGCATAAATGCAGTTATTATAGCCGCATTTCCAACCCAAGCACCTACCCAATAAGTCCATGCAATTAGAAATCCAGCAAAATCACCAAATGCAGCTCTAGTATACACAATTGGTCCTCCGGTTCTTGGCATAGCTGTTCCAAGACTTGCAAAACTTAAAGCAATTAATAATGATCCTATGGCTGTAATTACCCATGCAATTATAGCCGTTTTAGGATTTGATGCCGCGGCTAGAGATGCAGCTGATGTGAATATACCTGAACCTACACAGTTACCTACAACTATGGCAGTTGCCGCAGCAAGTCCAAGCTCTCTCTTTAGCTCAACTTTACCCGAATCAATAATATTATTATTTTTATCCATAAAAGAGTACCTCCTATATAATTGAACATAAAACATTATAGTTGAACATAAAAAATTATAATTCAACATAAAACACTATAATTGAACATAAAACAATTTACTATTTCGATATATATATTCATATTCATTTTCATTTTTAAACTTTCAAATATAAATATATCATATTATCTTAGTAAAAACGATTAAATTCAGCATATGTTTATCATAAAGTTACATATTTGCTCTTATAATGTCGAAAATCAATACTATATATTCTAATTCTTCCACATTAAAATTATTCTAACAAAATTTGCTAGTGATTTACCCATTAACTCATGTGTCTTTAAACTCGGATGACCGCTAACACCATAACCATCACTCTCAACTTGATGATCAAATTCTAGAAAGTATATCCAATCGTTATTATCTTTACTTATATATTCAACAACATCATTTTTTATATAATCCTTTGATACCTCTAAAGCATTTCCTTCGATTACAGGTCCTACGGAGCAAATCACCTTGGCCTCCGGATAGTTTTTATGAATCTTGTTAACTAAATTAATATATGCTAATGTAAACTCTTCTCTATTAGGAATAAACCCATCGCTAAAATCATTAGTTCCAAGATTTATTACTACTACTTGAGGAATAAAGTTTTTAGCATCCCACAATGAATAGTTGTCTGGAAGAATACGCGAGTATATTGGAGGAAGTATATTAGATTTGTCTCCATCATAACTTCTTATTAATCCAAACCCTGAACGTCCAACAATTATATGTTCCGCGTTTAGGTACCTTGCCGCAATAGATCCATATGATAAATATGAATTGTCATATTTAGGACTGTATTCTATATCTTTATGCGTCGCTTCATTTCCAAAACCACAACTTATAGAGTCTCCAATAATTTCTATTCTTCTTTTTAATGGCACAGGTGACGAAAGTATATTACCTTTAGCAAAATCGAGCCCTAAAAACTGAGCAGTTCCTAAGTAAAACTCTGTACGAACTACGATACTTACTTCGTGTTCTCCTTCCACCAAATTCGATGATAATAAAAACACTTTTTCTTCACCTTCACCTAACTTTAAAGAATCAATTATAACCTTTCCATCTATAATTATAAGAAAATAATTATCTCCAAAAGATCTAAGTTTAACGCGAACACTACTACCATAGAACTTTGCATAAATCGTGCTTGCTGACCAAGCAAATTTTGGTCCCGCAGCTTCACTAAAATCAAATCTTCCTATATATCTTACTCCTGGCTGTCCACTATTTTTTGATTCATGTGTTATAAACTCACTCATTTTCTCCCCCTTATGATACTATTCCAACCATAGCTAATCTAAAATTAGTTCCACGGCTACTATATATCACTTTAAGCTCAAATTTATGTTCTAAATCACCAAAATCATCACCAATATAGGAAACTCTATACCATCCATCATTTCCACACCAATCAGGACAATCCCATTTCATTTCATACCATTCTCCATAATCTATTCGATACGTAAAATCTGTTGATGTTTTCCCAAAATCAAAACCTAGTATAAGACCTCTTCCAGTAAATAAAAAAGATAATTCTGCTCCTATAACTGTAGTCTCGAGAGCTTGATCCATCCATTGAATTGTTGTACATCTCCTCATTGTCCAAGGACCTTTTAACTCTACCTTTGAAAGCGGTAGTATATACGCTTTCTCCCAGTTATTTTTATTATAAGGCTCTGGAATTATATACTTTAAATCGCTTGTATTTGCTGCTGATTTAGTAACTATTTCTTTTTCTAAAAATTTAATTACACTTTGACCATATGTATAGCTCCCTCTAAGGTCTGGATGAAGTCCGTCTGGAACCCATTCCTCCATCCGCAAAAGGCCTCGCATTACTTCATCTAGTGCATAAAGTCCCATCCATACAGAACTTATGTCATAATGATTAGCTAAAATTTCGAATTCATTGATGCTTGAAGGTACCTGACTATTAATCATCTCATCATACATATCATTGCTATAAGTGTATGTTAGAACTAAATCACTTTTCCCTGAAGATAGCAACTTTCTTAAAAGTCCTTTCCTAGTTCTCATTCTTTTTTCAGTTACCTGCTCATTATCATTTACAGCAAATTCAACAAAAATTATATCGCAATTTCTGGTAATTATATCTCTTTTTGCTCTAAATACAGCAAGATCACTCCCTGTAGCACCAATAGCAGCATTTTCAACAATTATCTTCACATTTGGAAACTTATCCACAAACCATGCCGTTACTGGTTCAGGCCATCTATTTCTACCTCTTGAGTCAGTTATTGATCCTCCTATAAATCCAATAGTTAGACTCCCCCTTTTAATAGCCGCAAGTGTTCTTGTAAGTTCTCCACGATACTTAAACACTTCTAATTCCATTTTAAACACCCCTTTTAGTGTCATAAAAATCTTTTATTATTTTCTCTGCTGGTTTCCCATAAACTCCGTAACCATTATCATCTTTGGCCTCATTCTCTTCATATAGCTTTGACTGCCAATCCCATAATCCAAAACCTTTTACCCAGGTCATATCCCTAGTTTTTTCAAACATAACTTTATAGTATTTCGCTTGTTCCTCTATGCTTGATCCACCTATTAGTTCCCAATCGTTAGGAATTAGTGAAGAACCTACTCTGCTTGGACATCCAGCTTCAATAAAAAAAAATGGTTTATTATATTTCTCAACTACTTTTTGTATACGTTTTAATTGATTATCCCAATCATCAATAGGATAATATCCACTAGAAGATATAACATCTACAGCATCCCACCACTTAACCTGATCTTCTTGGTATTTATCAGTATTATAAGTAACTAACCCACTATAAATTTCCTTTACTTTTGAAACTAAAGATCTAAATTCCTGTTCTCTTTTTTGTGCTTGCACCATTTCACACCCAACTACAAACATAAAACAACCAGTCCTCCCAGCTATTTCTGCATAATGAGTAATAAATTCATCATAACTTTTAAACCAATCACTCCATTTCGGTTCACAAGGTACATCTATGTCAAAAAAATTTATATGAGCTCTCCAAGTACCATCTTTGCAATTTACAGTTGGTTTTAATATAACCCTCATTCCCATATTATGAAATTTATTTATTACCACAATTAACTCTTCATCACTAACTGTATATTCACCCTCATAATTAATAAAAGTAGATTGCGCTTTATCTTGAATTCCAGCCGGCGCTAGTACTACCGAATTTACTCCAGTACGTTTTACAAGTAGATTTAGAGAGTTTAACGCACCTTCTATAAGAAAGTCTCCCCTATGATTAAATGCTCCCCAGGTAAAACCTTTGATATATTCCATTATATCGCTCCTTTATATTTATAAAAAAATCCTTAAATCTCAAGATAAAACGATTTAAGGATTTATGATATAATTATTTGATAAACATTAAAAACTATCTATATTCCTCTGCATCTCCAGGTGCTAATTCAGAGTTAGCTTTTATATATTCTACAAGCTCATCTACCTCACAGTACGCAACTGCAAGATAAGTATCAGCCGCTCCGTAATATATAGCAATTCTTCCAGTTTCTGCATCATGAAGTGTAGCACATGGAAAAGCTACATTTGGTACAAAACCTGTAGTTTCATATTTCTTCTCAGGTGTAAGAATATAGTCTCTTGTTCTATATAAAACCTTAGATGGGTTATTTATATCAAGTATTGCTGCTCCAAAGCTATATACAAATCCATTACAAGTTCCTGAAACACCGTGATAAAATAGTAGCCATCCGTCAGTTGTTTCTATTGGTACAGCGCCAGCTCCTATCTTAGTTGCTTGCCACCATCCAGCTCCTCCTTTAGCCATAACTCTTCTATGTCTTCCCCAATGAACTAAATCAGGACTTTCACTTATGAAAATATCACCAAAAGGAGTATGTCCACTGTCACTAGGTCTACTTAACAACATATATTTATCATTTATTTTTCTTGGAAATAACACTCCATTTCTATTGAAAGGGATAAATGGATTCTCAAGTCTAGTAAATTCCTTAAAGTCTTTTGTCATTCCTATTGCAAGAGCAGCCCCTGCAAAATCTGAACACCATATTATATAGTATGTATCTTCTATTTTAACTAGGCGAGGGTCATAAGAATATGATGGTTCATATGAAATTCCTTGCTCATCAAACCAATGAATTTCTTCATTTTCAATTTCCCATTTTAAACCATCCTTGCTACGTCCTATGTGCAATTGTGGTTTACCATGTTTATGGTCCGCTCTAAATATCCCTATAAATCCATCACCATAAGGCACAACTGAGCTATTATAAACACGAGCAGTCTTTGGAGTTGGGTTCCAACCTATAATAGGGTTTTCATCATGTCTCCATACTACATCTTCACAACCAGCTGGCTTGTCCTGCCAAGGCATATTTTTCATAACATCTCCAATTATTTTAACTTTACTCATTACATAATCCCCCTTCTATATTTCTTTTGATAAGTTCTATTCTTTGCTGTACGCAATCGCATGAGCGTAATGGATCTGCTGGCGTTCCAAATGCATATTCTAATAATAAATCAGTAGTTGTTGTTGCCACATGAATTCTTGTATCACAAGATGCATAATATATAAACACATCTCCATTTCCTCTTACAATAGCTCCATTTGTAAATACTACATTGGATACATCTCCAACTCGTTCTTCACCAAAAGGTGCAATTAAATATCCACCTGGAGCTGCAATTATTTTTTCTGGATTAAGTAAATCAGTTACAAACAGATAAATAACATATCTAAGTCCTGCGGCTGTAATTCTTACCCCATGAGCAATATGAATCCAACCTTTTTCAGTCTTTATAGGAACACACCCAGCTCCATTTTTGGATTCAGTAATTGTATGATACTGTCTTGGGCTTAATACAATTTCTTTCTCAATTACAGGCTTCTCCATAGTATCACTATAACCAATGCATATTCCGCTTTCGCTTCCCGTGTCAATAAATCCATCCATAGGCCGTGTGTATAACATATATTTACCATTCACAAATTCAGGATGCAGAACTACGTTTCTCTGCTGAGGTGAAGGAGTTTTAAGGTTCGGCATCCTCTCCCAACTTTTCAAATCTTTTGTTCTTACTATGCCAGCTTCTGCAATTGCTGAAGAAAGATCACCACTTGTTGCACTCGTATCTTTTCTTTCTGAGCAGAACACGCCATAGATAAAACCATCTTCGTGTTTAGTTAATCTCATATCATATAAATTAGTTTCACCAGGGCATGTATCTGGAATTACTACAGGGTAGTCTATAAACTTAAAATTATCAATTCCACTATCACTTTGTGCTATTGCAAAAAAGGATTTACGATCAGAACCTTCCATTCTTGTTACTAAATATAATTTACCGTTTAATTCAATTGCTCCAGGATTAAATACGGCATCAATCCCTAAAGTTTCAATAAAATTCGGGTTAGATTCCTCATTTAAGTCATATCTCCAACTAAGTGGCACATGTTTCCTAGTTAATACAGGGTAATTATACCTCTTATAAATTCCATTGTACTCCTGGGACACTATATTCTTTCTGCTAATGAGTTTATTGTATTTTTCAAGTTCCTTAATATATAACTCCTTCACTGCTTTTCGCCACCCTTCTTATAATTTCTATACACATTCTTCCATTATGATATGGACATTTCCAAGGTTCAACAATAGGCAAATTATTAATAGGGATATTATTCTCATCAAGCTTCCAATACCATTCACTGCTATCCTTCTTATCAACAAGAAATTTTTTAATAAACTTAAACATGTCTTGCGATGCTCTTAAGTATTTACTATCTCCTGATTTTTCATAGGCATTGTAAAAACCTACAATCGCTTCAGCCTGAACCCACCATACTCTCCCAGCATCCGTAATTCCGTCTACTGTTTCGTTAATTACCCCTAATGGAGAATACGCATTTTTGTAAATATTTTCAGCAATTTTAAGCGTATACTCATGTGTGCTTTCAATTAAATCCTTGTCCCCTAATAACTCCGCAGCTCTGTCTATGAGCCATGTACCTTCAATATCGTGACCATAAGATTGCAAATCGATAGTCTCATTCCAATTTTCATCGAAAAACACCTTTAAAGCATGTTTCTCCTCTGAGTATATTTTATTTTTTATTAAATCCAAAAGGTAATATAATCTTTTAGCAACAGTATCATCCTTAGAAACTTCATACAGAAGTGTATAAGCTTCAAGTACATGTAGATGTGTGTTCATAGTTCTATCTGATATTACATTATTTTCACTTAACATTTCATTTTCTTTTTCATTCCATATCCTATCGAATTCTTCTAAATAACCATTAGAATTTCCACATTTTCTTTCTATTAAATCAAATAGTTTTTTTGCTTTATTAAGGGCTTCTACTTTACCTGTTGCCTTATAATACTGACATAAACCATATATACCAAAAGCCTGATTATATATATGTTTTCTATTATCAGTAGGTTTTCCTTTGTAATCGACCATCCAATATAAACCTTCATATTCATCGTCGAAAAGCTTTGCATTCATAAAATCGTATGCATGATCGGCTAGTTTTAGTGCTTCTTCTTTTTTTTCTAAACAATATACTGAAGAAAAAAACCATAATATTCTAGTATTTAAAATAACGCCTTTCTCTGCCTCTTTGTTAATCTTTCCATCATAGCCTACATATCCATAAAATCCACCATTTTCATAATCAGCTAGATTACTCCAAAACGGAAAAATGCGTTCATCTAATTCTTTTTGCACTTCATGTGATAAATTTAGCATATAAAATTCTCCTCTCTAATTTATTTTAATTTATACCTACTTAACCGATCCAGCTACAAAACCGTTGTATATATACTTTTGCATAGATAAAAATGCTACTAAAGTTGGAATAATAATTAAAATAACACCTGCACATATTACATTCCACTGTCCACCGTACGGTCCCATAAACTTATAAAGTGAAGTTGATAAAGTTTGAAGTTTTTCATCAGGCATATAAAGAAACGGAATATAAAAATCATTATATATTGTTACTCCACGAATTATTGCAACTGTCGCAATTGCTGGTTTCAAATTTGGAAGTATTATTCTGAAAAATATAAAAGGGTAGGAAGCACCATCTAGTTTCGCTGATTCATCAAGACTTACATGTATCGACTCCATAAATAGCAGCATAATATACAAACTCATTACATCTGCTCCAAGATAAAGAGCAATCGGAGCCCAAATTGTACCAACAAGACCTAAAAAACTAACAATTTTATAAGTCGCAACCTGAGTTGTAACCATTGGTATAAGCATTGCTACAAGGTAAGCTCCAAAAATCAGTTTTTTACCAAAGAATTCAAATCTGCTTAATACATATGCAACCATTGCTCCAAATAGAATTGTACCTAACAGTGACATTCCCATTAGAAATAGCGTATTTTTGAGTCCTGTAATCATTCCACCATCAGTAAATGCTGTTTTAAAATTATCGAAATATAAAAAACTATTAGGTAAGTCAAGTTTACCTGATACATTAAACTCGCTGCGAGTTTTAAAAGCGGCAAATAATATAACTAATACTGGTGCTATAACAATAATGGCTGCGAGTATTAAGGATAAATACTTAATTATAATCATAATAACATGACTGATTTTCTTAGATCCATAATTTGTTTTTTCCATATTAATCTGCCTCCTTAAAAAATGTTTTCTCAGCAATTGTTACTGCTGCAACAATTAAGAGCATTATTACCGCCATTGCAGATCCGAGTCCTACCTGCTGGAATTTGAAGGCAGTATTTACAGTCTGAATAACAAATGTGTTACTTCCATTTGCTCCACCTGTCATTATATATGGAATCTCAAATACACTTATTGCTCCAGATATAGCTAATATTAAATTTAATTCTACAATTTTTTTAACACTTGGCAATATTATGTATTTTACTTTTTGCCACTCATTAGCTCCATCTAAATCTGCTGCTTCCATTACTTCTCCTGAAATAGACTGTATGGCTCCTAAAAATATTATAAAATTAAATCCAACATACCTCCATACAGAAACTGTTGCCAATGAGTAGTTTATAATATGCTCATTTCCAAGCCATTGCTGAACATATTTTCCCATACCTAAAATATTTAATATGCTATCAAGTGTTCCATCAGGTCTTAAAAAGAAAACAAATATTAAAGATATTGCTACACCATTAAGAAGATATGGAAAGAAGAGTATAGCTTTAAATAAACTTTTCCCTTTCATTTTTGCATTTAATAAAACAGCAAAATAAAATGCAATGAACAATTGAAGAAACCCACCAACAAAATAGTAAAGACTATTTTTTAAAGCTACAAAATAAATAGGATTTTTAAATATTTCTATATAATTATTAAAACCAACCCATGTTTTATTGATACTATATCCATTCCACTCTATAAAACTATAATAAATCATACTTATTGCAGGCATAAATGTAAAAACGGTTAAAAAAAGCAACGGAATTAATAGGAACATAAAAATTACTAGTTTTTCTTGTTTTTTATAACTGAGCTTTCCAAACATCTTTCCACGACCTTTTTCCCATATTTTAAATAAATAAGGGGGCAAACCCAATGTCATTAAGTTAACCATCTTGTGACAAATAGAATTATAGCCAATTGAAAGTATGTATGCTTCTAATTGGCTTTTTTCTTTTACAACTATTATTTTTGGGCATGCAAATAAGACAGAGACATTTCTCCGTCAAAAAATATTTTTATTAGTGATTCTTTATGCTACTCTATATAAGAAGCTAACTGACGATTTGGTTCTGACTTTGCGAGGGTCTCTTCTTCCATTTCGTAT
>NZ_JAHLEB010000016.1 GCF_018861735.1 Clostridium lacusfryxellense | reverse complement strand
GTAATAATTTGATTAGTAAAAAAGCAAATAACCAGTAGATAATTATTAGTATTATAGTTATAATTTGACTTAGGAATGCAGTTTCATAAAGCTATATTTTGACGCACTACAATAAGAGTATTTAGAGAACATTTACATATTAAACAAAAGGAAAATATTGAAGCTAAAGAAATTAATTCTACTGATGATTTTATGTTAACAATGCTACAACTTAATAATAAAGTTGAAAATACTGATATGTTTTATAACTTTAGGAAAGATGCATGTGATTCCTACAAAAGAAATATGCAGAAAGCTCATCTACTTATTGAAGGAAACTATAGTGTGCTTTTCGGTAATGGATTGGAAATGTTAAAAGCAACCATCAAAGATAAAGAACACCCAATGGCATTTAGTGGTGTTAGTGTTTTAGGAATAGATGTAGTACATAATATTAACTTTAAATATAATGTTCCACTGTTGGGATGTAGGTCTCCCCATGTCACAATGTCAAATTTATATCTCTGCAAAAATGTAGAGTGCAGAGCCATAGATACATATTTTAACCTCAGTAAGCAGATTTTATGTGTTAACAGTATAAAAAATAATATATTAGAACGTGCCAATAGTTGTGATTTTGATAGCGATGCGATGCTTGTAACTGATTCTGAGCAAATAATTTTAGCGGTTAAAAAGAATTATAATAACTTTTTAGTCCCAACAAATTTAACAGTGGCTCAGAAAACAAATAGGAAAAACACATGGGAAGATAAAGCAGATCTTGATGTAAAGACCTCAGTTAACAAGATTGGCGAAATTATTAATCTCAGCCAAGAGCTGAACACAAAAATCTGGCACATGATAAATACAGGATTAGAAGCGAAATCTATAGAAGTACAGAATGTCTTTACAGATGTGTGCCAGTTAGCAATAATGAGTTGTATAGAAATAGATTCTGCAAAAAAAGAATTCTCTATTAATATAAGTAAGGAATTAGAAATATTAAGAAACAAATATAAAGAAACTGAATTAGTTAAAGAAACTATAATACAAAAAACTTTAAAAGATGGAACTGTAAAAGAAAATAAAACGCATGAAGTAGCTGAGGATTCTATAAAAGAGTTGTATCAAGAAATGATATTACTTAAAAAGGATGGTCAAGATTATAAATATTTTATGAAAAAATATAATTTACAAGACTATAAAGAAATGAAAATTAGACCATATTTTATGCAATATATGATGGATAAAAAATATTTAGAAAATTATATATTTCAACCATATCACACATCTATGGATTACATAGAGACTATTATAGAAAAGAAATATAGAAAGGATAAAATTAAACGTAGAGATAGCTTAGATAAAGGATTTTCAACTTTTACACAAATGTTTACATTAGGCTCAGAAATAAAAATGAAAAATGCAAACAAAAAACAGATTGATGTAATTGTTAATGGTGTATATAATCTTAAAAATGAAACGTCAAAAATATGGAATAATGAGAATTTAGAGAATACAGAGAAGTATAAAAGAGCGAATGATTTAAAGAATAATTATATAAAAGAAATTAGTAAAATGAAAGTTAACGCTGAAACAATTAAGAAAATTATTAAGAATTTAGACGAAGCTCAACAACTAAAGAGGAAGAATAAGGGTGCCGAAATCATAGAGTGTGAATTAACGGGAATAGCTAGAAAGCTATTGAGCATTTTATTTAAATCACATACAACAGAGTTTATAAGGATATTTGCAGAACATAAAGAAGACATACCAAAGCTTAGATTAGTACATAAAAATGATGACATTATAGGCAAAGAAATTATAAAGATATACAACTTAGAATACATAGCAAATTAATAGGATAGGGAACTAAATTTCCCTATCAATAAAATACGAAAGGATTGATAAAATTATGAATGAAACAATTAGAATAGTAAATCCAATACAAAGTGGAGCTTATGTAAAAAATGGATTAGAACCTATAAAAATATACTGGAGCATAGATAAATGGGTATGGCTATTTGATAAAGAAGCAAGTAAACCACTATTTTATAAATGGTGTCGTAGAGAATTAAACTAACTCTACGGTACATCATTCATGTACTTTGACATTTATACCTAAATTGGGTTAAAACTCTAAAGTACATGAAACGTGTACTTTGATGCGGGTGAATGTAAATGTCGAGGTACATGAAACGTGTACTTTATTAGGGTATAACAATAAAGAAACCTATATAACAAGAAAGAAACCAACTTATACTCACGTTAAAAACGTTCGCAACAGATTACATTTTGGAGTTAGGTTAGGATTAGATTCACATTACAATAACTATTAAACTAATATAATATTGAAAGGATTGGATAAAATATGGAAAATTTTATAATGATACCGAATAAACTAATATGGAATAATGAGGACAGAACTAAAACTTACACGCAGGAGTATGGAGATAAGATATTGCATATATTTTCTTACTTACAAAGAATGACTAATAATTTTGGAGAAACTTATTTCACTATGGAAGATATGATAATTAATTGTGGACTTAAAGTAGATACACATAAAGGTAAATCATTCAGCCAATTTAAGGATATACTTATTGATTTGAAAAAAAAGGATATTATAGAAACTACTATAGATTTTGATAATATTAAAGTAGTCACTCTTATTAAATGTAAATTCAATATGCCTATAGAAAAAAGTAATGGTAAAAATACAAGATTTTTTAATGTACCTCATAAAAGTTACTTAGCGATAATGGATAACTACATAGGTAAATTAAATAAGATGAACCTACTAAAAACATATTACTATATAAGTTCAAGGTTAAGTAGAAGGGAAATTAAGATTGTTGATGGTAAGAAAAGAACGAATGATATTAGAGCATTTGGAGGTAAAGCAGAATGTTTCTATGATAGTTATGAAGCCATATGTAAAGATATTGATGTTAATGAGAACACTTGGGGTTTATATATTAAAGAATTAAATGAAATAGGATTACTATATTATGATAACGTTGGAATTGTTAAGAAAAATAAAGAAAGCCATTCAGCTAATAATGTTTATTGTATTAAAGAAGCTGAGCTAGTAGACGCATTAAAGCAATCAAAATTATTTTACATAAGCAGTGGTTATCAGATAATTGGTAAAAAAGCTAATGCAGATCTAAAAGTTATACAAGGGCTAAAAGGTAAAATTCAATCAGAACAAAATAAAAACAAAGATACATCTAAATTAGAAAGTAAAAAAGAAAAATTAGAACTTAAAAATGCTAAGAAGAATAATGATAGTGAATTTGAAATTAATAAGTTGCTAGAAGAAAATGATGGTGAAATTTTAAGTAGTATATGGGATGGAACAAATGATAAAACAGCAGATAGATGGTATAAATTAGAAGTAGACTTAGGACTGATAGATGAAGAAACTAATGAACTATTAACTGATTATGAATATTATAAATGGACTGTAACTCACTATATAGAGTCTAAGCATGATTATTATGCTAATTGTGTATCTAAACATATTAGAGAAAATAAAGAAGTTGAAGTTGAGCCAAAACATAAAGGATTATTTGGTGCAATTAAAGTTACTCCAGAACCAATAAAAAAGCTAGATGAAACTATAATTGATTCGCAAAAGAAAGATAAAATGACAGATATATCACTCTTTATAATAGATAAGTATTCTGACTCTACAGTGGAAATTCAAAGTAAATATGATGAAAAATTTAAAGGTTTAAAATGGTTTGAATTATCTGCAACACAAACAGACCATATGTTTAATAAAGTAACAGAATTTTTTAATGGTTATGCAAATCCATTCTAAACAGTATAAAAATGACAAAAAGACCTCTAAAAGTTCGTTCTTATTTATATAGATGGCTTAATACCAACGTTTATAAGGGGTAGATGATACCGTTATAGGAATGTAAAAGAGAAGTAATATACCTTCCAAATATACAATAAACTATAGTAGGTTGTATTAGAGTGCATAATTTGTAATAAGATTATGCATTTGTATTTTTTTACATATTTATGTCTATAACCCATAATCATATCACAATGAAAGTAAATTGCAATAGATATTTAGGAAATAATTAAAATAATTTTAAATTAAATCGGAGGCTATTATTAATGGAAACAAATAACATGGAATTATCAAGACAACTATTAAAAAAAGAAATGGATAACCTAGGGATTGTATATGATATTGATTATTGTATAGGTGTCTCAACGGATGGTACTTTTAATGAAGTGGGAATAGATTTATTTGTAGATGAACATTATGTAGATTCAATGTCAGTTTACATATCAGAGTTAGTAACACCTGAAAATGCTCTTGAGCAACTAAATAAAGAACTAATTAGAGTAAGAGTTATAATCGCTCAAGGAGGTATTTAATGATGGACAAAATTATGGAAGCGTTGATTGAATTAGAAAACAAAGGCACGATTCAAGAGCAGTGTACATATTTATGCGGTCAAGAATTACTTTATAAAAGTGCAATAATGTTAGGCAATGTTAAAACAGAAATGTATAAATTGAATACGAGAATAGTAGATACAATGGATACATTAGAAGAGGTTTTGGAGTTCGATGATTTTATTAAGCTGTTTGATTTAAATGAAACAGATAATTATGAAAATGAAGTGGATAGAGAAGAAAGTTTCTATGCTAATTTGATTATGAATACTGGAAATATAGGTCATGTTGTAAGAACTGGATTAATACAAAATGAGTCAATAATGAGAGATATAAGATATAACAATTAAGGGCGATGATATGTCGCTTTTTATTATATATTTTTTTAAGCAATTATAAAACACTTTGTCAATTTATTATCTCATACCTAATTGAACTTGTCAACGTAAATAACAAAAATATTATTGTTAAATTAAATCTTAAAATGAATACATCAAAATGGTGTACTGATTTAAGGATACCCAAGTGATGAAGCTTGGTAATTAATTGAACGGAATCCAAGTAATGTTGCTTGGTAACCAACTTGTACGGGCTGAGGTGATGTTGTATTCACCTTGGTAATACCTTTCAGACTTGTTATGAGGCAAGTTATATTTATGGACGGATAAGGAGATTATTATGAAAACAGGAGTATACATAATTAAAAACAATCAAACAAAAAATGTAAGAGTGGGTTCTGCTACAAATATGCCAAAGAGATTTAGCACGTATAAAGCAGAATTGAGAAAAGGTAAAGGGAATAAATTAATGTTAGAGGATTTAATGAATTATGGTCAGGAAAGTTTTGAATATATCACATTGGAAGAATGTAGCGTTGAAGATTTATTTAAAAGAGAACAGTTTTGGTTAAATGAATATAGTGATTGTTGTATGTATAACAAAAATAGAGTTGTTAATGTTAAAAAGAAAGTTCTTACTGAGGAAGAAGCAGAGGGAAAAAGGATTAAAAGAAGCATTGCTACAAGTGGAGAAAAGAATGGTAATTGTACAGTTTTAACAGAACAGTTAGCATCGGAAATTTTATGGCTAAAAAATAATACTAAAATGAAGCAATGTAAAATAGCTGAAATGTATGGATGTAAAAATAATGTAGTTAATAGAGTTGGAAAAGACAGATGGGTTAATGTTATTGCTACTAAACCAAATTGGTTTACAGAAGAATCAGAGATAAAAATAAAAAAGATTGTATCTATTGGCGTAGATGCAACCTCTGCTTATATAAATATTTAATCTTATTATTTACAGTATAACACATTTTACATATTTAATACATAGAGGGTGCTGAATAATACGGCACTCTTATTTTAATTATCGGGAGTGATTTATTAATGGATATTACAGCAATACTATATAGAAATTTTAAAGAGAAAATTAGGCTAACAAAAGAATATAGTGAAAATAATTATGCAGTCCAGGACTTGGGTAATGGGTTATTAATGTGCAGTAGATATATTATATTAAACTAAAATTAGGGGGCTGATTATGGAAGATTTAGAGTTTTTAAAAATAGTTGAGGAAGGTTTAAAAAGAATATTAGAATTACAAGCAGAGCATAATGAAAAAATGGATATTATTAATGATAACTTTAATAAGATGATTTATGCTAGGAATAATAAAATTGAAAAAGATTTACAAAAAATATTAGGTAAATTATAATGACGATAATTAATGGTAGAATAATAATAGGAATATTTATTTGTTTTTATATAATGGAAACGCAGCGGTTGAGTAAATTAGAAAAATTAGTTGAGTGCATATCTATATAATCAAAAGATTATATTGATTATCTTAATAAAAGTATTGATCCAGATAACTATAGAGAAATGTTAGATAGACAAGAAGAGGAAAGTTGGGAAAAAACTTTCAAAGAAGATATGAAGGGAAATAAACAAATAATGTAAAATAAAAGGTTATTTTCTTTAAATGTAATTGAATTAAATAATTAACAACTAAATTGTCTAAAATTTTGTTATTAAAGTTAAGAATTTAATTACAAAATATGGTAATATATAAATATACTAATTATTATTATATCCAACTTGTAACAATTTTATACATACTCTTTAAAAAATATTGCAAATAGAGGTAAAAGGTGGTAGTATATGAATATAAAGCTATGGACAAGCAATAAAAAAACATATAAATTATACATAATTAAGATGAAAGGTGATGATAAATATATGGAAGCATTTACAATTAAAAAACCTAATGCATTTAAAGGGATTTCACTGCCTAGGAAAGATACACGTAATAAGGATAACAGTTTTGAAAAAATGAGAAAATGTGGTGAAGAAATAAAGAGTTTATTTAATTTAAATGAAGAAGATATTTATAACCTGCTTAAAAGATAGGGGATATTATGAAGGTAGTTATTGACACCTGTGCTATGATGGCAGGAGCTTTAGGGCAAACAGTTGAAAGACAAGTATTAGATTTAGTACGAAAACATAAAATTGAGATGATATATTCTCAGGATATATTGACAGAATATTTGTTAGCCCCAACTAACTTCGTGCTTAAAGCAAATACAACTAAAAATGTGAATGATTCTAAGATTAAGGGAATTGCATATAAACTAGCGAGTACAATGTCTAATTTTATATGTAATTATGCTGAAAAAGTAGATGTTAAAACGAATGATACGTATTTATCTGATAAATCTGATGATAAAGTTGTTAATCTTGCCATAGATGGTAATGCTAAATATATCATAAGTATAGATTGTCACTTATTTGAAAAAACCAATGTCCAAAATAAAAAAGGTCAAAGTATTACAGCAATATCTCCATTTCAATTTATTAGATTATATAAATTAAAAAGTTTATAAAAGCCAAACTCAAAATTATTTAAGCTTTTATAATGTTCAGAAATATAAGAGTGTCTTAATAGATGCTCTTTTTTATTTGCTAAAAGTAAGTAGTTATTTTATATAAAATTCATAATCAGAGTGAGATTCTATTTGACAAAAGGGACTTTATTCCTTAACATTAATGTAAGAATTATGTTAAGGGGGAGAATATTATAGAAGATAATGAATCAAAACACATAGATTTAGACCTAACTCATGATAAATTAAAATACACTGAATTGGAAATAGCCGGTCAAAAGGTTATAATTCCGATTTGGATTAACATGAAGGCTGAAAAAATATATTTTGAATCGTACGAAAAGGATAAAAATTATAGAAAAGCATTTTGTAATTTAATTTTTGCCATGATTGATGTAAAGGGAAATATTACAGATGATAAAGTTATAGAATTAGAAAGCATTGAATTGATTCCTGATGATGATTTGATAAAATTAATGAATTTATATCTTGAAAAAGAGGAACTAAAGAGTTACTTTAAGGAATATTTTAAGGAAGACTATTTTGAAGCTTTTTATTCTGTACATAAAAGACAATGGAGTGAAATGGGAAGGCAAGTTAGTAAAAGCATCGGTAATATGACAACAAAGATTTCTGATTCAATGAAACCTTTATTAAAAATAATTGGTAATATGGGTCAGCTAACATTGCCATCAATAGATAGTGGTACGGAAAAATTAATAAAACATGATAATTTATTCTTAGATTACAAAATTGGATCAATGCCTGATATGCTTCCTACGCCTATAAATCCTCAACATAAAACTAATGGATTATTGTCGGAACTTAATAAAAATATAATAAATCTGCGACAAAACGAAAGAGAATATCAACTGCAAAATAATGAATATAGTTTAAGAATGGTTGAATTATTAAGCAAGGAACAAGAAGCAAGGGAAAACTTAGAGAAATCAACTAAGAAAGCTGATAAAAGAAATATTGTAACAAATATAATTATAATTACAATTGCTTTATTAACCTTAATTGCAACTATAATTGGTATTATGATTTCAATGGATTTAATAATTATATAAGTAATATGAGAAATTAAAATAGTAAATGAACATTCATTAATTTGGGTGTTTTTTATTTGTCTATAAATAAGCAATATGTGATTGCAGCAGGACTTTATTGTACCCAATAAATGCAAATGATATGACTGAAATGACAGGAAGGATGTGAGTAAATGTTAACAGAAAATCAACTATTAGCAGTAGAATTATTATCGTTGGGAGAGATGAAGAATGAGGATATAGCTAAGAAATGTAAGACTACACCTAGGAATCTATATAGATGGAAATTGAATGAAGAGTTTAAGGCTTCTCTACAGACAAGGTCACTTGAATTAAAACTTGCCTTAGAAGTGGAAGGGAAATGTCGAATGATAGCGAAAGGACAGATGGCTATTGATAATATAATCAATTTAGCTAATAATTCAAGTAGTGAGAAGATTAAATTAGATGCTTCAATATTTATATATGAGAGTTCATTCGGTAAGAACATCAACAGGAATCAAGATATAACAGAGAAAGAGACAGATAGTAAGATTAGTGAAGATGAATTGAATGAGGAGTTTACTAAGTTTAAGGTTGTTAGTAATGAATAAGTAAATAAAACCATCATTTTAATAGAGGTATAACATAAGTGTAGTATATGTAAGGTATAGTATATCTACTATATAAGTAGACTACATCTATGTTACCGCTGTAGTAGGTATCTCTTTTTTAAAAGGGAAGTATATATATATCTATATACTTATATGCTTATCTTTATAAAAGATATATTGCACTAAAACATAGTAATACCAACACTTTTTAAACAAAAATGTATAAGGTTATGAATAACCATTGACACTTATATAGTTAAAAGCTATACTTATCTTAGATGGATAAGGAGTGTGATATGGTATGAGTAATAAAGTATATGGTTATATAAGAGTAAGTACATCAACACAGGCTGAACATGGATATGGATTAGAGACACAACAGCAATCTATTAGGAACTATTGTAAGGTTAATGGCTTAGAGTTAGTAACAATATATGAGGATAGAGGGATAAGTGGTACAGATGAAACAAGAGAAGGACTCAATGAGTTACTAAGTAGTCTAACTAATGGTATAGATACAGTAGTAGTAATGAATACATCAAGACTGTGGAGAGACATATACTCTCAAGCATACACACAACGTAAGCTAATAGAGTTGAACTCTAATGTAATAAGTATAGAGCAACCAACATTCAATCTATATGAAACTAATGCAACTGATGGATTTATTAATGATGTAGTAACTGCTATGGATAGGTTTCAACGTAATGAAATAAGAATGAAGTTAGCTAAAGGTAGAAAGACTAAGGTTATACAGGGTGATAAGGCTTGTGGTACAGCACCTATTGGATATGTGTGGGATAATAATGCTAAGATTATAATAGATAATGATAAAGCAGTGATAGTATTACTAATATATAAGAAGTATATTGAACTACAATCATTAGGTAAAGTTAAGAGGTACTTAGATCATGAGGGATATACTACAAATATAGGTAAACAATTCACTAAGCAATCTATAAAGAATATATTAACTAATGATTTTTATAAAGGAATATTAACTCATTCAGATATAAAGAAACTAGGTAATCAGCCAGTAATAATTAACAAGATAGTATTTGGTAGAGTTCAATCAATGTTAAATAGCCATAGTAATAAATAGATATTAACTTTATGTTAGTGTCTTTTTTAATGCAACAAGATTGACTGTGATATATATAGATATGTGAATATATTAAATGGTGTGATTAGATATAAATATATATTATTCGACATATACCCACCATTCTAATTAGGATAAAAAATAATGCTTGGTAGTAGACACTATAGTTTTTATATAATTTTTCAACTTTAGCAATAATAAAATAAAAGTAAATTATTACCAACTAAACTATTACCAACTAAACTATTACCATCAATTACCATACTATTATATCCACTAATATTTTTTATAATATTTTTATAACTTTAATAAATTACATCCATACTACAACTATAATAATATAATTCTACTACAACAGTAACACTACAGTAATATAATAATAACATTAATATAATAATAACAATAATACAACTATAACATAATAGTAATACAACTATTCCACTAAAGCCACTTATGGCGATTGTGAACATTACTACCTATTACTACCAATTGAGGATTAACTATTACTATATATTTCCATATATTACAAACGTATTATATGTGTATTATTTACTCAATTAAGTAACTTATGTGCAACACAATTATATAACTATAACACCTAAGAACACCTTTATGTAAATTTAGGTGTATTTTTTTATGCCTAAATTTCAGAAAGGAGAGATAAAATGATATACGATAATATAGATTTTGAACTTGATAATGATAAATTTAATAGATATTTACTTTACAAATATATAAGACGAGAATATTTAAAAAATGGAGCAACTGAAATACAAGCAGATAAATCTACACAAGAATTAATCAAGAAACATAGTGATAATTTATTCGGTAAAAATGGATTAAGTGTATCTATTGGTAGAAAAAGTCTGGAATACTTTTGTATGTATTATCTACAAGATACATTTATACCTAAGGAAAATAACCTCGTTCGTAACCTAGCCCAAGTACATCTATTAGTATGGAAGGAACTTGAAAAAATGTTTATAGCTGATTTATATGATAAAGAGGAATTTATTCTCCCCAGAGGAATAGCAAAATCAACAATAATTAATAAAGCATTAAGTTGTTTTCTAGCTTGTTATGAGTTATCTCCATACACGATAGTAATAGGTAATAAATCCAGTGATTCAGAGTCTTTTATTGGTGACACAAGAGTTATGTTAGAAAATCCATATATAGTTAAGTCTTTTGGTAAGTTAATTGATAAGAGAAATAATGTTATTAATAAACAGGAACTAGAATTAACTAACTATTGTAAAATTATGGCTTTCAGTTGGGGTTCTAGTGTTCGTGGAACAGTGCATGGTAGTTTAAAAGGAATATTCAGACCTAGCACAATTATTCTTGACGATATTTTATCAGAAGATGATATTCTCAATGATAATGCTAAATTAAAGGTTATTAATAAATTTACTAAAGAAGTTTCAGAAGTTGGAGATACAGAGGTATGGAGAAATGGAGTCAAAATCAAGTCAGCTTCAAAAATTTTGATTATAGGGACACCTTTAGCTAGCGATGATTTTGTAAATTATATTCAGAATGATGCTACATTTAAAGTATTTCATAGAAAAGTGTGTAATTTTGATGTTGATGAATATTTTGAAAATCATGTTCAATGGCAATTCTATAGGACTCTACTTTTAAATGATAAAATTGATAAAGAAGATAAAGACATTATGCTCAAGGAATACTATACAAAACATAAATCTGAAATGGAGTTTCCTACTATTTGGGAAAAATATCAATGTGATGTATTAGCACAAAAATACTTTACTTCACGTATCGCTTTCATGCAAGAATTACAGTGTGACTCTAAGAATGTTGGTGTTAAGTGGTTTAAGTCTATTAGGAAACAGACAACAGAGGAAATAAACGAACATAATTTCGATAGATGTCTCTTAATTTGTGACCCAGCTAGTTCAACTAAAGATAAGTCCGATTATTCAGCAATTGCAGTATTAAAAGAGTGTGATGCTAATGGATTTACATATGTGCCTACTGCAAAATTAATCAAACTAGGATTTATTGATTTGTGTAAGAAAATATGTGAAATGATAAAAGATGATAAACAAATAACTCATGTTTCAATAGAGAAAAATCTATATATGGGAACTGATGTTCTTAAAATACAAGAATTAATGGCATTAGATGATGAACTATCCACTAGGGATATTACTTTTATTAATAAAATGCAAAGAACTAATAAGGATGAAAAAATTATGACTTGTGTAGATAGTATTAATAATGGTCAAATAATTTTTAATGAAGATGATAAGGAATATACAGACCAAATACTCTTATTTCAGGGGCAAAAATATACTTTGCACGATGATGGAATTGATAATATTGCACAAGGCTTAATAGACATAATGAGCATAGAAACAATTGGAGTAATTACACTACTTGATAGGAGATTATTCTAAAATAAATAAATAAGAAAGTGAGGTATTTAATATATGGAAATAAATAAGAAATTATTACAGAGTTGCTATGCAGATTTTAAGAAAAAGAAACCACTATTTGAGAAAATGTATGAATATTTCAAAGGAAATACAGATGCTCAAAAGAATTATCAATTTCAAACTGATAGAGCAAATAATGTAATTGGTATGAACTATGTTAAAAAGTTTGTTTTGGAAGAGGTTTCCTTTAGTTTAGGTGTACCCTTACAAATAACTAGTAAATCTAATAATGACCAAATAATTAAGGATATAGAATTTTATACGTGCTTGTGGAGTGCAAGTCACAACACAAATTTAGATAAACAAATGTTAATATATTCTCAAGCATATGAATTATATTATATAAATGAGGTTACTGGTGAGTTCATGGCTAAAATCATACCACCGACAAGTGGCTATGCTTATGCTGATGATTATGGTGAATTACAATTCTTTATGTACATATTTAAGAAGAATTTTGATACTAAAGTATACATAGATTTATATACTGATACAGAATTACTACATTTAGATGCTAATTTTAAAGAAGTTGCTCCAAGTAAACCACATTATTTCGGTAGAGTTCCTATTGCTATAGCACAATTAAGTGAGGAACAGACCGATAACACTATATATAAAGAAATCAAGATGTTACAAGATGCCTTAGAAACTAATACTAGTGACTCAAGTAATGAATTAACAGATACACGTAGTTCTTATATTGTTATAAAAGGTACAAAATTAGAGGATAAAGACGTTCCAGAGCTAAAGAAAAAAGGTGTTATTCAGATTACTTCTAAAGATGGTGATGCTAAGTATATGCTTAAAAATCTTAATGATAGTTTTATTCAGAATACATTGAATAATTTAGAAGATAAAATGTACCAATTAACCGACCATATTAATCAGAATGAGAAAACTTCTAGCAATGTGAGCGGTATTGCATTGAGAAGTAAAATAATTGGATTATCCAGTAAAGCTAAACTTAATCAACAAGCACTTGAAGATACTATTAAAACTAGAATTGAAATGTTATTCATATATCTTAAAAAGTTAACAGGAAAAGAATATGATGTTAGGGATATTACTGTTAAATTCACTAGCAATTTACCTCAAGATGATTTAATTTTAAGTCAAATTATTAATAATCTAGGGGACAAATTAAGTCTTGATACAGGATTATCACAACTTAGTTTTATTGATAGTAGTCTTATTGAACGTCAAAAGATTAAGGCTGAACAAGAGGAAACTAGTATTGGTATGGGATTATTAACAGATGCAGAAACTAAAGGTGCTATTGATGTTAAGCCTATGGTTGAGCCAGTTAAAACTATTGGTGGTGAGGAATAATGTCTAAAAAATCTAAGCTAAATCCTAAATATAAAACATTGATAGAGGATATAGCAAGACAAGGGTATAATTATTCTGATAAAGAAATGAAAGTTGTATATAAGGAGAAAAAGAAAAAACTTGATGAAATAATTTTACTATTAGCATTACTATTTACAACAGATAGTAAAGAAGGATTGCTCAAGCTAACTTCTATTTATCAAAAGAGACTTATTAAGGATATTGATAATAAATTAGAAATAATTGGTAATGAATTAGGAAAGCATGAGATAAAAAATGTAACTGATATTCTAACAAGAAATTATCAAAATACATATTATCGTAATGCTTTTGTAATTAATAGTGGACTTAAAAAACCACTAAAATTCAATAAACTTAACAAAAAAGTTGCTGCTAAAGAAGTTAACACTGCAATTGATGGCAAATTATATTCAGATAGGATATTGAAAAATAAACTTGAGACTATTAATAAGCTAAAAGATGTTATTAAATTAGCTATAGTCGGAAAATCCTATTTAGATGTTGTTACAAATGATGTTACTAAAGTTATGGCAACAGATTCATTTAAAACGCACAGATTAGTTGAGTCAGAGATTACAAGAATACAGGCTCAAGCTATAGTAAGTTTAGGAATTGCAATGAGTATTGAAATGCAAGAATATTCTGCTATTTTAGATAAACGTACTTGTAGTGATTGTGGAAGTTTTGATGGAAATACTTATACTATATTTGATAGCACTAGACCTAGTATTCCTCAACATTCTGCTTGTAGGTGCATGTGGATTGAGAGTATTACATGGATTACACCATCAATAATGCTATTTGCTGATGAAGATTTTGATAATTGGTTAATGGATAATGAAATAGATTTTGATACAGAGGATTAATTATTTGAGATAACTCTTATAGTTAGTCTTTTTATTATGCAAAAAATTATTACAACGAGTTCTTTTGTAAGTAATAGAACTGAAAAAAACATTCAACAGATAAAAACAAAAATAAAATGCGTCTTGGGTTTGTAAGAGTCCATAGGGGCAAAAGGAGTAATTATTATGGCAATAGAAAATTTCGCAGAGGTACAAGAATATTTAACAACTAACAATGTAGAGGGTAATGAAGTAAAAACATATATGGATAGTTTGAAGGTCGCACCGACTCTTGAGGTATTTAAAAGTAAATTAAATGATGCAGATTTCAAAAGTTTTATGGACTCTAGTAATGATAAATATAGTCAGAAAAGTTTAGATACTTGGAAAACAAATAATCTTCAAGGGTTAGTTGATTCTAAGGTAAAAGAACTATATCCAACTTTAGATCCAAAAGATGCAAAAGTTAATGAATTAAAATTAATGATTGAAAATATGCAAAAGGAGAGTACACACAAAGACTTAACTAATTCTGCAATGAAAATTGCTCAAGAAAAGAAATTGCCTATGGACTTGATGGACTTCTTTATAGGAGTTGATGAGCCTACTACAATTGCTAATCTTGGAAAATTAGAGGGAGTATTTGCTACACACATAGAGAAAATGGTTGCTGAGAGATTAAAAGGTAGTGGAAGTACACCACCAAAAGGTTCACCAATAGTTAATGATGATTCTTACGCAGATATATTAAAAAATGCTGATACCATGACTAGCGAACAAATTGCTCAAGCGTTTGCAAAAATCAAAAATAAATAAGTTGAATTAATAATTATATTAACAACTTAGTCGGTGGCTCGACATTAAACAAGCACATTATAAAAAGAAGGAAGTTATTTATATGTCAGTCAATTCATTCAAGAAACAATTATGGGAAGGTTCTTTACTAGCTAATTTTCATTCAGTATCAATCGCAGAGGCTATTACGACTGCGCCCGTTGACGTAAATGGTTCTAAGGTTACATTCAATAGAGTTGGAACAGGAGCAATTAAGGATTATACAGGTGCTATAGCTTGGGACACTATCAATACTACTCCTATAGAATTAATATTCGCTCAAAAGAAATATTTTGCATTTTCTCTTGATGATGCTGATAAAGTTCAATTAGCTGGTGATGTTCTTAATGCTACAACTTTGGAACATGCTCAAGTATTAGCAGAAGTTATTGATGCTTATGTACTAGGCGTTGCTCAAGTTGGAGTTAAAACAGCTAATAAAATAGGTTTACTTGCTACTCCTATATCTATTACAAAAGTTACTCAAGCTTATGACCTTATAGTTGATTTAGGAACTAAACTTAGTAAATCTAAAACTCCTGTTAGTGATAGATTTGTTGTAGTTAATGCAGATTACTTAAACTTACTACAAAAAGATGCTAGATTTACTCTTAATCCAGTAGTTCTTGCTAATGGCTTAGTTGATGGAGTTAATATCAATGGTATGGCAGTAGTTATATCCGAGGAAGTTGGAGCAGGTAAAGTTGTTGCTATGCACAAGTCTGCTATTGGATTTGGCAAACAGTTAGATGAAATGGAAGCTCTGCGGTTACAGACTGCTTTCGCTGATGGTATTAGAGGTCTTGCAATATATGATGCTTGTACTCTTAGAGATGATGCAGTAGCAGTATTATTCTACACAGTAGCATTAGTTTAAGCATAATTAATTTGAGGGAAGGGGAAACCTTTCTCTCATTTTTTAGATTTTAATAATTTAGGAGGGATATTATGGTTATATTAGATGATTTAAATATAATGTTAGGTAAAAATAGTGAGTCTGATGATGTATTAAATATATTGATACGTAGAACAAAGACTGCAATAAAACACTACTTGAATAGTGAAACTTATACAGATACTAATATTGAAGAGAATTTTCAAGATGCGATTATTGTAGGTGTTTTAAGTGCTTTCAATATTAAAGGTAAAGAACGTATATCCAATGAAAGATTTGGAACTACAAGTGTAAGTTATAGAGCAATAAGTATTACTGATGAAATGAAAGATTTACTACCTTGTCCAAGTTGTAATTTATTAGGTTAGGAGGTATAATATGTTTTTAAATACAAAAATCAAAGTATTGGGGGATAACCCTAATAACACAGGCAAAAGTATACTTGTAGACGTACAGGAATATAATCAAGATGTTAAATTAAAAAACTATTCAATTAGTGGATATAAACGTTTGTACCTAGAAATTGAGCCAAGTGTAAAAGAGGGAACATATTTAAAAGTTGATGATGAAATTCTCCAAGTAGTTAAAATAATAAGATATAGGGATTGCATGGAAGTATTTGTTAGTGAAGTTGAAGCAATTAAGATTAATAATATTGCTAAAAGTATTATATTTGAGGATAGTTCAGATAAATATATTGATTATAAAACTATATTATCTAATCAATTATTAACTATTGGTGATATGTCTGATTATCAAGGCTTGAAATGGCTTACAATTGGTGAAATTAGTAAAAGTGGTACATTCTCAAAAGGTACTATGCGTAAATGTAGACCAATTACTTATAGTGGTATAACTTTATATGGAATTGTTGAAAGTAGGGTATATGACGTTGTTGATGATGGATTTAATCCTGTAGTTGATAAAGAAATAATAGTAACTGTTAATAATAAAACCTATATTCCACTTAGTAGTTCTATTATATTTCATAATGCTGAATATAAGGTTATGGCGATAAATGATGCTATTGAAAATATGGTAAGTCTAAGATGTGAACTTATTTTACCAACTTATACATTTAGAATAACTCTTAATACTCCACCTACAACTTCTTATACAGGAAATACGTTTCAAATTGTACCTACTTGCAATGATGGGGCAATTGATGTAATAAATCCAGTAGTTACATATACATCTACAAATGAGGATATTGCTGCAGTTGATAATAATGGTTTAGTTACTATGGTAGCTAGTGGAACAGTTAATATTAATGCAACTTATGAAAATGTTGGAGCAACAATGAATTTTAATATATCAGACGTAATAGTTAATAAACCAGTAATAATGAATGGCTCAGATGAATTATATACTACTAGTGGCAATGTTCAAGATTATAGTGTTAGCTATGATGATAGTTCAGCCATAGAAAATGATAGTTATACATGGACAATTGATGATTTGAGTTTAGCAGTTTTCGTTGGTACACCTACTGGAACAAGTTGCCAATTAAAAACTAAAACAACTTCAAGTAATGGATGGTTTGTACTTACTGCAACAAGTAATACAGATGGAAGTTTCTTATACATGGACATAGATGCTAGAAATTATGGAATGTAAAATAATTAAACCAAAAGGAGAGATAATTAAATGAAAATTAAAATAATAGATGATATTCAAAATAAAATAGTTTCAACTTTAGACGAGTCACAGACAATAAAGAGGTTAGTTACTTATATGACCAATTTACCATTAGGTGCAAAAGATAAAGTTAATGGAGAGTGGGTTTATCAACCAGATATTATAACTAGCATATATAATTGTGATTTACCTTCATTAATAGTGGGTAGTTTCGTTGATGGAATTAATAATATTCCTAAAGTTAGAATTTTTGTTTATCCAGTAACAGGCAAACTTACAGAAGATACTACTTTAGGAGATAATTTCTTTAATATAGATGTGTTAGTACCAAAACAATATAATATGTTAGTTGGTCAAGGTGCTAGGAGAAATAGTCAGATAGGTGAGGAAGTTTTAAAAGTATTAGACACAATACCATTTGATGGATTAGGTAAATTTAACTTTACTCAATATGATTATTCAGTAATTGAAGGTGGAGACTATACACTTCTTAAATTAACATTAAAAATAGATTCTTCAAGTGTTGTAACTGTATAGATAAATATATGAAAGGATTAATATTAATTTATTAGTCCTTATTTTAATGTAAAATTATAAAACGAAAGGAATGATTAATATGGCAATTGCTAAAATGTATGGACAATGTTTATTAAAAGCTTTAAATAAAGAGGTAAATTTAGGTAATGGTGCAACAGGTTTAAAATTAATGTTGTGTACGAGTGCTTATGTTCCTAATCAAGAAACACATATATATAAAAACTCTATCACAAATGAGGTAGTAGGCACAGGATATACAAGTGGGGGAATAGCTATATCAAGTGTTACCGTTGCTTATGATGGCTCTACTAATACTATTACAGTAGATGGAGCAGATATTACACTTGCAAATAGTACTATTACTGCAAGATTTGGAATTATATATGATTCTACTAGTGGAGTTGCTACAACCATGCCACTAATAGCTTATATAGATTTTGAAACAGATCAAATTTCAAGCAATGGTAGTTTTATAATAACTTTTGATGCGAATGGCATATTTACAGTGGCTACTGCATAGGAGGGAGTTGGTTTTTAGATGTTAGGATTAGGAACAAGTGCAAGTCCTTATTTAGTTAGTTCGGCTGATGAATTTAATGATATTAGAAATAATTTATCTGCTTATTATCTCTTAACAAATGATATAGATATGAATATTAGTCCTTATAATGAGGGTGTTGGATTTGTACCTATTGGAGATTTAACAAATAAATTTTTAGGAAGTTTTGACGGTGGAGAGTATACAGTTTCAAATATGTATATTAATAATACTAATGATAATTCTGCTCCTTTTGGATATGTTAATACACCTTGTATTATTAAGAATGTAAGATTTGAAGATATTACTGTTTATGGTGCAAGATATGTTGGAGGTATTTGTGGTTCAGCTACTAGTGTTACAGTTCAAAATTGTAGAGTTATAAATGGTAATATTAATAATACATTGGGGTATGGTGGTGGATTAATTGGCTATGCTTCACTAACTATAATTCTTAATTGTATGACTAGTGGTGTTCTTCATGCTCAAACTAGTTATAGTGGTGGGTTAGTAGGTTATATCTCATGTCAAAGTTCCACTACAAGACTTGTATCTTTTTGTTATAGTTCTATGGATATTATAGGAGACGAGATTGCTACTACATTAGGTGGTTTATTTGGTAGAGTTCTATACAAAGTAACTATACAAAATTGTTATGCTACTGGTAGTGTTACAGGACGTTATTATGTGGGTGGATTTGTAGGTTCATTATATTCAACATCTAGTTATACCACATATTTAAATAACAATTTTTCTACTGGTCAAGTTACTGGAATAGGTGTTACTCCAAATTATATATATGGTTTTTGTGGCTCTTATACATCAAGTTATGTTTCTTATACATACCAATTTTATGATAAGGAAAAAGCAGGAGTTAGTGTATCTGCAATGGGTACATCTAAAACGACTTTACAAATGTCGACTGCATCAACTTTTACTGGATGGAATATGGTTATGAATTGGGAAATACTTGATGGTGCAACTAATCCAACTTTAAAATATTTCCATGAAGAAGTTGTACTTGATGCAAATATTGTTGTTCCTGTTATTGAAAATACATTAACAAGCATTAATCCAACTATATCAACAATAACAGTTGAAAATACTAATATTGTTGTTCAATTACTAGTAAACTCAATAAATGCAAATAATCCAATAATAAGCACAACTAGAAATGTAGGTATTGTGAGTAATCTATTAATAAATTCATTAATTCCTATAAATCCAATAATAATTGCTAGTAGAAATATAATTGTGGCAAATGATTTATTAATAATAAACTCTAGTGCAAATAATCCTATTATTAGTGTTAGTAGAAATATAAATATTGTTAATGAATTACTAAAAGTTACAAGTGTAATTAATGATATAAGCATAGCAACAAATAGGAATGTAAATATTATTACAAGTGTAATAGAAAACATTACAATTCCTAATACTCCTATTGTTATTGCTAGTGGTCAAGCCAGTCAGAACGTATTTATACAAAGTATATTACTAAATAATACAAGTGTAGTAGGTAATGTGGGAGTTAATACTACAAGAAATACAAGTGTAATAATTAGTAAAGCTAATAATATTGTGAAAGGGATTAGTCCTCTTAGTATTCCAGTTAAAAATATAATTATTGTATCAAATTCAATAGATAATATTTTACAAGCTAATAATATAGTTGTTTATACTTATATATTGAGAGGTTCTGAAATAACATTCAGAGAACTAGAGGATAAATTCACATATTCAGAATCGAAAGATAATTTAAAATATTCTGAGATTAATAATAATGTAATTTATTTAGAGAAACAGTCAAGATTCAAGTATTCAGAATTACAGTCAAAAATAACATATTGTGAGGTGGTTTAATGATTACTTTAAAAGTGGGAGAAGTAAGAGAAGTAGCTTTTGAGTTTGAAAGTGATGAAACTTTTGTTATAGGTTCTGCTAATTATAAGATTATAGATAGTTTAGATATTGAATTATCTACAGGCATGGCACAAATAGAAGGTAGCAAGGTAATTGCTTTATTTAGTGCCACAATTATAGGTGATTTTAAAGTATTGTTTGATGTTGGGATTGAGACAGAAATATATAAACCAATATCAATAGTTCATGTTAAGTAGGCACTTGAAATAGTGTCTTTTCTTATGCAAAAAAAATAGAGAAAGGAATGGTGATATTTTTGTGGTGGTGGATTTGGTTTTGGTAAGGTAAATGAGTAAGACCTCTAAGGCAATCGTTAAATGCACCTTAGAGGTCAATATACACTAATGAAAGTATATACGCTTATCATACACACAAAACTATAAAAAGTAAAGAAAATAAGGTTTGGAGGTGAGCATATGGAAGTGATTATTGCAAAGGCACTGAGTGAAGGATTAGGCTATGCTTTGTTTGTTTGGCTATTGTTATATATTCTCAAGCAACAAAAGGATAGGGATTTAAAGCAAGATGCACGAGATGAAAAAAGTGGAGAACGTGAAAAAACTTATCAACAAGTTATTTTAGAATTAACTAAAAATTTTGAAATGATTAATAATATTAGTGGTGTTGTTGAAAACATAAAACTTAAAGTAGAAGAATTATTAAAAAAAGATAATAAATAATAGGAGTGATGTATTAATATGGCAAGTTTATGTTTTGATTACGGGCATGGTGGCTCAGACGGTGGAGCATGTTATAAAGGTAGAAAAGAAAGTAATGATGTATTAGCACTAGGTAAAGAAGTAGCAAGTGAAATGCGTAGACATAATATTACAGTTGATGAAACAAGAACAAATGATTCTACGGTAAGTCTAGGTGCTAGAAGTAGTTTTGAAAATAGAAAAGCTTATAATTACTTTATTAGTTTTCATAGGAATGCTTTTCAGCCTGAGAAAGCTCAAGGAGTAGAAGTATATACTTATCTTAATGGTAGTGCAAAAGCTAAGAGCTTAGCAAATAAAGTACAAGCTAATTTAGTCGCTCTAGGATTTGTAAATAGGAAAGTAAAAGAAGCTAATTTCCACGTATTAAGAGAAACTAAATGTACAAGTATTCTCATAGAAACTGGATTTGAGGATAATACGAATGATAATAATTTATTTGATAGCAAGAGAAATGAAATAATAAAGGCTATTACAAAAGCTATATTATCACAACTTGGAATTACTTATAAAGAAGTTGGAAAAGTTGCAACTCTTACACCTGTGAAAGTAAAAAGTAATTTATTTAAAGTTCAAGTTGGTGCTTTTGGTGTAAAATCCAATGCAGATGATCTTAAAAAAGAATTAGAAAAATTAGGCTATAAACCATTTATCAAAGAAGAATAATAATAAAAAATAGGAGTGTGATATATAAATGAAGGAAAAATTTAAAAACTACGGATTATGGGTGTCAATATTTGCTTTTATACCGCTATTACTACAATCTTTTAATATAAATGTATTACCAGAAAACTACATAGAGGTTACAAACTCTTTATTAGGTATTTTAGTTCTAGGTGGAATATTGAGCAATCCGAACTCGGGTACAGGATACATAGATAAATAATTAATGACTATAGGCTTTATATCGCTTATGGTCTTTTTTCTTTTTTCTGTTAAATCCAACTTAATTAAATTTAGTTGGATTTAATTAAGGTTAGTTAGATTTTAATTAAGTGCTTTATTTACATAGAGTATATCTAATGACCTCAAATGTGTTAGACCATCAACATATACTCTATGGTATACCCTATTACTCTACAGACACTATTTTACACCGTTCAAGCGTAGTAATAGCAACAAATAAAAATTACAATAAGATAGGAGTGAATAGAGAGAACTTGATATCTTCATTCACAAATTTGTTAGTGGTAATTGGGATAAAGGTTATATAGCACGTATCTTATATAAGAGTGTTTCACATTTAAATTAAATAGTTATCTTGTTTATATTAAAGGGTATTGATTTTATAAATATAGTAGTTTATAATTGAAATAATTAGACGTAAATCAAAAACATATTTTGTATAGAATTTAAACCACTCGTGCTAGATAAGGTGTCTAGAAGGATAGTTAATGAAGTTAAGGGAGTAAACAGAATTGTTTACGATATAACAAGTAAGCCACCTTCCACTATTGAGTGGGAATAGAATGAATAAAGTCTGCAAGTCTTATAAAATAAGTGCTTGCGGACTTTTTTTATGCTTTGATGTTTCAAGATCATCTACAAATATGGTTTTAAGATAGTTGATATATTTTCATGACCAAGCGTTCAGCTATCAACAATGGCGTGGATACTAGGGTTAGATCGTTATGCCAAAATTATGAATAAAGAAAATTTTATAAATGGTTGAGTTGTCTTAAACATTGTGATAAAATAAAATTAAGTGGTAGGACCATATTACCAATCGACAGTACTATTATATAAATTAATTTTAAAAAATGCTACTTTATAAAAATTTAAATATACAATTGTTCTATCAAGTAAACGGTTTAATAATGTAAAAGCGTAAAGGAGAGGGAAAATATGAAAATTCTGTTATGTGTAAAACAAGTTCCAGATGATTCTATTGAAATCCATTTGGATAATAAGACGAATAAACCTAATTTGAATGGAGTTACTATGGTAGCAAATGCATTTGACACATATGCATTAGAGCTCGCAGTTCGTTTTGTGGAAGCTAATGGAGGAGATGTTAGTGTAGTAACTGTTGGAGCAGAGGATGCTTTAAATACGTTAAAAAATTGTCTTGCTGTAGGAGCTAAAGAAGCATTTTTTGCAAAAGATGATTTATATGCAGATTTAGACGCTACTTCAACAGCTGAAGTTTTGGCAGATGTTATTAATAAAATTGAAAAAGACAAAGGTGAAAAATTCGATTTAATTCTTTGTGGAAAGGAATCCACAGATGAAATTACTGGTCAGGTTGGAGCAATACTTGCTGAAAAAATGAAGACAAGCTATGTTAGTAGTGCAATTGAGATCAATTTGAAAGATGCTGACATTGAAGTTCATCAAGAAACTGAAGAAGGATATAATTTAGTTTCTATAGAATCTCCAGCTGTAATAACAGTAAGTAAACCAAATTATGATCCACGTTATCCTACAATTAAAACTAAGATGAAAAGTCGTAAGGCAGTCATTCCAACTTACTCTGCAGCAGAAATTGGAGAGGTAAAACAAGCAAAAGTACGTTTGATTGAATATGTTGAGCCGCCTAAGAGAGAGGCTGGTATCAAAATTAATGAAAAGGATGCTACACTAGCAGTAAAAGCTGCTATCGAGCAAATGAAAAAAGATAAGACAATCTAATTGAGGGGGTAACGAAAGTATGAAAGCATTATTGTTTATTGAAACAGATGGAGAAAAAGTATTAGGCGGAAGCCTTGAACTGATTAGTGCAGTAAAAGCATTAGATGCAGAAGGAACAGCTCTTGTAGTAGGTAACAGGGTTGCGGCAGATACTGTAGCTGCTTTAGGAATTCCAGTTATTTTTACAGAGGCTGCGGCGAATTGTGATACATTGACAGAAGTATTATCACAAATCGTTAAGAAACAAAACCCAGATATTGTACTACTCGCAAATACAGAAATGGCTAAAGATATTGCACCACGTCTTGCAGGACGTATGAACCTTGGATGTGTAAGTGACGTAATAGGAATAAATAAAACTGACGGTAAAGTTATATACACAAGGCCCGCATTTGGTGGTACAATTCTAGAACGCCTTGAAGTAGACGGAACAGCCGTGGTTACAGTTAGAAATGGAAGTTTTTCAAAGCCGGAGGCTAGTTCAAATGCAGGTGTTACAGAGGAAAAAATAGAAATTCCAGCTAGTACTGTTAAGGCGAAAATTTTGGATAAAGTAAAAGAAATGTGTGAATCTGTCAATTTAGAAGAAGCACAAGTTATTGTTTCTGGTGGACGTGGAATGGGAAGTATAGAAAATTTTGGGCTTGTTGAAGAATTAGCACGTGTACTTGGTGGTGTAGTAGGTGCAACAAGACCACCAATTGAGAGTGATTGGATTTGTCGTACACACCAAGTTGGACAATCAGGAAAGATTGTAGCACCAAAACTTTATATTGCATGTGGTATTTCTGGAGCAACACAACATACATCTGGAATGTCAGGTTCTAAATATATTGTGGCAATTAATAAAGATGAAGAAGCTTCAATTTTTGATATCGCAGATATAGGTATTGTTGGAAATGTACTTGAAATTCTTCCAGTTATGATTGAAGAAATGAAGAAAGCTATAGCAAAGTAAATGTTTACATTAAATTTGTATAAATGATTGAGTTGTTATATATATTGTGATAAACTTAAGAAAAGTGGTAGTACCATAGTACCACCAAACAATATTTTTATAGAAATTAATCAAAACATGAACATCATAGAGTAAGAAAAAGTTTAGAAAGGAAGGATTATTATGGCTATGTATAATCAATTGACAGAAGAATTAATCTTGCAATTACAGGAGGCAGCTCCAGGACATATTTTAACAGGTGAAGATATTAATGATGATTATTCTCATGATGAAATGCCTATTTATGGGACAAAAGCTCCACAAGTTGTACTTGTGGCACACTCTACAGAAGAGGTTGCTGCAGTAGTAAAAATATGTAATGAAAATAAGATACCAGTAACACCAAGAGGAGCAGGAACAGGACTTGTAGGAGGTGCAGTTCCACTACTCGGAGGAGTTTTAATTGATATTACAAAGATGAATAAAATACTTTCTTATGACTTAGAAAATTTTGTTGTTCATGTACAAGCAGGAGTACTTCTCAAGGACCTTGCAGAGGATTGTGCAAAACAAGGATTATTATATGCTCCAGATCCTGGCGAAAAGTCCGCTTGTTTAGGTGGGAACGTTTCAACAAATGCCGGCGGAATGAGAGCTGTTAAATATGGCGCAACACGTGATTATGTACGTGCAATGACAGTTGTTCTTCCAACAGGAGAAATTACTAAATTTGGGGCTACAGTATCAAAAACAAGTTCAGGTTATAGTCTTTTGAATTTAATGATTGGTTCAGAAGGTACACTTGGAATTATTACAGAACTTACTTTGAAAACTATGATAGCACCAAAGGCAGTTGCAAGTTTAATTATTCCTTTCGAAAATCTAGATGATTGTATTTCTGCTGTTCCTAAATTTAAAATGCAACACATGAATCCACAAGCATTGGAATTTATGGAAAGAGAAATTGTATTATCTAGTGAAAGATTTATTGGCAAGAGCGTATTCCCTCAAGTAGTTGATGGCGTAACTGCAAATGCTTATTTACTTGTTACAATCGACGCAAGTGATGAAGATGAATTAAATAACCTTATAGAACAAGCAAGTGAAATAGTATTAGAAGCAGGAGCAATTGATGTTCTTGTAGCTGATACACCTGCAAAAATTAAAGACGCATGGGCTGCACGTTCTAGTTTCTTAGAAGCAATTATGGCAGAAACAAAGTTACTCGATGAATGTGATGTAGTAGTTCCAATAAATAAAATTGCTTCTTATCTTGCTTTTGCAAATAAAACTGGAGAAGAGTGTGGTTTAACTATTAGAAGTTTTGGACATGCAGGAGATGGAAATCTTCACATATACCAATGTAGTAATGATTTAGAGGAAGCAGAATTTAAAGTAAGAGTTGAGAAATTCTTTGATATTATTTATAAAGAAGCAATAGATTGTGGCGGACTTGTTTCAGGAGAACATGGAATTGGTAGTGGAAAGGTAAGCTATTTATTAGAGTGCGTTGGAGATATAAATATGGAGTTAATGAGAGGAATTAAAAAAACCTTTGATCCAAATACTATTATGAATCCAGGTAAAGTATGCTGTACTTTAGATGGTTTAAGCTAATAAAAGACAATCGATAAACATAAATAAAAAAAAGGTGGGAATTGATATGAATTTTAAACAAGATGAAGATAGCCAACAATTACAAGAAATGTACCGCGAATTTGCGGAAAAAGAGGTAAAACCAATCGCAAAAGAAATTGATGAAAGTATGCGCTTCCCAGAAGAAAATGTAGCAAAAATGGCTGAAATGGGCCTTCTAGGAATTCCATTTCCTGAAGAATTCGGCGGAGCTGGAATGGATACATTAAGTTATGTACAATGTGTAGAAGAATTATCTAAAGTTTGTGCAACAACTGGTGTTATTGTTTCAGCACATACAAGTCTTTGTGCAACACCAATTTACACATATGGTACAGATGAGCAAAAAGAGAAATATTTAAAACCTCTTGCTTCAGGTGAAAAGTTAGGTGCTTTTGCATTAACAGAACCAGTTGCTGGAACTGATGCTTCTATGCAAAAGTCAACTGCAGTACTCGAAGGAGACCATTATGTATTAAATGGTAGCAAGATTTTTATTACTAATGCAGGATATGCAGACGTATATATTGTTTTAGCTATGACAGATAAGAGTAAGGCAACAAAGGGTATTTCAGCATTTATCGTTGAAAAAGATTTCCCAGGTTTTTCTGTTGGAACTCATGAATTAAAGATGGGAATTAGAGCATCATCTACATGTGAATTATTCTTTGATAATTGCATAATTCCAAAGGAAAATCTTTTAGGACAAGAAGGAAAAGGATTCGGAATTGCGATGGCAACTCTTGATGGAGGCCGTATCGGTGTTGCAGCACAAGCTCTTGGTATTGCAGAAGGTGCCATAGAAGAAACTATTAAATATGTTAATGAACGTGTTCAATTTGGACGTACTATTTCAAAATTCCAAAATACACAATTTGAACTTGCTCAAATGCGTGCAAATACAGAAGCTGCAAAACTTTTAGTATATCAAGCTGCATGTGCAAAGGATAATCATGAAAAATTTACACATTTAGCTGCTATGGCAAAATTAGTTGCTTCTAGAAATGCCAGCGATGTAACAAGACGTTGTTTACAATTATTTGGTGGATATGGATATTCAAGTGATTATCCAATTGAAAGAATGATGCGTGATGCAAAAATAACAGAAATTTATGAAGGAACATCAGAAGTTCAAATGATGGTTATTGCTGGATGGATGGGCGTTAAATAATATATAACTAAAACTAAATAAAAAGTGGTTATGATAGTGCTATTAAATTATTAGCACATCATAACCACTTTTTTAACGTTTTTCAATAAATAATATCAGGAGTTATGAAATTGTTATACATAAAATTACTACGCCTTGAATATAAAATATGGGGGTGAAAATTTATGAGAAGTTTAACTTTAAAGAAAAGATTTCTAAAAATAAGTAATAAATTTAAAACAGGTGATTTTAATTTAAGTACAGTGGCAACTATAATAGACGAAATAAGATTTTCAATGGGAGAACTAACCTCTGATGAAGTAGAATTATTATTAGAAATACCAATTAGTGTTTTAAAACTTGATGTTGATTTAAATGACAAATCTATCTGGTGCCAAGAAAATCTAGATTATTTTTCAGGTAATCTGTGTATAGAAGATGATTTTGTAATGGATTTAAGGAAAAAAGTTTTAGATGGTAAGTGTGAGATTAATGATATGATGGGTTCATTAGAATATGTGAAAAATAATTACAATAAATTAAGGACCAGGCATGGGAGAAACATAGAACTAATATTAAGGAATCCAGAGGTAACAATAAGGGAAGATTGTAAATTAATTAATGAAGATGAATTTAGCAATAGAGGTGGATTATTTGCTAAATATGTAGATAAGGCAATTAAATTATAAAGACGTAGAAGAGGAGCCCTTTAAAAGAGCTTCTTTTTTATTGGAACATATTAATCTTAGGGTGGATATGTTATTAATCTACATATAAAAGCATATATTTAATAGTGGAATCGATGAGAGGGAGGTAATTTTATATTATGTTTAAATTTTTTAATAAAAAGCCTAATTTGACTGTGGATAAACTCATTAGAACAATAAGGGAGATAAGATTAAGTGATGCTAACATAGAGGAGCCAGAATATATGGTTGCCTTGGGATATAAGAAAATAATAGTGAAACTAGATAAAGTAAATATAATCGATTTAGTAAAGAGTGACACATCTTTACAAGAGGAAGAGCATAATGTTGAAATAGAACTTATTGATGATAAATCAAATGTGCTTACTGTATATAAATCCCCTATATTATATGTAAGAGAAAAGAATTCTGGAAAGCTTTTAATAAAAGCAAATGATGAGCTGTCATGTTGTAAAGTGTTAATTAAAAATGATGCAATTAAGTGGACGATAAAAGGAACTTGGTGTAGGTATATAATATCCCAAATTAATGAATTAGAAATAGAAATAAATAATTGTAAATTTAAACTTGAAACTGAGAAAGTAAAAAGGGAGGAGCGAATTATACGGGAGAAAAGTGATAAAGTAAATAATTTTAACAGATTATTTAAAGAGCAATAATATTATAATATAACCTTGATTTAGATATTTTTTATGATATCTAAATCAAGGTTATATTCAAATATGTTTAGCGCTTTTTCTTAGTCTGAATCCCTTTTTTAATTTTGCAAATTTATTAGTAACGTTATCACCACGAAAAGCAATATATGCCATAAGACCACTTATAGCTGCACCTAAAAAGGAAACCGTATAAACAAATCCTAAAAGTATTAGCATTAAAGTCAGTATACTATATAATAAACCTATAAATATCTCTATTTTTTTATTTGTAACCATTATAAAGCCTCCTTAATATATACTATATTATATGGTAAAAAAAGTAAAAATAGACTTCGAATGAAGAGTATCTATTATATTTTCTGTTAAAATACTTTATAAAATCGGTTTAAAAAGTATTCAAGAGCTGATATACTATAAATATGGAATAGTTAGGGATTGTATAGTTAATCAGATAGGTATTCATTTAAACTTGGGGGAGTATTATATGCTAAAAAAAATTATGGGTATATTTAAGAATTTCAATATAGGCACAAAAATAATAGTATGTTATTTTATAATTGCTGTATTATCAATATCTTTTAGCACCTTTATATATCAAGAAATAAATAAAAGAATAATGACGCAGAAAGTAGGCGAAATGGCGGTACAAACCCTTAAGACTATAGATTCAAATTTGAATTTATTAATATATACAGTTAATAACGAATCTAAAATTCTTTTATCTAACCAGAATATGCAAAACATATTGAAAAATGCTAACTATAATTTTAATTACAACAGTCAAACTACTGTTAATAGAAATTTGACAGAAGTAATACAATCAAATATGTTAATCTCATCTGTATATATATTTGATAATTATGGAAATAGATACTTTGTGGATAAGAACGTGCATAAGTCTTTTAGTCTTGAAGATGTAAAGAATTGTGAATGGTATGACGAGCTTCAAAAAGCACGAGGTGGATATTTAATAAAAATTAATGGCGGGGGATTGTTTAATCAGCCCGATCAGACTTTTGTATCAGTTATAAGGGTTATAAATGACTTAGAAACACAGAGGCCTATTGGGACAATGGTAATAAATATTCCTGAAGAAGCAATTGCCAGTTCTTTTAAAAATATAACACAAAAAGGTGATATTGGCATTCTGTTAAGGGATGAGAAGAATAGCGATATTATTCATACAAAGGATGTTTCTCAATTTAATATTAAAGAAAGCACAACGTATGATATGAAAGAAAATCATTACTTTCATATTGAAAAGGTTAAGGGGAGTAATTATATTATTTCATATCTAAAGAATAACTTGAATTTTACAATAATCAGTATAGTTCCCTTTAGTGAGATCTCAAAGCAGTCAAATGTATATATGCTTGTAATACTATGTATGCTTATTTTGAGTGGTATTATGAGCTTTTCGGGGCTGATATTTGTATCGGCTAGTATAACAAGGCCCATAAATAAATTAATTAAATCTATGAGAGCTGTTGAAAACGGAGAATTTAAAAAAGTAAATATAGATACAGGAAATGATGAAATTGGAAAATTGAAAAATGTATATAATACTATGATTTATAAAATTGAAAATTTAATAGAGCAAATTAAGAGAGAGCAGAAGATAAAGAGGAAGGCAGAACTAAATGTGTTACAGTCACAAATTAAACCTCACTTTTTATATAATTCTTTTGATGCAATAAGTTGTTTATCATTAGAAGGGCGAAATGATGAAGTATATAAAATCATAAAGGCTTTGGGTGCTTTCTACAGAACAAGCCTTAGTAATGGAAGGGAAGTTGTAACTGTAAAAGAGGAGCTTGAGACGGTTACAAGTTATATTACTATTCAACAAATAAGGTATGATAATATATTTACAGTTAGTATGGATATTGATGAGGTCGTCAATAAATATAGGATATTGAAATTAGTTCTACAACCCTTAGTAGAAAACTCAATTTATCATGGGATAAAGCCCACAAGGAGAAAGGGGAAAATTTTTATAAGCACATCTGTTAAAAATGGTTATGTTGAACTTGTGGTTCAAGATGATGGAGCTGGAATAAGCGAGGATAAGCTTCTTAGTATAATGGAGCTAAGCACAAAAGGTATAGGGCTCAGAGGCACAATGGAGAGATTAAGTATTTTTTATAATGGAAAAAGCAAGTTTATGGTTGAGAGTAAACTCGGAGAAGGAACAAAAGTTATAATTTATATTCCTATAGATCAGGAGGGAAGTAATGAGTAGTAATATAATAAAGGTCTTAATAGTTGATGATGAACATTTAGTAAGAAATCTATTAAAAAGATGTATAGATTGGGACTCTATTGGTATGGAAATTATAGGCGAAGCATCCTCAGGAGAAGACGCAATAGAGTTAGTTTATAAATATCAGCCGGACTTAATTTTTACGGATATTTGCATGACTAATATCTATGGAATAGAATTTGCTGATGCTGTAATAAAAATGAATCCTAATATTAAAGTAGTTGTTATTTCAGGATATGATGATTTTAAATATGCCCAAAGAAGTATTAGAGCAGGAATTAAGGCTTATTTGCTAAAACCTATCGATGATGAGGTTGTTCTCGAGACTGCACTGAATATGAAAGAAGAAATAGAAAAAGAGAGAGAATCTATTTCTGAATATACTATGATGAAAAAACAAATTATAAGAAATTTACCTTTTTTAAAAGAAAGGCTCTTAAATAGACTTATTAAGCCTGGTGTAGTTATAATCGAGATAAAAAGACAAATGGATTATCTAGATTTCAGGTTTAAGTATGATACTTTTCAAGTAGCTGTTATAGAAATAATATTAAAGATTCAAGATAGTCATGATAAGAGAAACGTAATTTATTATAAAACAATTATTGAAAAGTTAAAGGATTATTTAAAACAACATGAGGGTATTAACATTTTTCTGGATGATAATTATAGGATAATTATTATAAATAACTTTGAGGATAGTTGCTTTCAAGAAGCGTTTCAAAATATAATAGTAAACGTTTTATCTGATATTAAATGGTACTACTGTATTGGAATTGGAACAATAAAAAATGAAGTTGAAAACATAGAGAAATCATATAAGGAGGCATTAGAAGCTCTTAATTACAGGATAATTGTTGGAAATAATTCTATGATAAGATATGAGGATATAAATTTACATATGGAAACTCAAAAGGATGTAATAATTAAAATTGACGATAAGCTTAAAGTATATTTTTTATCTGGATCTCATAAGATAATCCAAGGTATAATAGACGGTATTTTTGATAAAAAAAATACCAATATGAATTTGTCGATAAATAATATAAGGGAGTATGCTTTTAGCTATGTATCTACTATTCTAGAAATTTTAAAAGATCTTGATATTAATATTAAAGTGCTTAATGTTGAAAAATACAGTATATACGAGGAAATATTTGAAATTGATACAATTCCAGATATCAAAAAGTATGTAACGGATATTAGTTATAAGGTAATTGAAATAATAAATTATTATAAGAGTAAGAAATCAAATAAACTTATTGATGACATAACTGAATATGTAAAGATAAACTTTGGAGATTGTGAACTGTCTCTATCAAAAGTAGCTCATATATTTTTCGTTAATCCAAGCTATTTAAGCAGAGTATTTAAAAAAGAAATGGGAATTAATTTTTTGGATTACTTAGTTAAACTTAGAATTGATAAGGCGATAATATTACTTAATAATATGGATTTAAAGGCATATGAGGTAGGAGAAAAGGTAGGAATACCTGATTCAAGCTATTTTAGTACTTGCTTTAAAAAATACACGGGATTTTCAATTACTGAATATAAAAAGATTAAATAAAAAGGTAAAAAAATCTAATGAAAAAGTAAAAATTCTAAATTTATTTTAAAGTGATAATGGTTTATTATTAGTGTTGTAAACGTAAACAATTTTATATAATTGGAGGGGATTTATATGAATAAAAGATTTAAGAAAATTTCATCATTGTTATTAACAATATTATTAACTTCAAGCCTTATGGCTTGTGGTAACAAGGCTGCTGATAAGGCAAAATCTGGGGGAACACAAGAAAAAATAACATTAAAGTTTTGGCATATTTGGACATCAGATACTGACTCAAATAAGAAAAATGTAGAAGCTGTAATTAAAGAGTGGAATGTTGCTAATCCTAATGTACAGATTGAATCAGAGGGGACTGAAAATGAGGCATATAAGACAAAAATAAAAACAGCTATATCCGCTAATGAAGCACCAGATATATTTGTAACCTGGGGAGCTGGCTTTTCTAAACCTTTTATAGATGCAGGTAAGGTTTTGCCTTTAGATGATTACTTAAAGGATGGAACTAAGGAAAAATTATTAACTGGAGCACTTACTTATTTAACATATAATGATAAAACTTATGGATTACCTTACACCAGTGATATCGGTATTTTCTATGTAAATAAAGAAATGTTTGAAACTAACAAAATAAAAATACCTGAGACATATGATGACTTATTAATTGCAGTTAAGGCATTCAAGGCTAAAGGAATTACGCCTTTGGCTGTTGGAGAAAAAGATAAGTGGCCAGGAATGTTCTACTATGATGCATTAGCTCTTCGAGCTGGCGGTGCAAAACTTAGTAATGATGCACTAGCTAAAAAGGCATCATTTGAAGATCCTGCTTTCGTAGATGCAGCATCAAAATTAACAAAACTTATAGATGCAGGTGCATATAATCCTGCGGCGCTTGGCTTAACTCGTGATGAATCTGAAGTGCCATTTCTTCAAGGAAAGATTCCTATGTATTATAATGGAAGTTGGTTAGGCGGTACTATAGATGATGCTAAGTCAGCTGTTAAAGGTAAAGTTATAGCTATGAATTTCCCAGCTTCTACTGATGGTAAAGGCGCTAAAGATGAGGTTTTAGGTGGAGCTATTATGGGATTTATGGTTAATGCAAATACAAAGTACAAAGATGAATCCGCAAAAGCTACTAAATATATAACTGAAAACATATCTAAGAAATTATATTCAACAGGTGCTGGTATACCAACTTGGAAAGTAGATGTTGACGAATCAAAGATTCCGCCATTAACTAAACAAATAGCGGGTATTGCTAAAAAGTCAACAGACAACGTTGTTTGGTGGGATACTTACCTCGATGGTGCAGATGCAGATGTTCATAAGGATTTAGTTGCACAGCTTTTTGGTAAACAAATAACCCCAGAAAATTTTGCAAAGCAGATGCAAGTAATAAATAAAAAATAGATAAAGTCTCCTGTTAATTACAACTTAGAAGTAGTTGACAGGAGATATTTCATATAAAAATTTTATGGACTATACTTAAAAGTAGAAGGAGGCAGCAAGACATGGATAAGGTTTTTAAAGATAAAAAAGCTATATTTATATTTGTGTTCCCAGCTCTATTAATATTTTTTATAGCTATCATACTTCCTATAATATTGTCGACATATTACAGCTTATTAAGTTGGGACGGAATCGGAAAAGCTACATTTATTGGGTTTAAGAACTATGTGAATTTATTTGTAAATAATACAGATGGTTTTACAAAATCAGTTCAAAATTCACTTGTTTTAGCGATAGCCTCAGTTGTTATTCAGTTGCCTTTAGCACTTTCATTAGCTTTAATTTTAGCTAGAGGTGTGAAGGGGGAAGGTTTCTTTAGAACTATATATTTTATACCGGTAATAATGTCAACGGTTGTTATTGGTCAACTTTGGATGAAAATATATAATCCGGATTACGGAATGTTAAATATTATTCTTAAAAATATTGGATTAGAAAAATATGCACATGCTTGGATAGCAGACCCTAAAATAGCATTGTTTGCAGTTTTTGTGCCAATTATATGGCAATATATTGGTTATCATATGCTTCTAATGTATGCCGCAATTAAATCGGTTTCGCCAGATATATATGAGGCAGCAAAAATAGATGGGGCTTCAGAGTTTAAAATGGCTACTGCAATAACCATTCCACTTATTAAACCAATCTTGCAGGTATGTGTGGTATTTGCGGTTACAGGTTCATTTAAAGCTTTTGATTTAATTTACATTATAACAAATGGAGGACCGTTACATGCAAGTGAGGTACCAAGCACATTAATGTATAATACTATTTTTAATAAGTACATGTACGGTTATGGAAGTGCTATGTCCACGTTTATTATTGTAGAATGTCTAATATTTACTTTAATCATGGGCAAATTGTTCCAAGCTAGAAAAAGTAATCAAGCTTAATATTAATAAGAACAGGAGGAGTTTTTATGGAACAGGTGAAAAATCGTAAAAAAATAAGTGCTAAAAGTTTAATATTAATAACTATTTTAATTATAATAGCAGTAATTCAGTTATATCCCCTAATTTGGCTTGTATTAGTTTCATTTAAAAACAATACAGAAATTTTCGGAGGAAATGTTCTTGGACTACCTAAAGTATGGAAATTATCTAATTATACTAGTGCCCTTACCAGTGGTAATGTAGGTATATACTTTCTAAATAGCGTAATTGTAACAACAACAACAATTATTGTTTCAAGCGTTCTTATTGCAACATCTTCATATGCTATTACTCGTATGAACTGGAAATATAGTAAATTGACACTAGTTATTTTCTTATTAGGTATGATGGTGCCAATACACTCTACTTTATTACCTTTATTTTTAATTTTAAGAAAAATGCATATATTAAATACTTATTTGTCTCTAATTATACCGTATGTAGCATTTGCACTTCCCATGGGTATATTTGTAATGACTAGTTTTCTTGAAGGTATACCAAGGGAGCTTGAGGAAGCAGCTTGTATTGATGGGTGCAATATATATCAAATATTCTTTAAAATTGTATTACCACTATTAAGACCTTCATTGTCAACCGTTGCTATATTTACGTACTTATCAAGTTGGAATGAATTGATGTTTGCAAACACATTTTTGAATAATCCAAAGCTTAAGACATTGCCAGTTGGTATAATGTCAATGGCAGGACAACATGCTACTGAGTGGGGTCCGATTTTAGCAGGCCTTGTTATTGCAACATTACCAACTATTCTCATATATATACCTCTAAGCAATCAGGTACAAAAGAGCCTAATGGCGGGTGCTATTAAAGGATAATGGAGAGGAGTTAATGTATTATGGATTATGCAGTGAAGCTCAAACTATTAAATAGAAATAAAACAAAAGAAACTACACCATTATCGTGATGTAGTTTCTTTTGTTCTGAGTAAGAATAGTTGCATATCATACTAGTTTAATAACTAAGCTACTATTTCTTTAAGTAATTTAGAGAAATACGTTGCATGAGCCTTTTCTTCTTCGAGTATAATAGACAATATGCCAGTAACGTCATTTTGAGATACTGTTTCATACATTTTTGTATAAACACTTATTGAAAGCTCCTCTGATTTGAGAGCATGTGTAAGTGCCGACTTTAAATCTGTGAAAGCATCTCTTGGATGTTCTTCTTTATTAAATACTTGATTTTCTATTAAGTTTCTTAAATATTTAGTTACGACTGGATCGAAGAGATATTCAGAATCGTTTTCTTTGTTGGTACTTAATTCGTTAAAAAGCTTTGTAAATTTTTCTTTATGAATGAATTCTTGACCAGCAGCAACTAATAAAAATTCCTTAGTCTTTCCTTTTGTATAATTAGCTCCATTGGTGTAAAAATTATAACCTTCTTCTTCCATTAATATAGCGATCTTAAACATCTCAAGTGCACTAAAAGTACTACTTGTCATAAAAACATCCCCTTTATTATTGTTAATAATATACTTAATATTCTTTAGTATACTATTTATATTGCTTAATGTAAAAGATAAATATTCTATATTTATATATATTTATTTTAATAATTATATATTATTAGAACATCTGCTACAATATAAGTAATCCAAAACATGTAATTTATGAAGGAATTTACTTGCAAATGTAGAATGTATATTTTAAGGGGTGATTAGATATGGTAACAAAAATTATAATGGATAGTGGAAAAGAATACATTGTAGAAGAAAGCCCGGAGGAGATATTAGAAAAATGTTATTCGGATACAAAATTACCTATGGGGGATACAACTAAAACTTTTACCAATAAGTTTATACAGTTTGATAATAATACTATAATATGCTCTATGCATATATCTTCGTTAGAGATAGTAGAAGATATAGAAAATGTAAAAAAAATAGATGCTACTAATAAAAAACCGAAATATACGGAAATTGATAATCATAATTTAGAAACACCTAAATTAGATGTAAAAAAATAATAAAGTAAAGATAAGTTGGAGCAGGAGATTTTTTCTGTTCCTATTTATTTTTTATAATTGGGTTAAAGGGGGAGGAATATAGTGAGATTAGTAATTGAAAATATAGAAAAAAGTTATGGAGAAAAAGAGGTGTTAAAAAAAGCATCTTATACATTTGAAAAAGGTAAGATATATGGGCTACTTGGGAGAAATGGAGCAGGTAAGACAACTCTATTTAATTGCATAAGCGGGGAACTTAAATATGAAGGTGGTAGTGTGAGCATTATTGAAGATGGACAAGCAGCCAAGGAAATAGATTATAGAAAGGTAGGCTATGTTTTTTCAGAGCCAGTGCTGCCAGAATTCTTGACTGGGTATGAGTTTTTGAAATTCTATATTGATATTAATAAAGATAAGATTGAGAAATTACTAACTATAGATGAGTACTTTGATATTATAAAAATCAATGAAGATGATAGATATCGTTTAATAAAGGGATATTCGCATGGAATGAAAAATAAAATGCAGATGGTTTGTCTTTTGATAACTAGACCTGCTGTTATTTTGCTTGATGAACCACTGACTTCTTTTGATGTTGTAGTAGCATTAGAGATTAAGAATTTGCTTAAGAAAATGAAGAGTGATCACATTATTATATTTTCTACTCATATTCTTCAACTTGCTACAGATTTGTGTGATGAAATATTAGTTTTAAATAATTGTGTTCTAGAAGAAGTGGATAGTGAGGTTCTAAAGAGTACTGAATTTGAAGAAAAGATCATGGAGATATTAAAGGAGGGAGGTAATGATTAATACATTCATTAATAGTTTTAAGGTATCTTTTGTAGAAGGAGCGAATACCTTTATATTTTTTCTTAAAAGGTTACCTCTCTTAGGAAAAAAGATTCCCGATAGCTTATACAAAAGGACTAAGGCTAAACTGATTATAGGTGTCATACGAGAAGTTTTAAGAGTATTTGGAGGATTCATAGGCAAAACTATATATTTAGGTGTAATGATTATTTTACCATCATATTTAATTACTAAAGATATAACAAAGATGTTACCTGTTTTTATACATATACTTTTCTTTTTAAGTTTTGTTTTAGGGCCAATTGTAAAAAATGTAATTTTTGATGAAAACAATAAAGCAGCATTTAATATGGTAACTTTAATGAGAGCAGACGCTAGAGAATACTACCTTGGGGAGATAGTATATAAAAACACAACAGATTTTATATACTTTATAGTTCCTATGGCCATTATTGGTTTAATACTAGGATTTTCGCCCTTAAATGCTATAGTGTTGGTTATTGAATTAATAGCTTTGAAATTAATAGGCGAATGGTTACAGCTTTATGTATATGACAAGGCAGAAATCTTGATCAAAAAGAAAGTGACATTTATGGCGTTAGTAGTTCTTAGCGGACTTATTCTTGCCTATGTGTTACCGATATTTGGAGTAGTAATTAATTTTAATATAATATTATTTAACATATTTACAGTAATTATTATTTTAGCTTTAGGAGTGTTATCATTTTTATATCTATGGAAATATAGAAAGTATACTCAGATAGCAAAATTTTTATTAACAAAGGACAAGCTATTTAATGTAGAGGCTATTAGAAATGCAGCAACTTTCGCAACTGTAAAATTAGATGAAAATAAAATGAAGAATGAAGAATTAAATACAAGAAAATATGACGAAAAAAAGGGATATGAATATTTAAATTCAATATTTTTTCTTCGTTTTAGAAGAATAATGGTAAATCCTATAAAACAAAGAGTTGCATTTATTGGTGTTTTATTTTTAATTGCTATGTATTTTGTATTGTTTATGCCAGATAAAAGAGCTGATATACTAACCGGAATAAAAAAGAGCATACCAGTATTGGTATTCGTAATGTATTGTATGTCAACGGGGGAAAGAATTTGCAAAGCTATGTTTTATAATTGTGATTCTAGTTTATTAAGATATGCATACTACCGCGAGGCAAGTGTAATTTTATCTAACTTTACCTCAAGACTTAAAAGGGTGGTTATTCTTAATATAATGCCTGCTATAGCTTTATGTGTATCTATATCTTGTATTATATTAACAAGTGGGTACAGCTTGCAACTTGTTAGCATGGTACCATTATTTTTATGCATAATATGCTTATCTTGTTTCTTCTCAATACATCACTTGTTTATGTACTATGTTCTGCAGCCTTATACAGCAGAGTTAACAGTAAAAAGTCCGCTGTTTAAATTCATAAACATGTTAGTATACTTTGCTTGTTATGGGTGTCTTCAAGTTCAAACATCATCATATTATTTTACGGCAGGAGTTATTATAATAACTGTAGTATATATGGTACTTGCTTTGATATTAACCTACAAAGTAGCTCCAAAAACTTTTAAATTGAAATAGTTATAGGGATTTATAATTTATTTTTTATATTGTAAGTATATTTCTACCTAAATATTCTAATCATAAACAATGATATTAGAATAAAAACCGTATGGCATTAGGATGGTGAAATTATGAAAAATATGAAAAGTACTTCAATATTAATTATAGCCATTATATTTATTTTAGTTTTTGTTGGCTGTGGCTCTGATCCAATGGAAGCTACAGTAAACATAACAAATAAGATATATAGTAATACTCTTAAGGAACTAGTTACTTCTAAGACAATAACTCAGTCGCAATCAGATAAAGTGATTGTAGAGGTATTAAGAAATACAGTAGAAGCTAGAGGTAATACTTATGTATTGGGATATTTGGTTGAATGTGGTACCATTACTAAATTACAAGCTGATATAATAGACCGAAATATTCAAATAACTATGAAAAAAATGTAAATAATTAAAAAATATTTTATAATATATTTTTATTTTCAGAATATTTATATATTTGCCATTTTAATGACACATAGAGTTGTTATTATGAATATATAGAAAGTAACTAGTAATTGATTTTTAATTAAAGCCCCCTTTAATTAAATATATATAGACTAGAGAAAGGACTGGCGCCATTTAGCCAGTCCTTATGTTTTTTTAAATTAAAACAATTTACTCCCTGTGAATATTTTAATAAGACCGGAACTTTCTATTTTTCTATAAAATTAATTCTATAAATCTCCTTTAGATACTGAGCAAGTAGTGGTATTCTTACAAGTGTAGTATGTTAAGAAGTGTAAAGTAAATATGATATTAATTCTTATGAAAAGGGTGTTATTATGGCAAATATAAAAGATGTGGCTCAAAGGTCAGGGGTAACAGTTACAACAGTTTCAAGAGTATTAAATAACAGGGGATATATCAGTGAGAAAACAAGGAATAATGTTTACAAGGCTATGGAAGAACTTGATTATCAGCCTAATGAATTAGCTAGAGCTCTTTTCAGAAGAAAGTCTAATCTAATTGGGTTTATAATCCCTGATGTAGCACATCCTTTTTTTGCACAGCTTACAAGGGATATTGAATATTATGCCTATAAGAGTGGATATAAGATATTGTTATGCAATGCTTATAATGATAGTAAAAAAGAACAAGATTACATAGATATGCTAAAAAGAAATCAAGTTGATGGAATTATTATGGGGAGTCACACCTTAGAGGTTTCTGAGTATTTAAATCTTCGGTTGCCAATAGTTGCTATTGATAGATATTTATCAGAAAATATACCTTATGTTGCTTCAGATAATTATAATGGAGGTATTCTTGCCACAAAACTACTTATAGAAAAAGGTTGCAAAAATCTTGCTCATATAAGTGGTCCACTAACTTTAAATACTTCTGCTAATAGAAGGTGTGAAGCATTTGTGAGGGTTGCAAATGAGAACAAGATTCCCTATGTGGTAACTGAAACAAGGATAAATAATTTCGATAAAGAAGAGTATGAAAGATTAATCTACAAATTATTTAAAGAAAATCCGGACATAGATGGAATATTTGCTAGTAGTGATATGATAGCTGCCTGCATTGTTCAGGTAGCAAACGTTTTAGAAAAATCCATACCACGTGACTTAAAAATAGTTGGTTATGATGATATTAATATAGCCTCATTAATTGTGCCGTCTCTCACAACAATAAGGCAGCCAATTAAACAAATAGCAAAACTTGCAATGGAGGTTCTAATTAATCAGATTGATGAAAAGAAGGTTGAGCATGAAAATATATTGCCTATTGAACTTATTGAACGTAGAACTACATAAAAATATTTCTATAGCTTAAATAATTTTACACTAAGACATTTTAAATCATAAGATTTAGAGTGTCTTTTAAGTTACTTTGCATTTATTAATATATATGTTATTTACAAGTAAAATAATTGTAACAATAAAACATGTCAATTGGTTGACATGTTTGCAAAAAGGATATAGAATAAATATGTCAAGCGGTTTACATATAAAAATTTAGAGGAGGGTCTTACATGAAAGGTGACATTATTGTATTAGAGGAACACCATATAAAAGCGGCCAGTATTATAGTTCCAGAAATTATCCCAAAAATAAAAAATAAAGCAACAAGATATACTATCACAGTTTCAGGCGAATCAGGAAGTGGTAAATCAGAAACTGGTAAGGCAATAGTTGATGAACTCCAAAAGTATGGAATAAAATCTGTTTTATTAGGGCAAGATGATTATTTTTATTTGCCACCGAAGTCAAATGATTCAAAGAGAAAGGAAGATCCTGAATGGCTAGGACCACATAAAGAAGTTGATTTTAAGGTTCTAGAAAACAATCTAAAAGATGCTATTAGTGGAAAATCAGAAATAATTAAGCCTTTAATTGATTATGATGCAAACTCGATAGAAGATCAGGTAATAAGTTTAGATGGGATTAATGTTGTTATCGCTGAGGGAACTTATACCTCATTACTAAAAAATGTTGATACAAAAGTATTCATTGCAAGAAGTAGACTTGATACATTAGAGCACAGGAAGAAAAGAAATAGAGGAAATGAAGTAAACGATTTATTTATAGAAAATATTCTGGAAACTGAACATAAAATCATCGCTGGTCATGTTCAACTAGCTGATTTTGTTATTACGAAAGAATATGATGTAATCATAGTTAAATAATGAAGTTTTAGATATAGACCGTTATCTCAATGAGGCTGGAGACTATGGATTATAATATACATAGTCTCTATTACTTTTATATATTACTTATAAGATCAATCTATTGGGAAAATATAAAAAGAGACTTTGGACAAATATGTAAAAATAAATTATGTCATACGGTTGACATATGTGATAAACGCGTTGTATAATTAAATTGTAAGAAATGGTTTACATTATTAGAAATTGATGTACAGACCACAAAGGGCTTTACATAAATAAAACAAAAAATGGAGGGGTCAATATGAAAAAGTTTTTAACTAGTGTTTTGGCAGGCACACTTGCTTTGTCTTTAGTAGCTTGTAGTTCATCAGCATCAAAGGATCCTCAAAGTACATCAAAAGGAAAAGTTACAATTATTATGACTAATGGAAAAGGTGAGATATCCAAGCAATTTGAACAGGCTACAAAGGATTTTATGACTGCAAATCCTGATATTATAGTTGAACCATATTCGGTGGCTGTTGGAGATACAGTAAATATATTTGATAAACTTACAGCATCTGGTAAAGTAGTTACACTTGCAATGATGGAGCCAAATTCGGTTTTAGATAAATACAAGGATTTTGGTGTTGATTTAACAAACGAAAAATGGAACAAGGATACAGTATATAGTTTTAAAAATCCTCAAGGTCAAGTTGTAGGTTTTCCATTTGCAATAGAAGGGTTTGGGCTTGTTTACAATCAAAAAGTACTTGATAAAGCAGTAGGTGGTACTTTTGATCCTTCCACAATAACTACACGAGACAAGTTTAAGGCACTCCTTGATAAAATTCAAGCTTCAGGTGTTAAATACCCAGTAGCTTATCAAACAGAAGCTTGGTCTGTAGCTAACCATTACAGCACGCAATTTATCAATCAAGACAGTGATCCAAGTAAAGTGGTAGCTCAGATGGTTGATGGAAAATTTGATTTTGCTGGAAATGCAGCATGGAACGGGTATTATGATACCATGGATTTGTTAGCATCTAAGCAATATAACAAATATGGAGAACGTCCTCTTGGACAATATTATGATGATGCTCATTTGGCAGTAGGTAAGGGTGAAAGTGCTATGTTGTTCAACGGAAACTGGGCCTATGACTCACTCAAGGCAGTTGCAGGTGATAAATTTGGATTAATGCCTGTGCCTGTAGATAACAACGAAAACAATCCAATGAACAATAAAATCGTTGCCGGTCCAACACAAGTAATGTTGATCAATAAAAAGGCAACTTCGGCTCAGCAAGAAGCAGCAAAGAAATTTTTAAACTGGTTGGTAGATGATAAAGCAGGACAGGATTTTATAGTAAACAAGTCTCAGATAATTTCTGCTTTTAAGAGCAACCCTAACAAGGTAAACAATCCTTTAGGTATATCTATATCTGATGCTATAGCTAAGGACAAAACAATGCCTTTCAGTACAAACTACGTAAACGCAGCTGAATATGGGGATGTAATTGCAGCACATGTTCAGAAGTATATTAGCAAAAAGGAAACTCGCGCAGACTTGGCAAAGGGATTTGTAGACTATTATAAAACTAAGAAGAAATAAAATATACGATTAATTGTAATTGTGAGTTAATGAACTGGGTGAGTTTCAAACTCACCCATAAATTTTATAACTAAATTATATTTAGAAGTGGAGGTAGCTTATGGTATCCGAAAAAAAACCTTTAAAAAAATTTGGTGAGCAGATGCTTTTTACTTTTCCAACAATGTTTGTTTTTTCTGTTGCTATATTGATTCCATTTGCCTATGGAATTTATCTGACTTTTATGAATATGCCAACAGTTTTGAGTACACCAGAGTTTAATGGAATTGCTAATTATAAGGAGGCATTTAGTGACCCCCAGTTTTGGACCTCTATGTGGTTAACGGTCAAGTTCGTTGTAGTTTCAGTTGTGTGTGTTAATGCCATAGGCTTTCTCCTAGCATACCTTGTTACTACAGGAATTAGGGCACAGAGTTTTTTCAGGACTTCCTTCTTCACCCCAAATCTTATCGGAGGATTGGTTCTTGGTTATATATGGCAGTTTATATTTGTTCAGACCTTACCGACATTAGGAGCAAAGTTAGGAATTGAATCTCTAAGGTTAGGTTGGCTAGGTGATGAGAAAATGGCTTTCTGGTCTATAGTTATAGTTACAGTCTGGCAGCTTTCTGGATACATGATGCTTATTTTTATTGCAGGCTTGGTAAATGTTCCAAAAGACGTGATTGAAGCATCAACAATTGATGGCGCAAATGCTTGGCAGCGGTTGACAAAAGTGACGCTACCATTGATGAGGCCAGCCTTTGTAATCACTCTATTTATGACATTAAAGAGTGGGTTTATGGTCTACGATATAAATTATTCTCTAACAGCTGGTGGTCCCTACAACAGCACAGTAATGGTCTCGATGAATATTGTTAAGAAAGCATTTATTGAAAATAACTATGGTGTCGGGCAAGCAGAAGCAATAATGCTATTTTTAATAGTTGCTATAGTGTCCGGTATACAGGTTTATATTGGTAAGAAAGGGGAGGTAGAAGCATAATGAAAAATAAAAAATTAATAAGTAAAATTATAACTTATGCATTTTTAATCTTTTCTTTTCTAATTTTTGTATTTCCTTTTTTCTTAATGATTGTAAATTCATTTAAAAACAATGGAGAAATACTGCAAAGTCCATTTTCATTTCCAAAAACATTAAATTTCGTCCATTTTAAAGAAGCAATAAAGCAAATGGATTTTTTCGTTACATTCTCAAACAGTCTTCTGATTACAGTTGCAAGTACAATATTAATATTGTTATTTTCAGCTATGTGCTCCTACTATCTTGTAAGAAACAATAGCATATTTAGTAAGATATTCTTTTCAGTACTAGTGGCATCAATGATAATTCCTTTCCAGTCTGTAATGATTCCCCTAATGTATATATACGGGGGTAAATTAAATTTAATCGAAACGGTGCCATTCCCTTTGCTAATTGTTTTTTATGCTGGATTCGGCAGCGCACTTTCAGTTTTTATTTATCATGGCTTCATTAAGTCCATTCCCATTGAACTAGAAGAAGCTGCGCTAATTGATGGGTGCAATCGTATTAAGACCTTTTTCAAAATCGTGTTTCCAATACTTGCGCCAACATCAACGACTATTGGAATACTAAATGTAATGTGGATATGGAATGATTATCTATTGCCTTCACTTATCTTAAACAAAGATAATCTTTATACTATGCCCATAAAAATGAAAGTCTTCAACGGAACCTACATGAATAACTGGGAGCTATTAATACCAGCACTACTACTTACAATCTTGCCACTACTCATAGTGTATTCCTTTGCTCAGAAATATATAATTAGTGGCGTAATGCAGGGGTCAATCAAATAATTGATAAAAGGTAGACCTGGTAGAGTTTAAAGAGTCGCTGGCAAAATAGTTGTATATAAATCATCTACAGAAGAGGCCTATGGTAATAAGGATATATAAGTAACATAGGTGCAAAATTTAAAGGAGAGATTGCAACATGGCAGTAAAAAATCAGGTACAGCTAATTACTTATCCAGATTCCTTGGGAGGAGATTTAAAAGCATTAAATAATATTCTAATGAAATATTTCTCGGATATTTTTAAAGGAGGAATTCATATTTTGCCTCCTTTTCCGTCATCAGGTGACAGGGGTTTTGCGCCGTTAACTTATTTAGAAATAGAACCTGAATTTGGTACGTGGGAAGATATCAGGGCTATTGGAGAAAATTTCGATGTCTTAGTGGATCTTATGGTAAATCATATTTCTCAAAAGTCTATATATTTCCAAGATTTTTTGATGAGGGGTCGTAAATCAGAATATGCTGATTTATTTATAACATTAGATAAGGTTTGGGAAGATGGCGCTCCAGTAAAGAAAGATGTTGAAAAGATGTTTCTTCGTAGAAAAGTACCCTACTCCACTTTTAATATAGAAGAAACTGGCGAGGAGGAAAAAGTATGGACAACATTTGGTAAAACAGAACCATCTGAGCAGATTGACCTGGACATAAAATCAGATAAGATTAAACAGCTACTTACCGATTTTCTCGTAAATTTCAGTAAGCAAAATGTTAAGATTGTAAGGTTAGATGCGGTTGGATATGTTATAAAAAAGCTTGGAACAAGTTGTTTTTTTGTGGAACCAGAGATATATGAGTTCCTTGATTGGATAATAGAACTTGCAAATTCCTTAGGAATTGAATTACTGCCTGAACTTCATTCACATTATAGAGTTCAAAACAGGCTTGCAGATCACGGATGTTGGATATACGATTTCATTTTGCCATACACAATTCTAGACACTCTAATTAATAAATCAAGTGAGAAGCTTTGTGAATATCTGAAAAATCGTCCCAGTAAGCAATTTACTATGCTTGACTGTCATGATGGCATACCAGTGAAACCGGACATGGATGATCTTATAGATACTAAGGAAGCTAAAAAGCTTGTGGATGTTTGTTTGGAAAGAGGCTCTAATCTTAGTCTTATTATGTCCGATGAACATAAGGGCCTGGACGGATTTGATGTCCATCAGATAAGATGTTCCTATTATTCCGTTTTAAACTGTGAAGATGATGCATATCTCGCAGCAAGAGCTATTCAGTTTTTTGCACCAGGAATACCACAAGTATATTATGTTGGTCTTTTGGCTGGAAAAAATGATGTGGAAAATGTTAATAAAACGGGTGAAGGACGTGAAATTAATCGTCACAACTTCAGCTTGGAAGAAATAGAACAATCACTTAAGCAAGAAGTTGTTCAGAGGTTATTAACACTTATAAGGTTTAGAAATGAATATATAGCATTCAATGGAGAATTCGAGGTTCTAGAGTCTCAAAAGGATGAAATAAAACTTCTATGGCAAAAGGATGATAAGTATTGTACTTTGTATATAGATTTAAAAACAGACAAATCCGTAATCGAATATATTGATGAGATAGGTAAGAAAGCTTTATATGTAGTATAGGAAAATCAATGTAAGTTTATGGTTTATAATGTTAACTATTTAATTAGCAAGCAAAAGGATATATTGCGTAAAACAGCAATATATCCTTTTAGTTATAGAATAATCTAAGGAAATTTTGTGGTTTAGAGTCAAGATTAAAAATTTTTACCTAAAGCAATTTTTTAACATCAAACAAAGAATTTTGAACCAGCCAAGCTTGAGGGAAGTATTTGCCGATTGTCCAATAACTAACCCCACCGAGATTATAATCATTAGCGGTCCTAAGTTTAGCATTCATGCTTCTAGCATCTTCAAACCAAACTACATGTTCTTTCCCATTTGAATCATAGTAATTAAAAAATGGAGCCTGAGAAGTATAGTCATATTTAATAGCAGCATTTTCTGTCCTTGCAAGATCCACTGCTTCTACATTGCCGAGTGCTCTTGCTTTAGTTCCTTTTACCCAAGGCAAAGTCCAATCATAACCGTAATTAGGAATTCCCATAAATATCTTTTTACTTGGGATTACAGTTACCGCATAATCAAGAATTTTCTTTACTTCATTTAATGGTGATACTGCAAGAGGAGGACCGGCTGTATAACCCCACTCATAGGTCATTAATATAACATGATTTGCGAGAGCGCCGTGAACTGGGTAATCATGGGCCTCATAAAGTAATCCTTTTATATCGCCAGAGGGTTTAGGGGCTAGCGCGGTGGTAACAGGATATCCTAAAGGTTTTAAAGTAGTTACTACTCTTCGCAAGAAACTATTATAATTTTCTCTATCTTCAGGAAAAATATATTCTAGATCTATATCTAAACCATAATAATTTTTGCTTTTTAATGTACTAATTATGTTATTAATTAATGTGTTTTGCACGGTTTGATTTGTTAATATGGTATGTGCTAGCGCGCTATCGAATCCACCACCTTCTTTTAGATTCGTAACTACCATCATAGGAGCGACTTTAGCATTTCTAGCTGCGCTTATTAAGGGCGCATCATTAATGTCTTTTAGAGATCCATCAGGGAGTATTTGATGACTAAATATACTAAGGTATGTGAGGTTTGGTAAAGTTTTTGCAAGAACATCCATATTTGTACTAGGAAGCGCATAAGCGTTAACTTCAATAGAACCTAATTTTGGGGTAGGTGGTATATTAATAATTTGACCAGGGTAAAGTATAATAGAACTATTTAAAATGGGATTTGCAGCATATAAATTTGCAATAGTTGTTCCGTATAATTTGGATATACTATAAAGTGATTCTCCAGGAAGAATTTTATGTGATCGAGTAACTTGCAATATTACAAGTGTTTGTCCTACCACAAGTTGATTAGGGTTTGCAAGTTCATTATCAGAAGCAATTTTATTATATGAAACACCATATAATTTAGATATTTTATATAAGTTTTCACCGGGTTTTACAACATGAATAATCAAAAAAAATCACACCTCTTTTATTAATATAATTTAATATATGCAACATGTTACAAGTGAGTTCATATTAATTCTAATATTAAATACATAATCTTCAATAATTATAAAATTTTATTAAAAAACTTGATTTATTTTCTTGAATAAACTAAAATTATTTTATATTGTTTTAGAAAGTAATGTAAGTATAAATATTTGATTCAAGATGTTTTAAAGGAGGATTTATTAATGGGAAAAGTATTATCAATAGATTTAAGCAAAACAGTGCCATATTTAGGTGAACATGAAATTTCATATTTTCAGCCAATGGTGTCTACAGCACATAAGATGCTTACATATAAAACAGGTCCAGGAAATGAATATTTAGGTTGGATAGACCTTCCTGTAAATTATGACAAAGCTGAATTTGCAAGAATCAAAAAGGCAGCAGATAAGATAAAAAGTAATTCAGAGGTTTTAATTGTAATTGGAATAGGTGGATCATATTTAGGAGCTAGAGCAGCTATAGAGACATTATGTCATAGCTTTCACAATAGTTTATCAAGTGATAAAAGAAAATCTCCAGCAGTTTTCTTTGCCGGAAATAATATAAGTTCTACATATATGGCAGATTTAATTGACCTTGTAGAAGGTAAAGATTTTTCTGTTAACGTAATATCAAAATCAGGAACTACTACAGAACCTGCTATTGCTTTTAGAATATTCAAAGGATTATTAGAAAAGAAATACGGAGTAGAAGGAGCGAAAGCAAGAATTTTTGCAACTACTGATAAAGCTCGCGGAGCTCTTAAAAAATCAGCAGATGCAGCTGGATACGAAACTTTTGTAATTCCAGATGATATTGGCGGTAGATTCTCAGTACTTACAGCTGTAGGACTTCTTCCAATAGCAGCAGCGGGTATTGATATTGATGAGATGATGAAGGGCGCAGCTGATGCTAGAGTTGCTTATAATGAACCAGATATAAATAAAAATGATTGTTACAAATATGCAGCAGCTAGAAATGCATTATATAGAAAAGGTAAGGTTACAGAGATTTTAGTAAACTATGAACCTGCACTTCAATATTTTGGTGAGTGGTGGAAACAACTTTGTGGTGAAAGTGAAGGAAAAGACCAAAAGGGAATATTCCCAGCATCAGTTAATTTCTCAACAGATTTGCATTCTATGGGACAATATATTCAAGAAGGCGTAAGAAATATATTTGAAACAGTTATAAATGTTGAAAAACCAAGAAGAGAAGTTGTAGTAAATGAGGAAAGTGGAGATCTAGACGGATTGAACTTTTTAGCCGGTAAAACTATGGATTTCGTTAATAAAAAGGCATCTCAAGGAACAGTCCTTGCTCATAATGATGGTGATGTACCAAACATTATTTTAAATGTACCAGCATTAAGCGCATATAATTTTGGACATATGGTCTATTTCTTTGAAAAAGCTTTAGCTGTAAGTGGATATTTATTAGGTGTAAATCCTTTTGATCAACCAGGAGTTGAAGCATACAAGAAAAATATGTTTGCTCTTCTTGGAAAAGCAGGATATGAAGAATTAAAAGCAGAACTTGAAAAAAGACTTTAGAGAAATGAGAAAAAAAATATGAGAATTATTGTAGATGCAGATGGATGCCCTGGCAAACATCTAATAGAAAAGGCAGCTAAGGAAAACTCTGTTGAACTAATTATGTATTGTGATATTAATCATGTTTTAAGCAGTGATTATGCCTCAATAAGATATGTGGATAGTGGGTTCCAAACTGTTGATATGAAAGTAGCAAACGAAGCTAAGCTAAATGATATAGTAATTACTCAAGATTTTGGCGTTGCTGCTATGGTTTTAGCCAAAGGTTCATTTGCTATAGGCCCTAAAGGTCACATATACGATGATGAAAATATTGATAAATTATTATTTGAGAGGCATTTGTCAGGAAAGGCAAGACGTAGTGGTGGAAAAACCTACGGCCCTAAAAAGCGAACAAATGAAGATGATGAAAAGCTTTATAATAATTTAATCAAACTAATTTTAAAAGCGAAGCAATAGTATCAAAATAAATGAATTAATACAATAATTAGGGAATAGCTAGTAATTATAATTACTAGCTATTTTTATAAGAATTTATTAAAAATAGAAATTTCACAATATCATCTTTAATTCTATAAATGGATATAATATTTAAATAAATCATTCTTTTTATATAAAATAATGAAAGTTTATGTCTTTAATTAGAAATAAAAAAATGGAATATATACTGTTACAAATAATGTAAATATAGTATAATATATTATTATAGAGGCTGATTTTAAATAACAAATTAGTATTACATAGCTTATTTGTAAAGGTAGGTAAGGTTAAATGAATGAGATGAATATTTTGTTTAGATCTGAAGAGATTGAGGAGAATTATAAAGAAAAGTATAAAGAAATTGAAATAAGTGTTGAAAATAAAATAGAGGAAAATCTAGACTACAAATTTCTTGTAGGTCTTGAGGGAACCTGGACTACATTAAAGAAATTAAGCGAAGCTAGTGATGTTATATGGAGACCGCAGATTGATGGGAGGTATTCAGTAATGGTACAAGCTAAAAGGAAAAAAAGTAATAAGCCCTTTGATTTTATGTCAAAGACTGATTATATTGTAGGTGATGGTGAAGAAAAACTAATAAATGATATTTACATAGACAAAGAAGAAATAGTTGTAGGTGAAAAGATTACATTAACAGTAGATTCCGCAAAAACTCCTATTATGTATAGATATTGGGTATGTGAAAAGGGGAATTGGTTACTTATAAAGGATTACTCTCCGGAGAACATAGTTATTTGGACCTCGAAATTTTCTGGCAAGCAAGAGTTTTTAGTAGAATGCAGAAATTTAGATTCTGAAAATATGTTTGATGACTTTATGAAAATAGGATTTAATGTTAAGGCTATGCAGTCCTTAGAAATTATGAATTTTAAATGTTTGACTGAGAAAATATTAGAAGGTCTTGAGTTAGTTTTTGAGGTTGAGGCAAAGTATGAGGATAACAGAATGATTCTATACAAATTCGTAAAAATAAATTCGCAGGGAAATACTAAGTGTATACAAGATTATTCAACTAAAAAGTTAGTTAGTTATATTGAAGAAAACAGGGGAGATTATAAGCTTCTATGTATGGCAAAGGATATGTATTCTCTTCATGAATTTGATGATAGGGCATTAATTAATTATAGCGTAGACCCTTATGAAGAAATTAACATACAGAGTTTTACTAGTGATTTGAGTTCGCCACAAATATGTGATACGAGCATTGTTTTTAAGTGTATAACACATGGTGGAAACGATTTATTATATAGGTTTAGAATTGATGGAAATTCTGTGGAAGATTCAGGTTATATTAGAAAAAACAACTATACATGGACACCAAAAGAAGCTGGAGAGTTTAAAGCAAGCTTATGGGTGAAGGATAGTTCATTCGAAGGAGAATATGAGAGCGAGGCCTCTATAGATTTTATAATTGATGATATAGGAAATGAAAATGTGGTCATAGAAGATATACTAATGGACAAAAAAGATATAGTTGTGTTAGGTGAATCTGTCAATGTTATAGTTAAAGCCACTGGTGGAATTTCTTTAAGATATAGTTTTACAATTTCAAAGGATGGTAACGAGATAGAGAAAATGGAATTTGGAATTCATGAATTTGTAAATTTCACACCTGAAGAACTAGGAAAATTCAAACTTGAGGTAAGAGTAAAAGACAAGTATTCAAAGAGGGAATTCGATGCTCATTCAATAGTATACATTGAGGCTTTAGAATGTATTCCAGCTAAAATACAATATGTTTTAATGCCAACACGAGAGTATTTTATGGTTGGAGATACTATTTCTCTTCAAGTTATATTTGAGAATACAAAAGACAACATTTTAAATTATGTTTTAAAAATAGATGGTCACTCAGTGGAACAAACGGGTTTTGTTGAACATAAAAATTATGAGATTAAACCTAAATGTAGTGGAACTTATTCGATAGAACTTCTTGCAAAAAATAAAAAGAGCACTAGTGAATATGATAGCAAGAAAGAGATAAGAATAGAAGTACATGAATCTTTACCAGTAACAGATACAAAAATCATAAGTGATAGGGCGAATTTCAAGGTTAATGAAACAATAACCTTTGGGGTGCAAAGCATGGGCGGCAAGGAAGTTGTATATGAGTTCTATCTAATGGAAAAGGGAGACTGGAGCTTGGTGCAAAAGTACAGCATGAAAGATGATTATATCTTTATGCCTTTTACTAAAGGAATATATAGATTACTTGTATTATCAAAAAGCTTTTATAAGAGTTTTTCATATGAAGATTATGATATACTAGAGATAGAAGTTAAAGAATAAATTTAAAACAGCTTTTATAGGCTGTTTTTTTTATGAGTAAAATATGTAACGTTTTAAATGAAGTTTACATGAATCTATAGAAATATTAAGGAGATGAATATATTTGGAAAGAATAGACAAGATATTATCAAATTTAGGTCACGGAACAAGAAAAGAAGTAAAGGCAATATTAAAAAAAGGTAAAGTAGAAGTAGATGGTGTTATAATTTCTGACAATGCTATGAAAATTGATCCAGATAAAGCAATAATAAAGGTATCAGGTGAAGAAATTAATTATAGGAAGTACATATACTTAATCATGAATAAGCCATCTGGTGTGGTTTCGGCTACAGTGGATAAACATGATGAAACTGTAATTGATCTAATAGATGAGGAGTACAAGGCATTTGATCCATTCCCAATAGGTAGACTTGATAAAGATACAGTGGGATTACTACTAATTACTAATGATGGTGAATTAAATCATAAATTGATAGCACCTAAGAATCATGTAGATAAGGTATATTATGCAGAAATTAACAGATTCGTAGATGAAAGCGATGTGAACGCCTTTAAGAAAGGGGTTGTAATTGATGACGGATATAAATGTATGCCCGCAATACTCGAAGTATTAAATGCAGATGAGAATGGATCCGAGATAATGGTTACTATTCAAGAAGGGAAATTTCATCAAGTCAAAAGAATGTTTGAGAGTGTAGACAAGAAAGTTGTATTTTTAAGAAGGGTTAGTTTCGGACCTTTAAAATTAGATGAAAATTTACTAGAAGGACAATGTAGAGAATTGTCGGAAGATGAGATAAATTCTTTAAAACAGGTTTAATTTAGCATTAATATTGTTAATTATATTAGAAATGAATAAAATATGAACAAAATATCATTATGTTAAGAATAATTTACAACAAGTTTTGCCAAAACCACTTGCAAACAAGGATTAAATTTAATATAATTAAGTAGTAAAGATAAATAGAGAGATAAATAGCCCCCTTTTTATTTGTTTAAAGCAGCCCACCCCCAAGGGCTGCTTTATTTTGTATAAAAAAGTCGATTTCTGTGAAGAATTCTTAATAAAATATATTTCGACAAAAGTGCCCACATTAAATAAAGCTATTTAATGTGGGCATTTTTATTGGATAATAGGGAAGTATATAATTATATAGTATATACTAGACGTATTTTTTGGACTATAATAAAAGTGAGTAATTATAGAAACACATGAATAAATTAACAAAGAAATTAATGAAAAATTAAATTAATAATAAATATTTTTTAGTGAAATTAGAAAAGATATTAAATATAAAGAAGTAACAGGAGGAAAATTAATGGATATAAGAGAAACTTTAATAAATTTTATGAATGACCAGGCATATAAGCCTATGAATATAGGTGAGCTCTATAAAATCTTTGATATTAGGAAAAAAGACATGAAAGGGTTTGCTGCGATGCTGGCAGAGATGGAAAGAGATGGTGATATAGCTAAATCAAAAACTGAATGTTATGGTACTCCAGAGAAGATGGGACTTATACTTGGTAAATATCAAGGACATCAAAGAGGATTTGGGTTTGTAATAGCAGAAGTAGAAAGGCCGGATGTATTTATTCCAGCAGATAATGTAAATGGAGCAATGAATGGTGATAAAGTTCTTGCAAGGATTTTAAAAGAAGAAAATGGTGGCAAGAAATGTGAAGGTGAAATTGCAAAAGTAATTGAAAGGTCCAATAAAACAATAATAGGAACTTATCAAGACAGTAGTAATTTTGGATTTGTTGTAGCTGATGACAAGAGGATAGCCCAAGATATATTTATTCCTAAGGCAGATAGAATGAAGGCCAAAACAGGGCAAATAGTAATAGCTGAAATAACTCAGTGGCCAGAACAAAGGAGAAATCCTGAGGGGAGAATTATTGAAATTCTCGGAAATATTGGTGACGCAGGTATTGATATATTAACTATAATAAAAAAACATAAACTACCAGAGGAGTTCCCACCCAATGTAGAGGCCTATGCTGATAATATAAATGAAGAAATTCCAAAGGAAGAGTATGCAAGGAGAAAAGATTTAAGGGATTTAACTATGGTAACTATAGATGGAGAGGATGCTAAAGATCTAGATGATGCTGTGTCCGTTCAGGTTTTAGAGAATGGAAACTATCGTTTAGGAGTTCATATAGCAGATGTTTCTCATTATGTTAAAGATAAAAATCCACTAGACAAAGAAGCATTAAAAAGAGCAACTTCAGTATACCTTATTGATAGGGTTATACCAATGCTTCCTAAAAAATTATCTAATGGTGTTTGTAGTTTGAACCCTAAAGTGGATAGATTAGCTCTTACTTGCTTTATGGAAATAGATAAGAACGGTAAAAGTGTAGATCATGAGATAGTGGAAAGTATTATAAAGACTAATGAGAGGATGACTTATACTGATGTGACTAAAATACTCAGAGATAAGGATCCTGAAATAATCAAAAAATATGAATACTTACATGAAGATTTTAAAAACATGGAAAAATTATGCGGGATTCTTAATAAAAAGAGAATGGATAGAGGCGCTATAGATTTTGATTTTGATGAGTGTAAAATAATATTAAATGAACTCGGAAAACCAATAGACATTGTTCCTTATGAGAGAGGTATAGCAAATAGAGTGGTTGAAGAATTCATGTTAACTGCTAATGAAACTGTTGCTGAGCATTTCTTCTGGCTAAACGTACCATTTGTATATAGAATTCATGAGGACCCTGATGAAGAAAAACTAACTAGATTTAGTGAATTTGCATATAACTTTGGATATGCTATGAAGTGGGGAAATGAAATACACCCTAGAATGCTTCAGGAAGTAATAGCTAAAGTAAAAGGTAAAAAAGAAGAAATGGTACTTAGCACTTTGCTACTTCGTTCTATGATGAAAGCAAAATATTCTCCAGAATGTGTTGGTCATTTCGGATTAGCATCTAAATATTACTGCCATTTTACATCACCAATTAGAAGATATCCTGATTTAATGATCCATAGGATAATTAAAGAGGTTATAAATGGTGGATTAAGTGAGGCTAGAAATGAAAGATTAACTAAGGAAGTTGAGATTGCATCAAAACAATCTTCTGATATGGAAAGAGTAGCTATGGAAGCTGAGAGAGATGTAGATGACTTAAAGAAAGCTGAGTATATGAGTGATAGAATTGGTGAAGAATATGATGGTATTATTTCTTCAGTAACTAACTTTGGTCTGTTTATAGAACTTCCTAATACTATAGAAGGGTTAGTTCATATGACTAGCTTAGATGATGATTATTATGTCTTTGATGAAAGGCATTTAACTCTAGTTGGTGAGAGAACTAAAAAGACATATAGATTGGGTGAAGAGGTAAGAATCATAGTTAGTAAAGTTGACTTAGCTACTCATGAGGTTTATTTCGATTTTGTTGAAAAAGAAGACGAAGAAGAAAATATAGATGGAAAAAAGAATGAAAATGAAGATGAAAAAGAATATACAGTTAAAGATTTGAATGAACTTATTAGTGATGATGTGGCGAAATAAGATGATTATGTAACATTTGAATCTAAAATTGCAGAAGGGGATGTATGTCCTCTTCTGCAATTTTCTGATTAAAGTTAGATATGTGAGAATAATCCATATATTCTTGAAAAAGAGCATGATTTATAGTATAATTATATATACTCTTGTACTATATTAATAAGAATAAAGCAGGTGAAATTATGGCAAAGAAAACAGAAAATAAAACATTAGCAGAGAATAAGAAAGCAAGACATGATTATTTTATAGAGGAAGCAATGGAAGCTGGTATAGCGCTTGTTGGTACAGAAGTAAAATCTATTAGATCAGGAAAAGCTAACTTAAGAGATAGTTATGCAGATGTTATAAATGGTGAAGTATTTATAAAAAATATGCATGTTAGCCATTACGAAAATGGTAATCAATTTAATACTGATCCATTAAGAGTAAGAAAATTATTGCTTCATAAAGTACAAATAGAAAAACTAGCATCATTTACGTCTCAAAAGGGTTTTACACTAGTTCCATTATCGCTTTATCTTAAAGATACTAAGGTAAAAGTTAATCTTGGTGTTGTTCGTGGTAAAAAGGATTATGATAAAAGAGATGCAATGTTAGAAAAAGATGCTAAGAGAGATATGGATAGGCAGATAAAAGAGAGAATGAGATAACTAGAAGTATTACACATACATTCCATGATATTAGCACTTGATAAAGCATATGATATAGTGTATCATTAGGTTTATAGTAAGTAACAAAAAATTAGATTAACAGTTAATATATAATTGATTTACGGGTCATAAAAATTTAATAATTTAAATTTGCGAGATTACAAACAATAATATTTATATATTATTGTAGTACAAAAGGTTTAGTTTAATCTTTTGACATATTAGGGGGCGTACTTGGTTTCGACGGGGGTACGTTGCATCGAGGAAGCGAGCCGAGGGAACCTATGGACCCGCGTTAAAAAACTATTGGAACAATTTAAACGCAAACGATAATTTAGCACTAGCAGCTTAGTCTGCTACGTCTTACCTTTGAATACCGCGACTTAGGATAGGGCGCCGACAGCGGTGAACCGAGCTTGGGAAAGCTTTGACCCAGGAACGGAAAATATGAAGCTACCGGAACCTAAACCCCGTCAGTAGGGGTTAGGAGACGGGAATTTTAAAGTACTGACTACGCTCGTAGATGCCTAGGTGTTATGGCTTTCGGACAGGGGTTCGACACCCCTCGCCTCCACCAGTGAAACCCTCGACTAATTAATTTTAGTTGAGGGTTTTCTTATTATTTAACGAATACCATCGGTTATCGATGTTATTTCATTTGGAAATTCTTTGGAACTCAGAGGTGTTAGAGGGGAATGAAGTGAGCCTGTTGCTATAAATAATAGCCGGAGATTCACAAGGACTTCAAACTAAGGTTTGTAAAGATGGTGTTTAATGCTATACTTTTTTTCAGTGGTTAATTTGCAATCCATATAAGGTAGAAGAAAACTTCTATCTTTTTTTATGTCTATAAACCAATAAACCAATAAATAAATCATAGAACTTAATTACGCTTAACAATTATGTATTGACATTGTGACTTGGTGGTCATATAATTAAATTAGAAGTGCGACTAAGTAGTCATAGTTCCATATATCATTGACTAGGAGATGAATTAAATGGCAAAAAATGCTTTTAAAAAACTTTCAGAGGAAAAGAAAAATATTATTATCAACGCAGCCTTAATTGAGTTTGGGAACCATTCTTATAATGAGAGTAGTCTAAATAATATCGTTAAAATGACTAAAATACCAAAGGGTAGTTTTTATCAATATTTTGAAGATAAACTTCACATGTACAAATACATTTTATCACTAGCCACCCAAGAAAAAATACTTTTTTTCTCTAAGGAGGCAGAAATGTCAAAAGAATTGACAATATTTGAACTTGTAAAAGTCCTTTTTAGAAAGGGTATTGACTTTGCCACTATGAAACCTCAATATGCAGCTATTGGAAATCAATTTGCAAAAGAGATAAACGAAGAGTTAAAGAAAGAAATTTTAAAAGGAGCAAATGAATCGGGTGAAAGTTTTTTTATAGGGCTAGTGGAGTCTGCGAAAATGAAAGGTGAAATTAATAATAATCTTAGCACAAAAGCTTGTGTTCAAATGTTTATGACTTTAAATCAAGCAGTTCTTGACGAAATGCTAAAGCATTTTGAAATGGAAAATATAACTCAGCATGAAACTGAACTTTATGAGTGGGCAGATGAGTTGTTAGATATTCTTATTAATGGAATGAAATCAAATTAAATTATAGGGGGAGTTAAATTATGAAGATATTTTTACAAAGAAATGATAAAAAGATTGCTTTAATATTTTTCATTTTTACATTGGTATTTTTGGTGCTATTTTTAAGTAATAAGGAATTTGTGGATTGGGCTTATAGTAGACATCAAAATGTTTTGAGTTGGTATATCAGACCTCTCTTTATTATTCCTATTTGCTTTTTTGCCTACAAGAAAAGTTTATGCGGAATGTCCTTAACAATCTTCGCACTTTTTACAAGTATGTTTTGGTTCAATACTCCAACAGAGGTGGCACCTGCTATAGAAGAGTTTTTGGCCTTTGAAAAATCTTATACTTTTGGAGCCTGGGATTTTCAAAAGATATTTCTTAGTCTTTCAGTTCCTTTGTTTTTTTACTTATTAATACTAGCCTTCTGGAAAAGAAAATTAAAGTACGGCATTATCATAATTATAGGGGCAGCTGTATTGAAAATTATATGGAGTGTGGTTTTTGCAGGAGATTCTGGGGCTTCAATTATTAAACCAGCAGTAACAGGACTTTTTATTTGTCTTGTGGCGGTTTATATGTTTGCAAGAAAAAAGAAGAGAAAGTCATAATAATTGTTACGTTACAATCTCCTGTAATATTATCTAAGGATGAATGGATTTAACTTATATTAATAATTCTTAATACTTTTATCTAATAATTCTTAATTTATTTGTTATAAAATAAATAATAGAAGTTTATTTATAAGGGGAGATCCAGTATGTTTAAGTTTATAAAGGAATTTATTAAAACCAAAAATTTATTGGAGCAGTGGCACCAAGTAGCGAATATTTAGCTAAATATAACAATAAAAGGTGGTAAAAGTATGGTAGTTAAAATAATAGCGTGTATTATAATAATATATTCAATAATAACCTTTATTTATACAGACCTAGGGGCGGTAGTTATGTCTATACTAATGATGTTTAGCAACGAGCCTATAGTATCAAATACAAACATGGAAGATAAATTGTGGGGAACTAAGAAATTCAAAATAATGATAAGAGTAATATCAGTGCTATTACTAATTGCGGGGATATATATGTTAACACTATAGGGAGGATTTAAACATGGGGTGTCCATAGAAAGAGCCAAAGAGAAATTTGAGGCTAATACGTTGTAATAATTAGCTTTGACCCAGAAACGGAAAATATGAAGCTACCGGAACCTAAACCCCGTCAGTAGGGGTTAGGAGACGGGAATTTTAAAGTACTGACTACGCTCGTAGATGCCTAGGTGTTATGGCTTTCGGACAGGGGTTCGACACCCCTCGCCTCCACCAGTAAAAACCACAACTAATAAATAATTAGTTGTGGTTTTTCTTATGCATTGATTTATATTCATTAGAGTGATACAGGGTGAACTTTGAAAAGAAGACAAGAACTATTTATACAAAGTATGCAAAAACCTATTGAAACACTTTTGGGCATATGTTATTCTAGAAAATGTGCATCGTAGTTAAGACAAAATGGGGGTTTGTAAGTATGATAAATAAGTTAAAGTTTGTATTTTTATCAATTTTTGGATTTATTTTTTTTCTAATACCTTTTAATATTAATGGAGAAAGTAAGATTGCTATATCCCACATAGTAAATTTTGTTACAGCCAATATGCTTGATTCATTTATTGGTTTCACTGTTATTTGTACATGGGTTGTGTTAATTGCAACTATTCTTTTTATCTTTTATTCTTCAAAAAATGAGTTTGCTAATTCCGTATTCAAAGCATCACCTTTAAATCTTGTACTAAGGGTAGTTGGCTCATTTTTATACCTTATGGTGATTAACAATTGGTTTCAAAACTATGGGTTCGCAGGTATGATTTTAGATGGCGATACTGGCGGGCTAATGGCAGGAGATGGTGGTCTTTTAACCATACTTTATATAACATTCTTTGTAGGTATTATTGCCCTTCCTTTATTAACACATTTTGGTATTGTTGAATTTGTAGGTATTTTATTAGGGCCTATAGTTATAAAGTTGTTTAAAGTACCAGGCTATTCAACTATCGATGCCATTGCATCCTTTGTTGGTGATGGTACAATTGGTATTGTGGTAACGGATACCCAATATCAAAGAGGATACTATAATAAAAGAGAAGCTTATATAATTGCAACCAGTTTTTCTATTGTAGGTATAGCATTTGCTTCTGCAGTAGCTGAAGAGCTAGGATTTGCGCATATTTTCCCGATATTTTATGGATCTATTGCATTAGTAACTATTATATTGGCTTTTATTACATCTAGAATGCCACTTAAGAAATTTCCACCAACTTATTATAAAGGGGTAACTCCTAATATAATTGAGATTCCAAAAGGTAAAACTGTTTTTGAGTATTCATATGAATCTGCAATAAAGCAGGCAGGAGATGCCAAAATCGGAAAAGTATTGATTGAGGCGTTAAAAAATATTGTTAACATATACGTTGGTTTCTTACCTATTATTATGGCGGTTGGAACATTATCTTTAGTAGTGGCAGAATATACCCCGTTTTTCAGTATCATTAGTGCACCACTGGTGTATTTCTATACTTGGATAGGGTACAGTAGCGAAGTAGCAACAGTCATGGCACCAGCATCAGTTGCTGGATTTGCAGATATGTATTTACCAGCTTTATTTATCGGTACATCGGTCTCTGAAGCCTCAAGATTTTTTATTGGTGTATTAGCATTTACCCAGTTGGTATTTATGTCTGAAACTGGAATGATTTTAGTTAAAAGCAAAATTGGTTTAAACTTTTGGGATGTAACTAAAGTATTTCTTTTTAGAACTGTAATGTCTTTCCCGTTATTAATAGTTATAACAAATATTTTAGCTACTTTAGGTGTAATATCGTTTTAATGTAAATTAGTTGTGGGTTTTCTTATGCGTTAATTTTGTTGGATTAGTTTGGTGAAGTAAACCGTACTGAAAGTACGATGCTCTTTAGCAAAAAAAAGACATATAATTTAATAGACTGATGAGAATCTAAAACATAATCTAGGGAGTATGATAACCTGTTTTATTCACATGTCTCTAAAAAGGCGAATGGGTTATGATCTTAAGGGGGGTAAATCCTCCTTTCTCCGCCAACAATCCCGTTTCCACCAAAAGGCTCTAGCAGATTTTGCTAGAGCCTTTTTAGTATCATTTATTAAAATAAGGTGTGACTGACGACGATTTGTCGACGCTAATTAAAACTATGCCGCATCTGCCTTTGAATCTGTATACTGATGTTTCTTTGACATTACTAAACGAGCTATTGGCTTTGCAATACAAGCTTCAACAAAGAAAGAAATAGCGAAGTTACGAGGCCATTTGTAGAAAAACATACGAATAGGCTCCATGCTGATATGGCGGCTTCCAATCCAAGTGCCAATAACAGTTAAAAAGATAGACATTAGAAATACTGTAAAGATGATGTTTACCAAGATATGAGATCCAAAGCTATCGTCCTCTTTAACAACCCGAGAGGTTAACCATTCAGCTGGTTTATATGTAATCAATACTAATGCAATTACAGTAACCCAATGAAAGGGATAACCTTAGTCGTATCAACCCAAGTAGACATGTAAAAACCCACTTCGAAAAATGTGATAAGGGGCGCGATAATGTTAACAGAGATAACCGATATAACGGCCATAAATAATGCGAATTCTTTTTTTGTTTCGTGGTAATTTCGTATAAAATTCCATGTTTTTATCCTCCTTATTTAAATATTTGTAGCTGCTGAAAATATGCTTAAACAGGAGAATGGTCAGATTTGGAATATGGAAGGATTAGGTTCTAATGACATGATTATTGAGCAAACTATTTTGTATGGTGCTTCAAAACATGCTCTTACTTATTTCACTAAGGGACTTGCAAAAGAATTAAAGAATTCTCCTGTAAAGGCAGGCAGGCTTTCTCCAGGTATGATGCTTACTGAATTTATTACAAAGTCGCCTACAGGAGAAGTTTCTTCAGTTATACAAGATAAAAAGTTTAGGAAAGTTTTTAACACACTTGGAGATGAGCCGCAAACAGTTGCTAAATTCTTCGTACCTAGAATACTTAGTAATAAAAAACAGGATGCACATATAGTTTGGCTTACCAATATGAAGTCTTTTAAGAGATTTATGTTTGCTCCTTTAAATAAGAGAGAATTGCTAAAATAAACCAAGCTTATAAAGGAGTACAAAGGTTATGGTAATTATTTTATCAAAAATTTAACACCAGAACAATTTAGTAATTAGTAGAATATAATAAAAATATATAGTAAATTTATATGTAGAAATTAGGAATTGGATAATAAACATATAAGAACATGATTTTATAATAAAACTAAGTATTGGGGTGAATATATGAAAAAAAAGAAATCGTCTATAGGAACAATATTTTTTACAGTATTTTTAGATCTATTAGGATTAGGTATTATTATTCCAATTTTACCCGCGCTTTTACTTGATCCAGTACATGGCATATTACCAATGACATATTCTTTTTCAACTAGGACCTTAATATATGGCTTTTTAATAGCCTCATATCCACTAGCACAATTCTTCGGCGCACCGATTTTGGGTTCCTTGGCTGATCAGAAGGGGAGGAAAAAATTATTGCTGCTATCACTAATAGGTACAGTTTTTGGTTATACAATTTTTATACTAGGAATACTTGAGGGTAATCTATACCTTTTATTCTTAGGAAGAATTGTTGATGGGTTTACAGGGGGAAATATTGCAATAGCACAGTCTGCAATTGCTGATGTGAGCACAAAAGAAACAAAATCAAGAAACTTTGGTTTAATTGGAATGGCTTTTGGTCTAGGGTTTATTATAGGACCATATATTGGGGGTAAACTTTCCGATTCCACAATAGTTAGTTGGTTTACTTATGCAACTCCATTTTATCTAACTATTATGCTAGCAACTATAAATGTGGTTTTAGTAATATTAAATTTTCCTGAAACCTTAGTAACTAAAAGAATAGTTAAGGTAAATTTATTTACGGGATTCTCAAATATTAAAAAAGCCTTCACTTTTAAAGAGTTAAGAGTTATGTTTTTAGTAGTTTTTTTATTAACAGTAGGTTTTAATTTTTTCACACAGTTTTTCCAAGTGTTTTTGTACGGAAAATTTAAATTTACTCAATCTCAAGTTGGAGATTTTTTTGCTTACATGGGAATATGGATAGCTATTGCACAAGGCGCTATTTTGAGACCACTTTCAAAAAAGTTTAAGCCGGCTAAAATTCTTAGCTTCTCAATAGTTTTATTGGCAATAAGTTTTCCATTTTTATTAGTGCCAAGTGAAAGGGTATGGTTATATTTAGTAGTTCCATTTATAGCCATATTTCAAGGCCTTAACCAACCAAATGGAACAGCTATTATTTCTAACTTAGCAGATGCGGAGAGGCAAGGCGAAATTCTTGGAATTAATCAATCTATTTCAGCCTTAGCACAAGCTGTGCCACCAATTATCGCTGGTTTTGTAACAGCAGTTAATATTAATCTTCCAACTTGGTTTGCTGCGGGAGCTACATTGTTGGCATGGTTAATATTTAAAAAGTTTTTCAAGGAAGAACCGATAATCGAGGAAGATAAGTGAGTAATGGTTAAACAATTTTTCTTGGATCTACTGTAGGAGCTGTCGCAGTCGCAGAAACAGTCTTAAGACCTGTGATAGGCTATAGACTTGAGCTATTTATATAATTCAAGTCTTTTAATGACAGAGATATAGTTAGGCACGGTTTGCCTCCACCAGTAAAACCCACAACTAATTAATTAGTTGTGGGTTTTCTTATGTTTAAATTTATTCCATTGAGATTGGTGAAAACATAAAAGATAATCTAGATTAAAAAAACTTTATGAAATAGAAGAAAATGTTTTTAACAATAATGAATATGTCTTATGAAAAAGCTTCCACCATACATTAATATGATATAAATTATGTAAATACTATATATCTTCTTGCTCAGTATTTATTTGTTTTTGCTCAAAATTATCCTGACGATTATTAAAAATAATACGTTGAATAACTTCCTCTATGAAAATAAAAAAAACGATTCTTGATTTTTCATAGGGTTTTAAAATATCTGGTTGAAGGAATTTTGACATCCAAAAGATCTTACTATAATTAGTTAGTAAGGATTCATTGTATTCTTCAACAATCAATAAAACTTGACAGTTTTTCTCTTTAGCAAGAGTGTTAATTCGTTCGAAAGACTTGAATTTACCTGTTGTAGAAAAAATAACAAGTAGACTTTTGTCATCAAGTAAACTCTCTACAGAAATTTCATCAGGGACAGCAATAACAAACTTATTTGTGTTGATTCTTAATTTGTATTCAAAATATTGGGTAGCAATAAACGAAGGGCCATAACCAAAAAGAATAATCTTTTTATAAGAATTTAACAATTTAATAAATTCATCAACTAAAGATATATCAAAATCATCTATAAAATTTTTAATTCGTTCAAGTTCTACTGAAGATCTGTTTTCTGGAAGGTCCTTACCGTATAAAAAATCAATATATTGTTTGAAATTGTTGAATCCAAGCTTTTTCGCAAATTTGGAAATCTTAGACACCGAACAATCACAGTTTTCAGCTGCTTTTGTTATTGTAATATTTGTAGCAGTTTTTGATAAAGTAATAAGAGTTTCATTAATCATTTTTTCTAAAGGATTCAATTTGTTAAAGTCAATATTTATCATAATCACTATTAGATAATCTCTATAGACAATCTAAATTTACTCCTTATTTTATTAAGTAATTTAGCAATTACTTGTATTTTGATTGTAACACTAGTGAAAGTGTTAGTAAAGTCATTAAATAAGGATATTCAATAAAACGTGGAAAGTTTTCCATATAAATAGAATAATAAAATAAAAAGTGAATAGTTTTCCTAAAAAACGTTGACATACAATTCTGATTATAGTATTCTATTGTTGTAGACCTAATGAATTAGAAATTAAGGAGGCAATGTATATGAATAAGGAAAAAATAATAGAAGATTTGAAGTGCATTTTATTAGAAGAACAAATTAATACGAATTATGATGATTTGTATGATGCATCTGCAGATCGATATAAAAAATATGCAAAAGCTAAAAAAGTACTAGATGTTCCATTACCTACAGCAATTGTGTTCCCAAAGTCTGTGGATGAGGTCAAATCCCTTTTAATGTATTGCAATAAAAACAATGTTAATGTAATCCCAAGAAGTGGTAAGACTGCTACAGAAGGTGGTCTAGAGAACTGGAAGGAACTAACACTTGTAATAGATGGTAAGCACCTGAATAAGATTATTAAAATTGATGAATATAACATGGAAGCAACGGTACAAGCAGGAGTTCCACTACAATTAATTGAAGATGAACTTAGAAAGTTAGGATATACAACAGGACATTCTCCACAATCTAAACCGGTTGCTCAATATGGTGGGCTTGTAGCAACAAGAAGCATTGGACAATTCTCAACTTTATATGGTGGAATTGAAGATATGGTAGTAGGACTAGAATGTGTTTTCCCAGATGGACATATTTCAAGAATTAAGAATGTTTCACGTCGTGCAGGAGGTCCGGATATAAGGCACATTGTTATCGGCAATGAAGGAACATTATGTTATATTACAGAAGTTACGGTTAAAATATTCAAATTTTTCCCGGAGAACAATAAGTTTTATGGATACCTTGTAAAAGATGTTGAATCTGGAATTAAGGTGTTAAGAGAAGTTATGGTTAATGGGTATCGCCCATCTGTTGCTCGAACATATTCGGAGGAAGATGCAAGACAACATTTTTATCACTTTTACAAAGGGAAATGTGTATTGATATTTATGGCTGAAGGAAATAAAGGAATGGTAAATGCTATATGCACAGGAATTGAAGATGCTGCTGAAAAATTCAATGATAGCATTATTGAAAAAGTTGATAGCAAACTTATAGAAGATTGGTTTAATCATTTGAACTGGTCACAGCAAGATATTGATGATGAGTTCCAAGGAATGATTGATAATGATAAGCATGATGGATATACAACTGAAATTTCAGCTAACTGGGAAATGCTTCCTAAAATATATGATAACGTTCTTAACAGGATTAAAAATGAATTTAAGCGTGCAAACGACTTGACAATGCTCGGTGGACATTCATCTCATAGTTACATAAACGGAGCTAATATGTACTTTGTTTATAATTACAATATAAATTGTTCACCGGAAGATGAAATGAGAATATACCACCATCCAATACAAACAATTATTGTAGAGGAAACCCTAAAACTTGGAGGATCTATGTGTCACCACCACGGAATTGGCAAGTTTCGTAACGAATGGACAAAAGCAGAACATGGCAGCGCATATTATATGTTAGAAAAATTAAAAGAAGCTTTTGATCCAAATGGAATTATGAACTTTGGAACTATTTACCCACAAGAAGAAGGCATTAAATATCAAAAATAACTACTGTCATAGGCTTAGGAGTAAATTCTTAAGCCAAACTTATACTCTCCAAGAAAAGGATTACAAGGTTTGAAGTGAGTCTAAAAACGCTTTAAAATAAAAATTAGTTATAGAGGGGGGCAAATGTATGAATAATAAAAATTTCAAAAGGTATTTTCAATTTATGCTAATCGTTTTAGCAGCAGGAGCAATATTCCCTATCATTTATTTGAAGACTAATTATCAGGAAACTCTTTTACAGGTTTTCAATATGACATTACCTCAATTGAATTCTATTTATTCAGTACTCGGAATTGTATGGGTAGTTGGTTATTTCCCGAGTGGGTTATTAAGTGATAAGTTTTCTGCCAAGTGGTTATTATCTATTTCACTTATTGGAACAGCAGCAGCTGGCTTCTGGTTTGCTCAAATTCCTAGTTACAATAATGTAGTTGTTATTTACGGTATATGGGGTATATTCTCCGTATTTACATTCTGGAGTGCTCATATGAAGATTGTTAAATTACTTGCCAAGAAAGAAGAAGAAGGACGATTTTTCGGGATACTTGATGGTGGACGTGGTGTTGTAGAAGCACTACTTGCAAGTCTTGCACTTTATATTTTCACTAAGGTAATAGGAGGCAGTACAGAAATAGCCGATAAGAGGTCAGCTATAGTATCAATTATATATATGTACTCAATAGTGGTATTTGTGGTTGGTATACTTGTTACAATCTTCGTTGAAGATGATAAGAAGGCTGGATATCAAAATGGCGCTAGTACAGTTACTAAACAAAAGGTTAAGTTATCAGATTTTGCAGGGGTATTCAAGAATAAATATGTGTTTATAATGGGTGGAATTATATTCATGTCCTATGCAGTATATTGGACAGTTTATTATCTTGGAGGGTTCTTACAATCTAATGTTGGAGTAGATGCTGTAAGCGTAGCAACTATTATGGTAGTTGTACTTTGGATGAGACCTATAGGTGGAATAATTGGAGGATTTTTAGCAGACAAATTTGGGAAAGAAAAAACTCTTAGTTGTGCACTTTTAGGTGCAGTAGTATGTCTTCTCCTAATAGCGCTTTTACCTACTAGTTTAAGTAAGAACACGTTTTATGTGTTAATAGTACTCGGAGGAATATTCTTATATGCCATTCGTGGTACTTATTGGTCATTACTTGGTGACGCAAAGATTGACGACAAGATAATGGGAGCAGCAATAGGATTAATATCTTTAGTTGGATACTTGCCAGATATTATATTACCGATATTTAATAGTTCTCTATTTAAGACCTTCGGAGACAAAGGTGGATATAATGCATACTTCATAGCAAGTGCAGCAATGGGCGTTGTTGGTATAGTATTAGTAACTGTGTTTACTACTCTTAATAAAAAGGAGAAAGCTAAAGTTGAAAATAATTTGTCTAGTTAAGTTCGTTCCAGATGTGGATAACTTTACGTATGATTATGAAAAAAATGTATTGGTTAGAGAAAATGTAAAGTTAATCCTTAATCCAGAGGATGCCTGTGCCTTAGGCTTTGCTTTGAAAATAAAAGAAAAAAATTTAGAGACTTTTGTTGAAGTAGTTAGTATGGCTCCACAAAGTACTATTCCTCTTATAGAGGATTTGCTGAGACTCAATGTGGATAAAGCAACACTTATATCTGATAAGTTTTATGTGGGCAGTGATACTTATGTAACTAGTAAAATTATAGCTAAGTATTTAAGGGAAGAGGAATATGATTTCATTGTTACTGGAAGTCATTCCTTGGATGGGGATACTGCACACATCCCTTCACAAATCGCTGAAATGTTACAAATTAGTCAGCTATCTAATATTGTGAAGGTTAATGAGGAGAGTTTAGAAAATGATAGTGTGATAGTTATGGTTGATTGTGAAAAAACCTTCTCAAAATACGAGATGGTACTACCAAGTGTTCTAAGTATAGGAAAAGAGAGCAAATATAAATTGCCTTTTGTAAAATATAAGGATTTAGAGCTTGATGTACGAGATAGGATATCAGTGATTACAAATGAAGAATTGAAGTTTCTTCAAGAGGAAGTTGGTACTTCCGGTTCATTAACGAAAGTAAATAGAACCTTTGTCAGGAAGTTTGAAAAGAAAGAAAAAGTGGTTGTGCATAATGATGATGAAGGAATTGAAGTGGTGTATAAATTTTTAAAATATAAAGGATTTGTTTGATTATGAATAGAAGTTTAATCTATTTTGATGAAGAAGATTTTCAAAATTCCATAGATTTATTAGAAGTAGTAAATCAGATTTATAAAGATCGTGAGTATGAAACCTATGCTATTTGTTTTAATCATAATGATAGGGTAATTGATGGGAAATTTGATTATCTAATTACCATTCAAAATCAAGAGATAAAGAATTATGATGTTCAAAACATAACAAATTGTATAGAAGAATTACATCATATTTATGATTTTGATAGCATACTAATTCCGGCCACCTACTTAGGTAGAATGCTTGCACCAAAATTATCAATGAGACTTAAAGTTGGCTTGGTTGCAGATGTTACAGCCATTGAGCATAATAATGGTAAAGTAGAGATGGTAAGACCTGCATTTGGTGGTAAAATTTTTGCTGGTATTGTTAACAGGAATTGTAAGACCATTATGATGAGTGTAAGACCAAATGTATTTGTCTATACATCAGATACTTTGAAGAAAACAGAAAAAATTAACTTTAAACCAACCACCGTGGAACCAAGCAAAATTAAACTACTTACAACAATAGAAAAAGAAAATATAAAAGATATAAGAGAAAGTGAAGTTTTGGTTTCTGGTGGAGGGGGTGTAATAGAAGATTTTGAACATCTATATATCTTAGCCCATGAATTGAATGGAATGGTGTCTGCGAGTAGAAGTATCATTGATAGTGGTATTGCTTCTCGAAGTATTCAAGTAGGGCAATCAGGAAAAACTGTGAGTCCTAAATTATACATTGCATTAGGCATTTATGGATCACTTCAACATATTGAAGGATTAAAAAATGTTGAAAATATAATTTCTGTAAATATAAATAAGGATGCGCCTATTTGTAGTTTGGCAGATATTGTTGTTGAAGGAGATGCCATAGAGTTTATTGATAAATTAGTAGAAAAAATAAATAAAAATAGAATTTAGGGGGAATAAAAATGAATATCACAGATTTTAAAATGGATTATTTTTCTTTAAAAGGTAAAAATGCAATTGTAACTGGTGGAAACACTGGCCTGGGTCAAGCGTTTTCTCTATCACTGGCAAAAGCAGGAGCAAATATATTTATGCCAAGTTTTATGCCAGATGACGTTGAATTTAATAAATTAATCGAAGCAGAAGGCGTAAAAGCGATATATATGGAAGGTGACATAACAAAACCAGGTGTTCCTAAGGCAATAATTGATAAATGTGTTGAAACATTAGGCTCAGTGGATATTTTAGTAAACTGTGCAGGAATCTGTTTAATTAAACCAGTACTAGAGTTTGGTAGAAAAGAATGGGATCCAATGATAGCTATTAATCTTACAGCAGCATTTGAAATGACTCATGAAGCTATACAATATATGATTCCACAAAAGAGCGGTAAGATTATTAACATCTGTTCAATGTTCTCTTTCCTCGGCGGACAATGGTCACCAGCTTATACTGCTTCAAAGGCTGGCATCGCTGGCTTAACGAGAACATATGCTGATGAATTAGCACAATATAATATCCAAGTTAATGGTATTGCGCCCGGATATTTTAAAACTAAAGCTGCAGAATTTTCAATGAATGATCCAGAAAGAAACAAAAGGATTATGGATCATACACCAGAGGGAAGATGGGGAGATGTTCACGATTTAATGGGATCAACAGTATTCTTAGCAAGTAAGGCTTCTCAATTTGTAAATGGTCATGTTTTAGCAGTTGATGGTGGTTACTTATTGAGATAATCAAATAACAATTGCATACAAAACTAAGGTTTTTGTTTTAATAAAAACCTTAGTTTATTACAAAAATTTTTAGGGGGAAAACAAGTGAGCGATAAATATGTAATTGGTGTAGATAGTGGTTCCCAAAGTACAAAAGTTTTTATTTTTAATCAAAAGGGTGAAGTTATTTGTAGCGTGAGCCAAGGGCTTAATCCAATGATGGCAAGAAAAGCTGGTTACGTTGAACATCCAGATGATGATTTATGGGATAGTCTTAAGATTGTATTCCCAAAAGTAATGAAGGAATTTAAAGGCGATGTTAAAGATATTGTAGGCCTTGGACTTTGTTCTATTCGTTGCTGCAGAGTATTTATGAAGAAAGATGGAACACTTGCAGCACCAGTTATGAGTTGGATGGATGTGCGTTCGTATGCAAAATTTGAAGATAATTCAGAAATTGGATATACATGTCCAACTTCAGGATATTTAACACATCGCTTGACAGGAGAATTTAAGGATACGGCTGCAAACGCTTTCCAATGGCAATTTCCTGTAGATATGGATACATGGGACTGGTCTAAAGATGAAGAATACTTCAAGGGTTTTAATATTCCTAAAGAAAAATTATTAGAACTTCAGATGCCAGGAACAATACTTGGACATATAACTGAGGAAGTGGCAAAAGAAACAGGACTTCCAGCTGGACTTCCAGTTGTTGCTACTGCTAATGATAAAGCAGTAGAAGCTCTTGGGTGTGGGCTTATAGAGCCTAATGTGGGACTTATTTCTTTGGGCACATATATAGCTTCTATGGTTTGTGGTAGTAAAAATGAACCTGCACCTTCTAATTTCTTTACAAATTTATCATGTATTCCAAATGAGTATTTGTATGAGAGTAATGGTGTCAGACGAGGAATGTGGTTAATTTCTTGGTATAAGAGCATTATTGGTGAAGAATATGCTGCTAGAGCAAAAAGCGCGGGATACTGCGTGGAAGATTATTTAGAAAAAGAAGCTGTAAATGTACCAGCAGGTTGTGATGGATTATTAACAATTCCCGATTGGCTTGCACCAGCAGACAAATTATATAAAAAAGGGGTTATTCTTGGATTTGATGAACGTCATACAAGAGGGCATATCTACCGCTCATTACTAGAGGGGATTGCATTAACATTAAAGAATCACTATGATGCTATGACATGTGAACTAGGTATTAAACCTGAAAAGATTATTATATCTGGTGGTGGCTCAAATAGTGACTTATATATGCAAATTTTTGCAGATATATATGGTGTAAAGACTGTTAGAAATAAAGTGAATGGTTCAGCAGCATTAGGATCAGCAATTTGTGTTGCTGTTGCTACTGGTTTGTATAAGGATTTTGATGAAGCAGTTAATAATATGGTAAAACAAAAAGATGAATTTATTCCAAATGAGGATAATCATAAGATATACAATAAAATAAATTCACAAGCTTATCGTGATATACCTAAACTTATGGAAGAAACATTAAAAACAGTTTATGATGCATGTAATTAATAATAGTGTTAGATTACCCAGGTTTATGTGCAGCTGCCGAAGCTGTGCAAGACCTGGGAAATTTGTTTATAGTTGCTCCAATATTTCAATAAATAAGTATGGAGTCATCATTTCCAAAGAGTAAAGATGTTGTAATTAGATTATACTAGGAGGGGTTATTAATGAAAAAGATAAAACCTATAGTGTTTTTCCCCCCAGTTATTCTATTGTTAGCAGCGGTAATTATGAGTTTTGCTAATAAAGATGCTTTCGGAAAAATAGTGAATGATGCTAATACATGGATATTAGTAAATTTTGGTTGGTTGTTTAATCTAAGTGGAATCATTTTTTTGATAATTGTTGTAGGATTATATTTTTCCCCTTTTGGAAAGGTGAAAATTGGAGGTTCTAAAGCTAAACCAATGCTTGGTAAATTTGAGTGGTTCTCAATCACTCTAACTACAGGTATTGCTATTGGAATACTCTTTTGGGCGACTGCGGAGCCAATGTATCATTTAGTAGCACCTCCAGCATCATTAGGTATAACACCAAATTCACCTCAGGCAGCAATATTCTCATTATCAACATTAATGCTTCATTGGACTTTTACACCATATGCTATATATACGATTCCTACAATTATATTTGCTTTTGTATATTACAATATGAAAAAGCCTTATAGCATAGGATCAACATTATATCCTTTGCTTGGAGAAAAATCCTATGGAATTGGGGGTCAGGGAATTGATGCTATATGCCTTTTTGCGTTAGTAGCAGGCATGGCAGCTTCACTTGGAACAGGAGTACTTACAGTTTCTGGAGGCCTTAGTTATTTATTTGGAATTAAGAGTAATACAACGTTATGGCTTTTTGTTGATATAGCTATAGTGGTAGCCTTCGTAATTTCAGCAGTTACAGGACTTATGAATGGGGTTAAGAATCTTTCTCAGATAAATACATGGATATTTATTGGGCTTGCAATATTTATATTTGTTGTAGGTCCAACAGTATATATACTTAATTTAAATGTAGAATCTTTTGCTAACTATATATCTCATTTTCTTGAAAAAAGTCTATTTACTGGTATTGTTGAAGGAGATCCATGGCCAAAGGGATGGACAATGTTCTACTGGGCAAATTGGCTTGCATGGTCTCCCATAACCGGATTATTTCTTGGTAGAATTTCTTACGGATACAGAGTTAAGGACCTTATTATGACAAACTTCTTTCTTCCATCAGTTTTTGGATTGATGTGGATGTCTATATTCGGAGGAGGAGCGATATTTTCTCAGTTGCATGGTGTTCCAATAGCCAGAGCAGTAATGAAACAAGGACCGGAAGCAGCTGTTTATCTTTTCTTATCTAATTACCCACTGGCATCTATGATTATACCTATTTTTATATTCGCCGCATTCTTATCTTATGTTACAGGAGCAGATGCCATGACTTCTTCCATGGGTGGAATGAGTACTACTGGTATATCACCAGAAAGTCCAGAACCTTCAATGTTAATGAAAATATTTTGGGGGGTTCTTCTCTGCGTTGTATCATGGGTAATGCTATCATTTGCAGGGATAGACGGTATAAAGATGTTATCTAATCTTGGAGGATTTCCATCAATGTTTCTTGAATTAGCTATGGCATATTGTATTATATTAGTGGCTAAAAATCCTAAGAAATTTGATTCATTTAAAGAAGATTATACAAAAGATGGTAAACCGATAGATTAATTAAGAAATCATAAAGATAATCTTTGATGATATAACAATTCAGGTTTTTGAATATAATCTTAAAACGGTGCTTACTGAAAAGCTGGATACAATGGTCTCTAGGAACGACAGAATGAGAGATTTTTATGATGTTTATATTTTGACAAAGCTACAGGCGGGAAATATTAAGCTACCAAAATTAAAACCCGGCCAGTAGGGGCTTAGTAGAGGGGATTTTAAAGTACTGACTACACTCGTAGATGCCTAGGTGTTATGGCTTTCGGACAGGGGTTCGACACCCCTCGCCTCCACCAGTGAAACCCTCGACTAATTAATTTAGTTGAGGGTTTATTCTGATTTAGTTAGATTATTGGGATAATTAGTGAACTACATCGTAACATGGTTTTTGAAAGGTAAAAAATAAATAGTGGTGTAGTGATGAATTTATGGTAGAAAAACTGAAAGGCAAAATTTAAATGAAGCTACATTTAAAAAATACTTAATAAAAACATTAAGAATTACTAAATGCTGTAAACTTGAGATAACACAAAGAGATGTTTATGCTATAAATGGTAATATTAATAAAGGAAAGAGGTATGTGCAAATAACACGAGAAGCTGTAGATGAGTACAGGCAGCATTAATTTATTTAAACACATAAAACACAGAGTTAACGGATGATACTGTAGTTGGATTTAGTTTTACAGTATCCGTTGTTAAGTCTGTGTTTTATTTTTCAAGATTTACTTTAAATTATTTAACTGTCTCTTTAAATTTACTCAAAGAAAATAGTAAACTCCAAAGTGTAATTTTGTGCAGCTACCTTTTCACTGTCCTTAAGCATAGAGCTCCAACCCATATCACTGCCAATGCCGCTATGGGCAGCATCAATATGCAAATAGCTTTGCTTTCTTCGTATAAGTTCGTGTTCATGTTTTGCATTTTTGTAATCCTGGATGGTATTGTGGTGTACATCAAAGTGAAATGGTATTGGTGCAGTAATTTTTAAAGTTTTTCCATCGCCGTTCATTAATGTAATCCATCGAGTTTCTTCATGACCACCATTTTCGGAAGGTGGAATAAAGGCAAAGTGTTCATCCTCAACATTATTATTAAATACCCCAAGTTTTGCAGAATGGTTTCTATCAATGTAGTTTTCCACAGGTCCAAGTCCAAAATACTCTAAAGTCTCGAAACCTTCAGGAATCACTAATTCTAAACCAACCCTTGGCAAGTCTCTTAGTGAAGGATCAATATTAAAGTTAGTTTGAACTTTTATTTCGCCATCTTTATTAATGGTATAGCTTGTTAGAACAATAATTCCAAAAGAATTCGTAGTAAATTTAACTTCACGCACAACTTCAACTAAAGCCTTTGACAATCCTACAGGTTCAGCAGAAATATTTTTGAGTGTGGTGTTTGTATTTTTGATATCAAACGCGTCCCAGATCGAGTACCTTCCCCATCCTTTTCTAGCATCAATTCCTGTTAGTGGCCTCGTTAGGCACTCTTTGGGACCAAGGTTCAAATATTCCACCCCGTTTTTGATATAAGAAAGAATCAGTCCGGTGGTTTTGTCAAAGGTGATAACAAAATTGGTTCCAATTATTTTTATTATATCCTCAGTACTTTCTATAGAAATTTTGTTTTTGGCTATTTTATGTTCAAGTTTATATGAAGGCCCATATTCACAGACACCACTTTCCAGTCTAAACTGATAACAGCCCAGTTCATAGCCTGCGGTGGCATAAACAGATTCCTTTGCGTACGTTACACTGAATTCCACATGGTATTCACAATTTGGTTTTTTATCAATATGCTCTGAGAAGCTAGCATTTATCTCTTCTCCTGCTTTTAGATAAGGTAGTTCAAACAAACCTGTTTTTAATATATATCCATCCTCTCTAACTGCATAGGCTACCACATAAGGATTTGTATCCAAAACAAGATTTCTATTTTTTATTGTAAAATTTCCCATATATTCGTCCAAAACCCAAGCATTATCTTCTGATTTTTCTTCAAAAATAATTGGACAATAAATTTGCTTGACCTCCACTGCTACAGGCTTTAGTGTAAGATCTGGTAAGACTATTCCATTACTGGTCATAAAACCTGGACTTTCAAAGTCTACCACACTTTCGCCCAAATCCCCACCATAGCAAAAGTAATCCTCATCATCAGCAGTTTTAGAAACAAGACATTTATCCTGAAAGTCCCATATATATCCACCTTGAAATCTTTTATAGTTCTCAATTAAATCATAAAACTTATGCATACCTCCTCCGGAATTTCGTATTTGATATAAGTATTCTACTAGTACAATGGGTCTTATATCTACAGCATCTGTAAGCATGTGTAAAATATGTTTTTGCGATGCATACATATTGCCTCTAACATCAGAAATATTCTTTCCTGGTTCCCCAGCTTCATATTGGCATAAACGGGAAGGGTCATATTCCCGAGTCCATCCAGCCATTCCTGCATGGTTTGCACCTACTCCACTTTCATTTCCAAGAGACCAAGAGTATATGGAAGGATGATTTTTATGGGTAAGCACCATTCGAATTGCTCTTTCCAAAAAATTCGTTCCCCAGGCAGGGTTATGAGACAATGAACCCATTACTCCATGAGTTTCTAAATTACATTCGCAAACAAGCAAAATTCCCAGCTCATCACACAAGTCATACCACATAGGATCATCCGGATAATGGCAGGTTCTTACTGAGTTTATATTAAGTCTTTTCATAAGCTTTATTTCTTCCAACATGTGTTCAACTGCAACAGTGCGACCACCATAGGCTTCATGTTCATGTCGATTGACGCCTCTAACAATTAACCTATTACCGTTTAACAATATAACGCCGTCTAAGATTTCAATTTTCTTAAATCCTATCCTAGAGCTTTCAAAATCAACTTCATCATTGGTTGGGGATATTAAAGTCATTACAGCTTTGTATAAAGTAGGCGTTTCTGGCGTCCACTGCTTAATATTTTTAATATTTAGTTGAATTCTTGCTGTGTTGGAGGTAGGAGTTTCATAGCAGCGATAGTTAGCCTGTGGATTTATAACCGAAGTTCCACTTTCCAGTAAATTACCTTCCATATCAAATAAATCTAGTTTTACCTTATAATTTGCAAAACCATTAAAACGGTTGATGATTACATCTGCTTTTACATTTCCAAAGCCATAGTAGAGATCGGGAATTGCATCTATTTTAAAGTCAACAATCCTTGCTTTGGGTTTTGCATATAGGGAAACAGAGCGGAAAATTCCAGAAAGGTACCAGTAGTCCTGATCTTCAAGATATGTGCTTTCTGCAAAACGCATGACTTGCACCGCAATGGTATTTTCGCCTTCTTTTATAAAATTGGTTATGATAAATTCACTTGGCAATTTACTGTCTTGTGAATAGCCCACCTCTTTCCCATTAATCCAGAGATAATAAACTGTTTCTACACCATTGAAATGAATGAAGACATCTTTTCCTAACCACTCAGAAGAAATATTGAATTTCCTAAAATAGCACCCTGTGGGATTTTCTTCTGGAATGTACGGAGGATTTGGAAGGCCGCGTGCATCTTCCTCATTAGTGGGGTGTATGACTTGTTTATCTTTTGTATAATAATTCCATGGAAATACTGTATTAGTGTAAATTGGCTCTCCGAAACCTTGTAATTCCCAGTTTCCGGGAACTTTAATATCTTTCCACTGGCTGTGGCTATAATCATTCTCAAAGAATGCGTCTGTCATTGTAGGTTTTGAATAATAGGCAAATTTCCAAGTCCCATCTAAAGAATCTGTCCACTTGGACAAAGAGCGATTACAACTCATTGATTGAAGTCCGGTTTCATAAGCACCCCAGGGAGCATGAGATTCTTCTCTGTTGATGGAAGTGACATTTAAATTTTCCCAATCTTTTTTTGTATGAAACTTTTGAAAGTTATTCATATATGCCTCCTTGATATTTCATTATTATAATTATACCCCTCTAATATACTAAATGAAATTTGCAATATTGCTTATATTGATATAATATATTGCTAATGACGAAGTATTTTTTTAATTATTATAGTAGGAGGAATGAAGTTTTGATCAAAAATAATGCAATAGAGGAAACCATCTCATACAACAAAAAGTCATTTTACACTCCTCAGGATATTATAGAAAAGGAATCTCAAAACGAGATTTTAGGAAACCTTCTACTCACATGGGCAGGATGCTATACAAAAGCATATGGACATGTGGTAAATAATCGTATACTCAAGGATTATGTTATAATTTATTGCGTAGGCGGTGGAGGTTGGCTAAAAATTAATGAAAAGCAATGGATTATAAAGAAGGGAGATTTCTTTGTTTGCCCACCAAATATTCCTCACTCCTATGGTGCGGATAATAAAGATCCTTGGAGTAAATATTGGATCCATTTTAGGGGTCGAAGTGCAAGTTCGTATATGAATTTGATTGGCATTTCAACTTCAAATCCTGTAATTCATACAGGTAGTAATGCGAAAATATTATCTTGGCTTGTGGATATTTTTAGAATATTATCTATGGGTTATACTCAAAGTAATTTGATTTTTGCAACATCATACTTAAGTAATATTCTAAGTTATATAAGTAGTTTAGCTATGAACTCAGAGTTAAATAAATATGATAATATCAATATAGAAAAGATCATTACCTATATGCTTGACAATATATCGGGGAATCTAAATCTGAATCAATTATCGGATTATGCAAGCATTTCAAGATACCACTTTGTTCGAGTATTTAAAGAAAAAACGGGGTATTCGCCGATGGACTATTATATAAGACTTAAAATACAAAAGGCATGTGAGCTTTTGGAATCATCTGCATCTAAAATCAACTGCGTAAGCTCAGTTTTAGGCTTTGCTAATCCTTACTATTTTTCTTCTACTTTTAAAAGAATTGTAGGACAATCGCCTAAGTACTATAGGGAAATGGTTCATCACCATTGAAATCTTTACTTTGTAACAAGCACGGTTATGTAATTGATATAACTAAAACAAAATGTTATACTAATTTTAAATAAAAGTTTTTGAAAGTTTAAAGTTTGGGGGATTGACAATGAGCTATAAGGTACTGTTGGTAGATGATGAACTAGTTGATCTTGAATGGTTAAAGAGAAGAGTGGATTGGCCAGAGCTAAATCTTGAAGTTATAGCTACTGCGAATAGTGGATTCTCTGCATTACGTATATTAAAGGAGCAACAAGTTGATATATTGATTTCAGACATAAAAATGCCTATAATGTCAGGGCTAGAACTTGCCCAAAAGGCTAAGGAAATAAGGCCCAACTTAAAGATAGCTTTTATAAGTGGTCATGAAGATTTTGCTTATGCAAGGCAAGCTATAAGGCTAAATGCCTTTGGTTATGTTTTAAAACCAGTAAAAGATCAGGAACTATTGGAATTATTACAATCTATAAGAGATGTTTTGAATAACGAAAATGTGAATGCTAACCCTAATATTAAGTTTAAGGATACGATAACTCTTTTTAAAGATGAGATGTTACATCAATGGCTTAGTGGAACTAATAAAAATGTAGATTGCGAATTACTTGAATATTATGGAATAATAGTCAAGGGTTCCAAGTGCAATGCTGCTGTTATTGAAGTGGATGATGTCAAGTCGAAACTTAGCCTATACAATGACAATGAGAGAATTGAGATACTTCATAAGTGTACAGATATGATTGTTGACTATATAAATTATGAGCATCTAGGTTATTATTATTTTTATGACGAAAGACTTATTACAATTATATTAAAGGAATTTGATCCAGCAGTTCTAAATTACTTATTAATGAGGTTAGTTGAAAAAATCAAGAAAAACTCCACTTTAACAATTACCATAGGGCTAAGTGGAGAGTGTGAAAGCGTGGAGGATTTACCTAAATATTACAAAAATGCTAAGGAAGCATTGGAATACAAGATGTTTATTGGTAAAAGTAAGCTTGTATGTTACGAAAATTTACCTAAAGTGCAATTTAAAAGTCAAGTAGATATAGAATTTAAATTAAAAACCATTTTTAGTTCTATAATAGAAAATAATCTACTGAAATTAAATGATTCTGTAGAGGACTTATTTCACGATGTAAAGGATTTCCGAACAAAGAAAGCTGTATATAATTTTACAATTAATTTTATATCAAGGCTTGAGGCTATGTTACAAAAGAATGGCGATGATGTCCATAATATTTTTGAGCAGCAGTTAATAAACTTTGAGATAGCTGAAAATTTTGAGACTATTGAAGATATAAAGGATTGGCTGGTAATGAAACTATCTAATGTTTCTAAGAAATTATCAGAAAGAAATCAAAATAAAGACAAGAAGATAATTAATGATATGAAAAAATATGTTGAAGATCATATTGAAGATAAAATACATCTTAAAGAGGTGGCAGATTATTTCGGATTTTCACCTAATTATCTAGGTCATATGTTTAAAGAAGCAACAAACGAAAAATTTGGTGATTATTTGATAGGTGTAAGTATGGAAAGAGCTGGAAAGTATCTTCTGGATCCATTAATTAAAATTTATGAAATATGTGATCGGGTTGGATATAGAAATATATTATATTTTAATCGACAATTTAAGGAACATTACGGGATGACTCCAACAGATTATCGAAAGAGAAATAGGGTGTAAGATTTGAGCATATATAAAACAAAATCAAAAATTAAGAAATATTTTCTATCTTTTACTAATAAATTAATGTTGTTGTATTTAATTTTAGTGCTTTTATCAGATGTTATTATTGGTGTGTATTCCTATACAGCACTCACGAATTCTAGAACTAGTTATATTAAAGAAGATCTTACTAAGGTACTTCAACAAACAAGGGACAATGTGGATACTCAGATAGGAGATGTACAAAGAATTTCCAATCAATTGTTTGATGATTATAGTCTTCAAAATATTCTTAGTAGTAAGTCAGATGCATATGGGTTATATGATTTAACTAGGTTATATTTAATTCCAGTTTTAAAGTCGAATGCAAACCTATCGCTTAATCCTATTTCTATAAATATTTACACACAAAATAATAATATGAGTGAGAGTTATACACCAACAGATAGACCTTTATCTAATGATAGAAGTTATAATATTTATAATTCATCACGAATTTACAGCAAGTCGTGGTATTTAAATATTATAAAGGAAAATGAGGATAATGTATGGAGACAGGTAGAAAATGATGCAAAAAATCATAATATATCTCTACTTAGAAAATTTATAAGTTATGATAATTTTGAACAAATTGGTTATCTAAGAATTGTTGTAAGCATGAAGGATTTGTTTAAATCAATTAACTCTTACAAGGTTGAAGAGAATTCAAAGTTATATCTTATTGAAAACAAGGGGAATACAATAGTATATAGCAGTAATGGAGACTCTATAGTAGAAAAAATTAAGGATAAAGCAGATGATGATTTTGTAATAAAAAAAGATCTGTATGGAGGTAAGTGGAGCCTTGTAGCTTTGGTGTCACAATCTGAATTACATGCTGAGGCATCAAAAATTAGAAATGTAACTATATTAATATGTTCATTAACGTTTATTATTGTATCTATATTAGGAATTTTCATATCAAAAAGATTTGATAAAAAAGTGAAAAACATTGTAATTAGTATAAGAAGCTTTAAAGAGGGAGAACTTACAAAAAGAATTAAATATACAGGGGAAGATGAGTTTGGATATATATCGTCGACTTTTAATAAGATGGCAGATAACATCCAAGAACTTATAGAAGAGGGTTATATTACAGAAATAAATAAAAAGGCAATAGAGCTGGAGGCTCTACAATCTCAGATAAATCCTCACTTCTTATATAATACTTTATCTTCAATTAATAGCTTAGCTAATTTGGGAGAGATAAACAAGGTAAGTGAAATGGTATCATCTCTTGTAAAATTTTATAGGCTTACTTTAAATAAAGGTAAGGCTGTTATGGCGGTAGGGGAAGAGCTTGAACAAGTTAAGGCATATATAGATATTCAGGAAATAAAGTATGGAAATAGATTTAAAATAAGCTATGACATTGATGAAAAAGTTCTTAAATGTACTACGCTGAAGTTAATTCTCCAACCTTTTGTTGAGAATGCATTAAATCATGCTTGGTATGAAGAGAATATTCATATTAGGATAGTTGCAGAAATGACTAATGAGAGTATCATATTTAAGGTAATAGATAATGGAATAGGAATGAAAAAAGAAACTATTTCACTTATTTTTAACCCTAAAGGGGAATCACTAGGGTATGGTATACGGAATGTGAATGATCGAATCAGGCTTCACTATGGAAAGCAATATGGTGTTAGTATATTTAGCAGAATTGGCATTGGAACAACCATAAAGATTATAATCCCGAAATAACAATAGAAATAACAATAACAATAACAATAGCAATAGCAATAGTAAAAAGCACAAATGGTAACCTCCATTTGTGCTTTTTTATGTATAACTAATTTAAATATAAATAGTTGTTTTAATATTGTATTTCGTTGATTTAAGCAATAGTAAAGCTTATTAAAAGTAAGTATACTTGTATTAGAAAGATGAATTCGTAGCACTACATATACTAAAGAAACAGCAAATTTAAGCATAACGGAGGTTTAAAAAAATGGAGACCTATAAGAATCCGCAATCAAGCATTTTGGAAAGGGTAGATGATTTACTTTTAAGGATGACCATTGAAGAAAAAATAGGGCAACTCACTCAAGTGCCAGCGGGCACGGAGAATACTGAGGAAGTAGATTGCCTAATAAAAGCGGGAAGGGTTGGGTCGAGAATATTAGCTTTCACCGCCCATGCAGGTAGTGAAGAACAGCTTATTGTAGATATTACTGAAAGTAATGAAGCTCAGCGCATAGCTGTAGAAGAAAGCAGACTTGGATACCTGTAATAAATGGTAAAGATGTAATACATGGATATCGTACTTCATTTCCAGTACCATTGGCCCAAGCAGCAAGCTTTGATCCACAACTCAAGAAGAGGCAGCCTCTTTAATGGCACTTGAAGCCTCAGCAGATGCTGTTCACTGGACTTTTGCACCTATGCTTGATATATCAAGGGATCCTAGATGGGGGAGAATTATTGAAGGTTTTGGAGAGGACCCTTACCTATGTTCAGCTATGGCAAGAGCATCCGTTAGAGGTATACAGGGTGAGGATATGAGTAAAGATGGTAAAATTGCAGCTTGTGCAAAGCACTATATTGGATATGGCGCAGCAGAGGGTGGAAGAGATTATAATTCAGTTGAAATAAGTGATAATACGCTTAGGAATATATATCTGCCTCCTTTTAAGGCGGCTGTGGAAGCAGGAGTTAGCACTATAATGTCAGCTTTTCATGAAAATGGCGGCGAGCCTGTAACAGCTAGCAAATATCTACTTACAGATGTATTAAAGGGATAACTGGGGTTTAATGGATTTGTAATTAGCGATTGGGATTCGGTGAAACAACTCTTACATCAATCCGTAGCTGCAAATGAAGCAGAGGCAGCAGAAATGGCTTTTAATGCAGGTGTAGACATGGAAATGGCTAGCAGCTGTTATAAAAAACATATAAAAAAACTTATAAAGACAGGAAAAATAGATATAGAAAGAGTAGAAGATGCGGTTAAAAGAATTCTAACAATTAAATTTAAGTTAGGTTTATTTGAAAAACCATATACGGATATAAATTTAGCAAAAGATGTTATGCTAAAGCCTGAGCATCTTGTATGTGCAAGAAGGTTAGCTTCAAGGAGTATGGTACTTTTAAAAAATAATAAAGTCCTACCGCTATCAAGTTGCGGGATAAAAATTGCTGTTATTGGCCCAATGGCAAAAGAACGTAAGGCAATGAACGGAAGTTGGTGTCTTGATGGCAGCATAGATAGGGTAGTAACCGTGGAGGAGGGAATGAGAACTATAGCATCAGAGGTTGAGATTATAACTTCTTTAGGTGCCTTAACGGATAATATGATTTATGAGGCAAGAAAAGCTGACATTATAGTGCTGTATTAGGAGAAAGTGATAATAGAAACGGTGAAGGTAATTGCATTGCAGACATATTGCTACCACCGGGTCAGACAGAAATGATAGAGCTTTTAAAACATCTGGGCAAGCCCATAGTATCGGTTATTTGCTCAGGAAGGCCACTTAATATAGAAAGGGTTTGCCAGTTATCAGATGCTGTATTATATACATGGCACCCTGGGACTCAAGGCGGTTTAGCTGTAGCAGACATACTTTTTGGTAATGTGAATCCAAGTGGGAAGCTACCTGTTACTTTTTTAAATAGCATTGGACAGGTCCCTCTTTACTACAATCACAAGAGTAATGGGAGACCTATAGATGAATATTATAACTGCTTAAGCGGTTGGAATTATCAAGACACCACAGGAAAACCATTGTTTCCTTTTGGCTACGGTTTGAGTTTCACCACCTTCAAGTATGATAGCATAACCCTTAACAAGGAAGTCATAAAAGTAGGAGATTATATTGAAGTCAGCGCTAATGTTACTAATACAGGAAGTGTACCTGGAGAAGAAGTGGTTCAGTGTTATATAAGAGACAAGGTGGCAAGTTGTTCAAGACCTGTGAAGGAATTAAAAGGTTTTAAAGGAGTTTTTATAAAACCAGGTGATTGTGAAAGGGTAAGCTTTGTCCTAGGCGTGGAGGAGTTATCTTTTTACGGTAGAGATGGTAGTATTCAATTAGAGCCAGGAAAGTTTACTGTTTGGATAGGTGGAGACTGCATGTCAGAATTAAAAGTAGAGTTTGAAGTCAGGAAATCAATGGAGTAAAGAAAATTATTATGAGTATTGCAGTGCTAGAATTAAAACTTGAGTTAGGAGAATAATTGGAGGTATTAGCATGGAGAAACAGAAAGAATTGTCAGTTATTTTGGATACAGACATAGGTCCCGATTGCGATGACGCAGGAGCATTGGCAATACTTAATGTGCTTGAAGATATGGGAGAAGCTAAAATACTTGGTGTAACTCACTGTACATCTAGTATTTATGGAGCAGGGTGTATAGATGCAATTAATCGTTTTTACAATCATGGTCATATTCCAATAGGAATCTTAAAAACAGAAGGTTTTTTAGTTGGTGAGGAGTATGAAAAATATAATCGATATGTTACTGAAAATTTTGATAATGCTTACAAAGATAATAATGCTCCTGATGCGGTTTGCTTGTTTAGAAAGTTGTTATCTCGGGCAGAAGATGGAAGTGTAACAGTTATCGGTATAGGACCATTAATTAACTTAGCTAATTTATTAGACTCATCTCCTGACGAATTTAGTCCTTTATCAGGGGATGAATTAGTGGAACTTAAAGTGAAAGCGCTAGTTGTTATGGCTGGAAGATTTGTAGCGGATAACAATGGACAACTCCTTTCCGAATGGAATGTTCTTATGGATATTCCTTCGGCACAAAGAGTTTTTCACGATTGGAAGTCGCCAATTATTTTCAGCCCATGGGAGGTAGGAGATCCTATTATTACAGGACGAACACTTATGCATGGTACATCTGAAAATAATCCCGTAAAAAAATCATATGAGTTGTACACAAATGGACAGGGAAGAATGAGCTGGGATTTGATTACAGTTATTTATGCAATAAGAGGTGGTTGTAAACTTTGGGAGCTTTCAGAGAATGGTAAGGTTACCGTGGACAAGGAAGGTGTAACTTGGTTTAAGCCCAGTAACGATGGGATGCATTACTACATCAAGAATTTAGCGCCTGTACATGAAATCGAGGAATATATCGATATACTTTTGGTAAAAACATCAATCTAGTTAAAAATTTAGGAGGAAAAGGGTAAAGCACAAATGGATATATCTATTTGTGCTTTATTTATAGTTATTAAAAATAAAATCGTTGTTTTACTATTATGTTTAGTTGATTAGCATAATAGTAATGTTAATGAAAACGATATATACTGATGCTGAAAGCCATGTCATGTTTGAGGATGGAGTAAAGTAAGATAAAAAGTAAGGAGGCGAATTTTAAATGAATAATATTGAACACACTGAAATTGAGTCAGTGCTAAGTTATATAAAAAACAATTGGATTAAGACTGTAAGAAATAATGTAGAGGATGAAGGAACCCTTTTAGGTATGCCATATCCATATGTTGTTCCATCTATAAGTGGTGGTTTTCAGGAGATGTATTATTGGGATACGTATTTTACTAATCAAGGATTGCTTAGACAAGGTTTTGAAAACCTAGCTAAAAGCAACACAGATAATATACTTTATATGGTAAGCAAATATGGTTTTATGCCTAATGGAAATAGAGAACTTTACTTAAATCGATCTCAACCCCCTTATCTATCAATGATGGTTAGAGATGTGTTTAATATATATAAGGATAAAGAGTGGCTTGAAAGAGCTTATGAGACCTTGAAAATAGAGTATGACTTTTGGATGAAAAAGAGAATAACACCGATAGGTCTTAATAGATATTTTGTTGATGCAGATACAGAAACAGAACTAGGTATGTTTGAACATATATACAATCGTATGCCTCAAAAGGTAAAACCCATAGACGTGGATGAGGATGCTAAAGCACTTATAGGTAGGCACTATATAGCGGAATGTGAATCAGGTTGGGACTTTAATCCTCGTTTTGAAGGAAGATGCACAGATTTTATTCCTGTTGATTTAAACTGCAATCTTTTTATATATGAAAAGAATTTTGAATATTTTAGCACTATCTTAAACAAGAATGAAGATAAGCTATGGAAAGATAGGGCAGAAAAAAGGAAAGAACTTGTAAATAAATATTGCTGGGACGAAACAAGAAAATTGTTCGTAGATTATGATTTTATAAATAATGCTTTTAGTAAGGTGGAATCATTGGCAGTATTTCACCCATTATGGGTTAATTTAGCTAGTCAGCAGCAAGCAGAGAGCACTGTGAAGAATATAGAAATTTTCGAAAATCCCTTTGGACTTGCAACTTGTAAACCAGGAGAAAGAGATTCTTTGTATCAATGGGATTACCCAAATGGCTGGGCACCCCTTCAATATATTGCAGCTATGGGACTTATGAACTATGGCTACAAAGATGATGCTAAGAGAATTGCAGAAAAGTACGTTAATACAGTAATAAAGAATTACGGCACTACCAATAAGTTGTGGGAGAAGTATAATGTAATTGATGGAACTATAAATGTGGCTAATGAATATGAAATGCCGTCTATGCTTGGTTGGACTGCAGGTGTATTTATAGCTCTAGAGGAGTTGATTTAAATGAGAACGAAGGAATTATTGGATTCTAATTGGCGTTTTTATAATGCTGATTTATCACCTAAGACAACTACAGAAAGATGGGCTGGTTCAAAAGGTGGTGCTTTTGATTTTGGAGCTACCAAAATAGATTTTGACGATACTAAGTGGAAAACTGTAAACCTACCCCATGATTTTACTTTAGAAGGTAATTATAAAAGGGTAAACGAGGATTTTAGTTATAAAAACGAAATTCCTGCCATGGAGGCAATTGACAGCAGACTTGTTCTAGCTGGTTCTCTCGAAGGTAGTGTAGGCTGGTACAGAAAGAAAATAAATGTAGCAAAAGAGGATAAAGGTAAGCGTTTCTATATTTTTTTTGATGGAGTATACAGGGACAGTACAGTATATCTAAACCATTTTTTTGTAGGAAACCATCAAAGTGGATTTACCGGTTTTTATTATGATGTCACCGATTTTATTAATTATGGCAAAGAAAGCTTACTTGCAGTGAGAGTAGATTCAACTGGACATGAACTATGGGCCTATGAAGGCGGAGGAATATACAGACACGTATGGCTAGTTAAGGTAGAACCATTACATGTAAAGCCTTTAGGCGGTGTTTTTGTTACAAGTACTTTTGAAAAAGACACAAGTTCAGGAAAGGCTAACGCAAAAATAGAAATCCACACATCAATAGATAATAAATATGATGCTAAGGTTAATTTTAGGCTTGTGACAAAAATCATTGATTCAGCAGGTAATAATGTTTCAAAAATAGAATCCGCGGGTGAAGTAGATGGATTGGATGATACAGCTATTCATCAAATAATAAGTATTGAGGATGCAAAGCTATGGTCTATAGATCAGCCAAACCTGTATAAGGTTATCTCTATTATTATACAAGAAGATGTGGAAGTAGATCGTTATGAAACTATCTTTGGCATAAGAAATATGAATTTTGATAAAGATAAAGGTTTTTTCCTAAATGGCGAAGCTATTAAAATAAAGGGTGTCTGTTGTCACCAAAACCATGCAGGAGTGGGTATTGCAATAACTGATAGAATAAACGAATTTAGACTCCAAAAATTAAAGGAGATGGGCTGTAACGCTTACAGATGCTCGCATAACCCTCCTACACCTGAGGTACTTGATATATGTGATAGATTAGGTATTCTTGTAATGGATGAAAACAGAATTTTGAGTAGTTCAAAAGAAAATATTGAGCAGTTAGAGAGCTTAATTTTAAGAGATAGAAATCATCCATCAGTATTTATTTGGGCTATTGGAAATGAAGAAGGAAGCCTCCAACAGACAGAAGAAGGTGGGCGTATAGCACGAACACTAAGAAGTATTACCAGAAAACTTGATCCTACAAGACCTGTTACGGCAGCAATTGTGTTTTGGGATGGTGTAAACAAGTTTGAGGATGTTACTACTGTTTTTCCTACTACAAAAGAGCTTGATGTAATGGGCTTTAATTATCATGAACACTTATGGGAAAGGTATCATGAGGCAATGCCAGATCAACCTACAATAGGAACAGAAACCTATTCAAGTATGTGGACTAGGGGCTGTTATGAAACAGATGAAGATAAATGCGAGGTTTTCGGCTATGACCCAAAATTTAAAAGGCTTAATGAAGGTGAGAAGCAGTGGAAGTTTACTGCAGAAAACTCATGGGTTAGTGGTACATTTATCTGGACGGGCTTTGATTACAGAGGTGAGCCAGCACCTTTTACATGGCCTGCTATAGGAACTCAATTTGGTGTTATGGATACCTGTGGATTCCCAAAGGACAACTATTACTATTTCAAATCTTGGTGGAGTAGTGAAGATGTGCTGCATGTTTGTCCACACTGGAACTGGCCTGATAAAGTAGGGAAGCCTATTGACGTTTATTGCTATAGTAATTGTGATGAGATTGAGATTTTTGTTAATGGAAAGAGCAAAGGCAAAAAGGTTATGGAGAAAAATTGGTATTTAATTTGGAGCGAGGTAGAATATGAGCCGGGAGAGCTTCTTGCCATTGGAACAAAAAAAGGTAAAACGGTTTGTGAGTACAAGGCCATAACTACTGGCGCCGCGTATAAAATAGAACTTTCAGCGGATAGAGAAATTATAAAAGCTGATGGTGTTGATGTATCAATAATAACTGTCAAAGTTGTTGATGAAAAAGGCAGAGTTATTCCAACAGCAGATAACCTCATAAAGTTCAACATTGAGGGAAATGGTAAACTACTGGGAGTTGGTAATGGAAATCCTATGAGCCATGAATCAGATCTGATGAATGTTAGACGTGTATTTAAAGGGTTATGCCAACTGATAGTACAAGCAGATAAAAACTTAGGAGAAATTATTATTACTGCATCTTCAGAGCAACTTTTATCATGTAAACTCGTGATAAAGTTAATGAATTAACAATTTAATGAATTAATAATAGCAACATAAACTTCCAGTTTATGTTGGGACCTGAGGTAGTAGCAACATATTATAGAAGGAGGAGTGCTAAAATGGATTCAAGAAACATTAAATTAATTCTTATTGATGGAGAGCGTTGGTGGGGAGGAGCTGTTTTTGATGGAACTTCCATGCCTTATGGAAAGGAAACTTTTAATAGAAATTTAGATCCAAATGAAACTGGTAATCAAAGTTCACCAATACTAATTTCAAACAAGGGTAGATTTATATGGTCAGAGGATCCTTTTGCTTTTTATTTTAAGGATAACTTTTTAACTGTTAAAAGCAAAAAGGGTGATATTGACTTTGGTGAAGGGCATAAAAATTTACAAGAGGTTTTCAAATTTGTTAAGGACAAATATTTTGCACCTAAAGGACTTTTACCTGAAGAATTATTATTTACAGCACCACAATATAATACCTGGATTGAGTTAATTTATGATCAAGAACAAGATAAAATACTGGAGTATGCACAAGCAATTATTGACAATAATATGCCAACTGGTGTTTTTATGATTGATGATAATTGGCAAGAGGATTACGGCGTTTGGTCATTTCATCCAGGTAGATTCAGCTATCCTAAATTAATGGTGAATAAACTTCATAAGTTAGGTTTTAAGGTAATGCTTTGGATATGTCCATTTATAAGTGCGGATAGCGTTACCTACAGAGAATTAAGAGATTTGAATCTTCTTTATATGAACGGTAATAAACCTCATATGGTAGAGTGGTGGAATGGATATAGTGCTGTACTTGATCTTACAAATGAGAAAGCAGTGGAATGGTTTGATAGTCAGCTTCAGGGCCTTATAAAAAATTATGGGATAGATGGTTTTAAATTTGATGCTGGAGATCCAAGCTTCTACACATTGCCAAATCAAGAAGGAATAACAACAGTTCAAGAAGATCAATGTTTAGCTTATGCTAAAATAGGTACAAAATATAAATTAAATGAATACCGAGCATGCTGGAAGATGGCAGGAGAACCACTTGTACAGAGATTGCAAGATAAAACACACTCATGGGAAAAAGCTGGCTTAGCTTCATTAATACCGAATGCTCTAGCGCAAGGTTTAATGGGTTATGCTTTTGGATGTCCTGATATGATAGGTGGTGGAGAATATCTTAGTTTTCTAGCTAATTCTTCAAAGCTTGATCAAGAATTATTTGTTAGATATGCACAGTGTAGTGCACTATTTCCTATGATGCAATTTTCTGCGGCACCTTGGAGAGTATTGGATGAAAAACATTCAGGCTATTGTATTGAGGCTGCTAATTTACATAAAGAGTTTGGCAGTTATATATTGGAGGTTGCAAAGCAATCTGCAAAAACGGGTGAACCAATATTAAGACATATGGCTTATGCTTTTCCTAATAACGGGTATGAAGAAATAACATCTCAATTTATGCTTGGTGAAAATCTCTTAGTTGCCCCAGTTGTACAAAAGGGTAGTTATGAAAAAACTATTCATTTCCCAGAGGGAACTTGGCAAGGCGATGACGGTAGCATAGAAATTGGATCATGTACAAAGACTGTAGCTGCGCCTCTATCTCGATTACCTTGGTATAGAAAAATCAATTGAGGGGGGTATTTATGAAGAAAGTTAATGTAATATATAAAACACATTTAGATTTGGGATTTACCGATTTAGCTGCGAGTATTATGGATAAGTATTTTAATGAATTTATAATTAAGGCAATTGAGCTAGCTAATAAAGTGAATAATGATACTAGGAAGGATTTTATTTGGACAACAGGTTCTTGGCTAATATATCATTTCCTCGAAAATGCAAATAAAGAACATAAGGATATTATGGAAAGAGCAATTAAAAAGGGTTATATTGTATGGCATGCTCTTCCATTTACAACTCATTCAGAACTTATGGATAAGGATTTACTTGAATATGGAATCAGTTTATCTGAGGAGCTTGACAGACGATATAATAAGAAAACAATAGCTGCAAAGTTAACAGATGTACCGGGACATACTAAAGCAATGATTGATATATTAGCACAGCACGGAATTAAATTTCTACATATTGGTGTAAATCCAGCATCATCTGTGCCTGAGGTACCACAAATATTTCTTTGGAGAAGCGATAATAATAATGAGATAATTGTAAATTATGAAGGGAATTATGGAAATGCCTATAAAAATGATGAGTTAGAAGAAGTTTTATATTTTGCTCATACCAATGATAATATGGGTCCTCTTGGAGAAATAGAATTATACGCTCAAATAGAAGAGTTAAAGCATAGATATAAAGGTTATGAAGTATGTGCATCAACATTAAATAATTTTGCAGAGAAGATATGGTTAGTTAAGGAAAATCTCCCGGTTTTAACCTGTGAAGTTGGTGACAGCTGGATACATGGAGTGGGCAGTGATCCATTAAAGGTAGGACAATATAGAGAACTTTTAGGACTGAAAAACAAGTGGCTCAAAGAGGGGAGTTTATCTAAGGATAGTAAGGAATATCGGACTTTTTGCAATTATCTTCTTAGAATACCAGAACATACCTGGGGAATGGATGAAAAAACTTATTTACCAGATTTCAAGAATTATTTAAAAAAAGATTTTCAAGCAGCACGTAATAAAGATTTAATAAATACACTTGATAATCCTGAGGAGTATCTTAAACATTGCATATTCTCTTCACACCATGATGACAATGAAAGCTCTTATGTAGGCCCATCGTATTCATGCTTCGAAGCTTCATGGTTAGAGCAAAGAGAATATATTTCGAGTGCTATTAATTGCACTGAGGGTAAACACAAAGAAGAAGCTTTGAAGTTAATTGGAAGCTTAGTACCTAGCAAGAATATCTCCCGTGAAAATTATGAACAGATTAATTGTAATGAGTCTATTAGCGTAGGAAATTTTCGGGTTACTTTTGATACTGAGGGAACATTAATATCTTTAATTACAAGTGATGCTACAGAACTTATAACTAAGGGTGAAAGGTTTGGAGTAATAGATTATCAGATATTTAACGTTGAAGATTATAAATTTTGGTTTGATAACTATATTAGAGATTTTGAAATAACAAAAGAATGGAGCCAATTAGATTTTAGTAAGGTTGGGATTGAAAGATATGAAAAATTGATTGCGGATGGAAGATATCCGTATAAGTTTAAATCCATATTTTTAAAGCGTGAAGATAATTATGATTCGATTTTAGTAGAATATAATATAAATGAAGTATTAACAAACGATTATGGAGCTCCAAGAATTGTTCAAGTAAGATATTTCTTTGACAAAGAATTTGATGTATTTGATTATGAAATAAATTGGTTCAATAAGGATGCCAATAGAATGCCAGAAGCAATTTGGGTAAATTTCAATTTAAACTTAAAAGATATAGATTGTTGGAGAATGAAAAAAATAAATACCTACTTACCTTTAACAGATATTGCTATAAACGGGAACCAAAATTTGAGCGCTGTTGAAGAATTAAAATATGAAAAAGAAGGAAAGCAATTAACTATAAAAAATATTCATTCACCTTTATTTTCTATGGGAAAAGGTAAGATTCTTAAATTTGATAATAAATTTGAGGATGTCAATGATGGATTAAGTTTCAATTTGTATAATAATGTCTGGGGTACGAATTTCCCAATGTGGTATGAGGATGATGCTAAGTTTGTATTTAAGTTTGAATTTTTAAATAATAGTACAAAAAATTAAATAAAGGTTATATATTTTGTTAATAACAAATTTTTAGGAGGATTAACTATGGCTAAAGAAGATAATTTTGAATGGTATTCTACAACTGAATTAAGTGCTTTTGAAAAAATAAATATAGGTGCATTGGTAAACATAGGGAGTTCAAAAGATACTTTGGAGCTCACAGGAGAAAAGTATCAGACTGTTGACGGTTTTGGAGGGTGCTTTAACGAACTTAGTTGGATTGCGTTATCAAAACTTTCAGATGAAAAGAAAAATGATATATTAAATGAATTATTTCTTAATGAGTCTGGATGTAAATTCAATTTATGTCGCCTACCTATTGGAGCAAATGACTATTCTACTGAGTGGTACAGTCTAAATGAAACAGATAATGACTACGAAATGAAAGACTTCTCAATACAAAGAGATCAAAAATATTTGATTCCATATATTAAGGAGGGTCTTAAAAGGAAGCCTGACCTGAAGCTTTTTGCATCGCCTTGGAGTCCACCTATTTGGATGAAACATCCTAAAGCTCATAATTACGGAACATTGATATGGAATAAAGAGATACTTGATGCCTATGCTCTTTATTTTTTAAAGTTCCTACAAGCATACAAGGAGCAAGGAATAAAAATAGATCAGATTCATGTGCAGAATGAGCCTATGTCAAGCCAGAAGTTTCCATCTTGTATTTGGACTGGAGATCAGTTTAGAGAATTTATAGGTGAGTACATAGGGCCTCTTTTTGAGAAAAATAATGTGGCAGCAGAAATATGGCTTGGAACGCTTAATGGACCGGAAATTGACAACCGACAATTATATACAGATTATGATGATTATGCTAATCTAGTGCTTAGCGACGAGAAGGCAGCTAAATATGTAAAAGGTGTAGCTTATCAATGGGCTGGAAAAAATGCGGTTCAAAGAACTCATGAAAGTTGGCCGGAAATAAAATTAATGCAAACAGAGAATGAATGTGGAGATGGAAAAAACTCATGGGAATATGCACATTATGTTTTCAGATTGTTTAGACATTATTTTGCAAATGGAGTAAATGCATATATATATTGGAACATGGCACTTGAGCCAGGTGGTCTTAGCACTTGGGGATGGAATCAAAATACATTAGTGACAATAAATCCAGAGACTAATGAATATGTGTATAATCCTGAATTCTATGTTATGAAACATTTTTCACACTTCATAAAATCAGGTGCTATAAGATTAGGAACTAAAGGGCATTTTACTGGAAATTCTCTTGCTTTTGAAAATCCTGATGGAACTGTAGTTTTGGTAGTTAACAATGGATTTAAGAATGATAGAAAGATAACCCTAATAGTAAAGGATAAAGAAATTACTGTTATATTAAAGGCTTATTCCTTCAATACTTTTATTGTATAAGGGAGGTAGCAGCTGAAAGTGTATAAAACACGGGTTTTTTAACTGTCAATGAGACCTCATTTTTGTTAGAATATTAACTGAAATGGGGTTTTATAATTGAGAAAAAATTACTTTGCTAATTTAGTAAAATATATGAATGATGTTTAAAATATTGAAAATATTCTAAACAAATTATCAGATGGAAGAATTAATCCAACTTATACCACAGATTAAGTTATATTGCTTGTGATTGTTATTTTTTTGATTAGAATAAAAGGTCCTAATCAACTAACAGATAAAAATTCAGGAGAGATTATATATACTGCTTCTTCAGAGCAATTTTTATGGTATAAACTCATAATAAAGTTAATTATTTAATGAATTAAATAATAAATCATACTCAAATAGTTGTTTTACTATTACATTTCGTTGTTTAGCGCAATAGTAAATGTCATGTAAACGTTGTATGATAATATTGTAAACACGTGCTTACATATATCGCTTACTAAAATTTATGTTTTCAATAAGAGGAGGGAAAGTATGTTAAAAAGCAAAGGTCTAAAAAAACTTACAATACTATTATCGCTAAGTTTGGTTTTGAATACTCTATCAGTTTCCATCCCTGTGTCTGCTGCTACAACTACTGGAAGTGTTGATTGGGGTTCTAATCAAGGACAAACTACAACTAATAATACCTATGGTATTAATATTTATCAGGGGAATGACCCTGCAGTTGCTTCAAACTCAACTTATAAGGCTAATGTATCATACATGAAAAATGGTATTATTCGTTATCACTATGCAGGTCAATGTAATGACTCCACTACTGATTTAAAAGCATGGGTAATAAATCCTACAACTTCATCCTATGCGTGGGATGCTACAAAGATAAATACAATTTTATCAAATACATTTAGTAATAGTCCTACAAGAATGATAAACATTGCAAATTGGCCTTCTTATATGGATGATGGAACAGGAAAATTAAAAACAAATATGTATGATGCTTATGCACAATTTTGTGCCGATCTTGTAAGTATAGTAAACATACAACAAAGTCGCGGGGTACAATACTTTGAAGTAACTAATGAAAGAGATGATGCTTATGCATCTAATATGAGTGAATTAGCAAATATTGTTGTTAAATGCTACAACAAAATGAAGTTAGTAGATTCTAATATAAAAGTTGGTGGTCCTGCATTTGCTAGATCTGACTTAATTTCAGAAAGAGTAGACCCGTTTTTACAGATTACAGCGGGGACTATTGACTTCGTGTCTTATCATTCCTATACAAGTGGTAGTACTGGGGATTCAAACGCTACAGTATGGAATACTGCTCAAGGCCTTGGTCAAACCACAACTAATTTTAAAAGTAGTATAGCAAAGTATACTACAAGAAATGTAGAAACCTTCCATGATGAATTCAATATTAGTTGGAATCCACCAGACAACAGAATGAATAATGAAATTGGCATGGTATATGATGCACTTTCTTTGATATCTATTGCAAAATCAGGACCTACAGGTGTTATGGCTTGGAATGAATCTGATGGATGGTATGGAAAGTTAGGAGGACCTTCAAATTATGAAATACGAGCATCTGCTAATTTATATAATTTTTTAAATACTGATATGTGTGGACCTATAAAAACATCAACTACGGCAGACTCAAAAAAAGTTGACATAATGTCTGTAAAAACTGGTTCTTGGGATAAAATACTACTTGTTAATCGTTCAGAGACAGATCAGGCAGTACAACTTTCTTTTTCAAATTGGCAAACAACTCCTACTGCAAATACTACTTTTACTGTGAAACGTATTTATGGATGGGGCATAGCTTATGACACCATTAAATATTCAGATTTAACAGGTGCTCAAGGTTTATCTTTAGGATCAAATTCAGTTGCGATTCTTGTTTTAGATGAAAGTACAATTAGTTCTGAACCACCAATTTCAACTAAGGCTATACCTGGAAAGATTGAGGCAGAAAACTATGATTCTATGAATGGAATTACAACCGAAGCAACAGCTGATATTAATGGAGGATCAGCTGTAACTACAATAGATTCAGGTGACTGGATGGATTACAATGTTAATGTTACTTCGGCAGGAATATATACAGTACAATTTAGAGTTTCGAGTTATTGGGGAACTTATGCAGATGCAGTGCAATTAAAAGATTCTTCTGGAACAGTGCTTACTTCATTAACTGTTCCACAGACTTGGAATAATCAAGGCTTTACGACTGTATCGGCTAATGTAAATCTAAATGCGGGAAATCAGACTATTAGGGTTTATGCAAACTCGGGCGGTTGGAATTTTAATTGGATGAATTTTACAAAGCAGTGATCTATAACTAGATCAACTTTAAGATATATTATATTTGGTAAAATGCTAACCCCTGCATAGTTTTTATATGTAGGGGTTTTGTAAGTGTGCCAGGCATGGCAATTAACTAGGTGGTGAAAGTCCACTGTGGGGGTCTGTAGTTACCAACCACTAGCTGAAGACAAGGTATCCACCGTGAGGTGTGAGCTGGAGGAA
>NZ_JAHLEB010000015.1 GCF_018861735.1 Clostridium lacusfryxellense | reverse complement strand
TTAAATATAAAAGTAAAAAGCATGAGATACCCAAAAATATGGGTATCTCATGCTTTTTCTGTTCAAACCTAAAAACTTTACTGAAAAAAGAGTGCTTTTTTCAGTGGCCTCCCTTTAATGGATATCTTTTTTTATGTCTTTAACCTGAATTCACTAAAACACTTTGAGCATGTAACGATAATTTTACCTTTTTTTCTTGGTACCCTTAATTTTTGCTTACACTTTGGACAATTAGTTATTATATACTTTCTATTCTCTTTTAATTTCTCTATTGGATTATAATTTTTTATTTTATTATTAATTACCTTAACACTTTCTTTAAAATCTTGTCTAAAGTTTGTTATTTTAAGAAAAAACCTTCTTTCTATATTTTCAAATACAAATTTTTCAATGTTTCTACCACGCAAATTAGTTGACTTACTTCTCCAAATTGAATAGATAATAAGTGCTGTTCCTAAAATCCATGCGTACCTAGTTATAATCAAAAATATCCCTACTATTAAAGTTACTTTTGATAATCTATCCCAGCCATAAAGTTCTCTAGAAGACTTAACATACATTTATACTATCCCCCCATTATTCTCTGGCGTAGATAACAATTTCAGATTGTTACCTATATATATATTAATGAAATAAAATAAATATTGAAATCTACCTTACGCACCATTATTATTCTTATATATATTTTATCACTATAAGAGTCAAATTATTATTAATATAATGTAAATTAATTAACCTTTAAATTAGCCTTTATATTTTGTCGAATATATTTATCTATTTTAATCCTAAAATTAGTCTTATTAAACTTTTCAACTCCTGTTGACTAATTACCTAATTAATGTTATCATTAAAATAAGAAATAAGTCGAATTATAATAGCAGTACATACAAATGATAAAACTTATTTTGATATAAATTAACAAATTAAAATGCCCTTAAGTAACAAAATATAAAAAAAGGAAACTATTTATGTCTTATAGTTAGTTATGAATAATTATTGTTCATATATTAAGCTAACACCCTGTAAACATTATCGTATTCATGGATGTAAATATTTTATATAAATGTATTTGTAGCAGTTAATATAAATTTAGTTTCCTTTTCTTTATCCCCCCCCAATGGATTTTATAACTGATTTTTAGTTATTATATATAAAAAACCTTAAGCAATTGCTTAAGGTTTTTATTTTTTCACATAATATATAATTTTCAAAATTACTTTATTTCCAAAATTACTTAATTCCAAAATTACTTAATTCCAAAATTGATAGATCTCATTTTGGGCATCAGCGTTGTTGCTAGCAATATAAAAATCGTCCCATTCTTTTGGGAAAAGACGTTTATACCTTTGTTTAAGAAATCTATCGTCTATTAAAAGTACTATCCCTCTATCTTCTTCTGTTCTAATTACTCTCCCCGCAGCTTGTAATACCTTATTCATTCCAGGATACATATAAGAATATTCATAACCGTTATTACTTTTACCATCAAAGTATTCTTTAATTATTTCTCGTTCAAAGCAAATCATAGGATGGCCTACTCCTATTACAATAACACCAATTAAGGCATCTCCTTTTAAATCAATACCTTCAGAAAATATACCGCCTAGAACTCCAAACCCTAATACATTTGCGCCCGTGGAGCTATTAAAATTTTGCAAAAAAGATTCTCGTGAATCTTCTGCCATAAAATTAGTTTGAGTTTCAACTTTTACCTTTGGATACTTTTGCACAAAACTAGCACTCACATCATCCATATATTTATATGATGGAAAAAACACCATATAATTTCCTTTTTTAGCACTAATTACAGCATATATATACTCCACTATTTTAGAGTAACTATTTTCTCTATATCTAAATTTAGTAGAAATATCCTTGGCAATCAAAACTTTAAGCTTGCTTGGGTCAAAGGGAGACTTTAGAGTTAAATTATAATCTAATTTTTCTCCGCCCAAAATTTCTTTAAAATATACGAGTGGCAGTAATGTTGCAGAGAAATATATCACCGACTTACCTCTTTTGGATGCCTCTCTCAGGAGTTTAGATGGGTCCAAACAAAATATTTTTAATACTACATCATCCTGCGTAGTTTCAACATAGGTTATATATTTTTCATCATATAGTTCAGCCACCCTAATAAAACTCAGGGAATTAAAATATAGTTCTAATAAATTATCATAGATTTCAGATTTTTCATTTTTCGTAAGCCATACCTCTAATATTTTAGTAAGCCTTGTAAGAAGATTGTATATGTCAACTGGTTCAGAATTTTGTTTGTAATATCCATCCTCATTACACAAGTTTTTCATACTAACCATAAAAGCATTCAACTTATTAATAATCTTATACATTTGATTGTCGATAGCTTTTATATCTCTTTTCAATTGCAAAAGCGGTTTTTTATGGAGCACCGCTGAAAACATTTCTCTTGCTCTATCAACTAGGTTGTGAGCCTCATCAACCAAGATAGTATAGTCACCATTGTTATCAGTAAAGAATCTTTTAAGGTAAACCCTAGGGTCAAATACATAGTTATAATCGCATATAATACAATCAGACCACACCGTCAAATCCAGTGTAAATTCAAAAGGGCACACTCTATATTTATTTGAATAATTCTCAATTATTTCTCTGCTAAATGTATCTTCATTTTTAAGAATATCAAGTAATGCTTCATTAACCCTATCAAAATGTCCTTTCGCAAATTCGCATTGCTCTGGATTACAAGCACTACCTTTGCTAAAGCATACTTTATCTTTTGCTGTTATTGTAGTTGTCTTAAATTTAAGGCCATTCTTTTTCATTTTAACAAAGGCATCCTCTGCAACCTGCCTTGTTATAGTCTTAGCTGTTAAATAAAATATCTTTTGGGTATAACCCTCTCCCACGGCTTTAATTGCGGGAAACAACGTAGATATAGTTTTGCCTATTCCAGTTGGTGCCTGAACAAACATTTTTTTATTTTCTACTATGGTTTTGTATACAGAAACAGCTAGTTCCCTTTGTCCCTCTCTATAACTATCAAAAGGAAACTTCAATTCTTTTATAGCCTTATCTCTTTCCTGATTCCACTCATTTGTAATATTAGCCCAGATAAAATAGCTAGAAATAATCTCATCAAAAAATTCTTTAAGTCTTATCATTGAAAAAGCTTTAATGAATTGCTTTATTTTCTGCGTATCAATTTCATAATAAGTTAGTTGAACATTTACAAGATCAAGATTATTTTGGACACCATATATATATGCATAACACTTGGCTTGTGCCCAATGAAGACTATTATAATCTTCTTTAATAAGCTCCACGTCTCTAGTGACTGTTTTAATTTCATCTATGGTGACCTTATCATCTTTGATTAGCATACCTTTTTCTATTAGAATTCCATCAGCACGCCCCTCAACAACAATTTTAGTATCATTATATAATATTTCGAGTTTTAAACTTACCTCTGCCAAATATTCTTCTCCAAATATTATAGAATACTTTTCTCTATTTTCTTGCTGAATCTTTTGGTGTGCCTTAGTACCATCAACAGCTCTACTGCTGCCCATAAATCTCATATCTAAATCTCCAGCCCTTAGTACAAATTCTACTAAGTTACGCACAGATATTTTTATATCTCTATTTTTATCCACAGATTATACCTTCTTTTTTGAATAACTACCTTCTTTTTTGAATAACTACCTTCTTTTTTGAATAACTACTTACTTTTTCTGAGCCTCAATAGACTCATTTAACTCATTTAACTCTGCCCAACGTTTCATTAGACGTTCAGCTTCAGATCCGATATATTTTTGCTGCTTCATCAATTTTTCCAAATATTCAAAATCACTGCCTGCAGCATTAATCTTTTTATTAACTTCAACAAGTTCTGCTTCTTTTTGCTCAACTAAACCATCAATTTCATCAAATTCCTTCTGCTCTTTAAAAGTAAATTTCAAAAGTTTTTCTTGTTTAATTTCTTGGCTAATTTCTTTTATAATTTCTTTTCCGATAGCGCCATTCACTTCTTTATTATCTTCAAGTAAGTTTGGATTATTTTCTATATATTCTTGATATTCAGTATAATTCCCTACAAATTGAATTATCTTCTCATTTCCTTCAAAACTAAATATTTTGTCTGATACTCTATCTAAAAAATACCTATCATGAGATACACTTATAACCACACCATTAAACCCATCTAAATAATCTTCGAGCACAGCTAGAGTTTGAATATCGAAGTCATTAGTAGGCTCATCTAAAAATAGCACATTTGGAGCTTCCATAAGAATCCTTAATAAATACAATCTTCGTTTTTCTCCACCGGAAAGACTCGAAATAAAGGAGTGTTTTGTAGTGCCATCAAATAAAAATCTCTCAAGCATTTGAGACGCTGTAATCTGTTCTCCATCACCTGTAGTTATAAATTCGGCTCCTTCACGTATGTACTCTATAGCGCGTAGCTTTTCATTCATCTCACCATTTTCTTGATGAAAAAAACCAATCTTTAATGTTTCTCCACGTTCTATTGTACCTGAATCTGGACTTAATACTCCGCTTAAAATATTCATTAAAGTAGATTTCCCCATACCATTAGGACCTATAATACCTACTTTATCAGTCCTAGTAAACACATGACTAAAATCACTAATTAATTTCTTATCACCATAAGCTTTATAAATATGTTCTACATTCATTATTTTTTTACCAAGCCTAGTTGACGCCGAAGATAATTCTAACTTTTCATTTGTTATTTCAACTTTACCATCACGAAGCTCATCGAAACGGTCGATTCTAGCCTTTTGCTTAGTAGTTCTAGCTTTCGCCCCACGCCTTATCCAAGCTAGTTCCTTTTTAAATAAACTCTCTCTTTTTTTCTCCATTGAATCCATTAAAGCCATTCTTTCAACTTTCTTTTCCAAAAATACACTATAATTTCCCTGGTAGCTGTATAGATTGCCCTTATCAAGTTCAATAATTTTGTTTGTAATTCTATCTAAAAAATACCTATCATGTGTAATCATAAGTAGTGCACCTTTTCTATTGTTTAAAAATTTCTCTAACCAATCTATTATTGCATCATCCATATGATTTGTAGGTTCATCTAAAATTAATAAATCTGATGGAGTAATTAGTGCGCTACATAACGCAACTCTTTTTCTTTGTCCACCTGAAAGTTCACCTATGCGCTGCTTAAAATCAGTTATTCCGAGTTTTGTAAGTATAATTTTCGCATCATTTTGTACTTCCCACCCGTTGCATGCATCCATCCTAGTGTTAAGTCTCATTAAAGCATTTTGAACCTTTTCATCCTCTGGAGTTTCCTCCATATTCTCTAAGGCAACTTCATACTCTCTTATAACCTTCATTACATCAGTTTTACTTTTGAAAATTTGCTCAAGCACTGTAGCTTCCGGATCAAATTCAGGATTTTGAGATAAATATTCTATATTCATCATGCTGCCCTTTAAAATTCTTCCTTCATCAGGAACTTCAAAACCAGCTATTATTTTTAAAAATGTAGATTTTCCAGTACCATTAACTCCTATTAATCCAATTTTATCTCCATCACTTATTCCTAATGATGCTTTATTAATGAGTATTCTCTCACTATAACTTTTACTCACTTCTTCTATTGTTAACACATTCATTTATGTACCACCCTTTTTATTTAATAAAACCATACTATATATTATAACCAAAAAAATAGCCAAGTGATAGTGGAAATTTTTCGAAGGCAAATTTCTCACTATCACCTGACTATTCACTTTTCACAAAAAAATTACCGCTAAGTCACACTTTTACATATATTCTTAAATAAGAATTATTTTTTATGTGAAGATAAAAGCGGATTATTAATTTTCTTTTGTTTTGCTAAACTAATTTGATACTCTATTAGCTTATTTTGAGAATCAATTATTTTATACTTATACGATTGAAGTTTAAATTTTATTTCTTTGTTCTCCATTTCCATTTTTCTATTTTCTTCAATGCAATTTTTACTAGTCTCTTGCATAATATCTAGTTGTTGCTGCATATCTATATTTTCACGCTCTAAAGCTTTGACATACTCTGTTTTATCTGTTGTTTTACACTTATTAAGCAGTTCTTGATTATAATCTTCCAAATGAACTAATTGCTTTTTTAAACCTTCTAATTGTTCAGTTAATTCTTTATCATGTATTTCCAGAGACTTCTCTTTACTTGAAAACTCCGTATTAAGTAATTTACTTTTAAACATATCGTCACCTAAATTCAACGCAGTTAAAATTGCTGCTGATGAAGTGCTAAGTTTTTCATTATTTGACATAATATTCTTTATTTTTTTATCAACATAACTAGCAACCTTATGTAAATATTCTTCTCTTTCATCGCCTTTTAAATTATATTCAATACCATTTATCTTTATTGTTACAATGTTCATCTAAAACACCCTCTTAGACAGATTAGTTAAAACCATTGTACCACAATATAACTTTTAATAAAACCAATATTTTCAAATTATATATACATTTAGAACAATTTAAATATTAATATGTTTTAACTTTTATGTTATATATTGTTAAAAACTCCTTATTTAAAGGAATTTTTAACAATATTAGTTTTATCTAAGTAATGCACCTAATTTATGCTCTAGTGTTCTAAGTATTTTATCATGTACCTTATTTACCTCATCATCTGTTAATGTTTTGTCGTTTCTTCTATATACTATAGCGTAGGCTATACTTTTCTTTCCCTCGGCTATTTGTTTTCCTTTGTATACATCAAATAACTTAACACTTTCTAAAATATTACCTCCTTGAGATACTATTATATCTTCAATGTCCTTAACCAATATCTCCTCATCAACTATAAGTGCAATATCTCTTGTTACAGCTGGGAATTTTGGAAGAGGTTTATACTTTTTATTTAGTTCTGCATATTTATATAATATATCTAGGTTTAGTTCTGCTATATAACATCTTGGCTCAACCTCATAATTTTCCGAAACACTAGGATGAATTTCACCAACCGTGCCAGCAAATTCTCTTTTTACATATAAATTTGCGGTCTTCCCTGGATGATAAGTTGGATTTTCACTTTCTCTTTTAAATGATGTATTTTTCATTCCTAAAATGTCCAATACATTTTCAACTACACCTTTTAAATCTAAGTAATCAACGTTTCCATACATTCCTATAGTCAATATGTTTCTTTCCTCAGGAAGTTTATTCGTATCATCATTTGGAATATAAACTTTACCAATTTCAAATAATCTAGCTTCTTCATTACTTCTTGAGTAATTTCTCGATAAACATTCCATCATAGATGCAATGGTTGTAGTTCTCATTATACTAAAATCTTCTCCTAGAGGATTTCTTATAATAACTGCTTTCCTTAACTCACTATCCTGCGGAACTAAAATTTTATTAAATATTTTAGGACTTACAAACGAATAACTTATTGATTGATTAAGCGAACTTCCGATTAAAGATAAAACTACCTTATCCTCTAATTTTTGCTTTTCGCTTTTACCACTCTTTAAAGTTTCACATTTAGGCATAGTCGTTGGTATATTATCATAACCATACATTCTTGCTACTTCCTCTGCAATATCTTCTCTGATATTAATATCAGACCTGAATGTAGGTGCTTGTATTATTAAAAAATCACCTATTATGTCAGTATGCAGTTCTAACCTATCAAGATACATTTTCATATCACGTTTTGATATATCAGTTCCTAAAAATTCATTAATCCAATTTGCATCTACTTCTAAGCTATGTCCATTAACAACTCTAGGATATACATCTACGCACCCCTGCATTATTTCACCTGCACCTAATTCTTCTATTAGATGACACGCTCTATCTATTGCAATTTGCGCCATATTAGGATCTAAATCTTTTTCAAATTTTGATGAAGCATCAGTTCTTAAAGCTAATTTTTTAGAAGCCAGCCTTATATTAACTCCTTCAAAGTTTGCGCTCTCAAATATTACGCTTGTGGTATCTTCTTTAATTTCTGAATTTAAGCCACCCATTATACCTGCAATGCCTATAGTTCTATCTCCATCTTTTATGGTTAAAATAGTTTCATCTAAATTTCTTTCTTTCTCATCTAATGTAATAAATTTAGAATCATTTTGAGCCCTTTCAATGATTATATTATTAGTCGTAATTTGCCTAGCATCATAAGCGTGCATAGGTTGACCAATCTCCAGCATTACAAAGTTTGTAATATCAACTATGTTATTAATAGGCCTAAGTTCTGCCTCAATTAGTCTTTCTTGCATCCATTGTGGTGATGGCTCAATTTTTATATTTTTTATCCCTTTTAACATATATCTTCTGCAAAGCTCATCTTTAATATCAACTTTGTAGATATCTTCCACATTATCCATGTTAGTAGCTTTATAATCTAATGCTGGTTTTCTAAACTCTGTGCCTAAAGTTGCTGCTGTTTCTCTAGCAATTCCTAAAACACTTAGGCAATCTGCCCTGTTTGAAGTTATCTCAAAATCTATTAGAACGCTTTGAAGTTTTAATACTTCTTTTATATCCTTGCCAATAATAGTATCACTTGGAAGTATCATTAATCCATGAACTGCTTCATCTGTGGCAATTCCAAGTTCTTCCTCAGAGCAAAACATTCCATTTGAAGCTATCCCACGAAGTTTACCTTTTTTTATTTTTAATCCTCCATGAAGCGTTGAACCATGAAGTGCTACTGGTACAATATCCTGTTCTTTCATATTAGTAGCCGCTGTAACAATTTGAGTTGGTTTATCAAGCCCTATTTCTACCTGACATACAACTAATTTATCTGCATCTGGGTGCTGCGTTATTTCTATTATTTTTCCTGTGACAACATTTTGAATTTCAGCACCTGCTATAATAACCTCTTCTACATTTGAACCAGACATCGTTAGCCTATCTCCAAGTTCCTTTGGTGGAATATTTATATCAACATAATCTTCAAGCCATTTAACTGGAATTTTCATAATGTATCCTCCTAGTCTTTCTATAGTATTAATTATCTTCTCCGAAGCTGTAATTAACTTTTATATTAAAATTGTTTTAAAAACCTCATATCACTTTCATAAAGCGCTCGAATATCATCTATTCCATATTTAAGCATTGTAATTCTATCAAGTCCAAATCCAAAAGCAAATCCGCTATAAACTTCCGGATCTATTCCACAATTTCTTAAAACATCAGGATGAACCATACCACAGCCCAAAAGTTCTATCCAACCGCTTCCCTTGCACACGCTACAACCTTTTCCCTTACAAACAAAGCAAGTAGCATCCATCTCAGCTGACGGCTCAGTAAACGGAAAATGATGTGGCCTGAACTTAGTTTCCATTTCGTCTCCGAACATTTTTTGTGTAAATGCCGCTAATGTTCCCTTTAAATCTGAAAACGTAATTCCCTTATCAACAACTAATCCTTCTATTTGATAAAAGATTGGAGAATGAGTAGCATCCGCTGCATCTGATCTATAAACCTTTCCTGGAGAAATCATTTTTATAGGCGGTTTCTGAATTTCCATAGTTCTTATCTGTACTGGAGATGTTTGAGTTCTTAAAACTATACTATCATTTATATAAAATGTATCCTGCTCACCCCTTGCTGGATGATTTTTAGGTATGTTTAACGCCTCAAAATTATAATAATCTCGTTCTACCTCTGGGCCTTCCTCAATTGCAAATCCCATAGATAAAAATATATCATTAACTTTTTCAAGTGTTAAATCAAGAGGATGTCTTTTCCCAACTGTTTGTTTTATCCCCGGCATAGAAATATCTATGATTTCACTTTTTAATTCCATTTCCTTTTTATTGTTTTTAAGTATATCTGAAGCTTTTGTTATAAGTGATTCTATGTCGCTCCGAACCTCATTAGCTATTTTACCAACAATTGGTCTTTCCTCATTTGAAAGTTGTCCCATACCTCTTAATATTTGTGTTAGTTCTCCTTTTTTTCCTAAATACTTAACTCTAATATTTTCTAATTCTTCTTTAATGGTAGCTATTTTTAATTCTTCTAAAACTGTTGCTTTTATCATTTCTAACTTTTCTTTCATAGTGAATTCTCCTTCCATATTTACTTACTTAATAAATTTTATATTTTTTTTTAAAACAAAAAAAACCATCCCTAGTGAAGGGACGGAATAACCGCGTTACCACCCTAATTGACTAAAAAACAGTCCTCTTAGATAAATTTATCGATTCTACCCGCTAACAGTTACTTGGTTTCACTGTTAGAACTCCGGAGTGAATTTCAATATAAAAAATTTCTTAAGTAAGCTCTCAGTCTAAGGCTTCTTATCCCTGTATATATTTTTATATCTACTATCTCCATCACAGCTTAATATCATTTAATTCTTGATTCTTGATTTTTAATTACTAATTCGTAATTTGTGAAAGTATACAAAACATTATAACCACAAATGAGAAAAATTTCAACTATAATTTATATATTGTTTTTTTGTCTTACTACTTCATACATCATAATTGATGCAGCTACAGCTGCATTTAGAGACTCTGCACCACCAGGCATAGGGATTTTTATTTTCAAATCACTTATATTATAAACTTCACTGGAAATTCCATTACCTTCATTTCCAACTGATATAATAATTTTTCCTTTTAGATCTACATCATAAAAGTTTTTATCTGTATCTAATGAACTAGCAACTAATTCGAATCCAACATCCCTAAGTTTTTTCACAATGTATAAATCTTCATCGTATATAACAGGTATTTTAAAGATAGATCCCATTGTTGCTCTTAAAGTTTTCTCATTGTAAATATCCACAGTTCCTTTTGTAATTAAAACCCCTAACGCTCCCGATGCATGAGCAGTTCTAATTATGGTTCCCATATTACCTGGGTCTTGAATTCTATCAGCGAGCACATAGAACCCATTGTCATATTTAATCTCTAATGGTTTATTACGAACAACCGCAATAATCCCTTGTGGATTATCAGTATCGCAAATACCTTTAAATACATTATCACTAACAATGTAAACCTTAGTATTTTCATTTACCTTGTTTTTTATACAAAAGTTTTCATATTTAAGCTCTGCTCTTTCACTTATAAAAATATTCACCACATCAAATCCTGAGTCTATTGCTTCTTGTGCAAACCTAAATCCTTCAACTAAAAACATGTTGCTGCTTACTCTATGCTTTTTTTCTTTCAACTTTCTAATATCCTTAATCAATAAATTATCCTTACTTTCAATATGTTCCAAAATAAGTACCCCTTATTTAACTAGATTTTCTAACTTATTCAATTCCTCAATATTACCTATAGCCACAATAATATCACCTGGTTCAATAATGTTATCTGCAAGTGGTGAAACGTCAATGTCATTATTTCTTTTTATAGCCATTACATTAATGCCGTACCTTGCCCTTATATTCAATTCTCCTAAAGTTTTATTATGCCATTCTTCAGGGCTAATAACTTCGGCTATACTATAATCAGGCGATAATTCAATATAATCTAAGATGTTTGAAGATACTAAATTATGTGCAACACGCACACCCATATCTCTTTCTGGAAAAACTACTCTATCTGCACCTATTTTATATAATACTTTTGCATGTGACGCATTAGTTGCTTTTGCAATTACATGTTTTACTCCTAATTCTTTTACTAATAGTGTTGCCAAAATACTAGCTTGGATGTTAGAACCAATACTAATAACTGCGCAATCAAAATTACGAATACCAAGCGCTCTTAAGCTATTCTCATCATTTGCATCTACTTGAACTGAATGAGTCACATTATCCGAGATTTCTTGAACTACTTCTTCATCAGAATCAACTGCCAACACATCATTTCCCAAAGAATATAATGTTTCAGCAACAGACGCTCCAAATCTTCCAAGACCTATAACAATAAACTGTCTTTTACTCATTAACCCCACCCCTATCCAATTAAAATTTTACCTTCCGGGTATTTTATCTTACCCGATTTAGCCTTTTTATTTTTAGCAACTGCAAGTAATATAGTAAGCGGTCCGACTCTCCCCGCATACATTGTAATTGCTATTACTATCTTCCCTACAAGTGTTAATTTTGTAGTTAACCCCAAGGTTAACCCTACTGTAGCAAACGCCGAAGTAGCCTCATATAAGAAGTACTCAAAAGGAATGTCGTGTTGCTGTGTAATTGATAATATCATAGTAACTCCTATAACAATTACAAAACCAAGTACAGTTATTACTAATGATTTATATACAGTTTCCTTATTTATACGTCTTTGAAAAATCTCAGTATCTTCACGCCCACGAACTACAGACAATACAGTCATAAAAAGTATAACTGCAGTTGTTGTTTTTATACCACCAGCCGTTGAACCAGGTGATCCACCAATAAACATTAAAATTATAGTTAAAAAATTTCCTGCAGGAGTCATTTTATCTAGTTGAATAGAATTAAACCCAGCAGTTCTAGGAGAAACCGATGCAAATATTGAAGATAAAACTTTACCCTTAAAGGTCATCCCCTTAATAGTACCTGGATTATTCATCTCAAAAATATACATAAGTATCGCCCCTCCAAAAATTAAAACTAAAGTAGAATAAATAACTACTCTAGAATGAAGTGACAGCCTTTTAAATGATTTACAATTATATATTTCCACCCAAACGAAAAATCCTAAACCACCAATTGCAATTAGTGCTGCAATTGTCAATATCACTACTGAATTATTAGCATATTCAGTAACACTTTTGAAATTTCCCATCAAATCAAACCCCGCATTACAAAAAGCAGAAACTGAATGGAATACACTATAATATATTCCTTTAGCAATTCCAAATTCTGGAATGAATTGTGTTGAAAATAACACTGCCCCTACTGCTTCAACAGAAAATGTAAATATTAGTACATATTTAACCATTTTAACTAAGCCTTGAAGCGAACTAACATTCATAGCTTCCTGCATTACTAGCCTTTCCTTTAATGTTATCCTTTTACCTAAAAAGAAAAAACCAAGTGTAGCCACGGACATAAATCCGAGCCCGCCTATTTCTATAAGAAACATTATCACTGTTTTCCCAAAGTATGTCCAATGCGTCCCAGTATCCACAGTTACGAGGCCTGTAACACACACAGCCGATGTAGAGGTGAATATACAATCTATGAAAGGTGTAATTCCACCGCTTTGTGAAGCTATAGGTAGACTTAGGAGTAATGCTCCTATGAATATAACTATAGCGAACCCTAATGCTAGTATCCGAACAGGAGTATATATACTTTTCTTTTTAATAGCTTTAATATCTAATTCCAAATTAGCCACCTCTACACCTTTAAATTTCTACAATAACATTATTATAATGACATTTCACTAATTATATCACTTAACATATTTTTGTCAAAAATGCAATAAAAAATGCAGCCTAACGGCTACATTTTAAATTATAATTTTTATGCTTGTAATTGTTTTTTTGCAACTTCTACTAATTCAGCAAAAGCTTTAGGATCATTTATAGCAATTTCAGAAAGCATCTTTCTGTTAATATCTATGCCTGCAAGTTTCATTCCATTCATAAATCTTGAATATGAAAGATCACTTAACCTTGAAGCTGCATTTATTCTAGCTATCCAAAGTGTTCTAAAATCTCTTTTCTTTAATTTTCTACCAATATAAGCATTTCTTAATGCTCTCATTACTGATTCATTAGCTGTTTTAAATAACTTACTTCTTCCACCGTAATAACCTTTTGCAAGCTTTAATACTTTTTTATGGTTTTTACGAGAGTTTACTGCTCGCTTAATTCTTGCCATTTAATATACCTCCTGATCACCATTCATATTATAAGTATGGTAACAATTTCTTCATCGCTTTTATTTGAGTTGTTGAAACATATCCTGTTTTTCTAAGGTTTCTTTTTCTTTTTGCGCTTTTCTTTGTTAATATATGGCTTGTAAAAGCTTTCGCTCTTTTTAGCTTGCCAGTACCTGTTTTCTTAAATCTTTTTGCTGCGCCTCTATGTGTTTTCATTTTAGGCATAATAAAATTCCTCCTCTCGGTTACGCTTTTTTGGGAGCCAAAATCATTATCATATTTCTTCCCTCTTGTCTCGCTGGTTTCTCGACAACATAAACATCATCACCGATTTTTTCTACAAATGATTTTAAAATCTTATGTCCTACTTTAGAGTTTTCAATTTCTCTTCCTCTAAATCTTACAGTAATCTTTACCTTATCTTCGTCTAGCAAGAATTTTTTAGCATTACTAGCCTTAATTGAGATATCATGATCTTGTATTGTTGCACTTAATCGTATTTCTTTAAGAACGACAACTTTTTGTTTCTTTTTAGTTTCTTTTTCTTTCTTTTGCTTTTCGTATTCATATTTACCAATATCCATTATTCTACATACTGGAGGTTTAGCAGTCGGAGACATCATAACTAAATCCATATCTGCCTCATCAGCGAGATTTAAAGCATCCTTAGTATTTAAAATACCCAATGCAGATCCGTCAGCTCCGATAACTCTTATTTCTGAATGTCGTATTTCCTCATTCATTATGAAATTTTTGTTTTTACTAATAGTTTTCACCTCCTAGGTGTATTTAGCTAACCTTATAATATTTAAACAATTAAAAGGACGACAAAATGCCGTCCCTAATAGTAACAAATTTAAATTACTAATTAACCAAACTAGCATAGCTGTAAGGTGAGAAACGGCTGTTTCTTCTTGTAAACATTATATTATATTAAATTATTTTTTATATTTTCATTCACAACAATTAGTATTATATAACATAACTTTTTAATTGTCAATACTCTTTATTTTTATTAAATATAAATTTTATATATATTATTTTCTACTCAAATACAGCTAATCCTTTTTTTATTTTTTCACATTCGACGCAATTATCACAATAATGAACTCTATCCACAAACACCTTACTAATCGTACCAATCAATTCTTTATTTTTACAATTGCCGCTGCAATGTATAATTATTTTTTTAGGAGCATTAGTTATCATAGCACTAATTATAAGTTCTTCTTGATTTTCTTTCGAATCAAATTTAACATCAGGTAGCTCCGTCATCATATTACCTACTAAATCATTTCCTTCTTCATCTCTTAGATTATAACTTCCATTTTTCTCAATTAGAATGTGAACCTCATCTACCTTACTCTCTTGAACGTCAACAAAATATTTAAGAAGCTTTATAAACTCATTATATTCTTTATCAACCATATACTCTTCAACTACTTTATCTACAATACATTCTAAATCTGAATTTAGTTCTTTTGTCCTAAATGTTAAAAATCCACTTACATTAATTTCATTATTTTCTTCTATACATCTAGTTATTTTATCTATAATCTTATTTTTCCTATTAATACAATACACCATATTAGGTCCTAGTATAGTCCCTTCACTAAGCAATGCCTCTTGTATCTTTGGTTTAATTTGTTTAATTTCATCATTTTGCAGAAAAAAATACGTTTCTGCTAAAAAAGCATTCATTTCTTTTTTACAAAATTCTATTGTTACTATTTTATATAACATATTAGCGACATTTAAATTAAATGCTTTAATACTACTATCACTTAAATTATCATCACTACTAAAAAACTTTACCAAATGACTATCTTCTATAATAGACTCTGATATACCTAGTATGTTTTTCTTATCTTTAAAAGATCTTTTCATATCTTCAATTTCTTCAATGATGTATTCCATACTCCTATTATATGCAATAGTTAATAAAAGCATTTTACACACTCCTTTCTCATTAAGGTAGTATGCGTGTAATATTAATGTATATGCAAAATAACTTAAACAATTATCGACATATTGCATTTCCTTATAGATTTATGTTATAAAATAAACATAAGAAAATATATTTAAAAACAGGAGTTTTATAATGAAAAATTTAATCGTTGATTTTAGAATTGCTAAAGAAGAAAAAGAATATTTAATTTCTAGAGGATATAATTTACTTATTTGCCCTCCAAGCAAGCTACTTTGTGATGTTGAATGTGGTCATCCCGATATGCTTATGCACATATCAGGCAATAATATTATAGTACATCAAGACATGGATAGTGATTTTATACAGAAGTTAATTTTGCAAAACTACAAAGTGTACAAATCAAAACTAACTTTAAAAACAGACTATCCTTACAACATATTTCTTAATTGCTTGAGCTTAAGTAATCTTTTTATTCACTCAATTAATTTTACTGATCCAGCTGTTTTGTCTTTTTGTAAAGATAAAAATCTAATAAACGTAAAGCAAGGTTACACAAAATGCTCTACTTGCATAGTAAATGATCATGCAATAATTACTAGTGACATTTCAATTTCCAAGGCTTTGACTATAAATAAAATAGATGTTTTATTAATTCCTCCCGGTGATATTCTCCTTCCAGGGATGAACTATGGTTTTATTGGTGGTGCAACAGGTCTTATCGAAAATAACGTCTTAGCATTTTATGGTCATTTAGATTATTATCTATATGGAAAAGAGGTATTAGCGTTTTTAAAAAAGCATAATGTAGAGCCTGTATTTTTAAGAAATGGGAAACTAATCGATAGAGGCAGCATTTTTAGAGTCTAGGTAGTAAATAAGGTTCTTCGTATATTATGCAACAGCTTTTCTTAAATCATGCTATAACGAAAAGTATATATTGCTTGAAATGCTTTCACTTCACTAAGTAATTCTAAAATTCAGTTTATTTGTAGTTGCTAAAAATCGCAAACTCGCTATCGCTCAAACATGCGTTTTTCTTTACGCATCTGCAAATAAACTAAATTAAGAACACAACTTAATATAAGAATAAAGGTATCATATAGTCCGTGAGCAATACCCACCGATAAAGTTGTACAATCTTTGAATTTCAATCGTAATACTGCAAATATAAACCCAATAACAGTTGTCATAAGAACTTGCAGAATATTGTGTCCCACAGGATAGTGAAACAGCCCAAACAATATAGATGAAATAACAACAGACTATTCTCCAGAATTTGTAGTTTCCTTTAATTTTTCATACAAGTATCCACGGAATACAATTTCCTCACCTATTCCACAAAAAACATGTAGTAAATAACATAAAATCCAATTATGCTTGCCTTTGTTGTTTTAATCATCAATACATCCTATAAAACGCAAGATTATACTAATAAATTAATGCAAATGTATAGCTACATTATTTTATAATATAAAAAAAAGAAGTTTAACTGCTGAAACATCAGTAGTTAAACTTCTTTTTTTGTTTTGGAGGCGCCACCCGGATTTGAACCGGGGAATAAAGGTTTTGCAGACCTTGACCTTACCGCTTGGCTATAGCGCCATTTTTTTTAATTTTTAAAGTTTTTGGAGCGGAAGACGAGATTCGAACTCGCGACGTCCACCTTGGCAAGGTGGCACTCTACCACTGAGCTACTTCCGCAACACTGGTGGCTAGACCAGGAATCGAACCAGGGACACGAGGATTTTCAGTCCTCTGCTCTACCGACTGAGCTATCCAGCCACATTAATTTTTAAAATCGCCATTTTTTTGAATTTAAATGGCGACCCAGAAGGGACTCGGACCCTCGACCTCTGCCGTGACAGGGCAGCACTCTAACCAACTGAGCTACTGGGCCATATGTGGTGGGAACAACAGGGTTCGAACCTGTGACCCTCTGCTTGTAAGGCAGATGCTCTCCCAGCTGAGCTATGCTCCCACATGTCTTTATACAACTATTATAGTCTACCTTAATTAATAAAACTTGTCAACAACTTTATAATATTTTATTAATAAAGTTAATTATTAATTAGCCTCTTTTATTAGTTTACCAATATCTTCATGATTAAATTCATAATTTTTATTACAGAAATGGCACTTAAGTTCCTCTGTTTTTTCATCATTATATATTTCTTCTAGATCTTTTCTTCCTATGCTTATTAATGCTTTCTCCACTCTTTCTCTAGAACAATCACATTTATATGTTGGCTTAATGTCTTGAAGTATTTTAAGTTCCATATCTTCAAATATAAATTCTAATATTTCTTCTATGCTCATACCTTTTTCTATAAATTCAGTTATCGATGGAATTTCTTCAAGTCTGTATGTTATCATATCAGCTAAGAATTCATCCGCATCAGGCATCATTTGGATTATAAACCCTCCCGAAGCCTTAATACTCATATCAGTATCAACTAAGACTCCAAGTCCAACAGCTGATGGAGTTTGCTCAGAAACTGTATAATAATAAGCTAAATCATCCCCGATTTCACCAGTTTGAATAGGTACTTGGCCTACATATGGTTCCTTGAGCCCCATATCTCTTATGACTCTTAAATAACCATCTGTTCCAACTGCACCACCTACATCAAGCTTACCCAGTTTGTTAGCTGGCAAATCCACATTAGGATCTGCTATATACCCTTTTACACTTGAATCAGCATGAGCAGTCACTACTATTCCACCCGCTTTTCCACCACCATCAATCTGAAGGGTAAGGCTATCTTGCTTTGCCTTTAACATTGTTCCCATAAGTGTACCTGCTGTTAGCATTCTCCCAAAAGCTGCCGATGCCGTTGGCAAACATGAATGCATAACAACTCCTTCATTTACTAAATCGGTAGTTATGGCTGCAAATATTCTAACTTGGCCCTGTTTTGCTGTAGCTCTAACTAATTTATCCATATAATATCCTCCTGTAATTTTAAAATAATTCTATCTCTTCTTATTTTACTTCTTAAGAACATAACATATTCTCTCTGTTGTATCATTTACTACTTTATCTTCGTAATTATTCATTTTTTTTATTATTTCAAATCCAACTTCCTTTATAATCCGTTCTATATACTCTTCGGTATAAGCTCTTTCTGAATGTTGTTCATCAAACCGCCTATATACTTGTCCTTCTTTAACAAAAAAGGTTAAACTCATTTCAACTACATCATCCTCTAAATAATTTTCCCATATGTATACTACATCTTCCGAATCGTAATTATAAGTATTATTTCCAAGTACGTTTGTAAGTTTGTAATAAGAATTAATATCAAAAACAAATAATCCATCTTCTTTTAATAAATTGTAAGCTCCTGATATATATTTTCTAAATTTTTCTTCTTGTAATATATAATTACTAGAATCTAAGCAACAGGTTATGAGATTGAAAGTCTTATTTATATTAAGTTCGCAAATATTCTGACATACAAATTGTGCTTTTATGTTAGAATTCCTTAATTTTTGTTCTGCTTCACTTAACATATCAGAAGATAAATCAACTGCCCATATATGTTTAAATTCACTTGCAATTTCTATAGTAAGATTTCCTGTACCACAGGCTAAATCCAAATAACTGTCCATATTTAGGCGTTGATCTTTACAAATACATAATATGTTAGTTGCCCATGTTTTATAATCAATATCCGAATTGATTAATTCATCATATATATGAGCAAATTCTTTATAACAATCCATATTAACATTTCTCCTTTGCTTTTAAAAAAAGGTTCACCTTTTTAAAAGATCCCCTCTTACTACTGTAATGGTATATAATATTCTAACCTATACAGCAATTATTGTCCAAGCAATTTGCTTTGGAATTCTAAAAATCTTTATTTTTAGGGAGATTTATAAGTTTTTTTCTTTTTGTCATTAATCCTCCAATTCTTCCTGTTTCCTCAGCTGTTAGTCCACTCCACCCACAATCATCTATCTTGCTTATAAGTCCTAATTCTTCTGCTATTTCATATTTTAAGGTTTCTCTTAACATTTCATTTGTTGTTAACTCCTTATTTGTTTTTAATTTAGCTTTTATAACTTTTTTTAAAGGTGTTTTCCCCATGATGTACCTCCCAATTATACTGTAATATGTTATATATTTTACAATATAGGACTTTTTTATTCATAATATTAAAATTAAGAAGCAATTACTAAAATAATTCTTATCACTATATATGTAGAGATTTTTTATTGCAATATGTAGAATTTACTTTTTTTTAAAAAAGTATATATATTTTCGCATATGGGCTATATAATATAATATAATGACAAAAAATATTTTAGTGGCTAGTCATGTTATGTTTCAAATTATTATGAATTTACATTACTATATTATGTACGAAAAGAAATTCTTCACTAAAAGCAATCTAAATTAATAAATATATAGTATACAAATAAAATAGCTATATAAAAGTAAATTTTTATTTATTTTTATAAAACTACGAGGAGGTAATCTTTTGAGTATTTTTAAAGGGTCTGGTGTTGCAATCGTCACTCCATTTAACGAAAGAGGAGTAGATTTCCAAAAACTTGAGGAATTAATAGAATGGCATATTGAAAGTAAAACAGATGCAATTATTGTCTGCGGTACAACTGGTGAAGCTTCTACTATGACTGAACAAGAAAAAAAAGAGACTATAAAATTTGTAGTTGATTTAGTTAATAAAAGAATTCCAGTAATCGCAGGTACTGGAAGTAACAACACTGCCGATGCAATTAGTATGAGTAAATGGGCAGAAAAAATAGGAGTAGATGCATTACTTGTAATTACACCCTACTACAACAAAACTACACAAAAGGGTTTAGTTGAGCACTTTAAAGTAATTGCAAATAGTGTAACTTCACCAATAATAATATACAATGTTCCTTCAAGGACGGCTCTTAATATTCTTCCACGAACACTTCAAAAATTATGCTTAATACCAAATATTGTAGCAATCAAAGAGGCAAGTGGAGATATAAGTCAAATAGCTCAAATTAAAGCGTTATGCGCAGATAACTTAGATATCTATTCAGGTAATGATGATCAAGTTATACCTATACTTTCATTAGGTGGTATAGGAGTTATATCCGTTATTGCAAATATAATTCCTACAGATATTCATAACATGTGTGAATTATATTTAAATGGAAAGCACGATGAGGCATTAAAAATTCAATTAGGTTACCTTCCACTTAATAATTCTATATTTATAGAAACAAATCCAATCCCTGTAAAAACAGCTCTAAATCTTATGGGCATGCAGGTCGGTCCTCTAAGATTACCTTTATGTGAAATGGAAGATAATAATTTAGAGTTCCTAAAAAAAGAATTAAAAGCATATAACGTTCCATTAAAGGAGGTATTATAATGATTAGAATGCTTCTAAATGGTTGTAATGGGAAAATGGGTAAAGTTATTTCTGAAATGGCGAAAGCTTCAACAACAATTGAAATTGTTGCAGGTGTTGATAGGAATTCATCTAATCTAAACTATCCATGCTATGACAGCATACTTGAGTGTGATATTGATGTAGATGTAATTTTAGATTTTTCAAGGCCAGATGCTTTAATTGACTTATGTAAGTATTCTAAAGAAAAAAATACTCCTATTGTATTTTGTACCACTGGTTACTCAGCTGAACAATTATCTGAAATTAGCTCCCTTAGCAGTGAAATCCCAGTATTTCACTCAGCAAATATGTCCATAGGTATAAATATTGTTAATAACATTCTTAAGAGTGTAAGCAAAATGCTTTATAAAGATTTCGATATTGAAATAATTGAAAAACATCACAATCAGAAAGTTGATGCACCTAGTGGCACCGCTCTACTTCTTGCTAATACAATTAAAGCTTCAATAGACGACGAGACGGTTTTTACTAATGGTCGAGATGGATTAAGTAAAAGAGAGCACAACGAAATAGGAATTCACGCTATTCGTGGTGGGAATATTATAGGTGATCATGAAGTTATATTTGCAGGAAAAGGCGAATGTATCGAAATCAAGCATACTGCAATATCAAGAGATGTTTTTGCAATAGGCTCACTTAAAGCTTGCGAATTTATGTACGGAAAAGATAAAGGTATGTATACTATGGATGACGTAATCAATCTATCACTTTAAACGCTAATAACTAAAGCCTTGGAACAGATACTTCTCTGCTCCAAGGCTTTATTATATATATACCCCACTTACGGAAATTACTGTTATAACATTGCGATCCATTTTTCCATCCTGTCTAACCCCTCTTTTAAAACCTCTGAACTATACGAATATGATATCCTGATAAATCCTTCCCCTCCTGTTCCAAAAGCTGAACCAGGCACTACAGCAACTAAGCCTTCATTTAGTAACCTAGTACAAAACTCTTCGCTAGTCATAGAGAATTTCTCTATAGATGGAAATATATAAAAAGCTCCTCTAGGAAGTGTTGTATCCATCCCCATTTGCCTTAACCTTTTATACACATACTCTTTTCTCTTTTCAAATTCAACTTTCATATTACTGACATCATCCCTGCAAGAAATTAATCCTTCAAGTGCTCCCCATTGCGAAATTGAAGTTGCACAAGAAACATTATATTGATGCACTTTGAGTATATTATCCGTTATGTGTTTGCTAGCACAAACATATCCTACTCTAAGTCCAGTCATTGAAAACATTTTAGAAAACCCGCCTACCAAAATTATTCTATTTCTTAATTCATCAATTTGAGCAAGAGAATAGTATTCTTCATAGCACAACGCGCTATACATCTCATCACTTATTATGTAAATATTTCTTTCTTTTAGGATTTCAAAAAGTTTATCACGCTCAATCCTTGATAATATTGCTCCAGTTGGGTTTGACGGATGTGACATAACTAATAGCTTAGGATTTTCATCATCTATAAGTTTAATTATACTATCAAAGTTAATAGAAAAATCTTTGTTAAGATTATAGTTAACTACTTCCGCGCCAAAAATCTTAACACAGCTCTCATAAGCCGGGTAAGCTGGTGTTGGCACAAGAACTTTATCTCCCGCATTCAAAAATGCCCCAAAAATACATAGCAGTGCCTCACTTCCTCCTACAGTCACAGTTATTTCATCAGCTAAATAGTTAATGTCCATGCTACGTAAAAAATTAGAAATCTCATTTCTAAGCTCCACAATACCTGCATTAGCTGTATACTCCGTTTTATTTTCATTAATTGCATTAATCATAGCTTTTTTAATATTTTTAGGCACTGGAAAATCAGGTTGCCCAAGTGTCAATGAAATTGCACCTTCAACTTTTGAAACCTTATTGAAAAATTTTCTAATTCCAGATATTTCAACATTAGATACGTTGTTTGAAAATAAATTACTCATAAAATCATCCTTTCAAGTGTTTTTACTTTTCAAGTGTTTGCATTATAAGTATTTTACTATATAATATAATAAAAATCAGTATTTTTTAAATTTTTATAACTATGCTAATGATATTTTTCATTGATTCTTTAATTTTAAATATATTTCTTAAGAAAATAAGTATTTTAAATTTGTTTTCATAATAAGATAGTATTTATATTTTACTTGAAATGGAATGCATAAAAACAAGAATTTGGATTAATACTTATGATACGAGAGGAGACTAATTATGAACTACGATTTAACAGATGCTTATGAAATTGCAAGGTACATAAAAGAATCAAAAAAGGCTACACCAATTAAACTTTATATTGATGGAGATTTATCACAATGCCAGTTTGGGAATATAGAGACTTTCGGTGAAGGTACTTTCCGTATACTTTTTGGAGAAAGTGATGAGATATCAGAATTCTTAGAAAAGTATAAAGACAAAATCAAAAAATATAGACTTGAACTAGACAGAAGAAATTCTGCTATCCCTTTAATTGATATGAAAAATATCGATGCAAGAATTGAACCAGGTGCAATTATACGCGATAAGGTTACCATAGGTAAAAATGCCGTTATAATGATGGGTGCTGTTATCAATATAGGCGCTGAAATTGGTGATGAAACTATGGTAGATATGAATGCTGTTGTAGGCGCAAGAGGTAAACTAGGTAAAAGAGTTCATTTAGGAGCAGGTGCTGTAGTTGCAGGCGTACTTGAGCCACCAAGCAAAAGCCCTTGTGAAATTGGTGATAATGTTCTAATTGGAGCAAACGCTGTAATACTCGAAGGAGTTAAAATCGGTAAAAACTCAGTAGTTGCAGCAGGGTCAGTAGTTGTTAGTGATGTTCCTGAAAATGTTGTAGTTGCTGGAGCTCCTGCAAAAATAATAAAAAATGTAGATAGTGGAACTAAAGAAAAAACTAAATTATTAGATGATTTAAGAAAATAGTTTAGGAGAAAAGAGCATATATTACTACAAATGTGTTTCACTACGCTAAGTAATTCTAAACTAATTTTAATTGAAGATACTAAACAGTACAAACTCGCTAACGCTCAAACATGTACTGTTCTTAACGTATCTTCAAATAAAATTAATTAAGAATTACTAAGGCTTGTGAAAATACATTTTACGTGATATATGCTCTTTTCAACCCACTAATTTCTCAAATAAATCTATTGTGACGTATGCAGTTTCATCAAGCTAAAGCTTGTTTAAATGTATTTTACATAATATATGATCTTTTCTACGCCTTCACTTCTTAAGTGAATCTTATTTCTAGTCCTAATAAAAAAAAACTCCAGACATTATATATGTATATAACATCTAGAGAGTATCTTAAAATTAATTCACAAATATATGACTTTTCAACTACTAAAATTATTCTATATAGCGTCTAGGGCTTGAAAGTCTTGATCTTGATCTATTGTTGTATCTGGCTGCACTATGTTTTCGCCATCTTTGGTTACTCTTTCCATCTTAGATATAGACACTTCATATGCTACTTTTTTTATAACTTCGTCGTCTGATAATTTCTTTTGATATTCTCTACTCTGGAGTCTTCCCCAAATTCTTATGTTGTCTCCTACTTCAAGACTTTTGCAGAATCTAGAATTTCGTCCCCATGCAATTGTAGGTATATAATCAGATTTATTATATAATCTATTAACTGCTAAAAGCATGTCTGCAATTTCTCTTCCAAAAGGAGTTGTTCTATACACTGGGCTTTTGCAAATATACCCATCTAAAAATATTTGATTTGGATTCTTACTACGTTCTTCGCATACTTTAATGTCTCTAGCGAACACTGTTAATATTAATCTATTAGATCCCTCAACAAATTTATTGTAAGATCTAAGTTGACCTTCAACTATAAATTCATTTCCTGTTTTGATATCCATACCTGCGATTAATCTTTCAGAAATTGTTATAGTTAAAATATCAGTTGTTTCACTAAGTCTCCATACCTCAAAATCAAATACATAAAACCCTTCCCCATACATTTCATGACTAAATTTCAGTTCAGATACTACCTTTCCTTCTAAATAAATCTTGTTATTTAACATAACATTCTCCATCATAATCCCTCTTTCCCTTAGTTTTTTTAATAAACTTTCCTTAGATTATAGGTATTCATTTTTCCGTTGTAATATTCCTAATATTGAAAGAATTTTAGTTATTCAAAGCTCCCCCCATTTATTTTTCTAATTTTACATATATATTCCTTTTTTATTCCCATTATAATACATATACCTATTAAATTTCAATACTTTTAATTATTATTTTTGTAATTGTTTTCCTGACTCATTAATATAATAATTCTTTTTGTATATTAGGTCTGATACTGTTACGAATTCATAACCCTGAGCTTTAAAATGTTGTAAAATTTTTTCCAAATTCTCTGGGGTATATTTGGCATCATTGTGAAATAAAAGTATAGAGCCGGGCCTCGTCTTTTTTATTATTCTATTATACTCAATTTCTGCCCCTTCTTCTTTCCAATCAATACTATCAGCATCCCATTGTATACAATAATGATTTGTAGATTGTACAGTTCCAATAACTAAATCATTATATTCTCCTGAAGGGCATCTAAATAGTGTTGTTTGCTTTCCTGTTATAGACATTATTTTAGCATCTGTTGCCGCTATTTCTTCAATCATTTTTTCTTTAGATATTGTAGTCATTATAGGATGTTTATTGGAATGATTTCCTACTTCATGTCCCTTTTCATCCAATATATTTAGCATCTTAGGGTATTGGTCTACCCAAGCTCCTACTATAAAAAATGTTGCTTTTGCATTATACTTATCTAGTGTCTTCAGTATATCCTCTGTTTTATCATCGCCCCAGCTTGCATCAAATGTAATTGCAATTTTTTTCTCTTTAGTGTCCACGCTATAAATTGGTAATTTACGTTGATTATTCAAAAACGTCCCCTTACTTTTCCAATTATAAATACCTATAATTGTAGAAACCCCAATAAAAATGATACAAAATAGTATTAAATTCTTTTTTATGTAACTCATGACGTGCTATATCCTCCTTGTATATTTATACTTAAATTTATATTCTAAAAGTTGATATATATGTATATATTTTTATATCTAAAATTTATTTTTTACCATTATTTATAAGAAATAACTCATTATAATTAAAAGCACCGATTCATTTCGGCGCTTTTTATGTTATACTGTTTGTAGTTAATTTTACATTAAACGAGCCAGTTCATTATCGTTTTAAACTAAGTGACCTACAAGGAGGATACGATATGTTTGAGGATGCTTTAGACTTAGCTGAAAATAAGCTTCTTTTGCTTTATATATTTTATAAAATAAAACTCCCAATATCTAATATTCAAATAACACAAATAATTTTAGAAAATAATTTTATTAATTATTTTACTCTGCAACAATATATTACAGAATTAGTTACATCAAACCTACTTATGCATACTGAGCAAAAAGGTAAACATAGATTAGTCATTACACAAAAGGGTGACAATGTTCTATCCTTGTTTAAAGGAAGGATCTCCGATAGCAAAATACAACTTATTGATAACTACTTAAAAACCCATATTGAAAATATAAAAAAAGAGCTAACAGTCAGTGCAGATTACACAATAGAAAACAATAATAATTATTTAGTTAACCTAACCGCTTCTGAGGACAGTTTTACACTTATAGACATTAAACTTAGTGTAACCTCAAACAAACAAGCAAGAAATTTATGCGCAAAATGGAGGAACAAACCTTCAGAACTTTACGCCAAAATAATTAACCTTCTCATAGATGATTAATCTTAATACATAAGCTTAATCTTCCTATAGAAGCTATTATTTCTCATGGAAGTTACATATATTTTCGTAAAAACAACTTTTATAAAAAAGTCATTCCTGTAGGCTCTCCGCCAATAGAAATAGCTTTTTTATCATCAGTATTTTTATCAATCCTAAACAGTAAATTGTTATAGTTATCACCTACATACAAATATCTTTCATCTTCTATTATTCCTCTAGGCATACCGCCAATCTCTATTTTTTTCACCTCTTTATAACTGTTAATATCTACCATACTAACCGTTCCATCTCCAAAATTTGATATATAACAGTATTTTTGATTGCAATACATGTCTACAGGCGAATTTCCAACAGAAATTTTTTGTATTACATTGTAGTTTTTCAACGAAATAATACTAATATTCCCTTTGTTATCCATGCCAATATTAGACTCACAAACTAAAATATAATTTCCATCAGGTGTAATTACCGCTTTAGTAGGATACGCTCCTACCTTAATATTTTTAATATCCCCATCTCGCGAAGAATCTATTATAGTTATACTATCACTATTCATATTCGCTACTATAATAAGTTTTTTTCTTTTACAGATATAAATACTATGCGGAGAATTACCACAAGGAATCGCCTCTACAATGGTTTTTTTCTCTAAATCAAATACTATTATATCGTCTGAATCCCCACAAATAACATAAACCTTATTATCATCAACCGATAAATCATTACAGTGCATACCTATAAAGTAACTTTCTGTTTCATAATTTTTAATATCAACCAAAGAAATACTATTACCATAACTATTAGCTGTTAAAATCTTGTTTTTATAACCACATATGCCATGAGGACCAACTCTTTTGAGATTTACTTTATCCAAATATATTTTTTCCTCTTCTACAAATAAATCTAAGTTTACCTTTGATATGCAATCTGATGACGTACTACATACATATAACTTTCTCAAATCCCTCACCTCCTCATATCCATAATATGAAAATAATAATAATGTGCTAACAATGTTTTCTAAAAATTAATTTCTTGAACTATAGATACTAAATAGTATATAATAATTAGTGTAATTATTAAGATTACACTAATTGGAGGAATAAATTATGTATAGTTATGAGCCAAAAGGCGTTTGTGCAAAAAAAATAAATTTTGAAATTGTTGATAATATAATAACAGATGTTATTTTTATAGGTGGATGCCCTGGAAATGCATTAGGAGTTTCAACTTTGCTTAAAGGCATGGAAGTTAAAGCTGCTATAAAAAAACTTAAGGGTATTACATGTGGTGATAAAAGTACTTCTTGCCCAGATCAATTCGCATTAGCGCTTGAAGCATTAGTTATAAATGCTTAATCAAAAAAAATAAAATGGATGCATCCAAATGTGATGCATCCATTTTGTGCTTTTAATAACCATGAACATTTCGTATTATTTTTCTCATATCTCCCACCATGTATAACGATCCCGATATTAGTAATAAGTCTCCATCTTCGCAATAGCTCAGAGCTTTTTTATAAGCCAGTTCATAATCTTCTATTGCTTCACAATCCGAGGTATATTTTTCTACTTGGACTTTTAACTGCTCGCAAAGTTCCGCCCTCTCGCTATGAGGTGTAACTGTAATTACTCTACTAGCTTTGGGAACTATAGTTTTTATCATATCCTCTACTTGTTTATCTGCAAGGATTCCTAAAATCAGTATGATTTTATTGTAATTGAAATACATGTCAATGCTTTGAGTAAGTTTTTCTATACCATCTATATTATGTGCTCCATCTATAACAACCAAAGGTCTCTTGTTCATCACCTCAAGCCTCGCTGGCCACTTTACCTTCTTAAGACCACTTATTATATCTTCACTACTAATAATGGCACCTTGGGCTATAAGTTCCTCTATAGCATGAACTGCTACAGAACAATTTAATAATTGATGTTTCCCTAAAAGTGATAAATCAATAATGTACTCATTATTTAAGGTAGTTACTTTAATTCTTTGAGTTATAATTTTATCGTAATTATGTATTGTTTCATTTAATAATTTTTTTTCATTTATTGAAGCACTTTCAATATTATGCAAATTCTCTTTACCTAAATATATAGATGAGTCCGGAAAAACTTTTATTAGTTTGCATTTTTTTTCGGTGCATGTTTTTTCTATTACTTCTTCACTCTGTTTCTGCTGAGGAAACATAACTAATGGAATTCCCGCCTTAATAATGCCAGCCTTTTCATATGCTATTTTATCTATAGTGTCCCCAAGTATTAAAGTATGGTCTAGACTTACAGATGTAATAATGCTTAAAATCGGTGTTATTACATTTGTTGAGTCAAGCCTTCCACCGATTCCTACTTCAACTACAGCAAAGTCTACATTATTTTTATGGAAATATAAAAATCCAGCACAAGTTATAATTTCAAATTCTGTCGGATTACCATACCCGAGTTCTACTACCTTCTCTACTACTTTGGAAACCTCTGTTATAATGTCACTTAAATCTCCTTTAGAGATGTTCTTATTATTAATTTGCATCCTTTCTTCAAATACTTCTATAAAAGGAGATGTATACGAACCTACTTTATACCCAGCTTCCACCAAAATTGTAGTAACCATAGCTGTAGTAGACCCTTTCCCATTGGTCCCTGCAATATGGATACACTTTAATTTTTTATGCGGATTCCCTAAAAGTTCTAATATCATCTGCGTTCTCTTAAGCCCGAGTTTGCTACCAAACTTTGCTGTGTCTTTTATATATGCCATCGCCTCATCATAATTCATTGTTATACTTCCTTTCAAAATCAAAATAAACAAGTGAGTCTCCTATGCCTTATTTAAACATAGGAGACTTTTTACTTCTTATTTATTGTGCATCACTTATTTCAGATTTTCTATGCTTTGAATTACTGAATTGTACATTTCTTTATATTTTTCACCTTTAGCTTTTTCTTCTTCAACTACTTCTACTGGAGCTTTAGCTGTAAATCTTTCATTACTTAGCTTCTTTTCTACTCGCTCTATCTCTTTTTTTAGTTTATCTTTTTCTTTATTTAATCTCTCTAGTTCTACCTCTAAATCTACAAGTTCAAGTAATGGCATATATACCTCTGCGCCAATAGTTACTACTGTAACTACATTCTCGGGTGCCTCTGCTTTAGATGCTAAAAACTTAACCTCACTAGCAAATGCAAGTTTTTGGAAATAAACCATTCCTTCCTCAAATGCTTCTTTTGCTTTTGTTGCGTATATGAATACCTTAGCTTTTCTAGAAGGTGCTACATTCATATCTGCTCTTGCATTTCTTACGTCTTTTATCGCCTCTATAACATAATTCATATTTTCCTGAGCTTTTTCATCATTAAGCGTTTCGTCATACTCTGGCCATTTAGATATTGTTATAGATTCATACTCATTATCCAAATGCATATAAATTTCTTCTGTTATAAAAGGCATAACAGGATGAAGAAGTTTAAGTCCAGTTTTTAATACCTTATTTAAAACATTTAATGCTACGCCTTTAGCTTCACCATCTTCTGCATATAATACTGGTTTAACGAGTTCAATATACCAATCACAGAATTCAGTCCACATAAAGTCATGAGTCTTTTGAAGTGCTATACCTATTTCATATTTTTCAATGTTTTCTGTTACTTCTTGAACTACAGTGTTCATTCTCGATAATATCCACTTGTCAGCGGCAGTGTAGTTTTTACTATCTTTATATTTAGCCATTAATTCTTCATTATAGTTCATCATAACAAACCTAGAAGCATTCCAAATTTTATTAGCAAAGTTTCTAGCAGCTTCAACCCTTGACTCATAGAACCTTATATCACTTCCTGGAGAATTTCCTGTTGCAAGTGAAAACCTTAATGCATCTGCTCCATATTGGTCTATTACGTCTAATGGATCAATACCATTTCCTAAAGACTTAGACATTTTTCTTCCTTGATCATCTCTAACCATTCCGTGCATTACTACTGTTTCAAATGGTACTTCACCTAAATTGTATATTCCCGAAAAAATCATTCTTGCGACCCAGAAGAATATAATATCATATCCTGTAACTAAAACACTTGTTGGATAAAATTGTTTTAAATCTTCTGTATTACTTGGCCAACCAAGTGTTGAGAAAGGCCACAATGCTGAGCTAAACCAAGTATCAAGTACATCTTTATCTTGATTAAGATTTGTACTATTACATTTACTACAATTCGTTGCATCAGTAGCCGAAACAATAATTTCTCCACAATCAGCGCAGTACCATACTGGAATTCTATGTCCCCACCATAACTGTCTTGATATACACCAATCTTGAATGTTTTCCATCCAATTGAAGTATGTCTTTTCAAATCTCTCTGGAACAAATTTAGTTTTCTTTTCCCTTACAGCATCTATAGCTGGTTTTGCAAGAGATTCCATTTTAACATACCATTGTTTTGATAACATTGGTTCTACAGTTGTTTTACAACGATCGTGAGTACCTACATTGTGAGCATGATCCTTTATCTTAACAAGTAGTCCTGCCTTATCTAAATCTTCTACCATGACCTTTCTTGCTTCATATCTATCAAGTCCTGAATATTTTCCATAACCTTCACATATAGCTGCATTTTCATTTAAAACTACTATTTCTGGAAGGTTATGTCTCTTTCCTATTTGGTAATCATTAGGGTCATGTGCTGGAGTAATTTTAACCGCCCCTGTTCCAAACTCTATATCAACATAATCATCTGCAACTATTGGTATTTCTCTATTTACTAGAGGTAGCATTATTTTCTTTCCTATTAAATGTGTATACCTTGGATCATTAGGATTTACAGCAACTGCCGTATCTCCAAGCATAGTTTCTGGCCTTGTAGTAGCTATTTCTAGGAATTCAGACCTGCCTATTATTGGGTATTTTATATGCCAGAAGTGTCCCGCTTGTTCTTCAAATATTATTTCAGCATCTGAAATTGCTGTCATGCATTTTGGACACCAATTTGTTATCCTATTTCCTTGATATATTAGTCCATCATTATATAATTTAACGAAAACTTCTCTTACTGCGTGGTTTAAGTTTTCATCCATAGTAAAACTTTCACGAGTAAAATCAACAGAACAACCCATTTTTCTTATTTGTCCTCTAATTTTTTCTCTATACTCATTAGTCCAATCCCAAACTTTTTCAAGGAAAGCTTCTCTTCCCATTTCTTTTTTCTTTAGCCCTTGCTTTAAAAGTTCATTTTCAACCTTTACTTCTGTTGCAATACTAGCATGGTCTTCACCTGGAAGCCACAATGTATTATATCCTTGCATTCTTTTAGTTCTTATTAGAATATCTTGAAGAGTATTATCAAGAGCATGACCTAAATGTAATTTTCCTGTAATGTTTGGTGGTGGCATCACTATTGTAAAAGGTTTTTTATCCGTATCAACAGTTGGTGTGAAAAAACCTTTTTCTTCCCACCAGGCGTAAAGTCTTTCCTCAAACTCTTTAGGATCATAATTCTTATCAATATTATTAATTTCTTCCATATTTAAGTCCTCCTATTTACTAATTAGTAATCTAATTGTATTAGCAATTATTAAAAAACAATAAAAAAAGGCCCTTCGTCTATAAAAGGACGAAAAGCTCGCGGTACCACCTTTTTTCCTGCAAAATTTGCAGGCTCTTTAAAATTTAACGATTAAGAAAACCGTCTTTACCAAGTTCTTATAATTAATTACATCAACTTGGCAAAGAAGCTCCGAAGCAACATTCAAGGATTTTCATATAGAAGATCTTACAGCCTATGGATCTTCCTCTCTTAATATTAATTTTCCCCTACTCCTCTTCATCTAAGCTTTTGAATATTTTATAATATAACTATTAATTGTTATCATTATTGTTTAATTTTCATTATACCTTTTAATCTACATATGTCAATATATTTTTTTATAAAGCTAGAATATTATTTAAAATGTAACATCTAGCCAATTTTCCATATTATATAATTATAACACTATATAATACGGAGGTATCTATGAAGATTAAAAAAATATCTATTTTTTCCTTACTTCTCTCACTAGCCTTAATAACTACATTATTCTCTGGATGCAAAAAAACTACCAGCGATGCTTTAGTAAAAGTAAAATTAAATGAAGTAGTTCGCTCTATATTCTACGCTCCTATGTATGCAGCTATTTCAGAGGGTTTTTTTAAAGAAGAAGGACTTGACATTGACCTTTCAACAGGTCAAGGCGCAGATGCACAGCTTACCAAAACACAAGTTTTAATACCAATTCATTAAACGTCAAAATAATGAAAAAATATGTTACATATATAAAGAAGTAAAAAACATGATAAATACTGATGAATGAAATGCAGTTATTACAGCCATCAGTGTTTATTATATTTTTTTACCATTGGCTATAAGTTTTAAAACAAGCTGTCCATTACTTTTCTTTACAAATACCAATTTAGGTTTCAATTCCTTCATATCAATCTGTTTATCCTTTGTTACTATATTGTCCATTTTTATCCCCCCATAGTATTTTATGTCTTAATATATACATAGTAACGATCAGCTAAGACTTTTATACACTAAAAAAATATTTATTTTTATTTTGTTTGATTTTTCTTATTTGGTAGTTCAATAGTTCAATATTAGCACTCGACTGTTAACAAGTAAAGAACATTTGTTCGCCTTTTAATTTATAATATGTAATATATTTCATATTATTCTTTTAAGAATATTGTTAAATTTTAGTTGTACGCGAAACGAGTCATAATAAATTTTGTCAATTGCTCCATGATATACTACTTAATTATATGTAGCATGGAGGGTTTGATTATGCGATTTAATGATCGGTTGCGAAATATTAGACAAGATAGAGATTTAACACAGGATAAAGTATCAAAGGCATTAAACATACGAAGGAATACATTAAGCGGTTACGAAACTACACATCGCACCCCTAGTATATATATCACCATTGAAATAGCTAGATACTTTGATGTATCTGTTGATTATCTTTTAGGTCTAACAGATATTGAAACGCCTTTTCCTAAATGATTAAAATAGTATTTATTACTTTATAATAACATGCTTTTAACTTTTTGTTTATATTTATGTTCGCCTTTTTGTTCCCATTAATTTTTTTTATTGTAATTTAAATCTATATATTGTATACTTTGTCCTTTATTATTAAAATAAATTTAATAGAATTAAAGCCTACCAATTAAGGTAGACTTTTTTATTTAGGCTATTTTTAGTAATTTTACTTCTTTTATTTTCAAAGTCCTTTTTTTCTTTATTGGCTTAGGTAACTTACTTATGAAACTACTATAGCCTCCTGTGTAATAAATTAAGTTCATGGACGAATATTGTTTCATATCTCTGAGATCCTCATAATCAAAGTTTTCTATCTTGTTTTCAAAATGTTTGAAGTCTTTCTCCGATGTCCCTCCGAGTAACATAAAAGATGCACCGGCACCCTCTAAGGTTTCAGCTATTGTATCTATTTGATCTAAGAATTGACAACTTAAAACAAATTTACAACCAAATTTTCTTGTTTGCGGTAATATATCCGTATCATTTAACATTTTCATTGCAGTTTTGCATTGGAAAATCTCATCAATTGAGATATGAGTTGGTCTAGGTTTTGCATTCCATGAACCCCTAATTTCAGTTGCGTTCCATATCTTAGAAATAAGGAAAGTAACAATTACGTTTTTGCTATGCATACTGAATTTGTCCTGAGGCATGCGAATTATTATCGTCTTACCAGCCTCAAGCTCCTCAGCAAAATCAATATTATTAGCACTGCTTTTATTGAACATATATTTTAGTTTAAAGTCCTCCCTTAACAAACTAATTCTATCAAGTATACCTTCAATGCGGTCCATTTTAGTTCCAATTACATAAGCTGTAGGCTCTTTTACTGTAGCTTTGGAATATTCATCAAGATCATGTAAACTCTTAATCTCATCCTCTAAAAACTCAATTTCCTCCTCATTTAATTTTTTTATATAATTGGCACGGATCACATGGTCCTCTAAACATTTAACAACCTCCTTAAATCTACTTTCCCCACATGCAAATACTACATTTGTAGCAGCTGATAAATATTTTCTCATCCTAGCTTGGAGTGGCTGCTCTACATTAATTGAATTTACAAATGTTAGTATCTGTTGGGCCTGTTTATTCATAAGCTCAAGCCTTTCAAATATAGTCATTGAAGAATCCACTTTATATTCATTAAAAGCTAAACTCTGAATACATTCAGGCTTTGTATAATCCAATATGATAAGATCCTCTGGTAGTGTATCTTTTATAATATCATCACTTAACTCACAATTTTTTATATAATCTATGACCACGCCGCCCTCTTTACGTTTATTTGCCATCTTATGATAATTTGCATCGAACTTAGATTTCCCAGATCCTTGAGCTCCAATCATAACTAGAGGTAAAGAACCTTTGTCGTAGGTATCTTGAATATAAGCGGTCATGCCCTCACCCTTACACTTTACTTCTCCCAAACTAATATATCCATGACTTAGAGTATCAGGAACCTTGGCCTCCTCTACCTCTACATGATGTATTCCTAATATTTTCATAAGCTGTCTACCTGGTTGTTGTATAAAATTCTGTGTTTCATCAACCGAGAATGTGTTCTCATCTACTCCTGAAAATTTATAATCCTCTATGTTTATATGTTGCTTTTTTTTCAATTTTACTTTTTTCGCAATTAACTCATTCCCACCCTCTGCATCGAGTACAGAAAAACTGTTGCATACACTTTGTGTTATATTCTCTCGGCGAATTCTGTCTGTGCTACTCGCCGCAATTAGAATCTGAGCATCAAGGACGGTTTTATCCTTTTTACGTTGGGTAGAATCGCTTAATCTTTTATTCGTCTCCAATATGTTGCTGGTGACTAAGAGCTCAGAGAAAACTGTGTTTACTTCTTTCTCATCACCCATGAAGTCCGTTAATACTGATAATATGCTTGTAAATATATAATTAACACCAGCAAGAGCTGCTTTGCCTCTATAGGTCCATGTAGCCTTGTCTTTGTCTATTGGTTGCAATTCCTCTATCTTTTTACGAGTGGACTCATATCTTTTACCCCATGAGAATTGACTTTTAGGTAAAAAATTATATATAAGTGTCACGCGGTCTTCTTGCTGCATGATCTCCATGACTGCCAGGATTGAGTTAAGAGGCTCATTACTTGTCTTATTAATTTCTAGTGATAAAGCGTCCTCTTTTTTATTATTAAGTTGGTAATAGACTGTGTCAGGTCCAAATGCTGAAATTGGATCAACCACCTGGAGATCTACTTTCGACCAGATTTCACGGATTTTTTCAGTAAGGTATGATAAATATTGCTTTGGTAGTATAAAATAAAAACATGTATCACCTTTTTTAATATCAACCGCATATGATATTTTGAAATTTGTTTCAATACATAACTTCTTTTTATCGAATTTTACTCTTTTATTTATGGACCTGAATGTCCTCTGTATGGCCTTTGCTATACGACTTGAGTCATAATTCCTTGTAGCTTTATGAGGTATGATCTGCAAATATATATACTGTGGATGCGTAAACTCCAGGTATTTAGAAATTGGTATGCTAAAATTTTTCACTAGAAAGCCCCTCCTATAGTCTTGATGAGAGTAAAAATTGCAATTGATCCAGGTATCCATTTGGCACATTTTTTAAATCCTAATCCATAAAATATAGCTGCTAACATTGCCAATAATAAACATATCCAAAATGCATAAGCTTGTGTATAGTTCCACAGTGCAGATACAATCAAACTTGGGTGCATAAGATAATTTAAAAATTTAGCTATAGTTTTTAATGAATCCCACCCATCAGCACCAGCACCTTTTATTCCTTCAACTAAACTAGTAATATTATTCATAATTTCCCCCTCCTAATGTGCAAATGCTGCTTGTATTGCATCGAAAATTTCAGGTATCAAATACATAGAAGCAAATATTACAATAAATTTCATTAATATTGGTAATGTCTTTTTTACATCCCCGGAACATCCAGAGCGAATAACTTCGACTATGCACCATAATACTAGAATTGGTTTTGCCCAACCTCTAATTAAATTTAATAATGTCCATCCTAATTTATCAATTGATGATGTTGCTGCAAATACATTTCTACAATAAAGACTTAATCCTAACAGAGTAATTAAAAATTTTCTGTGATTAGATTTCTTAGATAATTTACCTGCTAATATTTCTACTTTTTTATCATTCATACAATCTTGGTATTTTGTTGAAGAAGATCTTGATTCCCAATTTATAATTGTATGATTATTTTTTATTACTAAAATTTCCATGAATTACCTCCGTATAATTATTTGTAATTTGGTTAAACTATTTGTAAGGTGGTGATGTAAAAATGTTCGCAATAATACCTTATATAATTGGTGGGCTTTATATTGTAGCGACGATAATTGGAGCGTAAGAAATAGATATGAATAAAATGTAACGTTTTAAATATATAGATAAAAAGTGTCATCTTTTCATAGTTGGTGGCATAACTTACATGTAAGGAACTCATGTAAGACTCGACTATTTCTCTCCGGAGAAGTAGTCTTTTTATTGCTCTTTTTTGTTTTCGTCAGTTAACATTGCTCTCAGCTTCTTTTCAAAGTGCCCGTAATTCATGTAAAAATTTATACAATCTTTAATCCAACATACCTTTCCACTGTGACTTATTGCCTCCGAATACATTCTCATTTCTTTGTCATCTTCTTTAAATGTTACTTTTATGCTTGCTGACATCAATTGCCTCCTTTTGGTTTTCTCTTATAGTTCTAATATATGCTAGTTAGCTCCAATAGTTTCCAATTATTTGAATTATCGTTAAATTATTTAATACACCTACAAATAAAAAAATATGGCACTATTCAAAGTACCATATTTCCTCTATCCTTTTATTTAGTTTTAAAGCAATTGACATAGCCAGTTCTAACTTAGGTTTGCTTCTATTACTCTCCCAGTTATTATAGTTTTGCATATCAGTTCCTATATATAAAGCGAATTCTCCTGGGCTCATCATATGCTCTTTCATTCTTATTTCCTTAAGTCTATTTTTAACCATTCAATCACCTCATAAGTTTATCTTATGTAAGTATTCTCCAAAAGTTAAAAAATTCCTTTATATACTCTTATTTAGTTAATTATGTCTACCATTACCCCTGGTATAGTAATGTCACCACCCATTGTAGATTTATACGTAATAACCCCTGACGATATTCCTTTAATAGTAACTTCATCATCTTCTAATATCCTTGAATCTATTATACTTTTATCATATGATGCTAATAAAACAGTGTCGTAATTATCATTTATGGCAATTCGCAATTGTACCTCTGAACCACTTTCCATAACTTGTATTACTTTACCATGAAATTTAACCTTTTGAGCAACATATTTATCAGGTGTTCTAGCTAATTGATTATAAGTTATTCCTGTATCGTAAGCTACTTTATCAGCTTTTGCTTTAGCCGCCGCCTCAACCTTAGCTTTTGCATCTGCAACTTTTTTGTCTTTAGCTGCTTGAATATTTGCAAGTCTTTCATTTTCACTAGCTACAGCAGCTGCTAATTTCTCTGCCGCTATGGACTTTTGTTTTGCCTCGGCATCACTCTTAACTTTAGCTGCAGTAATTACCTTTTGTTCAAATGCAGCTTTAGTGTCAGCTTTTCTTTGAACTGAGGCTGCATACGAACCCAACCCAAGTAAAAGCACCATACATATTCCAATTATTCCTGTAAGCTTTTTTGTAAATACAATAGGAGTGCGTGGCTCAATAGTTTTTGTAAATTCTTCAGGATTGTTTTCTCTTGCTTTTTCGTTTGCTATCACTTTTGCTTTAGCTGATTTAGTATTATCCTTTATAGAAAAAAACACAAAGGGAATTAAGATCGAAATTATAAATGCTCCGACCCCTTGAGCCGGAAGTGAATACACGCAATATGCGTAATAAATTAATGCCACTATTACTTTCCATTTAGTATTGGATCTAAAACCAGGTACTTTTTTTAAAAAATTATTCATTGTTGAGTCCCCCTCTAATATACTATTCATGTAATAATATCAATAATTTCATATATTTACAAACATGAAGTGAATATAATTTGAAAAAAGGTCAATAATCTAAATAATCCTTTATTGATACGGATAATTTAATTTTATTTAGAAATACCGCAAGGGACTCCTCTCTCGCGGTATTTTGCTGTGCAAACTAAAATATAATTACAAAAAATAAAAAAAGACCTGAGTTAGTATTTAAACTAATCTCAGGTCTTTAAAATTATACTGTTGCTACTGGAACTACTATTGGTGTTAGCTCTATACCATTTTCATCAACATATACCTTTTTAGATTGTACCACTATAGTTTCATCAATGTTTGCCATAGGCGCTGACTCAGTAGCCTTTACGATTGCTTCATCCGCATAACTTAGTAAATTTATATTAGGATCTTCTAACTTTTTATTAAGCCAAGTTACTGCATCCTGTATATAAGTGTTAAGTTCGACTTTTGAAAATAAAACTCTAATAAGAAATGGTAATGCGCTATACAAATCACTTACAACTTGGTTATATTTTAAAATACCTGTTTCTGTACCTAGTGCCCTTTGTGCCTTTACCACTAAATTCTTAACAATGCTCTTTACTAGATTCTTTTTACCCTTTTTATAAAGGATTGCCAAGGCTGCTGCCACTACAATTACTAAAAGCATGTCACTCCAATATAATAGAATTAAATTGTATAAAAATATTAATATATTCATTTAATACATCTCCTCGGATTTTAGATTATTTAATATAGTCAGCGCTTACATATCCGCCATTATCACCAAAATAAATATTGTACATATTCCCTACTTTTTTAGCTATTTTAACTTTACTACCTTTATTTAATTTTCCAATTATAGCAGAGTTTGAAACCGCAGTTTTTCTGACATTTAGTACACTAGCAGTAACTGTGCCACTTGTTAATGTTGCAGCTGCTACAGAATATACATTTTGCCCAGCAGAATTAAATAAGCTATAGCCAGGATGATTATTTACATAAGATTTTGCATTAGCTAAAATACTAAATGCTTGAATCTGAGAACTAGCATCAGCCCAAGTTTTTCTGACTCTATACATTTCTCCAGTTGTTACAACTTTTACAGGTGCTACTGCTGGCGTTGCTTTTATCGCTCCTATAAGACTTTCAACTATAGCTTTTGCAATAGCCTTATAGCCTATCTGTAAGTAATGATTAGCATCTGCGGTATCTACAAAACATACCTCAATTAACATAGATTTTGCTTTTGTTTTTCTTATAACATAAAGGCCTTTACCATCTTTTACACCTCTATTTCTAAATCCTAATTTAGCTATGTTAGAGCACACTTCAACTGCATCAGGATATTGATTGCCACCATATGTGTAATTTTCAACACCGACTCCTCCACCCGCATTAAAATGTATTGCTATAAACCAATCAAGGTCCTGTCTATTTGCCTGATCCATTATCTTAGATAAACTTTGAGATACTGAATTAGCATAATCAACAGTACAATTTATTGCTTTGTGACCAGCTGCATTAATTAATCTTCTTACCTCTGTTCCTACTATTCGAGTTTGTACTCCCTCGTTTATAATCCCTACCGCTCCAGTACCATACCCTTTAATTGTGTGTCCATCATTTACACCTATATTCATTAATAAAACCTCCTGTTATTTTAGTTGTTCAATGCTTTACTGAGCCATATAATACCTTTATATAAACCTACCGCTACAGCTATTCCACTACCTAATAACCATTGCCATATCATAAATTTCATTTTTTTAGCATTTGCTGCTGCTACTCTAGCTGTCTCAATTGGTAACTGCTCTATTGCTGTTACTTTAGCGTTAACTTCGGCTAGTCCTTTTACTACGGTGTCTGTTACTACTACTAAATTAAGGGCTATTTTCTCAGTTACAGTAGACTTTTGTATATCCTCTGCAAGTGATATTTTTAAGTCGTCCAACTTTTCAAAAATCTGTGTAACAAAAATTTTAGTTTCGGCGGTAGTAACAGCTGCTATATTATCTCTTTCTGTATGCTTATCTTCTTTAGCTTGTAGCGTTTTTACATTTTCTTCGATATTTTCTATTCTAAATTCTCTGTCGTCAGCCATTTCAAACATCTCCTGTTTTTTACTACCATCTTTCGTGTATAAAGGCCCTAAGCTTTCTACTTAAAGGCCTTTACCTTAATTTAAATTAGTGCAATAAAAGCCATAACCACCAAGGCATATATTCTCACTGCCTTTCAATTTTGGACATGAAAAAAACACCCTTTCGAGTGTCTTAAATTTAATTATTTAATTTTTCAGATCTTGCGCGATATATTCCTAATGTATAATTTACCCACTCTTAACCATTGGTATGACTTAGTTTGCACTAGTTAATACTAATACTTACAAGTGCGAACTAAGTTCACATTGAAGCTTATACCCTTCTAATTCCCACAATTTATTCTTAATTCTGTCATAACAAATATCCCTACCTATTGTTGCATCAAAATTTGCTTTATCTACACAAGCAGAGCTCTCAACTATAATAAACCCATTTGGTAGCTGAACTGTTACAACTAGACATTTTTCAAATATTATATTTTCGTTCTTTGTTGCACTATGCAGTATTTGATTTATCTGTTCTTGTGTTACTGTATTTTTCTTTGACATTATTAAAAACCTTCTTTCATATTTTTTTATATAAGAAAAGACACCCTCATGGATGCCCTTAATTTTTATTTTTTCTCATTTCTTCCAGAAACTTTTCCTCTTCTACAAACTCTTTCATTTTTATAGTTACCCAGGTAGAGATCTTAATACCTTTCTTCCCAGCATAATTACAAAACTCTTCAAATACAGTTGGATCTATACTCATATTCTGTCTACGTACTGCCAAAATAACCACCCCTTGAGAATGATTATATAGCATAATTAACATTATTTATCATGATTAACCACTAATACACACTAGTATACATTGTTACACACTATTATCCTGAGACGAATTAAAGTGTCTTTAACTTTGATTCAATTTGTGGGACATAAAAATATAAATATCCGTTATAATTAGGGTGTAATCCCATACTAGAACCATTGAAATAGTTTGTAAGCCATACATCATTATAACCACATAAATTACTTGATTTTCTTAAATCGACATAAGGAATAGACCATTTTTCGAGTGCTGAAATTATAGCATCCCAATAAGAATTTTGATTTGGAAAATCCCCAAAAACAGGTGTATTTGTTGTAAGTCTATGCCCTAAAATAAATAGTTTTTTAGCAATTGGATAATTGGTAATTAATGTTTTACAAATACTTTCGACTGCCCCTATTACCGTAGTTTCAACTAATGTAGCAATAAATCCAATACTTAACATACCAAGTGGTAAACTCTGCATTAGGTCATTATAACCACCTTGTACTAAAATATAATCATAACTATTTGTCATAACTTTTACTCTTTCTAAAATACTATTAGTTTGACCACCTTTTACAGCTAATGTTGTACCACCTAATGATTTTTTAGTAAGCATCATAACATTATTAAGCGAAATTATATTTGCATAACTAATTCCTAAAGCTTCTACTCCATCAGCGACACTATCACCATCAGAATACATAGTCTTTTGAAATAATGGGTTATTCGACATTTGGTATGATGTGGATTTCAATATAGTAACAGGCTTATTCATAGGCAAATTTTTATTTACTATCAATGTGCAATCTTCTGTCATAGTAATATCAACTAATTGATTAACATTTCCCTGTGTTGATACTGTAGGATAGGAGGTTATAACCCCATTTGTTCTTATAATATATAATGGACAAGCGTAATAATCATATCCAGTAATCTTGTATTTATCGCCTGCCTTGGCATAAATTATAGTGTTTGAATATCCCGGAAAAGCAAGTACACCATCTCTTCCATATGCCCCATTAGTATTGTAAATTGGATTTTGTACTGTATAAACTGGTTGAAATGAATTTTGTAAAGCAGTATTTAAATTATTTAAACCTACACTTGAATTTTGCAATAAATCATATCCACTACGTTTACTTAAATAAAATGAAGCACCTTTAGTTATATCTGTTTGTAATGTCATTTTTACAACATTGCTTGGAATAATTATCTTGGTATTACTATATAAAATATTATCAACATGATTATCGTAAACAATTATTTTATTAGTGGAATCATATAAAATATATCTACAAGCACCCCAAATAGAATAACTAGTTAAAATATATATTTCCCCGTAAGAAACTACAACATCATTACTATAATAAGATGCAGTACTAGTTACTTGTGAACCCATTTGATTAATATAGTATCCCTTATTTGTCAATACTATATCTTGTTTTGTAAATAAATCAGTAAAACAATTTTGTAAATTAATTTCCAATTTTTCTTTAATTACTGCACCGTTTGTAATGTTGGATGTAAGTACACCATCCGTACTAATTCCTATGCCTTGATATACTCCGAAATCTGTCCAAGCCGAATTCATATAAATATATGAATGTTTTTCAGCACCACTTAAACCAATTATATATTTTCCAGTCGTACCCGTTGGGAAAGTTGATTGCAACAATGCTAAACTATCATATTGCCCTTTTGGTGTATCATTTGTTTTTAAAGTATTTTGTGCATCCACATAAGATTTATCAGCCTTTAAAGCCACAACATTATTAGTAGTAACTAACGATGTTTGCAACGCCTTTTGAGCCAAATCCGCATCAACTTTATCACTTCTAGCTTTTAAATTTGCGAAGGATCCTCTCCCAGCTGTTACTTCTGCAGCAAAAGAATTCTGACCCGCTAAAACAATATCAGCCTTTAAAGTTACATCTGTAGCATTACCAATTACTGTTGATGCTTTTACATTTGCATCAGTGGCATTTCCTGTTGCGATATCATCTTTTAAAGTTACATCTAACGTATCTCCAGTTGCAATGTTACCCTCTAATATTGTGTTAAGCGTATCTATGGTACCAATATTTTCTACCGCAACATCTATTTTATTTAAGGCATTTGTTAAAGCTGTAAACTCACTTGTACTTTCTATAGCTGAATCATCTCTTATAACCGGAGTAACAACAAATATGAATGTAACTGTTGTTAAAATCTCACCATTCGGACCATAAATAGTGATTTCACTTGATACTATACCCGCATAACTTACAGCTTGTGTTTCTACTAGGTAGGTTATTTTTCCGTTCGCTGCATCATCCATGGTACAATCAGAAAATAATTTATTTTTATCAGCTTTTTTTAAATATATTCTTGCTGTTGAACCAGTTAGAGGGTAAGGAACTCCATTGTCTGTTATATTTATTTTAAATAAATGACTATTAGTATCATTCTTTTTAATAATAATCGACTTATTTGTATTTATTATTTTCGATAAATCTATATTTATTATATGGGGAATAGGTACAAACATGTTATCACTCCTTTTGATTAAGATATTATTGGATATTGATTAATACTTTCTTGTTTTAAAGATAATATTGGTTGTTCACCATTTAAATTCATTTTAAACTTATTTGAGTTTTCTAAGACATAAGGATCATTTGGCAATACAATTTCGTCTATTATTAGTATTAGGTCCTGAGAATGAGTTGTAAAAAACTCATTGATATCTTGTATACCAGAACAGGCTGAATATATATCGCCATTACTTTTATAATAAAATATTGTCATATTATCTTGCATTTCTTGCATTGTAGACATTGTTAGTACCTCCTTAATATATTACTGTATATAATATATTCATTTCACCTCTCCAAGCCGGTGCTCCTTCTGTAGCTGGGTTTCTTACCATTAACGATGCTTCCACAACAAATGAAGCCGCGTTCTTATCTTCAGAAATAAGATTAACGTTAGAAGAAAACACTAAGTCCGTTGGGTGTTGGGGAAATGTATTTCCGGCCCACCAATCAAGTAAATAGTTTTTGCCCCTAAATTCCTCTGGGAGATAGACTCTATACGTACTACCACTAAGAACTTTAGATATTGAGCCACTAAATTTTAAATAATGATAACTCTGCCCAGTTGCTGAAACATATCTAGTAAGCCCTTGTGAGCTTATTACAGTGTAACTACCATCTACATGATTACATCTCATCCCACCGGTACTAAAACTAAAGTTATCATTAATTCCGTTAAAACCTATTTCAACATTATCAGGGTTTTGAGCTATTGTACTCGCTTGATTTGCGGTTACCTTTTGTCCTAAATCATTTATATATGATGTTGATCCTCTGACTGTGGAGACTATAAGATTTGTGTCAATTGCCAATACCCCATCTGCATAGCTTAATTTATTGCCTAAATTAAAAGTTTCAGCATCAAGATTAAGTTTCCAGTTACCATTTTTAGAAGTTATGATACCTGTTTTTATTAGGTTAGCATTTAGAACTCCAGTTGTTATAAAATCAGCTACAATAGCGCCATCATTTGTCATTGCTATACCAAATTCACCATAATAGCCAGTACTTGAATATCCTAAACCACCACTATTCCATCGCCATACCTTAGTCATTGTATTTATGTCTTTGGTATCACCTATAATTATTTCATTTTCTCGTACAGTTACATAAGAGTTTTTAATACCTGCCTTTATAAGTACAGTTGCATTATCTTTCGCGAGTTGCAATATATCATCTTTAGTTCCTATTTCATCTAATCTTTCGATTATTTGTTTTATACTTAAGGGTTTGACTTCAATATAGTTGCTTAAGGTAATTTCTATTGTTTTCTGTGCCAATATATCAAACTTTTTAATCATTGCCCTTACTTTTACATCTGAGTTCAATCGAGGGACATAAACTCCAATAATATCGCCTAAATAAACTCTTTCAGCTTGAATATAATTCTTATATTCCTCTGTTTTTTCAAGTTGTACAAAGTTAATGGCATAACTAGCTTTAATTTTATCTATACCATTTGTGTCATATTCTGCTCTTATTCTTCTATCGAGTTCAACTTGTGCAAGCGCTAAAGTAGCATATCCTTCTTCACTGTTCTCACCCTTAACCTTTACGTCTGAATACTCAATTACATCTGTATAAACTCGGTTATAGCTATTAATCAAGGGACTATCTATATAATGGCCTACAATGTCATCAGAGCCTTTGCCCTGTGCCCTTGTGATAAGATTATCTATATTGGAGGTACACTCAAACCCTGTAAGATTTTTACCTTCCCTTATCGAACCCCCTCTACTTATACCTATAACACTATTGATATATTCTATATATCCTCGCCTTTGAATTTCTCCGCCCCATCTATTTAAGAAAGATTGGTCACAATCATGTAAAGCTTGATACAATGTCATTTTTTGATAATATGCAGTAGAAAAATTAGAAATATTAGAAACAACTTGAATTTCTTTTATCCCTATTGAATTTGATACTAGATAATTACTAGTATTAGCACCACTCATTGTAGTAGGTCTTACATCCTCTAACCACAAAGTTAATTCCTCAGCAATAGTAATTTGTCTTGCCACTATATCTATATACCTGGTGCCAACTGTGGGCTTACTAATCCTAAATATTTCTTCACCATAATCCATTAAAACTTTTAATATTACTTCTTCTTGCAATAGATCCTGAAGATTATCCTCTATAAGAAAAGTAGCATCCAGAATATAATTTCCAGTGCTTAGATCTTCTTCCGTACTACACTTAATACAATATTTATCTAAGCTTTTACCATTGCTGCTCAAAACCTTATTCTTAGTAGCAGTAGAGGGGAAATATGCTACTTTTATTTGTTTTTTCATATTATCCCTCCTACCTATATTTAGTGGTGTATTCCACCATTATTTTTGTAACTGATCCTGTATAGGAAATTGTATTTGTACCCTTTTCAAACATATTGAAATTACCTAAAGTATCATCATCCTTAGAAGTACTATCTAAATTTCTAACTTGCAATAAATTGCTATCTATTTCCACATAATTAACTACATTTGATATTTGCATCGTTTCCCCATTAATAGTAATTTGTATATTTCCATTCCCGTAAATCTTTATTAAGGATTCAGCTGGAGCATTGCCAAAGTATTCAAAAGAAAAATTATTAGATGTTATTGTATATAGTGTTTCCTCTAGATCTGCTTTGAAAGGTTCAAATACAAAATCTACGTTAAACTCACCTATACTTCTAAATTCCTTTTGTAAATCACCAAATATAACCTTCTTAACCAAATAGCATCTGTCTACCCTACCAAATATAAATCTATTATCTTCTATATCCAATAACCATTCATATACCTTGTCAAAATCAATTTCAAAGTCCTCAGACCGAAGTGCAAACACAAAAGGAACCACCACATTAGGGTAAGTTCCTTTATTTATAAATAGTGTTCCATTTCTGCCCTCGACTGGCACTTCTTCGTAATCCTCATTGCTAATAGGTATGGATGGATACTTTTCTAAAAATAAATTAAGGTTAAGGCTACTATTATAATTAAAATATATTTCACCCTCTTTTAATATCATCTTCCATCCCCCCATTTTGCTAATACTCTATCTGTATCTGGATTATCCTTTACAATATTAAAGTTATGTTGTGCTGCCACGCTTGCTGTAGTTTTAGCAGTTTCATAATCAACAGTGCCTTTCATTTTAGCAACTAACCCAGACATATTTTTATCTATACCCTTTTTTAAATTAGGCATTTCATTGTCTATACCAACCCCGATACCTTTTGGAATAAATTTACCTATCTGGTCTCTCATTACTCTTGAAGGTGAATTTATATCTAGTGCATCTTTCATACCCTGCAAAATTCCACCTGCAAAATTAGCTACTTTAGATTTCATCCAACCTGCCATATTGCTCATACCATTCCAAACACCTCTTACGATATTTGCACCTATACTTGCCATTTTACCTGGCAAACTACCAATAGTACTCATTATATTGCTTACCATATTCGTTCCAGCTTCACGAGCCTTAGACCCTAAATTACTAGCAAATTGCGCCATTTTGGAAAGTGCACTTGATAAATGTGACCATAGTTTCCCTGGCAACTGACTAAAAAATGTAACCGCTGCACTTATAGCTCTACTAGCAGCGCTCGACATATTACTATACATTTGAGATCCCCAAGATATAATCTTAGAAATAGCATTAGCCAACCACGTATAAATTTTACCCGGCAATTGACTAAAGAACGTAACAACAGCCGTTATTGCTCTACTAATAGCACTTGACATATTAGCGTAGGTTTGTGCTCCCCATGTTACTATTTTAGTGTATGCGTTAACTAGCCAGGTCCATATTTTACCTGGCAACGTACTAAAGAATGTAACTACTGCATTTATCCATATAGGTACATTTGTTACAAGATAATTAAATGCATCTATGCCCCACTTAATTATTGTTCCTAAAGCAAAACCTAAAGCATACCCAAGTTTACCTGGCAATTCATTAAAGAATGTTACTATATTATTCACTATTTGTGATACTGTGGTAGCCACCCAGGTTATAATACTTAAACCCCAACCAATAAACCCGTTATAAATATTGGTAAAGAAAGTACCTATCTTACCCGGTAATTCACTGAAAAATGTTATTATTGTATTTGTTATTAGAGGAATTGTTGTTGTGGCCCAAGCAATAACACCTGTACCCCAAGCAATAATAGAATTTAAAATATTTGTAAAACCAGTAGATATTGAAATCTTAAGTCCATCGGCCCAATTTTTTATATATTCAATGACTGGAGTCATGCAAGTTCCAATTGTTGCTAAAAGCCCTTCTCCTAACGCTGTTAAAGCATCTATTCCAATTTGCAACCAATTAATACTATTTAACCCTTCTACTAGAATACCTATAATTTTCAACGTGGCAATTGTTAATTGAGGCAAAGCCTTTGCCAGTCCGTCTATAATCGCTACTAGCAATGCTACTCCAGTTTCTATTATAAGTGGTAGGTTATCAACTATAAACGTAACTAGACTGTCTATTATTTCAGGAAGCATAGTAATTAATTTTGGTAAAGCTTTTAATATCCCTTGTACCAAACCAATTATAATTTGTAATCCAGCCTCTAATATTAAAGGCAAATTATCTATAATTGTATCGACTAAGCTAAGTATACAGTCAATCGCAAGTGGTATTAACGTAGGTAATGCTTTTCCTATACCTAGTGCAAGATTTGCTATAAGTTTCAATCCAGTATCTAATATTTGTGGTAATATCGTTAAAAACCCAGTTACTAAACTTGCTATTATCTTAACAGTCGCGGTTGTTATTGCTGGTGCATTGTCTTGTAACCCTGAAATTAAACTTTGAATTAATTTTATACCTAAGCTTATAATTACTGGCAAAGATTCAAGCATACCATTTCCAAGAGATGATGTAATTTTCATTCCAGCATCCAACATCCCAGGCAATATGGACATTATTATCCCTGGTACTTTATCCATAATTAGAGGTAGCAATCTTCCTATTAAAAGCCCAATACCATTCATAGCAACTTCTATTCTTGGTAATAAATTTTCACCCAAAGCACCCGCACTAGTAACTAAATTATCTATTAATCCATCAAAATCAGACTCCTCATCAGCCATACCTGTCAACAAATTAGTCCATGCTGATTTAGTCATGTTCAAACTACCTTCAATAGTAGACGCAGCTTCTTTTGCAGTAGTCCCAGTTATACCCGTTTGGGTCTGAATCACATGAATGGCTTCAATGACATCACTAAAGTTACTCATGTCATATTTAATACCAGTAAGTTTTTCTGCATCAACAAGAAGTCTTTTCATTTCTGTTTTTGTACCACCATAACCAAGCTTCAAGTTATCTAGCATAGTATAATTTTGCTTTGCAAATCCCTGATATGCATTTTGTATATTTTCTATACCTGTGCCCATCTTATTTGCATTATCCGCCATGTCGGTAACAGCCATATTTCCTACTTCAGCCGCTTTTTTTGTATCTCCACCAAGGCCTTGCAATAGTGAGGCAGAGAATCCTGTAATGGTACTCATATATTCGTTTGCAGACATTCCAGCTGTCTTATATGCATTATCTGCATACTTCATCACTTTATCGCTACTGCTTTTAAATAACGTTTCAACTCCACCCGTTATCTGCTCGTATTCAGCATATTGTTTTATAGATGCGCTAATTAATCCTCCAACAGCAATCGTAGCCGCTCCTATTGCTGCCCCCATTACCTTACCAGCAGTTGCTATGCCACTTAACCCAGTCTTAGCAATGCTACCTAATTTACCCACACCTTTTTCAGCACCGCTAGAGTCTAATTGCGTATCAATGATAATTCTTCCATCAGCCATATATTTCACCTACCTTTAGGACATCTTATATCTTTAATTGTAATCACCCCAATTTTATACAATAAAAAAGCACCTACATTTCTGTAAGTACTTAACCTTATATGTATACTTTAAACTCTCCATCTACGACCACAATTTTGGCATATCGCTTCACTATGTGTTTTGGATTTTGTCTTCGAATTAGTCAGCAAAGGGATTATAATTATAAGTCCTAGCGTACAAATTGCTAGCATAATCCATATACACCATCCTAAACATCCTCTATGCTTAGTCTTTACGTTTGTTACCGCCTGAACAGATACATTTTCACTTTTACATTTTGGACACTTCATGTAAATCCCCCCGATACAATTTATATTTATTATTGCATATATAGGGTAAATTTACAATAGTTTGGACATGTCCCCTCCATTAAGCAATGCATTTTCAATGCTGCCTAGCTTTTCAGTTTCATCCTTGCTTATATGTCCCTGTATTTTATATAAATCTTTCATTTTTTTATAACGTGCCTTTTCCTCTTTATCCTTAATTTTGTTTAGGTCCATAGAACGATAGCCCATAATCTTTACAATTTCATTGTCTTCTTTAAGACTTTTAAATAATGCTTTAAACTTCCACCAATGCAAATCCGCATCCTGTAAGTCAATATTGTATTGGTCTAAAAACGCACTATAGATATAATCATCATCAAAGTCGAAATCATAAATTTGATCGCTTTTACCACTACCAGAACCTTTTGATTTAGTCATGTTTTTACCACACCTATAAAACCACAGTATCTGTTCTATAGCTTCATTTATATCATTTGGTATTATAGGATAATAAAGCATTAAAGCATTTTCTATCCTTTGTTTATCGTCTAGTTCTTTATCTGCCATCATTAACTCAAAGAGCATAGACGTTCTAAAGTCACTATTAATAGCATAATTTACACCATCAACACTAACTTTATTAGTTAATACATCTATAATCATATTCATTATTTAGCGCGTTTTTGTGCTCTGTTAGGAGAATATTTATTTGCCATCTTTTCCATTTCATCTTTTTGTTTGTTGACAAATATGGCTAACTCCTCAAAGGCTTTTAGGCATACCATTAAGTTAGTTTTATTCCCAAAAATCTTTTTATCTGTACCCGTTCCAAAAATTGCATTAAAACAATCAAATACAGCATTGCATTGTCTTCTGATTACAGAAGATAAAACTTTTTTATCTTCATTTGTTGTTGATTTTAATTCTCCTACTACCTTTTGAAAATCTGCTATGGCCACCTCATATTTTTCAGATGTTTCCAAATCATATATATCAATATCTTCTAATTCTACATTATTAATTAACATTCAATAGCCCTCCTATACTGTTTCTGTAAAAGTTTGTGTGAGTGTAGCGAATGTTCCTATAACTATATCACCATTTCCTAGCAAATTTCCTTCGGCGGTCATCTCACCATCTTCATCGCCAAAGCCTGACACCTCAATTGCTACTTTTATCATCCTAGCCTCGAACACGTTAGGTGTTGCTTCTTCAGCTAGTTTATCTAAATCAACCATTACATATCTTGTTTCTGCTTCAGCTCCAGTTAATTGTTTTTCACCAATATTACAAATATAATCTATTACTTCCTGTGCCTTGATTTGATCTGTAGTAAAAGCGGTTGACCATTCATAACCTGTAACACTTTGAGTAGCTGACTTATCATTTATATATCTTTTGCTAGTTGTCTGCGCGGATGGAGACTCATTTAACTCAGTAAATCCAGCACCCATTAAAGCAAATGTTGGGGTTTCACCTACCTCTAAATAATTCGCTAACATTCTTCTTTGTCTTACTGCCATTTTAATTCCTCCTCGATTTATAATATTTTAATCTCAATTGGATTTGATATTGCGCGGTGTCTTCGCTAACCGCAAAAGCATATCCTGTACTAGTTACTTTAATTTCTCTAACCTCTGAGTTATTATCCAATACAGGAAATATTTCATTATCATTTTTGCTTTCAATCTCATCCGCAAACTTTTCATAAAACCCTGAGTTATCTATATTCTGTAGTACATCACTACCATACGGATTTCTGCTTGTAAATATAAAAGCATATTGTCTAATGCTATCGCCATTAACATACTTCTTTAAAATAGGTTCTATTGGCATTTCCTCAATACTATAAGTGTCAACATTAGGCTCTAAGTAATTAACATTTACGCTTATCGCATTGTTAAACATTTCTAGGCAATCCATGTTCTTTATAAAATCTCTTATACTTTCAATTATCATCCTTTTCTCCCGCCTACAAAGTTAGCTACCGTTTGTATTATCATGTCCCTATTATCAATAAACCCACGCTTATCCCAATACATACCGCGTTTACCACCAGCTGATTCGCCCTGTTTTCCCATGCCTTTATTATTGTAATACTGCATTTTTGCATAAGGAGCTGAGTATGTTATTTTAGTAATATCAATAGTTATCATCATATTTTTAAGCCTACCAGTATCAAACGGAACATAATTATCAAAAGCTTTGGCACATGCTCTTGTTAAAAAATCTTGCCCTGTTCCGTTTTTATTGAGGTGATGTGCAAGCAAAATTCTTGCGGTGCTATTCATATTTATATTAACTCCCATTACTTGCCCTCCACCTCCCAATGATCAGAAAGAGGTCTTGAAGACATTACATTTACCACATCATCAAAGTCTTTTTCCAAATCAGCAATCCTATATGGACTAATTCCTAAAACTTCAAAATCAATCACACCTTTTACAATTTTATCTCCCATGGCCAACGTAAAATAATTTACTCTTTCATCATCAGATAATTTTGCAAATTGCTTTGGTGATACATAATTTTCTAATTTATCAATTATGATAACTATACTATCAGCCAGTAACAAGCCAGTGTTTGACACGGTAGCATTACGTTTACCTTGCCAGTCCACATCTTTAACTACAGTCCTTTGATACATGTCATTACCACTTGTAAAATCATAGTATTTGTTATATATAGTTATATCTGAATTTACAAAGAGTACCATTAAATCACCCCATCATCCTTACAAATGGTAGAGGTAATAACATTTTTATACTACTGGTTACCACCCATGCTTCAACACCATCAGTAAATGTAACGCTTTGAACACCATCACTTTTAGATTTTATACCTGTAGCTTTAATAGCTTTAATAGATAAAGAACTTTCAACTAATTCATCTATTGCCAGCTCAAAGGTTTTCATCATATAGGTATCTGTATATTTTGGATTAGTACCTACATTTAAATAATTTTTAATTGTTAGTATTGCTTTTCTTTGGTCTTTAGTAGGCATAAATACCTCCCTCTATAAAAAATAAAAAGAGGAAATTAATTCCCCTTTAGATTAAAGTGTTATTGTTGCAATTCCTAATTCATTGGCATATGGGAAAGATGGAATTACTGTAGCAGCAGATTTTGTAAACTCTGCAACTGGATCTACGCTTGTATAAGTTCCTACAAAAACATTTCCAACCATGCTTGCAGTTTCCATGTTACCATCACCAATAAGTTTTACTTCTTCAGCAGTTAGGCCATAAATTGTTTCTCCTAAAGTTGAAGATCCAAACATAGATATGATGTTCTCAGGGAAGTATCTTACAGTTGTATATCCAGTTGCATTTTCAACCTTGTATTTACCCTCATTAACTAAAAGAATTGGTAAATCAGATTGTGACAATAAGTCATTAAGTAACGCTAAAGTAACAAGCTTATCTGAGTTAGTTCCAAAGATTGCTTTCTTAATTGAAGTACAAGCACAAATAGCTTTTACGATTTTTCTAGAAGTCATTGCCCTTGCTGGTCTGTTTCCACATTCAGCCTCAACCGCTGTAGCGATTGTTTCTAAGTCAATTAGTGGTGTAGCAGTAGTTGGTGCGGACCAGTTGAAAGGTAACTTGTTTCCGGCTGGGACTAAATAATCTATAGTAACCGCAACCCCATTTTCATTTATTGCAATTTTCCCGCTAGATAGGACTTCCATTCTCATAGCTTCAACTCTTACTCTGATACCTTCTTCCATTTTTTCAGCATCATTGTAAAGTTGAGCTAAAACAAATGATAACTCAGCATCTGAACGAGGGTTTTGAATTTTAATTAATTCTTTCTCAGTGATTTTAATTTGTCTTTTGATTAGAGATAAACTAGCAATACCTTTTTCAATAGCCTCTCTACTAGCTAATTGTGTCTTTGTATCGAATGCGTGAACACTTGCTGATACTGGAAGTCCACCTGAGCCTAAAATCATATCAAATTCGATATCCTGTATCTTTTTTTCTGGGAATAAAGCTTCACCTAACATTGGTACTATAGCTCTTTCCTTGAAATAATTTATAATTTCGTTTGTGTTAAATACTTCTACTAATTTTGGCATATTATTATTCCTCCTCGATTATCTAAATTTTATTTCTGTTAAAGCTTCTTTGATTGCAGTTTGAGCAGCAACTGAGAAACTGGCTAAAATTCTATCCGCTCTTAAGTAACCCTCAACCATTATAGATCCTGCTTCGTCACCGGCAGTAACATCTACTGTTTGATAAAGAATTCCAACAGGTGTACCTGTTAAAGCATCTCCTGTAGCGGTAACAACATTTCCGTCTGCATCAATTAAACTTCCAGCTTCAACATATTTTTTTCCGTCTGCATCTGCCACCACACCGGCTGCTAATACTGTTCCTGAAAAACATACTAAATTTGCTTCTGAAAATAATATTTCCATTTCATTTGTGTAAACTATTTTTTTAAACATTTAATATTCCTCCCTTTATTTGCTTGCCCAAGGATCACTTGGAGCGGTCTTTGAACCATTATTTTGTTGAGCCATTGAAGCACCAATACTAGTTTTTGTTCCATCTGTGTTTGTTCCTGGTGGAACATATACATTAGCTTTAAGTCTTTCATTCACTGAGGTTTCAAGCCCTTTTGACCAATCTGTTGCCAATATGTCTAAATTAGCTTTTGTAGTCTCCAAATCTTCACCCAAAAACTTATCAATGAATCCTGCTGGCAACTTCTTTTCTGCAGCATACTTCATTGCATTACTAAGTAGATCTTTACGAGTATTTGAAGCTCTCTCTTTTTCAAGTTCTCTTTTCATTTCCGCTAACTCTTTTTTAACTGGATCAGTAACCATGTCCGGATACTTTAACAGCATAAATGGCTCAAGTTCCTTTTCTAAGTTATTTTCTTTCCAAGTTGTTAAAGCTTTATTGTGATACTTGTCGTTTTCACTTTCGAGATAAGCTTTGAAATCCTTATCTGTTTTAGCCTTTTGTTTGAAAGTATCTAGCGTAGGTTCGGCCCCTTTAAATTGTGTTTCAATGTCTGTTCCACCCAATAGTGAATTGATGTCTTGAGTATCTGGAGCACTTTCGATTAATTTTAATAAAGCTGATTTTAACATGTATTTCCCCCATCCCTTATACGCAAATTGCCCATAAGACATAATTTTTTATTGATTTAATATAGTTGCACCCCTTATACGCAAATGCCCATAAGACGAGCTTAAACAGTTTAGGGCCATATTAAGGGCACAATAAAAAGCCTTAGTTTCCTAAGACTCTAATTTTTATTTTTTCATTTCCTTTTTAGCTTGCTCTAGCTGTGTTATAAGAGCATCGATACTTTCAGCTTTAGTAAATGTCATAATGATTGGAAATTCTCCCAATAGGTGGACTTCTCCGCCTTTAGTTATTCCCTCAATGCCTATTTCTCTAGGTTCTTGATTTATAAAAGTAACTAATCCACTTTTTTCTAACATGCAATCTCTCACATATCCACCAGCTATACATATGTCGCCATCACCAAAAGCCAATTCAATTTGATTGTTTTGATTGTTTTTAACTATCATTCGTTATTCCCTCCCCTCTAGTTTACTAATTATATCGTATAAGGTTTCATAAACGTCATCACCTCTGAAATGGTCATTCCGTTTATTTATTAAATCTAAAATTAATTCTTCTCTGTCGGCTTTCAATCGTAGATTTTCTTTCTTTAAGTTCTTGCTAAATTCAATCAAAGATTCTATCTGCATATCCTTACGCTCAATAACAATTTCAAGACTTAAATCTTCAAATTCGCCAACTTGTGGGACTCTCATTTTTATAGGTTCTCTTATTATTTTGGCATTGTAACTACCACATCTCATACCATTGTTTTCACCTTTTCTAAAATTGCAATGTTTGCCTGTATGGACACAACACAAATGATTGTCATTATCCTTGAACATATTTTTACAATCAATTTTGCCTAACATATAACTTCCTCCCTACGTTTGTTTTTACTATGTCTTTTCACTACCATCCCCACATAAAATTCACCACTAGCATAATTGGATTTAAACTGTATGAATTGTGCTCTTGTATTTCCACCATAGCCATATAACTTATGAAACAGTACGTGTATATCATGTTTTAATACTATTCCATTGTCTGCATCAATTCGCCTTTCAACAAATTTTAGTAGATATTAGAACTTTAGCTGATAAAGAAGGTAGAAACGTAAGTAACCAAATCAACAAAATATTAAAAGATTATTTTGAAGAATCTGCTAAATAGTAGGTTCTTTATTCAACTATTGTGTTGTAACCTCGGCAACAAGGGTGCAAGCCACCCGGAGCATCCTCTAAATCATATACATTTTCATTTATACCAGCACATTCAGCGCAAGTTCTGGAATCCATTTCTTCATTTCTCATAACGCGTTTCACACCTGTTTCTTTACAGAATCTTTTAAATGCTTCATCCTCAACACGATTAATTTCTGTTTCAACAAGCCTGCGTGCATTGTAAGCATTGGCATTATAAGTATCTTCAATATTTCTCTTAATTTGATTAACATTTACTTTTCCATTAAGGAAATCATTAACTTTCTTATTGAGGTGTTTGGCAACATCTTCTTCTTTTTCCCAAACTCTAGTACTAAAATGTTTCCCTTTGAAATTATTGCCTATAATCTCTTTAACATCTTTAAAATTTACATTATAGCTGTAAAAATCAAAGGTTTTATTTATAGTAGAGGATAACATCTCCTCTATAACCCTATTCTGTGTAGTACCTTGTCTCTGCGCTCCACTTGTAACCATATTGGACAACCTATTGTGCTCTTTCTTTTTATCTGCTATAGAAAGCTTCATTAGGTCGTTTAAAATGGAATAGGTAAGCATGATAGTTGCTAATTGCTTTAATAATTCATCTCTATTATCTTTCTGCTCTTTATATACCTCTTTTATCTGTTTATCAGCTTCATTATAAAGCTCCTCTATAAAATCTAACTCTTCTTTATCTGTATAATCTTTCATTTAAGTCACCTCATCTAAATTAAGATCAGGCATTTCTGCATCCTGTTCCTTTTTAACTTTTTCAGCTTCAGTAACTTTATTATTAATAAAACTAAATAATCCTCTTGCGGTATCTTTAGAAATAGTACCCTCTGGTACCTGCGCCAACATTTGAGCTGTGCCTAAATCATCCATCGGAATATTTGGAGTATAAAGAGCGTTAATATCTTTATAATCATAATTTTTGTCTTTCTTAAGGTTTAAATACATGCATAAAAACCTATTACGATTTTTAACAATATTTTTATGTGCCTTTTCTTCAAGCTCACATTTATTTTCCAGTGCTATAAGCCTGGACCTTAAAGCAATACCACTCAAATTAGAGACCATACCTTCATTATGATTTATATGGCAACTAATTTGATACATTGTATCAACATATCTATCAAGCGTATTTTGAATAAAGGTATCATTAATATTTTTAATAAGCCACTGGATTGTACTATCTTTGTCTTTAGCTTGTAATACCCCTAGTTTTTTCATCTCTGGAATATCCTCTTTAGGAATTTCACAACCTGTAAATACCAAATAAGCGTTTCTAAAATCACTTATTTCATTACCGATATCACTAAAATTAGTTTCAAAAGCGTCCTGAAGACCTTTAATATCACCATACAAGCTATCATGATATTCCTCTAGTGTTAATACCCCAACAGAAACCGGAACTTCTCTAAATATGTTTTCAGTTGGAGGAGCTATTTCATTAAATTTGATATCAAAATGATATATATATTCGTCAGTATAAACATCTATATATTGGTTAGTTGTGTCAAAATCATTTTTAAAAGCACGAATAAAAAATAAAATCTTATCATTATCATTTGTATAAGCATAACCATCTGTTGGTTTTACAACTTTGCTACAAAAGTCAAGATTATCATTAAGGTAATATATTTCATAAACCTTAGTGAATACCAATAAATATTTCATAAGATTCGTATCATGAAGTTCATCCCAGTGGGCTTTATAATATTCAATATCTTTAATTATTTCGTTATTATCACTCTTGGACTCATAAGTTATATCGTTCCCAACGGTATACGAGACCTCTTCCTTAACAAATTTTTTCATGTAATTTGTATTTGTCTTAATATTGGACCTTTCAGTTATAAATTTATAATTTCTCATTGCATCAGTATCGCCCTTATAGTAACGGTACATTTTTTCATGAATATGCTTATTTGCATTATATTGGCCATATATTTTTTTGACCAATTTGAGATGTTCAGGGTTATGCATATCTAATCCAATTTGCTTTTTAAATAATTTCTTTATCATTTCACTTAAATTCATTTCTCCACCTCCTTATAAGCCTAATGCTCTCCTGTCCAATATTTTAACAACACTTACTACCTTAATATCATTAATTCTATTAGCAAACTCTGCGGTTATATCTGGAGCATCATCATGTTCACTGAAATTTTGGCCAGCAAAGTCAATTATTTGATCTTGGAATGCAACATCTTCTTCATTAAAAATTATTCTGCCATTATTAACATCAGAAACAATGGTGCTAATCTTTTCATCTTTATTCTTATTCTGCATTTCATTAATAAAAATAAAAGTCCTCGATTTAAGAACTTCATCCAATGCTATTAATTCTTTTAACTTAATTACATCAGCGCCTGAGTATGTATTTTTTTCAACACATATGTGAGTTATATCTTTATAATCAATTAAAAGTTTAAGAGTATGCTTCATATACCCATCAAACTCAATTTTCAATATTTCAGCCTTACGAGCATATTTAAAACCATTATCAGCGAGTGATCCAACTAAGAAACCATAAAAATCTTCTTTTTTCTTATTTTTATTATCAGTGCCAGCAGGATCCATGCAAAGCATAGTTTTAATAAATTTATGACTTTCAATTTCTATAGCAGGTTGATTAACAGTAGTTTTAAAGTTTTTAACACCAATTTTGCTGGCATCATTCTGTAATTCCTGTTTAAAACTTATTTCATCAGTGTAATAATCAATCGCAAGTTTTACACAACTCCATTTATCAGGCCATGAAACAGGGTACTGCATTTCCTCTTCATGTTGATAATAAAATTCTTTAGCTGCAGCTTCAGCATCCTCGTATATATCACTAAAATAAATCTCTTTAAACTGTGCCCATAATCCAGTAGTGTAAAGATCATCAACATCATCTACTAAAACTGCTTTTCTAGTAATGCATTTATATTCTTTATTTACAAGAATCCTACTCATAAAACAATCTCTATGAAGAATAGTGCCGAGTACAATAAATTTTGTGGCCATTTTAATTTTTACACCATTACGGATTACGGCTTCATCTCCTGCAAACTTTGCATCATCCATCCAAGTACGATATTTTTTATCCCTTGATTCCTGAGTTATAATATCTGACTTACCTTGGTAATCATCAGCTATAATACAGAAAGGTCTATCATTACCATACTTTTTCCCACGAATAGAGCTTGTAGAAGATATTGCCTGTATCTTTGTATGATTAGCAAGTTCAAGCTCTAATTTATTTACTGTGAAATTTCTAGTATCAATTAATTTTCCAAATGTTTTTATGATATATTGATTTTCTTCAAAAGCCTGCCTTGTTGTTGCTATAAAATCAGTGGCATCCTGTTCAACCTTTCCGCAAACAAGGGTATAAGGTGATAGCTCATAAGCATGGAGCCAAGTAGATACTGCGAAATCCATTATAGTTGTTTTTGCAATTCCACGAGGTTCTGCTGCACCAAACTTATCGAACTCATCAGCTATAAACATTTTTTCAGCCTGTTCCCAAAGTTCATAATGCACAGGTGCTAATTCTCTAGCTACGTTTCCAGGCTTAGGTGTAAATGTGTCCTGAAGAAAGTATTTACAGAAAAATGCTATTGACCGCTTACCTACTGACCAGGCTAGACCATGAAAACCAAATAAGTTATTATTATTTTCATGCATCAATTCACTAGCTCTAACTGAACCATATAATTTCTTTAAGTATTGGAACAGTAGTCTTCTATTTTCTTTACTCTCATCATATTCCATTTAATCACCTTCTTTGCTGAATAGCCCCTCTGTGCCTTGTATAACTTGGATGCCTCATGCAATCATTCATATTAAATGAATTATCTAACGTGAAATCTAGTTCTTCGCATCCATGGTTTTTGTTGCATTTATTAATCAGAGGACAGCAGCATACTAATTCTTTTTCTTTCCATTGAGTTAATAATGTTATTTTCATTAGCCTCACCCCCAACCTAAAAAATAATATAAAAAATTGTATAGCCTACCCCAGGAATTTCAGAAATTCCCAGAATAGAAGGGTACCCCACCACAAAATATAAATTCTTTTTAAATATGAACAAACTATTAATGTCGTGAAATCAAACTTTAACGACATTAATGCATGCTCTAAACCCATTGCCTTGGTTAATTGATTGTACAACTGCATAATATACTATGAATCCATGTATATTCTGCATATTATACAGTAATTATATACATGATAACAATGAGTCTATCACTCATGCATAGCTTACCAATAACAGGACTTCATACATCATATAATGTAGTGATAGCCTCATTCTAATTAGGTTATTTAGTATCATTCATTTAGTTGTAACTAAACATAATATTAGTTATAACTAAATAAAGATACTCGCCAATTAAATTAGTTCAATCTATTTTAATATTAGCTGCAACTAACTTCACATGACCCCCATATAACATTAGTTGCACCTACTATATGATTAGTTCAATCTATTCTGTTATGGCTCTGCGACTACATTAGATGCCACTAAATATATATTAGTTCAAACTAAATATAATATTGTACCGCATTAATTAGTTATAACTAAATCTCATATCAGTTCAATCTAATTAATAATAAGCACCGCATATATTAGTTGGATCTAATTAGATGATTAGTTGAAACTAAATATAATGTAGCATCATTAAGATTAGTTGCATCTAATTAGATGATTAGTTCAAACTAACACAATGCATCACCCACAAACGAGGCTATAGGCTAGACTTCCAACGTATATATGGTTAGTGTAATCGCACATCTGTGTAGCAACCACTACCTACATTGCACCAGCATCATTGCTCTTTATCAAACTCTTTAAGCTCTTGGTCCAATATATCAGCCGTTACGGTGTCTTTATCCTCTCGGCCGTCAGCCAACTCCATCCTAGAGGTGGCCTTGCCATGACCTCTATCAAGGATATCCGTTGCTGCTCCTTGTGCTATCTTCTCATTCTTTGACTTTAGCTGTTCGACTAAAACCTTTGATGCATTGATAAGAGCTCCCTTTAATATCCGTTTACTTTGAAATGAAATCTCCTGTTCGAATTCGTCCAGCTTCGCCTGAAACTCTTTCAATTTTTCCCAACTCCAAAGGGTTGTTCTTGATATTCCAACAATTGTTGCTATTTCAGCTTTACCTATACCAATAGCAAGCATTTCTGCACACTTTACTTGTCTTTCATCTAGCATTAAAACCACCTCCTTAAGGTTAACGTTAAGCATAAAAAGAGCACCAGTTGTTCACCAGTACTCTTATACCCTTTTAAATACTTCCATTACGGTTTCCATTACCTTTTATTCATAGAAAAAGCACCCGAAATCAGTTAAGATTTTCAAGTGCTTTTTAATTACAATTTATAATAGTATCATTTTACCACTTCTGTTTTAACATGTATATAACATCTTTTTAACACGTTTTTATCATAAGGCATCTACTCCAAATAAATATACTCCCAAGGCTTGTACCATCTCGTTTCTCCACCTTCTAACGGTCATCTCTACACAGCTTAATTCAACTGCTATCTTATCAAATGGTACATTTTGTATATAATACATTTCAAGTACCTCATACTTACTTAGCTGGTTTTTCTTAATACATTCTTCTTTTAGAGCTTCCAGTGCTGCTTTAATATGACTTACCATAATCATTGTCCTGAACTTACTTCTTCGGATTGTTAATATAAATAGTTTATCATTTGATTCTATATTCTCACAGGAATTTTCATCAACTTCATCAAGATCTATAAAGTCTAAATTATCAACTGCATTCTTATAATGTTTTGATAGACTATTATAATTACTTAAAAGCAATCTCGTATTATGAAGAATTTTAGTTTTTGCATCCTCCTGTCTTTTTATATCAAATTCCTTAATAGCCTCTGTTACAGCTTTTTTTATTACTTCATCAAAGTTTGCAGAATATCTCATTGTCTTATCCCTCCTAAGTTTTTATATTAGCCTAACTTCTTAACACGTTCTTGAATTATTTTCTTTTCAGCCTCAAGCTGAGCTTTAAGTGTCCACTTTTTACCTAAAACAGCATTTCTGATATTTATATTTAGTTGATCTATTCTACCCAGGTACATATCTTTAAAATCTATTTTCATATTTGCCCCCTTAAATTTTAAATCCGTTTAACAATTCATCTTGTCTAGCATTTTCAATTTGGTTTCCAACTTCGCTAAGCTCTACAGTAATTTTCTGATATTCTGGAATATAACTTTTCTCTATAACTTCAAGTTTTATATTTTTATTATCTAAGTACAAACATGCTTTCTTCTCTCGAAGTAGCAGAGAATTATATTTTTTCTTTAATACCATTGATTTATCCATAAATTACCTCCATTCCCCCACCGTGTAGGGAATTTTGAATTCGTGTAGGGAATTTATTTTCCTACACGCCCTTTAACCCGTTGGTATCACTAGGTTTAATGATAATTCGTGTATAAAGTGTACAAAAAATCCCTATTGTATACATAATACATATGTATATATGTATATATATTACATATATTTTACACAGTATATAATTGTTCAATAATTTACTACACTTTATACACGATTGAGTATTACCAATACTTTGAACCAGTTTTTTTATACACAAAGCCTACACAAAGCCTACACGTTTCCTAAATTCCCTACACGCTTTTTTACTATTTGTATAATTAATATAATATTTATACATTTGTTGATTTATTTGTCTATTCTTCACTTTTACCATTACTTGACATCTCATTCCTCAATAATTCTTCTTCTCTCCTGCTATTTTCACTACAATTCATCATCAGATTAGCTAACCAATATCCCATTATTGCACCCATGGATAATATAAATGTTACTTTTGCTAATGCTATCATTTTTACCCTCCCTATATTTTTTAAGAAGTTCTTCTGTATTCGTGCATTATGTTTTCCTTACTCACTTTTGCATATATTGTAGTCGTTGAAATGTTCTCATGGCCTAAAATTTCTTTTATTATTTGGATTGGTGTGCCTGAGTTGGATAGATCTGTTGCTTTCCCATGACGGAACAAATGCGGAAATACATTAACTCCTAATCCACTTCTCTTTTTTATTGTTGCTATTTCATGCTCAATACTTCTTCCACCTAGCCGAGAATATGGGTTTTTAGACCCTACGAATAATGCATTACTAATACCTTTTCTTGTTTTTAAATATTTTTTCAGAAGAATTTTTGCTTTTATAGAAAAGTAAATCTCACGTTCTTTATTCCCTTTTCCAATTACAACGGCTGTGCACTCTTCCCAATTAATGTCCTCTAAACTTATAGTAACCGCATCACTTAGACGACATGCTGAGCTATACAGAAATTCTGTTATTGCCCTTTCTCTATCTGTAATACATGCCTGCCTGAATATTTCCATCTGTTCTTCTGTAAGCGGTTGTCTCAATCTTACAGGCTCTTTTGTCAATTTCAACTTTCTGGCAGGATTAGTTATAATATACTCTTCATCATTTAGCCATCCAAAAAAACTTTTTAATATATAAATTTGTTCGTTGGTGCTAGTTGGCATTAACTTTTTACATCTTTGCGCCAAATACATTCTCAAGTCCATTGTAGTTATTGATGCTAATGGCTTTATAAGTCTATTTGCAAATATTAGTAGGTTACTGTTATATCCCTTTAGCGTAGTTATGCTTAATCCATCTAGCTTTTTCACCACTAGATATATCTGCAATTTTTCGATTGTATCATTACTTGTTACTAGCCCAAGTTCCTGTGGCACTAAATCAAATTTGTACAGGACATCTTCAATTATTTCTCTAACTTTTAACTGATTTATGTCTGGAAACTCCAATGTCAATTTTCCAACCATGCGAATTATTACTTCATTATTAGCTATACTCATACCAATACCTCCTACAATTTCACAAAGAGGAGATAAAGGTATGTTATAATAGCCTTATCTCCAAGTTGAGATTTAACAAGAGAAAGAGAGCTGTATGTTGTCGAGACAGGGGCTCTCTTTTTCTATGTAGCTATTATAATGAAATAGTAGGTAAAAAAACGGTCAAATTATGAAGTTTTTATAATTAATTTGTTGCGAGGTTTTTGGATATTATGAAGTAACTTAGTCCTCGTACGGATTATAAAAAATCAATTCTTCACCACAAAATGGACAAATAGTATCTTTAGACTGTGCCAGTTTAAACAATTTATCATACTTATTGTTTCTAGTCATAATTACATCTTTGCTGCAATCTGTTTTTAATGACCACTTTTTATTAGTTTCAAGGCATTCTATAAATGTCCATGTACATTTGGTATTCATTTCTTATCCTCCTTGCATTATTTATTGGAATTACGCACTAATTAAAATAGATTAGCACCGCCTATTCAAACTGAATACTGCGGTGCTAATCTATTTGTTTTTTAATTGTTCTATTAACCCTGTGGCACTATCTAATTCTATTATTAGTCTTATATAGTCTGCCACGGTTAACCCTAGCTTAGAAGCTTGTTTTGTTGCCATTTCTTTAAAATTCGTTTTTTCTTCGTCTGTTTTATGATGTACTCTTATTTCAGAGTATATACGAGGTGACATTAAGCCACCCCATTTAACCACTTTTTAAAATTTTTATGGTAATTATTTATAACTTTTCTGTTTTTGTAGGTAGCATCTATTAAAATTTCAAATGTAATTTGATTGTTTTCATCAAATATTCTAGCACCACCAGCATTCCACCTATATGTGTTCTCTTGTTGTACTTCATTAAGTGTGTAATATTTCCCTTCCCATTTTGCATTTTCAGTTCCACCCATACAATCTATTAAATATAATCTTGCATCCTCTTTACTTTTTATCATTTTATATTCCCCCTTACTTATCTGATATTTTAATTATACCGTACATTGTACGGTATTGCAATAGGGAAATTAAATATATTTTTAGCTGTTAAAAAGGTCATTTAACACCGCATTATTCAGTTTTCAAAGAACAGTTTTCTATTTTAAATTATTTCATTATTTTATTGAAGTGCGTACTAACTAATCTCTAACTTTTAAAGGCATTCCCATTTCATTACTTACAATATCTACTCTACCCTCTGTTACTATTGCAGTTGCCATTGGATTATAATATTTATTTAAATAATCAATTAAAGGCTTCGAAGCTTTCTCTAATGCATAGAAAGAATTTTGAGTCTCTACATCATAAGAATCTCTTAAATACCTATTGATATAAGAACCTATTGACGTTGCTATTAGTAAATCCTCAAATACCATTTTAGGAACACATTTATACATGTACTTTTCTCCACTAATAAGTTCTACGTGGATACTTCTATAATCTTCGTCATACCCTACTGACTTTACATTTGATGATTTAACTGACACCATTTTTACTTTTAACATATTAATTACCTCCTAATTTTTATTGCACATTTTAATCATATATGGATCTAATATCTTCTTCTTACAATTCTGTATATTACATAACCTATTCCAATAACAACTATTACAGTAAATACATCATGCCATCTGGAATAAGTAGCAGGTGATCCAGTAACTACATTATTAACCGGATACATTGAATGTTGAGACATAGCTTGATACAACCAATAGTTTGACCAGAAGCAATTACTTGAGTTAAAACTATAATAGCCTGGACTAAAATACGTCTTATATGTTGGATGTCTATAGTTATTATTTATATGTGTTGTTCTATAGGTGGTGTAATTAGTGTAATTTCTAGCCTTAGTTTCCTTTTTTACTTTAGTTTTATAAGCTGCAGCTTTTGTTTTAGTAGCAGTTTTATATGCCTTTGCTTTAGCTTTTGTAGCTGTTTCTTTTGCAGTAGCTTTTGCCTTATTCACATTGTAAACTTTGGTTTTTGTGGTATCTGATTTTGTTTTTGCTATTGATGCCTTAGTAGGTGTTTTTGCTTTAGTAGTAGATTTTGAAGAACTTTTATAACTACTGGATGAACGAAAGCTTGATGATCTACTTGATGAATGTGAACTTGAATGCGACCCTTTTGCCAATATCATTTGGGATGGCAGCATCAACATTAAACATATTCCAAACACTATTAATATCTTTTTATTACTCATTTGTTTCCCCCTATATTAAATTTCGTCTTACTCTTCTCCAGTAATAATTGTATTTTTACAAGTTTCAGTGAATAGTTCTACTGCATCAGTTCCACTATCAATCCACCAAGTACCATCATAAAACTTAACCACGCCAGTGAAGTCTCTATCCTTTGTACCAACTAAAACATTCACTTGACGTACATTCATGCCCTCATATATTTCATTACCATTAACATCATTTTGCTCTGAATATTGTCCAACGCTTTCAGGTATAACTTGTTTATTTAAGGAACTAAATATCCACGCCTGTTTCTGTGCTGGTGCTTGAAGAAGATCACCATGTTCCCATTTATTAGTTTTTATATTTTTGCCTCTGAATTTAATTTTTCTCATAGCGTACCCCTCTCATATTTTTACTAACTAAATGAAGCTTCTGGCTCTGCATCAGGTGTAATATCGTCAGAATCATCAGTGATATCTGCCTCTAACGTTGTACCATTTTGGGCCAATTTCATTAAAAATATTTCAAACTCATTTAAGTATCTTAAGGACTTTATATCATGGGCAGTATCATAAGATATATCCCACTTTGCGCCCTTATCTTTATTGTATTTACTAAGTCTTATAGCAAAATTCATATCTTCATCTTTTTCACATTCAAGCACTAATGTTGCATATTCAAAAGAGCTCCAATTTCTACCTTCATCTTCATCAATAGTTAATGTAACCTCAACACATTCATAGCTAGGGCCATCATCATATTCAACTTCTAATTCAGAAGTTGCCACGTTTTTACACACATATTTCTTCCATGCTTCAAATAATTCAGAACTTTTAATGCTTTTCTTTTTTTCATCTGAAATCATCAGCTCTTTAAAATTAGTCAATAATTTTTTATTTTCTAATGCAGAACTCTTCAAAACATCAACTAGAATAGAATCTAGTTTAACTATATACTTGCTATAATCGTAACCCTCAAGGTAAGGAATCATAACAGCTTTAACTTTTTCTTCAATCACTTTGGTAACATCGCCGTAACTACCTAATATACGATCAAGTGCTCTTATAATCCCTTTTTCTAATTCATCTCCAATAAGCTTTTCAACTGTTCCATCCTCTAATTTTTTGCTGATAATATCTTTAATTCCATTTTCTAAATTCATAATAATTTACCTCTCTCTCATATCTAATCCTTAACAAAAGGATTGAATTTGTTGTTACATTCGGTAATGTTTACTTGATGATCCTTATCTAGTAATCCAATACCTTTCCAATATAAGCCGCTATTGCTCCTACCCTTTTCAAATTCCTTCTCATTCATTTTCTTAGTAAATTTAATAGATGAAAGTGTATATTCTTTGTTTTCTTTACACCAAGACTCGTAACACTTGTACATATCGGGTACATTAACCCTTACAGTTTCGCTATTAGCTACTATGCATTCATCAGCTATAAATCTTTGAATAGGGTCACTGTCAATTCGATATTCATCTACACTAGCTTTAACAACATCTGGAATACATTCACCCTCTTGTTGCCACTTTAAGCAGCCCTCTATTGCCCAGTTTAATATCCCAGGCATTTCAGGTAACAATTTATTTTCAAAGAAATTTACGTCCTTATCACCATCAACAAATTTATATTTAAAAGGAATTTTTCTAATTCTTCTCCAAATACCATCATCATCATTATTAATTTTAGGCATATGGTTAGTTGACATCCACAGTTTAAATGTTGGTTTTAAGTTAAAACTTGATTCATATAAATTTCTAACCTTAACAGTTTCATCTGCTCCTGAAGTCATAGATTTTAATAATCCTTCATCAAAGCTTTTAGAGCCTTTCATTTCATTCACACTTACAAATCGCTTCCCTAAAAGTCCTGCAATTTCTTCTCTTGTACCTTCATCACCCATTTTTTCCATTATGCTCTTAGCATCTAAGCTGTCAGAGTAATCTCCCAGAAACCTCATAATGGTTTTTATGAAAGTTCCCTTACCATTTGCTCCATTACCATGAAGTATATAAAAGCATTGTAAATTCGCATCTCCGGTCATAGAATATCCTACAGATTTCTGAATATAATTTATTAGCTCCTGGTCCTCCATGAATATTTTGTTTATAAAACTTGTCCAATTTGGACATTGAGTTTTAGGATCATACTCAACGTCTATAACTTTTGTACAGAAGTTTCTTCTATCATGCTTTTCTAATAACCCAGTTTTAAGGTTCAAGGTCCCATTTTTTATATTTAGCAAATAATTGTTTTTGTCTGTTTCAGTAATAATAAGACTATTTTGGGTCATGGCTTGATTGACCATAGCTTTAATTTTCCCATCAGATTCACTTCTAAGAACATACTTTTTAATAGATTGCTTTAATTTTTCCTTTTTATCTTGTTCATCATAAGGTAAACCCTCCAAAGTAATATCGTCGCCCTCTGTCTGCAGTTTTCGTATTACTTTCCTTGATAATCCTTCAATCTTACCTACAAAATCAAACTCCCAGTGTTTGCTGGACCACAACAACCAACTCCTACGAACAGGATTATAACGAATGTTTTTTCCGTATATGGCCATAAGTCTTTCAGCATTTCCAACGTCACTAAAATTGTAGTTAATAAGACTCTGTTCTTCTGCATCATCATATTCATATACTGATGTAGAATCTATTACTTCTCTTATTTCATTTTCACCATTTCCAGCTGAAATAAAATCAGTAATATCTTCTTTATCCAAAATACCTGGAAGGTCAGGACGTTTAACATATTCAGCAACTTCATTAAGCTCTCTAGCAATATAATCTGCATGTGTTCGACCTGGATTGTCATTGTCGTTAAAAATTACAACCTTGGCACCTTTGAATATTTTATTATAAGATTTTCTCCACTTAGGTTTTAGCTTACTGGCTGAAGCTCCATCAAAATTACAGCAACAAGGGAACCCCAATGTGGTAAGATTGTCCGCATCCTTTTCACCCTCTGCGATATGAACTTCTTCACCTGCAGCTATAGCTTTTAAAATCACTGGGAGATTATATAAAACTGGTTCGCAACTCTCGAATTCCTGCTCAAGTGGATTTATTTTCTTTCCTAAATTTTTTGTCCACTCATTACTCCCTGGATAGGTTTCAAAATGGACGCCACCCTCTAATCCCCACACAATGGCATCCCCTATTTTTCTTCTTTGTGTGAAGTTCTTTTTTTTTGTTTCAGTGGCTTTAAACCTTACCTTTTCAAATAAAACATTCCCATTACTACTTTGATATTGATATATTCTTTCAAATCTACTATCGTAATCCCCTACAGGTAATGATCTGTCAAATAGATCACTTATCTTTAGTCCTGCTGCATCAAGAATGTCAGAAATTTCACATCCGGCATGACAAGTTAACACTGTTTTACCTTCGGATACATCATGCCAGAGGGATAGAGAAGCCTCTTTGTCTGGATGCGCAGGACAAATAGCTATATATCCTTTGCCTTTCTTTTTTACACTTTTAAACTTACTTAAGATAATGCTAAAGTCCATGCGCTACCACCTTTCTATGCTTTTGTTCACTCTTCTATGAAACCCTTATGCACTAATATATTTCTAACCCCATAACGTAGAGTATTATATATTTCGCTACCCATGAACTCCTTTGAAACAGGACGTATTATAGTTTTAAATTCTCTTTCAAGTGCCTTGAATCTTTTGTATAATGTGCTTGGATCATATTTACTTCTAAATTTCCCTTTTCTTATATCTTCATCAAAATCCTTACCCTCCATGAAGATATAAAATTCTATTCCATACTTATTGATTGATGTTAACTCTTGTTTCATCCTGTTATAATCAGTTTTCAATACCTTTGCTAGATATTTATCTCCAAATAAATCAATTATTTCTTTCTTAATTTCGTTGATATTAGTTTTATTGTCCTTTAGATTCATGGCTAATTCATCGATACAGAACTTCCTCTCAATGACAAGTTCATCAGTGAAGTAAATATCTCTAGTCTGTCCCTCGAAGCTCCCCATTGGTAAATAACAGCCGTAATCTCCATAGTCAAGTTTTTGTACCTTATACTTCTTTTTGCTCTTATCAAACCAATCTGTAATGTGACTATTTGCCTGTTCTCTAGAATCTACAAGCACAACCAAATTTTTTAATAGTTCCGTTATTTCTTTGTCAGTAAATTTATATCTCAACGCTATCTCTCCTATCGCTTATTTGCATTATTTTTAAAAAGGAATATCGCCATCATCCACTGGAGTTATATCGCTATCACTACCGAAATCATTAGAACCAGTGTTAGATGCATTATTATTATTTCCACCTTGATTATTACTTGTACCTGAAGCTTTATCGCCCCATTCAAGGAAGTCAACCTCATCAGCTATAACCTCAGTAACATATCTCCTAGTACCATCTTTAGCCTCATAATTTCTAGTTTGAATGTTTCCAGAAACGCTTAAAAGCTTGCCTTTTTTCATGTAATTAGCGGTAGCTTCTGCCTGTTTACCAAATGTCACCACTGGTATAAAGTCCGCTTCGGGTTGTCCTTCTCTTTTAAATCTTCTATTAACAGCTACAGTGAAAGTGGCTACTGCGGTACCTGTTCCTTGAGCAAACTTTAATTCAGGATCTTTAGTTAATCGACCAACTAAAACAACTTTATTCATACTTTTTTGTCCTCCAATATCGTATTTGTTACAAATTGTTCAAGTATATGTGCTACTTGACCTTTGCTCAGAGTGTCATAAAAATCAGTTCTTTCTTTTTTATCAGCATCTAACAAATCTTTATGATAAGATTTATCGCCATTTTTAACTTTTATAAAGATACCTCTCATTGCTCCTTGCATTACAGCCTCTCAGCCATTTTATTTATTAGATTTGAAATACCGTTTTTACATTTCAAATACATCTCAGGATAATCTTTTTTTATTTCTTCCATTACCTCTAATTCATTCCTGAAAATATTCTGAAGTTCATCAAAATAAATTTTAAATTTAATAACCGGCTGAGTGGTATTTTGTCCGGTTTTGCTCCTAAGTTCCTCAAGTTCTTTTTGTATATCCTCAGGTACCTTCTCAATTATTATTGGCTCAGCTGTTATTACATCAATTGGTCTCTCTTTGAGTTGAACTTCAAGTTCATCAATTTTATGTGCCGAACTATCTAAGTCACCTTGTATTTCTAGTAGTTGTAAATTAAGCTTTACAACCTCTTCATCATTCCCAGATGATTTAGCCTCTCCGATAAATGTTTGTAGTTCTTCAATATCCTTTATGGCTTTATCCTTTTGATTTCTAAGTTCATCTTGCAAATTTTTTACATCTTCTGATTTTTCAATCGCGATTCGCTTTGCAGCTTCTGATGCTTTGATAGCTTTATTTCTTTCATCCTCACGTAGATTAACTAATTCACTAGCTTTTTTATTAAATTCTCTAGACTCTTTTAATTTTTCCTCTAAATCTTGATTTTCTTTTATAGCCTTTTGAAGTTCCCTCGTTGTCATTTCATCTACTGGATTATCTTTTACAAAGGTTTCTCTCTGCTCTTGGGGCAAATCCAATAGTGCGAATATCTTAGATTGTGTCAAATCTTCATACGTATGAAAGTTTGAAAACTCCTTTGCTACTCTCATGAATTTGCTTGCTGTGGTTTGTTTGAAATCAACCTTTTCTTCTAGCCATTTACCCCATTCTCCATGAGGTAATGATTCTTTAACTATTATCAATCGCTTACCTATTTCAATCATGCTTTGAGCTGTTTGTTGCTTCAATATAAGTATTTCGGTGGTCAATGTATCTATATTTTGAATTTCATTCATAATGTTTCCTCCTCATAATTTAAGCTGGAATAGTTATTCTTTTTTGAGCTATAGCCTTTTTCTTAGTTAATTTTTTATTTGTGAATGCTTTAATGAATTCTTGAACATCCACACTTGGAGAACGATTGTTTTTACCATGGACCTGGATAATTTTATCTTTCTTAATTTCTATAGTGTAATAGGGTTTGTTTAAGTCTAAATCTTTTCGTATGAAGAATATGTTGGTTTCTCCTTTTGCATATCTATCTGCATACCCACCTACACAGTGAGTAAGTGCTGCACCCTCTTTAATTAATTCCTCGGAACTTTCAGCCGGCCTTATTACTAATCCATTACACTTAAATAAATATTTTTTTAAAAGTTTAACTCTATTTTTTATTAGTGCATCAAGTTTTTCATCCTTTTGCATTTTAATTTGTTTAATAGTATTTTGATGCGCAATGAATAGGTTTTTGGGGAATACAGCCTGGTCTTTCGTAGTATCTATTCCAAGTTTTATACAATCTGATATATAGTCTCTAAATGTTCCAAGTACACCACCCTTGTTATAATAATGATGTCCTGTTTTATAAAGGTTATAGTCGTTAAATTGCTTTGAAAAGTAGTTTAAAAGTTTTTTCATTGAGCTGTATTTTAATGCATTTAACAATGAATCGTAATAATTTAGATAATCTTCTGCAATGCTAAGAGTTTCTTCTATCGATATTTTCCAATCATGTTTTCTTGCATCTTGAAACACTTTTAAAAATGTGAATGTAACATTAATTTTTTGAGCTTTTATTAGTTTCAAGTCTTGCTTATTTATCTTTAATATCTTAAATATAGTTTTACCTCTCCAGTTTATAGTTCTGTACGTAAGCCCTCCATTAAGCTTGTTTTGGACTAATCCTTTATAGCCCTCTTTTGTCAGATATTCAACGCAAGGGTATTTAGTATAGAACTCGAAAAACTTAGTCATATCGCCACTATAGTAACTATCCCATTGACTATATTTAAAAGGGGTATCTTTAACCGCTATTTCTATACTTTCCCTTGAGTAACCTACCCTAGCGCCTCTTTGCTCATATTGTCCTGATAGTGAACAGATACTGCTAGTTCGTTCAAACCCGTTACCATAGTACGAATGTTTTAACATTGTACTCTCACCTTTACTTGCATCAAATACATACATGGCCATTAAAAAATATTGAGTAATTATATTGTGATAACCATATCTATAGTCCCTTTGAGCTTGTATACCTCTTGCAGTTATAATATTTGGGTCCTTTACAGACTTTTGGTAGTAAACGAAATATACATTGTCAATCATATATTTCCTTCCCATTCCACTTGACCTCACCATTACTTTGCTTTTACATTTAGGACAAGTGGTTCCCTCATTATGCTTCAACCCACCCGTCTTAAATTCAGCTCCACAGTGAGTGCAAAACCCAAATTGCTGTTTTTTATCTTTATGTGTGAAAATATATCTACTATATTTAAAAGCTTTTTCAATTGCAAATTCTTCTATTTCCTTACTTATGTCTTTTTCAAAGTGAGAAGTTAATTCTTCATATCTGGAATTTTCTTTGTCCATATCTTCATCCCCTAAAAACCAAGGTCAACATTAAAATCAATGCTTACCTTTTCATTTTGTACTATAGGAGCTACTGGATCTTCTGTAACTTTAATAGGTAATGGATATTCACTAACCGGAGTGAATTTTATATCAAAGTACTTTAAGACTATTCCAAACCCTTCTTCATCCGTTAGCATTCCGCATCCATTTACTGCCTTGCTTTTTGCAACTTTCCTCATTTCTTCAATGCTGCCTTTTATTGTTTTGCCATCTTGAAGTACTTTTTCAGATGCTCCAACGTTTAGTTTTAATTGACTAACAAGAAAATCTCCAATGACTTTTATATTAGTGTCATTTTTATTCTTTTCAATCTCATCATTAATTTTTTTAATTGCTTTTTCTAACATGCTTTGCCACCTTCCTTTCCATAACACGTTTCCCAAACATCAACAGCTTCGCGGGCTTCTTCTACAATTTCTTTATTTATGAATTCTTCGAATGGGTAAGCCTTTACGCCATCGTTATCGAATGTGTAACGTCCATACTTCCCTAGCATAACCACAGGAATAAGTTTAGTAACTTCCAATATGTCTTCTTTTTCAGTTTCCATTACCTTAATAGTTTCAACAAGATTTATTACATCAGCTTTCCAAGGAATTCCTTGAGTCTCCGTGCCTTTAGTTTGTTTAATAATTGCCTTTGTTGGTAATATTTCATCCACTTTTATAATTTCATTAGCCGTTTCTGTGCTATTCTTAACATTTTCTTGCATCCCATCTTTTGCGGGTGCTACATAACCAGGCTTATTCATAAGCTCTTTTCTCCATATTGGATAATAAGTTTGAGCGGTTGTTTTAGTCACCCCTGCTTCTTTCATAGCTAAGAAAATAGCATGTTCTCTTATAGCGCCTTGATTATCGGTAAAAATTTGATAACATTGTTCTCTTTTAGTCATTTATACTCCAACCTCCTAACTATTAATAAATTCCCAACTCAAGTTCATATTCTGATAAACTAATTGGCTTAACAATCTTCTTAATACTTCTACAATAATCACATTTACCGCAGAAAATAGGTTCTATTAATTCATTTCTAACTGCTGTAATGTGTTCCAATCTGCCTTTAATTTCTTCCAATTTATCAGATATAAAATTCTTACCCATATAAATTACTTCATGGTCTGGGACGTCTTGTTTATCCACAACTATTAAGTATGGTTCCAAATAATCCACAAGGCCTGTGTTTTGTTTTAGTATTTCTGCATAAATTGCTATTTGAGCATAATAATCATACTTATTTATAAAACTTTCATGACCTCTAATTTCTTTATTCCAGTAAGATTCTTGTAAATTTTTAGTTGTTTTTATATCTGCAAAATATCCTTTATCTAAATTTAAAATATCTACTTGGATTTTAAAATCTACACCTGCTATAGCACCAGTGAATATTTGTTCCTTTACACCTGCCCTGATTTCTTCTACTAGTGGGTCATTTCTAAGAACGTCAATCATTTTGTCACCTAGCGCATATTTTGCTAACATTGAGCCATCTTTTTTAAACAATTCGGGATGATCTGCTATAAACTCTTTCAAGTCGTTTGAGCTCCAGGCATGTACATAACTACCTAATAGGAAAGCTGGATTCTCTTTTTCTATCCATATACCATTTTTTTTAGCTACTTCCTTGGCCTCACAACCTCCATGCATAATGTCCCAAGCCTTGAAACTTGAAGACCCCATGTAGAGTGCCTCAGCCTCTTTACTGAAATAATTTTCTCTAGTTAACTCCATCAATTTCACCCTCATTTTGTGGCATATTATAAACGAAAACGGCGCCAACACCAATACTTATCTCTCTTGTATATGAAACTATCTTTAATTTCTCAAGAACTATGATTCTATTTTGAATTGATTCTAATACTTTAGCTGCTACTTCATTACTTTTATAAACTCCAAGTTGTACTCCACTATGTTGTTCATCACTTGTAATTGCATAAATGGAGGTACGGTCTAGTTGAATTCTATTCGCATCAATCAATTCAGTTTTATCTTGACTTTTAATCCACATTATTATCACCCTCACTTGGGAAATCTTCGTAATCTGTTTCAATTATTTCAGGCTCTGTTTCAGCGTTAAATGTACTTGGTACATCTTCTTTAACCTTATCTTCCTTAAAATTTACATCTCCGCTTTCCTCAAAAGCTTTTGCCTGCTCAATAGATGAGAAATCTTTTTCTATTTTTTTAACCAATCTTCTCAATACTGTTTTTTTATACATTTCTCCAGGAGTTTGGACCCAAGCTTTTGAATATTCGCCTGTCTTATAAGATTTTTGAGAAAAGTTCACCTTTATATTTTCAATTTCCTCAGTGCTCATTGTTTCATATTCCATTCCACCATCTTGATAGAGAACTACAGCAAATGCTCCAATCATCTTATTGTTGTTAAAACTTGTAGGTTTGAAATTAATACTCTGCTGCCCTCTTATTATTTCTTCTTCAAATAGATCACCATCTTTAACTACTTTTGCGTATATATCTTTTATAACTCTTATACTGTGTTTCTTAGCCAGTTTAGTTTCACCCTTATAATCTGTTCGGAACTGTAATTCTCCTTTAACTGGGATTGCATAACATTCTTTTTGGAAGAAATCCAACCCTAGGAATGCAGCTTTAAGTAATGTCCTAGCGATGCTCATAGGCTGGCAAGTTTCAATATTGTAAGTATCTTGCATTACCGTCATACAATTTTGGAGAAACCTAGTTTGATTAAAATCATCAGGCATAGCATCCATTTTGCTTTTCAACAATTTATTTAATTCATTAGCAGTACTTTGCAGTACTAAACTTTTTTTATCTGCCATTTATATTTCCTCGCTTTCACTTTTGTTTTCTTTTTTTATTTCTTTTTTATCAAATCTTCCACATTGGTTACAATGAACACAAATTTCTCCGTAGCTTTCCATAACATTTTTACAATTATCTAATGCTCCATATTCTACAAATATCATTTATATTCCCTCGCTTTCATCTTCAGATTTAACATCTAATGAAAATTCTTTTTCCTTAACAATAGTCACAAATGCCTGAATATCGTTAGTCTCACAGATATCTAATACTTTCTTTTGCTCGGATTCGTTCAATCTTTCAAATCCATCAAGGCACATTATTTTAAGTTCTCCCATACGTTGTAACGATATATTAAATGCTACTTCTAACTTCTCTCCATCACTCAAACCATCTAACAAAGTACCATAAATCCTAATCATTCCTTTTTCATCTACACCAATACCATTAATGGGAAGTTTATGAGTTTTTAAAAGGTCCGTAGGCTTATCCCTAGCAGTCTTAATCTGTTTAGTTAATAATGTACTAGAGAGTTTCTTCTCTGCTAACTGGCCATTAATGATGCTCTGTAGCCTATCCCATTCCCTAAGATAACCCTTCATTCTTTCTACGTTATCAGCCTCGACTTGTAATGGAGCAATATCAATCTCTGTATTATTCTCAAGGTACTTTTTAGCCTTACTGATTTTTTCTTTTGCTGCATCAATTTTCTGTGTGGAGTCTTTTTCTATTGAAGAGAACTCTAATTCTTTCTTTTCATCCAGTCCCAACAATTCAGATTCTTTGACCGATACTTTTTGGTTTTGAAGTTGAATCAAGTCCTTTTGTTCTTCCTTCATTCGTACTGCATTGGACCTCATTTGTTCATTCCTAGTCTCTAATACCAGTTTTAACTCTTGTTTTTTTGCTTCAAACTGCTTCTCAATGTCAAATAATTCTTTATCATACTTAATAGAGCTGCCACTTAAATTGTTTTCTAGGTCTAAAGTAGATTTGTCTAATTCAGCGTTGGCGTTTTTAATTTTATTTTTACTCAAATCAACAATATCTTTAATGTCGGATTCCATTTCTCTATATTTCAAAGTAACTTTCGATTTTTGATTGTCTGAATCCGAATTAATAGCAGAAACTTTATCATCAAAACCCTTTTGCAATTCGTTTGCTTTATCTATCCAATTATTAACTTCCTGCGCTTTAGTTATTTTTGCGTAATACTCCTGGATGTTTTTGTCCTTCCATTCATCACCTACATAATTCGGTGGCAATTCTTTTGCTATTACATTACATTGGATTTCTAACACTTGAATTTGTCTATTGATTTCCGTACGTTCGGCAAATGATTTAGTTTCTATATCTTTAAGAATCTGTAATATGTGTTTATCATAATTAATTCCTAGAACTTCACTTCCAAACCATGAGGTTATGTCTTCCATAGTCCAGTTAACTTGGATCATGTTTAAAATGATTTCGGTTTGAGCTTTTATATCCATGGTTACAAAGTCTAAAGGTCTAAATATATCGCCACTAATTAATTTTCTTAATTCTTTTTCCGTAGAATTTATAGCCTTACCTTCTTGCCTAAGCTTCATATAATCAGCCTTACCACTTCTAATTTTTCTATCTATTTCTAACCCGTTGTCACATTCAATGTATAATGTTGCTTCTTCTTTACCATGGCTTACAACCTCAGTTCTTCTTCTTGTATTACTAAAAGCAGTTTCTATAGCTTCAAGTACACTTGTCTTTCCACTACCTTTAACACCCTCTAAAATGTTTATTCCCTTGCTTGGATTCCAAGTCAACTCGTCAACACCTACGAAATTATTGATTTTTAATGCTTTAATTTTCATATATTTACACACTCCCTTATTTATCTTCTTTTAAAACTTCAACAATAATTTTTATAGAATCATCAATGTATTCGTCGCCTGAGTTAGGTCCTTCAATAGACCTCAGATTCTGTAATATTTCTTTTAAGGCTTGTTTATAAACATCTACTCCCAGTGCAAATGACAATTTCAAAAGTACTTCTAGACTGGGATTTAGCTTAACCCCTTTTTCTAATTGTTGTATATAAGCCCCTGAAACTCCGACACGTTTACCTAATTCAGATTGCGTTGCTTTCATTTTTTCCCTTGCGTTTTTAATTCTTTCACTTAACACAAATGACTTTTTAAATTGTGCTTGTCTATATTCTTTTTCCACCTATACAACCTCACTTCCATTTGATATAATAGTCGTAATGATTTTTCATCTTAGGTTGCTTTGCAGAGCAGCCTTTTCCTTTGTTCTTTTACCACTTCTTTATCCAGTTTCTGAGACAACTTAACTACTTCTGGATTAGTCAGATTGAAATTATTTTTTATTATCAACTTGTCCAACTCGCGTTTTAACTTTTTCATTTTTTTCACTTCTTTTATAGCTTCTTTTACAGGAACACCTTCAAAATAGAGTTTCACAATTTCCACTATATGTTCATTAACAATATTAGTATTGGTAGAACTAACGCTCCTTTCCATGCTTTTTCACCTCTTTTCAGGTCTCTTATTAAATATATTAATAGGATTATTACGCTATAAACTATAAAAACTAATTTACTAGCTGGCGTCATACTAATTCACTCCTCTCACTATTTCTTTTGCCATTTTATTTGCCATTACTCTAAATCCGCATCTTCCGCAAATATAATTTTTATTTTTATAATCTTGTTTTACTTTTCTAGCATCTTTCAAACATGATCTTCTTAATACGAGTAGTCCCTTGCACTGTCTACACTTAATTTTGATTATCATTTTTCCTCCCAATAATTTGCCTGTTATATTTAGTTAAGAGAAGTAGTTCTCTCTCTATTTCCGCAACACGCTTTAATATCAGTTTCTTTTCATTTTGTAAAAGGATTATGTCGTGCTCATGAAGTTTGATGCTCTCCTTATCCACAGCCTGTCCTCCTTTTGTGCTTATTCTGTGCTGGTGCTTTTAAATTCAATTACCATTTTGTCCATAATTTCATTTGCTTCTTTTCTACTGATCATTAGTACAATACTTAATTTTCTTTTAGCTTTTTCTCTGGCTAACATATCCACGTTAATCCCTCCTTTAATGACTTATGCTATGATTTCTTCTAAACTTTCAGTAAAATTTACATATGGAATAACTTCCGAAATTATATTTGTTATTCCTTTTGCTAATTCGATAACTGTATATAACCTTGTATATTGCAATGTCGAAAATCCACCATTACTCAAGTTAACAGTTCCTAGTATTGAGATATCTCCTACCGATGGAAGTCCTTTATCAAGTGCTGCTCCAGGGTGTACAGATTCGTTGTTAATGCTTATACAATTTAAAGAATCCAATCTTCCTAAACAGGCATCTACTGCAATTATCAGAGAGTCATCAGGTATAGACTCCAATCTTTCAATAAGATTTTTTGCATGTAGCGGATTTTCAAGATTGCCAATTATGCTTACATTTTCCCATTTCTTTTGTTCAAGGATTTCGCCTACGATTGGACCAAGACTATCACCAGTTACTCTATCAGTTCCTATACAAGCTATTGTTATAGAATTAAATTCTCTAATAGAAAGTTTTTCAGTAATCAAACCATTTAAATAGGTAACCAATTTGTGTTTAATCCCAATATCATTTTTTATATCGTTAATATGATGCTTCGTTTTAATCACCCACTTTATTTTATTTTGGTAAGCATTGCGCTTATTTAGAAATGTTGGAATATTGCGATTGGTATTGCATATAATATTGTAGGAAGTGTTTAGTTTTTTAGATGTTATACAAATTTTTATTAGGCATTTCTGCCTATATTTCTCATTAGATAATTGTTTGTTAAAATCTTTGTGTGTCCTAATTTGCGATACTTAACAAATTTTCTCTTAGTTTTATCATTACTTGATCCAGTTCTGAATGCGAAAGCATCCTTATTAAGGATCTAGCAACAACCTCTGCTTGTCGTTCTTTTAAAAGTTGCATGCCTTCTTTAGTTTGCGGGTAATTTACAACTACTTTAATTGCCATCGCATCCTCCTCTATATTATTAATTAGGATATGCTTACTTTATTTTTTTGTTACTTTCATAACCTTAATAAATATGAGCACTTCTTTTCCATCAATAATTTTTTTAACAAATTTAATCAATTTTCAGTTCCTCCTTTAACTGTGGGAATATTTCTTCTAAGCTGGTTTGCAAAGCTCTTGCTATGCTTATAGCGGTATCTAGCTTTGGTACCTGTTTCCCTGATTTGATTTCATAAAAACTTGTTCTACCTATTCCGGAGCTTTCAATTATTTCCGTTACTGTTTTGCCTTTTGTTTTTGCTAAATTCAAGTATTTTTCTATATTGTTCTTCACCCTTTACCTCCCCTTTCGTTCGGTCAACTGAACTTGTCCTAACTATACGTCTTCTAACCGTCATTGTAAAATTAGCCTGTTCGGTTGAGCGACGGTTAAGGGAATCTATACCCCCTATATCTTTTATTATCTAACTATTCCAACGATTTACTGTTTACTTTAGCGAATACAAATGATATGATTCGTATTGTATACCGAATAAAACAATATAAAATATAAAACTATTTACACTTAAAGTGTAGGAGGAATTTAAAGATGACCATAACTGGTGATAATATAAAAAAGTTGAGAGACAGAGCAGGTATGACAATTACTGATTTAAGTAATGCCACAAGAGTTGGAATGAATACCAAAAAAGTTGGAAGAAGTACTATAAGTGAGTTAGAGTCTGGCAAGGCTCTAAATCCAAAGAGTAATACTATCACTGCAATAGCAAAAGCACTTGGTGTTAGTATTGGAACGTTAACTGAGATGGAAGTTGAACATGAATATGTAATAACTGATATAGAGGAGGCCATGAATATTATCTTAAGCCAAGAGAACTTAATGCTGCATGGGCAACCTTTAAATGAAGAAGCAAAAGTCCAGCTTTCAAACAATATAAAAATGGCATTGCAATTCGCATCTGACTCACAAAAGAGAAGTAATAAATAAATTCAAGGAGTGATATCGTGATAGCAGCTATATATTCACGTAAATCAAAGTTCTCTGAAAAAGGAGAAAGTGTAGAAAATCAAGTAAATATGTGTCAGTCCTATGCAAGTACTCTAGGGATTGAAAAATTTATTGTATATGAAGATGAAGGATTCTCCGGGGGAAACGTTGAAAGACCTCAATATCAAAAAATGATGAAAGAGGCTAAAAGTAAGAAGTTCGATTATTTAATATGTTATCGACTAGATAGGATAAGCCGTAATGTATCAGACTTTACACAGACGATTGAGGAATTAAAAAAATATAAAATAGAATTTATTAGCATTAAAGAACAATTTGATACAAGCTCACCTATGGGAAGAGCAATGATGAACATATCTGCAGTATTTGCACAGCTTGAACGTGAAACTATAGCCGAACGTGTAAGAGATAACATGATGGAGCTTTCCAAAACAGGAAGGTGGTTAGGCGGCACAACCCCTCTAGGATTTAAATCCGAATCTGTAAAATATAGTGATAGTAATGGTAAAGATAAAAAAATGTATAAATTAGTTGAAGTACCTAAAGAAATGGAAACTGTTAAATTAATATACAGTCTATATCTTGAAAAAAAAGGATTTAGTGCTGTTGCGAATTACCTCTGTAAAAACTTTTATAGTGGTAAAAATGGTGGTGAATTCTCTAGACAAACAGTTCAACAAATAATAACTAACCCTGTTTATTGTGTTGCAGATGCTTTGGCATTCAAACACTTTAAGGAGCTGAATCCAACAGTATATGGCGAACCTGGTATAAATGGATTTATGGTTTATAACAAACGCGAGGGTGGTAAAAAGGATCAACCAATAGATAAGTGGATATTCTCCGTAGGTGAGCATATTGGAATTATAGACTCTAAAGATTGGATAGAATGTAAAAAAATTAATGATTTTAATAAGTTAAAAACTTCTCCCAGAACTGGTACTGGTAATAAATTTTTATTAGCTAGTATGGTAACTTGCGGTTATTGTGGATCTGGAATGGCATCATGGAGTCATAACAATAAAAAATCAGGTAAATTGGAGAGATATTATAGATGTAACTTGAAAAATAGAGCTTCTAACAGATGTGATAATAAAATGCTTAATGCTTATGCAGCTGAGGACCTAGTCATTGATACGATTAAGAATACAGACATAGGATTATTAATTAAAAATGTTGAATTACATGAAAAAGAAGATGAGAATACAAATATTGCAATGAAAGAAGTTGAAAGGATTTCAATAGAGATTGAGCGTAATAAGAAAATCATGCAAGGTTTGATTAGAAAATCAGCGCTTATGGATGATGATCCTGATATAATCGAGATGTTTAAAGAAGAAATTGATAAAATCAAAAATGAAAACATTGAATTAGAAAACAATATAAAATCAATTCAAATAGATGCTAAGCAACTAGAGCGAATCAATGAACGTAAATTTACCATTGATGAAATAGTTGCAAGCCTAAAACATTTTAAAACTTACATTGACTATGTGGATGACTTCGAAGCTAAACGAGAATTAATACTAAGCGTCGTTGAAAGTATAGTATGGTATGGTAAAACTGAAATTCTTGAAATTAATTTAATCGGCTCAGGTAAGGTATTACCCCGTGGAACTGTATTAGCCCGTAACTTGTGTTATGGAAGTAATAGCAGACAAAACCATGCAACAAGTTTTAAGCAAAGCTTCCGATATTGGTTTTGCTGGTCCAGAACAAGTTATTTACATTTACAATCAAAAGCGCGAAGACTACCCAGTTCTTTTTGCGCAACTAACACAAAAAGATGGATCTTTTTTAGTATCTAGAAAAGCTGAAACAAACTTTAAATGGGAGTCCTTAAAAGGCAAAACTATAATAGGTGCAAGGCCTGGCGGAGTACCTGAAATGGCTCTTGAATATGTATTGAAAAATCACGGTCTTAAACCAGGTGTTGATGTAAATCTTATTACAAACATCGCTTTCACAGCAACATCAGGTGCTTTCAAAGGTGGTACCGGTGATTATGTTGCTTTATTTGAGCCCACTGCTAGTACATTAAAAAAAGACAATTCCGGATATAATGTAGCTTCAGTTGGCGCATCCGCTGGAACAATACCTTATACATGTTTTTTCGCTACAAAATCTTATATAGCAAAAAATCCAACAGTAATACAAAAATTTACTAATGCAATATACAAAGGTCAAAAGTGGGTTAACGGTCATTCTGATAAAGAGGTTGTTGCATCTATAAAATCTTATTTCCCTGGCACAGATGAGGCTGTACTTATTTCATCTGTTAAAAGTTACAGAGATATAAATGCTTTTTCAACAACTCCAACATTAACTTCCGACAATTTAACAAAACTTATGGACATAATACAATCTTACAAAGCCTCATTAATTCCAGAAAGACCAGCCTTTGATAAGATTGTTAACACTACCTTTAGCACAAAGGCAGTTACAGATATAAAATAAATATATAGTATAAAATTTCTCCTACATCCCTTGCAACCAACTTAAAACAAGAATTCCTAAATGGAATTTCAGAAGTTTTGTCGTTTCTTATTGCAAGTCACTCTGGAGAAATTTTATACTTTTATACATTAATCCATTATGTGTTTATTATAGAAAGATAACAACAGCTAAAATAATACACATTATAATGAAGCTTAAAATAATTGTTTTCTTCACCTTTTATTCCCACCTACCATTACATTTTTGTAATTATTTTAATTAAGAATTAAGCTGGGTTATAATCAATAACGATTACTGTAAATAACAAACTACCGGAGTCCCCTCAACTATATTATTAAATATCTTTTGAGCTAGTACAATTGGACAATTTATACAACCATGTGAACCATTTGTCAAATATACATTTCCGCCAAATACACTTCTACCTAAATCGTGTATTCCAATCCCATTATTAAAAGGCATAAAAACCGCTACAGGCACACTATAACCTGGACCCTTTAATGTGAAATTTCTTTGTTTAGATTTTAATTTATAAATTCCTGCTGGTGTTACACGATCTTTGGTTGGTTTACCAGTAACTACATTTCCGTCTGTAATGAGTTTACCATTTTTATAAAACCACAAATGCTGCGCTGTAAGATTAATTTCCACATAAGTATTTCCTATATCATTAAGATCATGATTTAAACCTTTCTGCGTATAACTAGGTTCCTTTAATATTGTTTGCCCATCTTTTATAGCTACAATTAAATCTCCAACTTCTCCTGAACGTTGAACTTTCCATCCAAAATCTCCGCCACTGACCTTTACGGTTTTTCCTGTGGATGTAGCAAATTCTCTTTTTGTGCCATATGTCTCATAATGACTATCTAGTTCAGTTAGGTAAGTTTTCATTGCAACTTCATCAAATATAATTGTATTCTTGTCATCAACTTTAATCCATTTATTTATTATAGACTTGCCTATAACTGATTTATCTCCAGCATAGGTATAAGTAATATTTGAAGCTATATACTTATTAAGTAAAGTTTTAGTGTTTAAAATTTCTTTTGAAGTTGAAATATATTTTGGTTTTATATAAATATTTTTTGTTTCTAAATCTAATTTTGTTTCTCCAGTAAGAATCGCACTTGCCGCGACTGCATATAATTGGTTGCTATTTATTTTATTTCCCATAACTTCTTTTACAATCACATAGCCGGTATCCGAATATTTAAAGTTAGCATTTAGGGGCTGGACTATTTTCTTGCTATCCAGACATGAGAGCTTATCAAAACGTGTTTTTAATAGTTTTTCATCATAGGTCACTAAGCCAGATAGTTCAGAATTTTTTGTGTTAAATATCTCATAAAACCACCCGAAAGAATTCTTATTGTCTTCTAAAACCTGAACTTTACCCTTTGAATTATAAATAACCCCAATGTCGACAGCCTTAATTTGTTCAATCATTCCACCACGTTCTTTAAGTACAAGCGTATACTTCGCATATTTTGATGATAGTTCTTTATCTACCTGATTTACAGTTTTACCTGATGCACTAATCCCATTAATTACTGATCCAAAATAAAAATGATTGCTAAAATAAATTGCTATACTCAAATATAGTAGAAAGAGAATAGAGAGAGATGTAATAATAATTTTTATAGATTTCTTGCGTTTTGTTGTTTGTACTTCCATGAGGCACCTCTTTTAATGTTTTATTTATCTAAACTAACAATATAAGTATTTATTTGAGTATTACCTGCTCGAGATGCTCCATAGGTAAATAATAAAGCAGTACTTGTACTATCCCAACAAATATTCGAAATTGACACCCCTACACGTACCTTCTTTTTTATAAATTTACCGTTTTCATCGTTTACTTCAACCATAGTATAATCATTATTTACATCTTTATCTTTTAAACTAGACCCCTTAACTATTTCTTTTGTAATACCTGTCTTTACATCTATAATTTTAACTTTGGACTCAGGGTCAATTGCAGGGTTAGGAGCAACCTCTATATCATCAGCATATTCTACATAAGCAACTTTACTTCCATCTGGTGACAGTGTGTAATCTTTACTATATCTATCTTTAGATAATTTTATTTTATGCAGTTGTGTGCCCGATTTATCCATAATAATAGCTTGATAAGTTGTATTTCTAAATATTCCAGCAGATAATTGTTTTCCAGTATTATCTTTCTCAATTATAATTGTTTTACCCCTTTTGTATGCCCAGTTAAAGGATTCATTTGTTAAAATAGTTTTTATTTCTTTAGTTACAACATCAATAGTCCATAAATTAATTCCCTCTTTTCCATTTTCGCATCCACTATAATAGAATTTACCTTCTACACTAGTTCCTAGATCTTTTATATCATCAACCCCAGCTACCATCTGGACATTATCAAATTTACTGCCCTCCGCATACACTTTTCCAATCATATCAATAATTATCCATTTTTCTTGATAGTTTATAAGAATTTTATTGTTACTTACCCATACAAATTCTGCAACATAATTATCTTTTTCTGTATCTAGCTTGGTAATTTCACCTGTAGATAAATTTAATATTTTTACATTTTTATGCAAATTATCTCCTGAATCAATAGCCTTTTCATACTGCGCACTTCCTACCGTCGGCATGATTCTTTCCTCTGCATAAATTACATACTTTTTATCAGGTGACACACCCATAAATTCATCTATATTTACGTCTTTAAAGTCCTTAGAACTTTTTGTATTTAAATTATAGATACTACAGTATCTTATCGGCTGCGTAGAATCCGGGTTTTTAGAGTCTCCCTTTTTAGTTAATGTTAAAACCTCATTGTCATTAATCCAAGCAACACTTTCAATTTTTTGATATTTGTCAATTTGAAAGCCATTTTGATTTATTTGTGCAGATGGCTTATATTCCATTACTTTTATAGTATGTGTAGTAGATGTGCGAAAACGAGATATTATTCCATAAGTAGTCACACCACCGATAACTCCTATGGCTAGAGCTAAAGATAATATCTTTTTTCTAGACATTGACTTCCCTCCCTTTTACTTTATAAACTCATAATATCAAAAACTTTTCACAAAATTATAAACAAATGTCACAGTTTTGTAAATTCTATACAAAAAATTCAATAGTAAATATAGTACCTTCATTTATCTTAGACTCTACATTTATAGTTCCTTGTTGCTTTTCAACCAGCTTTTTTACCAAAGATAGACCTAGCCCAGCTCCTCCTGTTTCACGACTTCTATGACTTTCAACTCTATAAAATGGCTCGAAAATTATATGCAAAGATTCTTTGCATATACCTATGCCAGTATCAGCAACAATAATAGATATTTTATTGTTAAATTTATGACATTCAACATCTATAGTTCCATTAGGACTATTATATTTTATAGCATTATCAATTAAATTAATAATAATTTGTCTCAAACTTTCCTCGTCTATTGATGCGACGATATTTTCAATATTAGATTTAAAGGTTAGGTTGTTTTTCTTTATTCTCCCCATCATTCGCGTGCAAATATCATCAAGGATTCTTTTTAAATTGACTTCTTTTTTGCTTATTTCAAAGTCGTATTTTTCTAAAGCAGACAAATTCAAAACCTTATCTACCATAGTTGCCAAATGGTCACATTCTTTTGATATATTTAATGTTCCATCATTAATTAAACTCAAGTCATTTTCATACATTCCAATTAATTCTGCATATGCTTTTATAATGGTAATTGGAGTCTTAAACTCATGCGTTACATTACCTATAAATTCCTTTTGTTTCTTGTCCATCTTTTGCAATTTATCTAATGCAATACTCATAGAATCCCGCTCAATTTTAAGTTCTTTGGTGTTTTTTTCTATAGTATTACTCATGAACACTATCCCTTTGCTTAACTCCCCTAATTCATCGTTTCTGTTGACTAAATGTATTTTACCAAAATCATATTTTTGAATATTTTCCACTGATTCTTTCATTATGTATATATCGCGAGTTAAACTGAATAAGTACAGAATACCAAGAATTACACCAACTATTAATGCTGAAAAACCTGCTGCATAAAACATATTTTTTATATTTTCATAAAATAAACTACTTTCTTTAACTGAATATTCAAGTTCTAAAATTGCTACAATAGAATTTTTATATTTAATTGGGGAATAAAAGTATATTATATTATTATTTTTTGTAGAAGATACTCTACCTTGACTGGCAGATTCAATCATAACAGCTTTTTCCTTATTTTCATTAACCATACCATCTACTTTAAATCCAGAGAGAAGATTCCCTTTAATATCATATACACTTGCTGGTATATTTCTAAGCCATGGTTTGTTAAATATGCTTCCTCTAGCTAATTGTGCCGTATTATTAGTTCCATTATCACCTAAACTCGAGCGTTCACTAAAATATTGCTCAAACATATCTTTTTGCTTAAAAAGAGTCGCTTCATTTTCCTTATCTTGATAGCTTTTTATTCCATTAAGTACAAAAACGCTTAAAAATAATATAACAACTAAAAGGAGTGAGGCTGTAAATGTTATAAGCTTAACTTTAATCCCGATCTTCAAATAATTCATCAACTCCTTTATATCCAACACCATGAACTGTCTGTATTAGTTGTTCATAAGGATGTCCTAACTTTTTTCTTATTCTTTGGACATGTGTATCAACCGTACGCGTTCCACCAACATATTCCATATCCCATACAATGTCTAAAAGACGCTCCCTTGAATATACTACATTGGGATTTAAAAGAAGTAGATATAGTAAATCAAATTCCATTTGTGTAAAATCTTTTTTCAAGTTTTTGATACTTACAGTCCTTAGTTTTTTATTGATATTAAAACCATGAATATCAATTAAGTTATCATTACGCCTATCATCTGTTGTTTTTTTAAACCTTCGCGCCAAAGACTTTACCCTTGCTAGAACTTCCCTTAGGTCAAAAGGCTTTGTTAAATAATCATCCGCTCCTAGTTCTAATCCTACTATCTTATCCACAATATCATTTTTTGCTGTGAGCATAATAATACCTATATTTTCATCTTGCAGTATTTTGCAAACTTCATATCCATTTATTACAGGAAGCATTAAATCCAAAATCATTATATGGGGCTTAAAGCTTTTTACCATGTCCAGTGCTTCTTGACCATCATAAGCTTTTTCTACGCAGTACCCATCTCTCTTTAATGCACAAGTAAGTACATTCAAAATGCTCTCTTCATCATCCACTACAAGTATTTTCTCGTTCATATTTTACACCTCCATATTAGAATATAACATATATTCCTTAAGTAAACTTTATTTCCATTTTACAACATATAGTTACAGTTTTCTATATTATACCTTTATTTTTTTATTCCACTTATATAAAATCAAAGTCATGACACGTCCAAATGCCCAATGTAATGTACAAAGGCCCGTCTTTAATAAGATTATTAACACTATGTTTAGCAAAAAAGCAGTAACAGATTTAAAATAAAAAGGGACTGTCTCACTCTAGAAATCAAACTCTTGAGTGAGACAGCCTTTCCTCTATTACCCAACTACCTCCCTAATGTACCTCCTCCTTGTAATAAAGAAAGCTCCTATTTGTAAAACTATATAAGTAGTTTTGGCTGTTAGTTTAGTGATATATTTTTTATCAGTAATATTTGGAGTTGCAGCAAATGGAGAGTATATGTTTAATAAATCACTTTGCATTAGCTGAAACAATAATTACTGGAACCTTAGATTTATTTCTAATGATTTTTAAAAAGTAAAAGCCATCAAAGGTTGGATGATTAATATCTAATATTATAAGATTAGGATCTATATGCTGAACATCTTCTAAGACATTTTGGAAATCATTTAAGAGAATAGTGTCATAATCATAAGCATTTAAATATTCCCGCATATACTTTTTTAAGTTTAAATCATCTTCTATTATTAAAATTTTATTCATAATAAATATCCTAGTTTTATATTTATAATGCTAATTATACCATTTTTTAAAGATATAGAGATATATTTTGAATTAAGCATACGCTAATAATTGTCGTCAAATTTCTTCTAATGCACATCAAAAAATAAAAAAGGTACAAGTGGATTTAGATTTAAATCCACTTGTACCTTATTTAGCCAATATCTATCTCCGTCGCAAATTTATCGTGCAATCTTAAATTTAATATATCTCAAATTTCAAACCTAAATTAGCTTGAATTACTAATGAAGTTGCAACTCTATTATTACTTTATGATTTATTTATTACACATTAATAATAACACTCCCTTATTTTTTATTTCAACAATAAAAGTTTATAGGAAGTGTGAATTATAATAAAGTAGTATCTTATTTAAGATGCTTTTTTTTATTTTATTTAAGGAAAAAAGCAAAATTAAAATAATTAGTACTCGTCTACCACCGTCTTTAGCGGTTTAGTTCTTAGCATAAATAACGAACTCTGGCTATATTTATTACATATTTTATGAATATTATGAATTAATTTTGGAGTTTGCAAACCAAGTTATAGATATAAAATATCCTATTATAGGGGAAACTCCGTATCCCATCAATGGAACTGGAAAATTTCCAAGTAAAGTAGAAATTAAGATAATTATAAAATACATACCAATGCTTACTGATAACAATTTATATTTTTTTGGTGGAAAAAATATAAATGGCAATGGCAATATTACAAGAGAGATAACCCCTAAACAAAGCCATATAAGTCCCATATTCGCTACCAAAATAACTATATTTTCAACATAAGATACAGGTGGTAATTCATCTAAAAACATCCATGAAATAATAATCAAAGTAAAAAGTAACACTACAATACAAAAGCGAAAAGTATTATTATTAATCTTATTCCATAACAACATTATCATTGGAATAGCAAATGCAGATAACATAGAAGCATCAGGTTGTAAAGCAAGCAAAATGGATATAACTATTGTAATAGTAGCTGAAACCCACCAATCTCTTATTTGCAATAATTTCCATATATCTATAATTATAATTGGTAGAATAATTACTGCAACGTAAAACTTAATTGGCCCAACAGATACCCATCTATGAACTCCTTCTATTCCTGAACTAATAAAAGTTAGAAATAAAAGGATTATTGCAATTATAATAGTAGTGGTATTAGTGTTTGCATTATTTTTAACTTTAGATTTAGATTTTTTTAGCAGTATAAAGTATGAAATTATTCCAGCTAATACTAAATAAAAAATATTTTGAACAAAAATATTAATTGGTACTTTATTGGTGTACATTGCTATCACCCCAATAATTATTGATGGTACTGCCATCAATAATGGTATAAAAGTTAATAACCTCAATTTTTTCATTTTTAACTCCTTAACAAATAAATATTATTTTGAAATGTATATTAATTAATAATATCATAAGACTGTGAAATAATTTATAGGTAGATTGTAGTAGCGTCTAATTGAGAATATACACTGCTTTATCTTAAAACTTTAATTAAACGCAGTATTCTAGGCAGTCCAAAGTGTTTTATTCTTTTGTTTATATATATTTGATATCAAGCCTACAACAGCCATACTTATGATAAATTGTGAATTTCCATAGCTTATGAAAGGCAAATCAACACTAGTTATTGGTGCAAGGCTTAGATTCATAAGTATATTCCATACAAACTGAACAGAAAACATTGCTGTAAATCCACTAATTAAAAGCTTTCCATAGCTGTTTTTAACATAAAGAGCAATATTTCCTATTCTTACTAAGAAGAGGACTATTAGAACAACCAGTAAAATTCCAGCAATCCAGCCAAAGGTGTATATGATGTAGGTAAAAATAAAATCTGTGTGTATTTCAGGTAGCATTTTACCGTCAAAGGTAAGTCCCTGTCCCCAAATGCCTGCTGAGTGAATTAGTTTATCTAATTGGATATTTAAATATCCGCTTCCCTGGGGATCACCTTTTGCATTTAAGAAAATTAAAAGCCTTTGAGTGCGGTAGGGTTCCTTAAATAAGAAAAGAATAAATGCAGTTAAGCAGGATGTTATAAGTATGGAGATTTTTTTTATTTTTACTCCAGACATTATCAAAAGAACTATAACTGACGTACAATAAGGCAACAATGCAGAAAATGAGTGGCTAACAATCATTAGAAGAATCGGAACAACAATTATGATACTGCCATAGATGGACTTCCTGTTCTCACTCCAATTAAATTTGCTAAATATGCCGGCTAAGGAGATAGTTAGAAGCCATGGACTTACATCAATAAAATTAATACCTATACCAATAAATAAAAATGTTTTTCCATTAACCGTCCGACCAAATATAATTGTAAGAAGCATAACTGCGATAGTTGCAAGGTATATATATTGGGAATAACTTTTGATTTTCATGTAGTCAAAATAGTATAAAAAAGCAGCAAAAGAGAGACCTATTAATGTACCTATAATGCTTTTGGAAAATAATGAATAATTGAGTATTCCGCTGTAATCTATAAGGAAAATCATTGATAGGCCTAGCACTGCAAAAATTGAAGTTAAAATTATTATGCTCCACTCAGGTTTTTGCTTATGAACTTTATTAAGCTCCCTACCAATAAGAGATGCATCACCCATTTGTGTTAATGCATTATTTATGGCTTCATTTTCAGATAAACCGCCGTCGATATATTCCTGAGCAATTTCTTCAATATGCCCTCTAACTTCCTCCTGAATATCACTATGTATCTTTGAATTCCTAATCTGGCAACATATGCTGCTTAGATATTCTTTTATCTTTTCATTATCATTTAACCCCATGCTATTCCCTCCCATAAAACTTGACCCATAGCTTCAGTAAATACCTTCCATTCCTGTTGCTTTTCCTTAGCCTCAGTTTTGCCAGCCTCAGTAATCCTGTAGTATTTTCTTTTACGAACACCTACATTCTCATTCCAATAGGACTCAATTAAATTATTGGCTTCAAGAGAATGCAAAATAGGATAGATGGTTCCTTCCTTAAATGCAAATACCCCATTAGACTTTTTTTGAAGCTCTTTAATCATCTCATATCCATACATTGATTTCCGCTCAAGCAAGCTTAGTATCAGTATTACAGTACAACCCCTAAGTAATTCCTTATTAACTTTCATAAAATTTCTCCTTTCATACTTAGAATAACTATGCATATTACATCTAGGTATTATTGTAGCAATTATAAAAAGTTTAGTCAATATAATTATTTTTTTTTATTCAAAGAAAAAACAAGTGAAGTTATAGAGGAAACCATACAACGTTTATTATATTGAGTGGGTTTTATCGTTTAGAACTGCAAAATTCTCATGTTATATATGGTATAATTAAGTAAATTTTCAACATTTTTAAATAATTGTAAATATACTTTGAGGGGGATATTAATGATATCAGAAATTTATCAGTATCTTATTGATGGTAATATTAAATATGGTACAAAGGAGAAAGATATATGCAAGTCTGTAATAGGATGCGATAAAAACATAATAAAAGAAAATGTTATTATTGCTCCTTGGTGGGAACCTGACAAGTATGATACTAGTGTACAAGTAGAAATGATAGTTGATGGTCCTATAAAAGTATGGGAATTTTCAATTGAAGATAAAAATTATACATATATTAAAACGGGTATTGGTGCTAGTGTTTGTACCGATGTAATTCTGGCTTTAGGCTGTACTAAGTGCAAAAATATCATATTTGTAGGTTCTGTAGGTTCTCTTATTGAAGGGATAAATATTGGAGATATTGTTATCCCAAGATTTTCAATTTGTGGAGATGGTGTTTGTAAATACTTATCTAAAAACATTGATGTAAATTGTTTCGGTGAACGAAATTATCCAGATGGAAATATGTTTACGAAGGTAACGGATGTCACTGATAAAATTTGTATTGCTAATAAAGTTAAATGGCATATCGCAGATAACTTTAGTGTTGATACTATATTTGCACAGTTTGCTCATTTAGATAACATTATAAGCATGGGGGCACAAGTAATCGAGATGGAAACGTCCGCATCTTTTAAAGCCGCCAATATAAGTGGAATATCAATATGTGCGATTTTTATTGTATCTGACAATTCAACATTAAAAAAATCTTTATATAGTGGACGAACAGAAGAGGAACAACTCTATAGAAGTGAGGTAAGACGAAAAATTATTCCTCAGATTATATATCAAGTATTCTAACAAATAAAAGTTGAGTTACTTTGCTATATTCATATATTAAGTCTCAAGTAACCTCATATCTAATGATATGGGGTTTAACATATTTGGAGTATTTTAATATTCCGAATGTAACACAATACCAATTGAGTTACTTTCACTTTGAGTCTATTACTCATTTAAAAATGATTTTTAATATATTCAATTTATGGTAATTATGGTATGATTATATATATTAAAATAGAGGGGGATATCTTTATGAAAAAAAAGATACTACGGTATATTATTATGCTAATGGCTATAACATTGTTGTTTTTCGGAGTTAGTATAGTTGATAAACTTGTTGAAACATATCAAAAGGATAGTATGGGAAATACAATTGGTTTCGTATTCGAATTTATTGTTTACTGCATTGCAGGAATGATATTTGGTGTTGAAAAATTAATTAGTGAAACGAAGATGAATGGTCATTGGAAGATCAATTTACCGAGACTTATTTTAGTTGGTCTCCCGAGTTTTTTCGTAGGTATGATTGTCTTTTTAATTTTTACATTTCCAATTAATTCACAAATTTTAACTCTTAGTTTTGCTAACTCTAATTTATTTATAAGTTTTATGCAAATGCTCTTCGGATATATTCTTGTCACAAGTTTTTACAAGGTTGAAAAAATATCATTAACAAATGATTAATCATTGTTTCAATTAATTTGGAATATTCTTATATGTCATATCACAAGTACCCCCACATTTAATTAATGTGGGGGTTAATATAATTAAGTTATATTAATATGCCGAAAGTAACACAATGGTAATTGAGTTACTTTCACTTGTGCGCCAGGCATGGGCGTAATCTAATGGGTGAAAGTACCTAGTACGGGTTAATAGTGCCAAGTGCATAGCTTAAGACAAGGGTGTCCACCGTGAGGTGGAATCTGAAGGAAGTCTGCGGCCAAACTCTGGTCTGACGAACAGAAACTACATAAAAGGCATTTGCTTGTGGGTAAATTTGCAAGTCAAAATGAAGCCCAAAACTATTCGAAACTGGCGAATGTAAATGTAGCAGATAGATGGAGTGAAAGATTGCGTTCTTACCCGGGGAGATCTGATAGATATGTTGTGGATACGAATTTAGAAATAACAAACCATACAGTGATGTATGTCTGAACTATCAGAAGTCAGCAGATGTCATAGTACCATGCTAATCGCTTTAGCGTGGGAAGGACTGAACAATAGGAGGTTTTGGAATTTTGAAAGATACGAAGAAATATGATGAAAGCAGACAACTTCATAAAGAAGGCTGAATAGAGTGGAACTTAAAGGTAACGTAGAAGTGCATAGTATTTCTCCTATGTCAGAAGAAGGAAGAAACGGTGCAAATAGATACGGTAATGATTTACTCGAGCAAGTATTGTCGAGAGATAAATTTTCGGATAATAGTTATGGGTTTAGACCTTTAAGGAGTGCAAAACAAGCTGTTGAAAAATGTAGGGGATATATTAACGCTGGACATACATGGACAGTAAATATAGACCTCTCTAAATACTTTGATACGATAAATCATGATAAATTAATAAGGATACTATCGGAAGATATTAAAGATAGTAGAGTAATCTCTCTGGTACGAAAGTATCTACAAAGTGGAGTGATGATAAATGGGGTATTTACGAATACTGAAGAAGGAGCACCTCAAGGGGGGTTCCACAATGTGTGTCATTGAATGAATTATTATCAACATATCCTGCTTTCAACCATTTATATATAGTTTCTTTAGCGGGAAAACCCATTAAACAGTCCATAATGTATTGATGATTAAGATTATCAAAGCAACCTTTGAAATCACCCTCGAATACCCACTGTCTTGTACTCCTTGATGATAGCTTAGTGAATAGGTTGACAATGGCATCTTGGGCTCTTCGCTTAGGTCTGAATCCATATGAAGAAGGTTCGAATTTTGCTTCCCATTGTGGCTCCAGAGCATTTTTAACTATGTTTTGAAATATCCTGTCTTTTATAACAGGTATTCCTAAAGGTCGCATTTTACCATTTTTCTTAGGTATGTATACTCTCTTTACTGGCTTTGGTTTAACATACTTAATGCTATATTTTTTGAGAAGGCTATACAATCTCAATCTATCACTTGAAGTGATTGCAACTTGACCGTCAACACCAGCAGTTTTTTTACCCTTATTAATTTGTGTAACTCGTTTTATTGAAAGTAGCAAATTACCCTCTGGCATTGTAGCTTTCTTTCGATTGCCCTACCTCTATCGAGGAACACAAAGGGCTTATCAAGTTCCACTATTATTAGATTCAAATGGGTAAGCACCCTTCTTTACTCCGATAGATATTTGGGTTACTGCATGATTGGACTACGATTCAATCTTTCCTATCCATAATAAGCTTGTTATGTCGCAGTACGCTTATCTTCATTAACGAAGATTACAAAGGTTCAACTTTCGTTTGTGCTTTCCACTTTTCCCCTAACCCACCATTACTTCTGCGTAAAGCAATAAGATTAGATAATTAACTCTCATGCAACCTACAAACCGATTACTCAGAATGCAGTTTCGAGCGGGGATACATTTAGTAACTAATGCAGTTTCTCACGAAACACTAATAATTAGCGACTTCTTGCCGCACCGTAGTTTACGAATGATGTGTAATAAATTTATCACAGCTTATTCTCATTTTATGCTACGAAAACTTCTTCAATTCATTAAGTTGCCATTCTCTTTCAAAGGTTATAGCGTCGATATCATTTGAACTAATTAAGCCTATTGTTTTTATTGCATAATCCGATGCTACCATTGCATGTTCTCTCATATGTCCACTTGATACTGCTTGACCAACTACTCTTAATGCTGTTTTCTTTATTTCTGAATCGCACTCACGAGCAATCTTATGAATTTTAAAGCCAGCCTGTCTTACATCATACATCCTCACTTTACCTGTCTGCCATAATTCATTTACTATAAATCCATCAACTATTGCATCTATCGAATTATAATCTATATTTACAGTGTCCAAAATATGTTTTGCCATGAGTAACGACCATTTTGCTAAATCTACTTGGTTCATTTTTTCATATAATTCATCAATTTTTTCTCTTAATTCACTATTATCCTTTATCTTTATTTTCACTTTTGTTGGCATAATACACCTCTTCAAAATATTTGATTATTTACTTCAACATATTCTACTACTGTGAAATAACACATTTAGGGGTAGTAACCGCGAAACGAGGATTTTATACGTTAAGACATTTGTTACCAAAATGGTGATATATCTAAGGTAAATATTAAATATACCAGTGTTATTTTAATATTTTTCTCAAGGATTATATATTAGCTAACAAATGTTTTTATCACTATTTTAGATAGCATTATCAATGCTATAATTGTACTTTAACTAACTTGTTTTGAGCAAAAAAATAGGTGCTTTATCATTTAGTGATGAAACGCTAGATATATCAATGCTTTACACCGATGTTATATGTTTTTCTGAGTTAGAACTATTTAGTATTAGTTCTAACTCAGAATGTTTTGATAAAATATATTTTTGGTAATAACTGTCTTAACGTATATTTTCCGCATTTTGCGAGCACTACCCCATAATAGAATACAAGTCCGTCATAAAATATATATTTAATTATACCATAATTACCATAAATTAAGTAATTTACAATTCGTAAAACTGTGTAATAGCCTCAATCTGAAAGTAACACAATTGTATTTATGTTACATTCAGAGTGAGACTATTGAAGCTAGACATATAGCCATAGTTTGTCTTTAGCATATTTAATGAACTTTTCATTTTATTGAAGTTATTTAAAAGATGAAAAATATTTAGTTAGTATAATATTTATATTTGCTGATCAAACTATAATTGAGTTTCTACAGTTATAGAAAAAGTAGTAGGTTGTAGCCGAGGCCACTGAAAAAAGCACTCTTTTTTCAGTAAAGTTTTTAGGTTTGAACAGAAAAAGCATGAGATACCCATATTTTTGGGTATCTCATGCTTTTTACTTTTATATTTAA
>NZ_JAHLEB010000014.1 GCF_018861735.1 Clostridium lacusfryxellense | reverse complement strand
TATAGATACCAGTGGAACCTGAAAAAGATGACTCCTGTGCAATACAGAAATCACCTTTTAGCATCTTAGTACTCTTTTTTATATTGTCCTTGACATAGGTACCAGTTTAAAATCAGGTTTTCTTTTTATTTTTTGATTTTAATTTATTATTTTTCTTCTGAACTGAATAACCAAATTTACCGAGAGCACTTGAATTTACACTAAAATACTCGCCATGAGAGTAGGTAATAAGATCTGCTTTTTCAAAGTGAATTTTCCCAGCATCATCTATTAGATTATTATTTACATGGGTGTTTACTATTTCAGCTAAAAATAAATCATGTGTACCTAGAGGTGTAATGCTTATAACTTTGCATTCTAAAGCTACGGGGCATTCAGAAATTATAGGTGCCGTAACATCTTTGCTACTTTCAACAGTGAAATTCATTTCTTTAATTTTATCTATTTGTTTACCAGAGCGTACTCCGCAATAATCAACTTCGCGAACTAGTTTAGAATTAGGTAAATTGACTACAAAGTCACCACTTTCTTTTATGTATTCATAAGATAGCCTTTCTGGCCTTATGGCTACTGTTATCATTGGTGGTTTAGTACAAGCCATGCCTATCCAACCCACAGTGAAAACATTTATTTTACCTTCTTTATTTTTTGAAGTAATTAATACTACAGGAACGGGATTTAGCATTGCACTGCCTTTAAATATAGTCTTTGTCATATATGTTCACTCCTATATCTTTAACATTATGTATATGGTATGTCTTATTTACTCTATAACATTCTCCATTATACAATATCTTAAAAGAATTATACAAGTGAAGATTTAATACGTAATAATTTTTCAATAATATGGTATAATAAGTTTATATTAATATGGGTATGGTGATAATTATGACGATAGTAGGAAAAATAATATATGGTGCTGGAAAAGTAGTTGGAAATACCGCTGGGTATGGTATCGAGTTAACTGGAAACGTTATATCTTCTATAGCTAAAATTTCAGGTAAAGATAAATTTGCACTAAACACTAGAAAATATAGTAAGGCAGTTTCTAGTTTGACTTTAAAAACTACAAAAATAACAGCAGCGGTAGCTGCGGTTATAGCAGATACAACTATTGAGGCGACTATAAAAACTGCAAAATATATTGCTGAAAATGCTGTAGAAACAAATGTACGAATATATGGTGAATCAGAGAAGTTTTATGATAAAGACAAATATATAGACGTTGAATATAAAGTAATGGAGAAATAGGACAATAAAAGTAAAAAAATGTTAAAATATATACTTTAATGTAATAATATTTTTTAAATTACTATATATTACTATCCAAATATATATTTTAGTGATATAATTTAAACAAGAGTAAATATGAAATATGAAATATTGTTAAAGAAATGAGATCCACACTAGCAGGTCTATTTAAAGATAGACTTATTCAGTGTGGTTTTTTTATTTTAGTAATTTAAATTTAAAACTACATTAAATAAGATTAGAAAATATAAATAGGGGATGGGATTATGATTTCAGAAAGTTTTACTTTTAGAGGTAAAGGTGATTTAGGGATATTTGTATATAAATGGTTGCCTGATAAAGGCAAAGAAGTAAAAGGAATAGTACAGATAGCTCATGGTATGGCAGAAACAGCAGCTAGGTATGAGAACTTTGCAGGTGAATTAACAAAGGATGGATTTATTGTTTATGCTAATGATCATAGAGGTCACGGAAAAACAGCAGGAGAAATTGAAAAACTAGGAGAACTAGGTGAAGATGGCTTTAATTCAATGGTTGAAGATATGCATAGTCTAAATGACATAATTAATGAAGAATATTGTAACTTACCTGTATTTTTATTTGGACATAGTATGGGGTCTTTTTTAACACAAAGATATATTTGCTTATATGGGAGGCAGTTAAAGGGCGTTATTATCACAGGAACATGTGGAGCTCAGGGCGTTATTATAGAAATAGGTAGGGTAATAGCAAAAATGGAGATTAAGAAGATTGGAAGAAGAGGAAAAAGTGATAAATTATATAAATTAATTTTTGGAAGTTATAATAATTCTTTTAAGCCAATTAGAACAGCTTTTGATTGGTTAAGTAGGGATAATAAAGAGGTAGATAAATATATAGCCGACCCATTCTGTGGGAATGCCATGACGGCAGGATTTTTCAACGATTTTTTAGCCGGTCTTAAAAATATAGAAAATAAAGCTCAAATTAAAAATGTGCCAATTGATTTACCAATTTATATTCTCGCAGGAGATAAAGATCCCGTTGGAAAGAATGGTAAGGGTGCTTTAAAATTGGTTAAGGCTTACAAAAAAAATGGAATCAAGGATCTAACTTATAAGTTTTATGTTGGTGGACGTCACGAGATGCTTAATGAAATTAATAAAGAAGAAGTAATTGGGGATGTAGTAAAATGGCTTAATAGACATTTAACCTCATAATATAATCTAAGTACTTTTTCATAGATTATGCTATAACGAAAAGTATATATTGTTAGGAATACTTTCACTTCACCAACCAATTCTAAAATTTATTTTATTTACATATGCTAAAAATCACAAACTCGCTTTCGCTCAAACATGTGATTTTCTTTACGCATCTGAAATCAAAACAAATTAAGAATTGCTAAGGTTTGTTCAAACGTATTCTACACAAGATATACTTTTGGTAGCATAATATATGAAAAAAGGTCTTAGTTCAAAATAATGTGGATAACTTTCTTTATTCGTCATACGTCTTAGTGTATGCATAATAATATGAACTTTCTCCGGAAGTGACTTCCAATAAGAAGAGTAGAAACAATTGAAATTTTATATTCGAAAAGACTAGATTTTCTTAATTTATTTCACGTTTTAATTTCTTATTGCAAGTCACGCAGGAGAAAGTTCATAAGGAATACATCTGATATGGATGCATCCCTTATGTTTTTATTATCTAGGTTCATATTTGTTCATCTTTTGATATTTTCGATCCTTATAATGAGTATGAAGTAGTTCATGAGCTTTTTCACTATAAGGTGCGCCTAAAAATTCACTATATAGTTTTTGAATAGAAGGGTTCTCATGAGATTTTCGTATTACTTTATTATCATCTTCTTTGTAGATGGCCTCTATTCTCTTTTTAAGTATATCGATATTACCATAGATATAGGGTTGACCACCACCTCCGATACAACCACCTGGGCATGCCATGATTTCTATTATATGGTAGGTAGATTCACCGCTTTTTATAGATTCGAGTAGTTTCCTTGCGTTTCCTAGACCGCTGGTTACTGCTACATTTACATCCATATCGTTTATTTTTACAGTTGCTTTTTTAGAGCCCTCAAGTCCACGAATGGAGTGAAATTCTAATGCTGGACCAGTTTCACCAGTAATCCACTCATAGGCAGTACGGACTGCGGCTTCTAGAACTCCACCGGAAGCTCCAAATATAACGCCAGCTCCAGACGATTCTCCCATTGGATCATCGAAATCATCGTCGTCTAAAGAAGCGAAATCAATACCAGCTTCCTTAATCATTTTTGCAAGTTCCCGAGTGGTTATTACAATATCTACATCTCTTAAATCATCATGTTTTAGTTCATCTCTTGCAGCTTCATATTTCTTGGCAAGACAAGGCATAATAGATACTACTACCATTTTTTTAGGATCTATATTCATTTTCTCTGCAAAATATGTTTTAGCTATAACACCAAACATTTGATGTGGTGATTTACAAGTAGATGGAATATCTAACATATCGGGATAATCGTGCTCTAACATGTTTATCCAAGCAGGGCAACAGCTTGTGAGTATAGGTAATTTACCACCATGTTCTAATCTATGTACAAATTCACTAGCTTCCTCCATTATAGTTAAGTCAGCTGCAAAGTCTGTATCAAAAACATAATCAAATCCGAGGGCACGTAGAGCGGATACCATTTTTCCAGTTACTACAGTGCCAGGCTTTAGGCCGAATTCTTCTCCAAGAGCAGCTCTTATGGCGGGTGCAGTTTGTACTACCACTATTTTGTCATTTGTATTTATAGCATCCCATACGTTTGTGGTGAAATTTACTTCGGTTAAAGCTGCAGTTGGGCACACGGCAACACACTGACCGCAGAAAGTACAGTTTGTTTCTGCTAGAGGTGCATTAAAAGCAGGAGCTACATTGGTTGAAAACCCTCTGTTTATTCCAGACAAGACCCTACAGGTTTGAACCTCGTTACACATAGTTTCACACCTTCTACACAAAATACATTTATCTAGGTTTCTTATAATGGAATAACTTGAATTGTCTGTTGGGTAATGAGACATTTTGCCTTCATACCTAATTTCTCGAATATCCAGTTCTGCAGCTAAAGATTGAAGCTCACACTTACGGTTTTTCTCACATAACAAACATTCTTTAGGATGATTAGAAAGCAAAAGCTCCACTACTGTTCTACGTGCTTTTATTGCCCTAATAGAATTTGTTTTTATAATCATGCCATCGCTTACATTAGTTGAACAGGCAGGGGCTAAATTTCTACGTCCATCTACTTCTACTACACATACTCTGCAAGAACCTGGATCATTTATAGTACTGCCATCATGAAGCTTAAAGTAACATAAAGTTGGTATATGAATATTAAGGCTTTTGGCAGCGTTTAGAATAGAAGTACCTTCATTTACTTCTATTTTTCTATTATTTATTGTTAAAGTTACTGAATTCAAATTAATCACCTCTCTTAAATATTACTTTCGTATTATGGCATCCACTGGGCATGCCTCAAAACATGAACCACATTTAATACATCTATTCTGGTCAATAACGTGTAGCTCTTTAACTTTTCCTTTTATACAGGTGACGGGACAAATTTTAGCACAACGAGTGCATCCTATACATTTATCTGTAATTTCATACATTAATAAGTCTTTACATACTCCAGCAGGACAGTGTTTATCTTTTATATGAGCATTGAATTCGTCTTCAAAATACCTTAAATTACTTAGAATAGGATTTGGAGATGTTTGTCCTAGACCACAAAGAGAAGTATCTTTAATAATTTGACCTAGTTCTTTTAAATTAACTATATCTTGCTCTGTGGCCTTACCTTTTGTTATCTTATCTACTATCTCATACAACCGAGTATTTCCTATTCTACACGGAGTACATTTACCACAAGATTCTTCTAAAGTGAATTGAAGGTAGAATTTTGCAATATCAACCATGCAGTTATCCTCATCCATTACAATCATTCCACCAGAGCCCATCATTGATCCTATTGAATTTAAAGATTCATAGTCTATTGGGGTATCCAAAAGAGAAGCAGGAATGCATCCTCCAGAAGGGCCACCGGTTTGAACTGCTTTGAATTCACGCCCATCTTTAATTCCACCACCGATATCAAAAATTATTTCTCTTAAAGTAGTCCCCATTGGAACTTCGACTAAACCAACATTATTGATTTTGCCTGCGAGAGCAAAAACTTTAGTTCCTTTAGAGGTTTTTGTTCCTATAGAACTGAACCACAAGGCACCTTTATTTATAATGGCAGGGATTAAAGCGAAGGTTTCTACATTATTAACACTAGTAGGTTTATCCCAAAGACCACTTTGGGCAGGGAATGGGGGCTTATTTACAGGTTCACCACGATAACCCTCAATGGAGTTTATAAGAGCGGTTTCTTCTCCACAAACAAAGGCACCAGCACCATACTTTAGGTGTACATCAAAACTAAAGTTAGTTCCTAAAATATCCTTACCCAAAAGACCACACTCGCGGGCCTGATTAATAGCTATTTTAAGTCTATCAATGGCTAGTGGATATTCAGCTCTTATATATATAAAACCTGTGGACGCACCAATAGCATAACCAGCAATAGCCATAGCCTCAAGAACACTATGAGGATCCCCTTCTAATATGGAACGATCCATAAAAGCACCAGGATCTCCTTCGTCTGCATTACATATAATATATTTTTGGTCAGCCTGATATTTCTTAGCAAAAGACCATTTTGTACCTGTAGGGAAACCACCGCCACCACGGCCTCGAAGCCCGGAGTCGGAAATAAGTTTAATAATATCTTCTTGGGACATTGTAGTAATAACTTTTCCGAGAGCCATGTAACCTTCCTCAGCTATTGATTCCCTTATATCCTCAGGATTTATAAGGCCACAGTTTCTAAGTGCAATTCTGTACTGCTTTTTATAAAAAGACATCTCATCTTGTCTTTTAACCTTTTGTTTCAAAGTTGGTTCTTCATATAACAAGCGTTCAATTACATTACCTTTAAGCAAATGTTCTTGTACTATTTCCTCGACATCTTCTGGTTTTACTTGGACATAAAAGACATTATCAGGATCTATTTTTACTATAGGCCCTTTTTCACAAAAACCAAAACAACCTGTTATATGTGCTTTTACTTCATTAGATAGGCCGGCCTCATTTATATTTGAGTTTAGCTTATCAATAATTAATGCACTATCAGCAGAGTGGCAACCGGTTCCACTACAAACTAATATTTCACGGTTGCACCTAGTATGTTCTACACCTAACTCTTGCTCATGAGAGAATTTCCTAAGCTTTAGTAATTGAGCAAAATCCTCGTGAGATTTTGTAAGGTCATTAAAAGAATTTATTTTATTCAAGGTTAAATCCTCCTCGCTATTTCTTGAGTAGATAACATTAATTAATTGATTAATTAATATCTATCTACTATTCTGAGTATTCTTCTAAAATTTTAATTACATCATTGGTTTTGAAATGACCATAAACTTTACCGTTAACAGTAACAACTGGGGCAAGTCCGCAGGCACCTATACATCTAAGGGATTCGATAGTATATTTTTTATCGGGTGTCGTTTCTCCAATAGATATGTTGAGTCTTCTTTCAAATTCACCTAAAATATCTGAAGATCCTCTCACAAAGCAAGCAGTTCCAGTACATATATTTATTACATATTTACCTCTAGGAACTGTAGTGAAATATGAGTAAAAGGTTACAACACCATATACTGAAGCGGTAGGAACGTGTAATTTTTCTCCAACAAAATCTTGAACCGCGTCTGGGAGATAGCCAAATATTTGTTGCGCCTTATGTAAGACTTCAATTAAAGAACTACGGTCATTGGGTACTGTTTTAATAAAATCTTCTAGTTTTATATATTTTTCATTGGACAAACTTTCTAAGCACACTATATAAACCTCCTTGATATTTTCATAGGTTTTAAAATAAATATCAATAAAAATATAATTTAAACAAATATCAACTATTAGTATTTCCAATTTATAAGAGAATATCCTATTAAGCTTTATCAAAATAAAATATGGTGGAATATAAACTAGCAAATGGTTGTATACTAGACATATCATTGTTTAGATATAAATGTTGGTGTATAGAGAAAATATTTGTAATAACGGATCGTTAAATATATGGTAATATAGGTATAATATATTGGCTTGAAATCTGCTTTATGAGATTTTAAATTTATAAATGAAAGAGGGGAATTTTAGTGAGTGAAGTTAAAAAACTTAAAACAAGAGATGAAATTGATAGTGCTTATAAATGGAATGTTAAAAAATTGTACGAAAATACGGCGCAGTGGGAAAAAGAATTTGAAATATTAAAAACTAAAGCTCCGAAAATTCAAGAGTTTTCAGGAAAACTAAGTAATGCGCAGGATTTATTATTATTCTTAGAGTGCAGTGTAGACATTGAAAGACTATTAGACAAATTACTTGTATATGGGCATTTAAGAGGGGATGAGAATACCGGTAATGCTGAGTTTCAAATCCTTAAAAATAAGATTGATGCATATGGAGCAGAAGTTTCTAGTTTTACAGCATTTTTTGTTCCTGAACTATTATTATTACCAGAGGGAGCTGTAGATGAGGCAATTAATAAGATTCCAAAACTTAAAGTTTATGAATTTTATTTGAGGGATATATTAGATCAGAAGGCTCACACTTTAAGTGCAGAGGGAGAAAAACTTTTGGCATCTGTTAGCGATTGTTTAAATGCACCGGGAAATATATTTGGAATGCTTACAAATGCAGATATGACATTTCCATGTATAAAAGATGAAAAAGGTAATGAGGTTGAATTAAATGAAGGAAACTATAGTAATTTTATAAAATCAAAAGACAGAAGGGTTAGAAAAGACGCCTTTGAAACATTATTTAAGACATACAAAGGATTTAGCAACACTTTGACAACAACTTTAACATCTTCAATAAAGAACTTTATATTTAATGCAAAAACAAGGCATTATTCATCGGCTTTAGAAAGTTCTTTAAAACCTAACAATATTCCAATGGAGGTTTATCAAACTGTAGTTGATACAATAAATAATAATTTACCATCGCTTCATAAGTATGTAAGTATTAAAAAGAAGTTATTAGGTCTTGACGAAATTCATATGTATGATCTATATGTTCCAATAGTTGAAGCTGATGAAGAGCATATTGAGTATGAAGACGCTGTTAAAATAGCATTAGATGGTATTAAGCCATTAGGTGAGGAGTATTTAAATATATTTAAAGAAGGAATTAATGAAGGCTGGGTAGATGTATTTCAAAATAAGGGTAAACGTTCGGGGGCATATTCTTGGGGATGCTTTGATAGTATGCCGTACGTACTCTTAAATTATAATTACAAGTTAAACGATGTATCAACGCTAGCTCATGAAATGGGTCACTCTATACATTCGTATTATTCAAGGAAAACTCAACCATATATATATTCAGGTTATGAGTTATTTTGCGCGGAAGTGGCATCTATAACTAATGAGTGCTTATTAATAGATCATTTAATTAAAAATGAGAGTGATAAGAAGAAAAGATTATTCTTAATAAATCAGCAACTAGAAGGAATTAGAACTACAGTGTTTAGGCAATGCATGTTTGCAGAGTTTGAAAAAATAACACATGAAAAAATTGAACAGGGAAATCCATTATCTCCAGAGGATTTATGTAAAATATATCATGAATTAAACCAAAAATATTTCGGGTCTGAAATGGTAATAGATGAGGGCATTGATATGGAATGGTCAAGAATACCTCATTTTTATAATGATTTCTATGTATATCAATATACTACAGGTTTTGCAGCTGCTAATTCTTTCAGTAAAATGATAGTTGAAGAAGGCGCGAGTGCGGTAGAAAGATATGTAGGGTTCCTAAAGAGTGGCGGAAGTGATTATCCAATAAATATACTTAAAAAAGCAGGGGTAGATATGTCGTCACCAAAACCTTTAGAAGATACTATAAAAAGGTTTGACGAATTATTAGAGATGCTAGAGAAAGAAATATACCTTTCCTAATGTAATAATTGATTTAATATCTTGAGTCCATAACTTATATAGTAATATAAGTTATGGGCTAATTTGATTTGCTATATTTGTATAGAAATACATATTATAATTAAATAAGTTATAAATATATCATATTAGGATGTTATATTATGAAAGCACAACAAGTTAAAACAAAAGATAAAAAAGTTAACTTACTTTGAACAATATTGAGGGGATTAATAAAAAATTATATATAAATCAGTTTATATAAAGGAGAAAATCATGAAAAATGAACATATACTAAGCAGTATTTTAATAAATTCAGATAAAATTAGTCAACCTGCTCTAAGAGTGTTACAAAGAGCAGGGATTGAAACATTGGAACAGTTAACTCTGTATAAAGAAGAGGAACTAATTGCTTTTCATGGATTTGGAACTAGAGCACTTACAATACTAAAAAAGAAACTTATGGAACATGGTCTTTCTTTCAAATAGTCAAAATAATTACTAATACCGAACTCCAGCTTTAGTAAATTCATTATCGGTGGGATGCCACCTATAATTCCTATCATTGGTACTATCGGGTAAAAGGGTACTTTATAAGGTCTAACCAATAATGAGAATTTATTATTTAATTACAAGTGTAATATCCAAGCTAAATTTAGTCAACAAAATTCTGTTGAAAATGTCTTGAAACATACAATCTAAAATATCTCCTGTAATGGCATTGAAAAAATAATCATAGTTTTTAGTTTTTTTATCTCTTTTTTCATATCACTCTGCATATATTTTACAAAAATGCATGGGGGGAGTTTGTTGGGTAATTTAAAATAACGCCTTTATACAATGCCTATAAAATATACGGCGGTAAAATAGATGCCACTGGATTTGTGAAAAATTTAGTGATAAATGGTATATCAGTACTTAGAAATAATCAAATTTGTATACTTAATGTGTTATGAAAATGGACGAAATAAAAAATAAAGACTAGGAGGATTTTAAATGAAAACATTAAAAGAGTTATTTTATAGTAAAGATCATGAATGGGTAATGATTCAAGGTAGTAAGGCATATGTGGGTATTTCTGATTTTGCTCAAAATGCATTAGGAAATATTCTATTTGTTGAGATTCCAGAGATAGATGAAGAATATACAATTGGGGATGTATTTGGAGTCGTTGAGTCTGTTATAGCAACTTCTAATTTGTACATTCCAATTAGTGGGAAGATATTAGAGAATAATCAGGCTATAGTAGACAATCCAGTATTAGTAAATGAAGAATGTTATGAAAGTTGGATGATTCTTGTAGAAATCAGAAACAGGGGAGAATTAGAGGGTCTTATGAATGAAGAACAATATAAAGAATATTGTAGTAAGGAGAAAATATGATAAAAATAGGTGAAATAAATATAAAAATCAATATTCATTTGCCCATAGATATCTATAGTTATAATATATATAATGAAGTATAATAATTATTATCTATATAGTGAATGATTGGAGGAACGAAGATGAGATTGCTTCTTACGAACGACGATGGTATAAATGCAAAAGGAATATATGCGCTAGCAAAAGAACTTGAAAAAGAGCATGAAGTAATTATTGTGGCACCAGATAAGGAAAGAAGTGCTTGTGGTCATTCAATAACTCTTACAAGACCACTTATTGTAAAAGATACTAACCTTATTGGATTAAAATCAAAAGCTTTTAGTGTAGATGGAACACCTGCGGATTGTGTGAAAATTGCAATTAATAAGCTTATTGACAATAAAATAGATATGGTAGTATCAGGAATTAACAAGGGGTTAAATTTAGGTACAGATGTATTATACTCGGGAACAGTTTCAGCAGCTATTGAGGCAACTATTTACAAAATTCCGGCTATAGCGATTTCTATGGAAATTCAGCAAAATGCTAAAAGTGATGAAACTTATGAAATTGCAGCAAAATACGCTAGAGAAATATTGTTAAAGGCTAAAGAGAATAACCTTGCAAATGATATTGTATTAAATGTAAATATTCCTATGTTAAAAGAGGATGAAATAAAGGGAATTAAAGTATGTAAAATTGGTAGTCGATTGTATAGTAATACTTATATAGAATCAAATGGAGAAAATAATGAAACTCAGTATAAGATTAAAGGCGTTGTAGAAGACATTCATGAGGAAGATTCTGACACAATATATCTTAAAGATGGTTATGTTACAGTTACTCCACTTCATTATGACTTAACTAATTTTAAAATATTAAAGGATGTATGTGAGTGGTTTTAGGATGCTTAAGGAAGGAGGGGAAATATGAATATTAAATACAAACCATTAATTTTTGATGGCGCAATGGGCACATATTATGCAAGTGTTTGTGAAAATCCATTAGCTAAATGTGAATTCGCAAATATTTATGATAGAAATACAATATTAAATATTCACAAAGAGTATATAAATGCAGGTTCCAAGGCGATTAGAACCAATACATTTGGAGCAAATAAAATTAGCCTTGAATGTGAATTTGAAATAGTTAAAGAAGTTATAGTAAAAGGGTATGAAATAGCTAAGGAAGCAACAATTGGAACTGATGTTTTAGTTTTTGCTGATATTGGACCAATCCCATTTTTAGAAATGCTAGATTTATGGGAGTCATACAAAGAGATAGTAGATTTATATTTAGAAATAGGGGCAACACACTTTATATTTGAAACATTTAGTAGTGACGATTATTTGCCTGAGATTTCTAAGTATATTAAAGAGAAAAACCCGAATGCATATATTTTAATTGAATTCGCTGTTTCCCCAGAAGGTGTTACAAGGATGGGTAAATCGGGTGAAAAATTTATAGAAAAAATATCAGGAATATCAACTATAGATGCATGTGGATTTAACTGTTTTTCTGGCCCATATCACTTGCTAAAATACATAAGAACTCTGAATATAGAGAATAAAACTATTTCTATTATGCCAAACTCAGGGTATCCAACAATAATAAATAATCGTACATTTTTCAACAATACCAAAGAATATTTTGCACTACAAATGTTAGCAATAGCAAAAGAAGGTGTAGCTATTTTAGGTGGGTGTTGCGGTACAACTCCAGAATACATTAGAGAAACTGTTGCAAAGATAAAAGAACTATCTCCACTTGAAATTATTCCAAGGGTTCAAATCACCAAAATTCACAATGAGAGACCTATTATTAAAAACCTTTTATTAGAAAAAATAAGGATTGGCAAAAAAATCATTGCTGTAGAATTAGATCCACCACTTGATACTGGAATAGATTTTTTTATGAATAGTGCTAAAAGTCTTAAAGAGCAGGGGGTAGATGCAATAACAATTGCGGATTGTCCAATTGCAAGAGTAAGGGTGGATAGCAGTCTACTAGCTTGCAAGCTAAAAAGAGAACTTGATATAACAACTATCCCTCACATGACTTGTCGCGATAGAAACATTAATGCTACTAAAGCGCTTCTTTTAGGATTGAGTATCGAAGGAGTAAATAACGTTCTAGTGGTAACTGGTGATCCTATACCATCAGCCGAGCGTGATGAGGTTAAGGCAATGTTTAGTTTTAATTCTGCAATACTTGCAGGGTACATTACTGATTTAAATGATACAACATTTTCATCACCATTTAATATCTGTGCTGCTTTAAATTTAAATGCTATTAATTTTGATAGTCAATTATTGCATGCAAAAAAGAAAATTGAGAATGGGGTTACTATGTTTTTAACACAGCCAATTTTAACTAAGCAGGCAGTTGAAAATTTAAAACTAGCACGGACTCAATTACCAGTTAAAATTTTAGGGGGAATTATTCCGATTGTAAGTTATAGGAATGCTTGCTTTATGAATAATGAAATTTCAGGTATAAATGTTTCCGATGAAATTATGGAGTTATACAAAGATATATCAAAAGAAGAAGCCGGTATTCTTGCAGTAAAAATATCTACTGATATTGCAGAAGAAATTTACCCTTATGTAGATGGATATTATCTCATGACACCATTTAAAAGGATTGATATTATCTCTGAGATAGTTAAGAATATAAATAAAATAAATAGAGATTAGAATCATGAATAAATCCATGATACGAGTTTCTAGTTTTTGATTGGTTATTTTGTTACTTAGTTCTTAACCGTCCCCAATAGGATTACCCAATATTTCAACCCAATATTTCTAGATGAAAAGTTGTTAACTGTCCCTAATATTTTTATTGACAAAAATATATTGCCCGCATATAATAAACATATGAACAACAATTCATATGAACATATAAGAGTATGTATATAAATGGAGGGTAATAGATGGAGAAAAATATAGAGTTTTGTAATTGCCAAACTATTCATGAAGATGTAGTAGAAAAAGTAAGAAAACTAATACCACCAGCAAAAACATTATCTGATTTAGCAGAGCTTTTTAAAGTTTTTGGAGATAGCACAAGAATTAAGATTCTTTGTGTATTATTTGAAACAGAGATGTGTGTGTGTGATATAGCAGCTCTTCTTAATATGACTCAATCAGCAATTTCACATCAGCTTCGTGTACTTAAAAATGCTAGACTTGTTAAACATAGACGAGAAGGCAAGGTAGTGTATTATTCTTTAGATGATCAACATGTTAAACAAATTTTTGATCAAGGACTTATTCACATAAAAGAGCTTAGGTAATATCCTATTACATAAACAAAAATTCATAATATATAGAAGATAAGAAACTTTGAAAGTGGGGGAGAATATGAGCGCTATAATAAAAAAAGAATTCATTTTAGAAGGTTTATGTTGTGCTAATTGTGCAAATAAAATTGAAGCTCAATGTAAAAAAATAGATGGAGTAATAGATGCGAATATAAATTTTATAAGTAAAGGGTTAGTAATTCAATTTCAAAGTGAAGAAAAAATACCTGGCATTATAGAAGAGGCAGCGAAAATAGTTAACAGAATAGAGCCTGGTACTAAAGTTATACCAAAAGATGTTAAAACATTTAATAATGTAGAGAAAGATCATAATCATAATCATAGCCATGGACATGATCATAGCCACGGACATGATCATGGACACGGTCATTCAGATGATGAAGGAAATAATAAGGTTAAAATTATACGTTTTACACTAGGTGTGGCTATCTTCTTAATAGGAATTATATTTAAATTTGATTATTTTATTGAATTTGCACTATTTTTCATAAGTTATTTGTTAATTGGAGGAGATATCCTATTAATCGCTGTAAAAAATATATTAAGAGGTCAAGTGTTTGATGAGAACTTCTTAATGGCACTTGCTACAGTGGGAGCATTTTCTATTGGACAATTTTCAGAAGGTGTTGGGGTTATGCTCTTTTACCAAGTAGGAGAATTTTTCCAAGATATAGCTGTTAATAAATCAAGAAAATCTATATCAGCGCTAATGGATATAAGGCCAGATTATGCTAATAAAAAAGTTAAAGATGAAATTATAAAAGTAGATCCAGATGAAGTGCACATTGGAGACATTATAATAGTAAAACCAGGAGAAAAAGTGCCTTTAGATGGGGTTGTTATAGAAGGCAAATCATTAATAGATTCATCTGCTTTAACCGGTGAATCAGTACCAAGAGATGTTAAAACTGGGGATGAAATCTTAGCTGGGTGTATAAATAAAAATGGGTTGTTAACTATAGAGGTAAAAAAAGAATTTGGAGAATCCACTCTTGCGAAAATTTTAGATTTAGTGCAAAACGCTAGCAGTAAAAAAGCACCAACTGAAAATTTTGTGAGTAAGTTTGCAAGGTATTACACGCCAGTTGTAGTTATAGGCGCAACTCTTCTTGCAATTATTCCACCTCTTGTAGTGCCTGGGGCTACTTTCTCCCAGTGGATATATAGGGCATTAGTATTTTTAGTTGTATCTTGTCCTTGTGCTTTAATAATATCTATTCCACTTGGATTCTTCGGGGGAATAGGTGGTGCATCTAAAAATGGTATTTTAGTTAAAGGTGGAAACTACCTGGAGGCACTAAATAGCGTTGAAATGGTAGTTTTTGATAAGACAGGAACACTAACTAAAGGAGTATTTAAGGTTACTCAAATGAATGCAGAGGGTAATCTAAGTCAAGATGAGTTACTCGAGTATGCAGCTCATGTGGAGAGCTATTCTAGTCATCCTATTGCTACATCAATTTTAAAAGCTTATGCTAAAGATGTACGCAGGGAAGATATTGAAGATGTGCATGAGATAGCAGGAAAAGGAATTAGCGCTAAGGTAAAAGGAAAATCTGTCCTAGCTGGTAATTCTAAATTAATGGATAGTGAAAAGATTTCATACAATAAGGCTGGACATGCTGGAACGGTAATATATTTAGCAATAGATAAGAAATATGTCGGTAGTATTATTATTTCAGATGAGATAAAAGAAGACTCTATTTACGCAATAAGAGATTTAAAGTCTATGGGCGTGAAGAAAATAGTAATGCTTACTGGTGACAATAAGGATATAGCATCAGAAATAGGGAAAGTTTTAGGTGTAGATGAAGTTTACTCAGAACTACTTCCACATGAGAAGGTTGAGAAGTTAGAACTACTTCAAAAGGAAAAATCAGCTAAAGGAAAGATAGTATTTGTAGGAGATGGCATTAATGATGCACCAGTGCTAGCAAGGGCAGATATAGGAATTGCAATGGGTGGTATAGGATCTGACGCAGCAATAGAAGCTGCTGATATAGTAATAATGACAGACGAACCATCAAAAATTGCTTTAGCTTTAAAAATTGCTAAAAAGACAAAAACAATTGTTTTGCAAAATATTTTCTTTGCATTAGGGGTAAAAGCAGTTATTTTGATACTTGCAGTTTTTGGAATTTCAACTATGTGGGAAGCAGTTTTTGGTGATGTTGGAGTTGCTTTAATAGCAGTTTTAAATTCAATGAGAGCAATGAAGGTTAATAACTAAAAATAGCAAAAGAGTTAAGAAGAATGGAAAATTATTCTTAACTCTTTTTTTTTAATATCTTTAATTAAATAAGTTGTAAAAGATATAAACTTGTAGTACAATTGGTATATACAACATGTCAACATGATAACATATAAACTAAATTAATTTATATAAAAAATTTATTGCTGTTTAAGGAGGATAAGTTTTGAAAAAAGTATCAAAGGATAATCCAATTCCACTTCATTATCAAATAAAAGAAATTTTACAAGAGATGATAGAAAATGAAGTTTTAAAGCCAGGGCAATCAATTCCAACAGAAAGAGAGCTTTGCATAATTCAAGGAGTTAGCAGAATGACTGTAAATAAGGCTATTATGTCTTTAGTAAATGAGGGACTTATTTATAGGGAGCAGGGAAAAGGAACTTTCGTGGCTTATCCAAAAGTTAATCGTGAAATATCGCCACTCAAAAGTTTTAGTGAGCAAATGGAACGAAATGGAGTTATATCTAGAAGTGAGATATTATCTTTTAAAGTAATAAAAGCGACGAAGAAAATAAAAATCGAATTAAATATTCCAGAAAATGAAACTAAAATCATTGAGATTAAAAGGGTAAGATTTAGTGATGAGCAGCCAGTGGCAATTGAAACGGCATTGCTTCCGCACTATTTATTTGATGGGATGACTAGAGAGATGATTGAGGATAAATCACTATATGAAATCTTTAGAAAACATTATGGATATAAGCTAGATAAAGCAAAACAAACAATTGAGCCAACTCAACTTAATGATTATGAAAGTAAACTTTTAAATCAAGAAGATTCTGCTTTGGCATTAATATTTAGCCAAACTACCTATTTAGAAAATGGAATCCCAATTGAGTACACTAAGGCAACATTTAGAAGTGATAAGTATAAATATCAAATTACATTGAAATGATAAATATATAAGGTGGTGATTAATATTAAAGCTATAATTAATGGAAAACTTATTAGGAGTGATAGAATAATTAATGACAGCGTAATAATTTTTAATTCTAAAATTGTTGATATTATAGATAAAGATACCTTTACTTTATATAAAAAAGAATATAAAGAAATATATAAGCAAGAAATAATAGAGATAGACGCTAAAGGAAAATATGTATCCCCTGGATTTATTGATATTCATATTCATGGCTCAGGTGGTTATGATACTATGGATGCAACAAAAGAAGCCATAGACACTATAAGTAATACAATATGTAAAAATGGAGTAACGGCTTATCTACCAACTACAATGACTATGGATATGGAGCTTGTATATAAAGCGCTAGATGTTATAAAAGACGTTATGAATTTAGAAACAATGGGAGCAAAAATATTAGGTGTACATATGGAGGGACCTTTTATAAATGAAAAGTATAAAGGTGCTCAAAAGGCAGATAATATTATTAAACCTAATTATGATAGTATAAAAAATTATTTAGATATTATTAAAATAATAACACTTGCACCGGAAAAGGATGATAATCATAGTTTTATAAAAAAAGTTAAACAAACTTCTGAAATTACATTGTCAATGGGACATTCAGATGCAAGTTATGAAGAGGCAATGCTAGCAATTGATGATGGAATAACACATGCAACTCATACATTCAATGCTATGACCCCATTAAATCATAGAAAACCAGGTATTGTAGGTGCAATATTTGCAAGTGATATAACCTGCGAGTTGATAGCAGATTTAATACATGTTCATCCTGCAATTTTTAATATACTTATAAATGTAGTTCATAAAGATAAAATGGTACTTATAACAGACTCTATGAGAGCTGGATGCATGAAAGCCGGAGATTATGATCTTGGTGGACAGAAAGTAATAGTTAAGGAGGGGTCCGCAAGACTTCAAGATGGTACACTAGCAGGAAGCGTTTTAACTTTAAATAAGGCAGTACTCAACATGCTTAATAACAGTGATCTTGAAATTTATGATGTAGTTGCGATGGCTTCACTTAATCCAGCAAAGGTAATTAAGATGGAAAATAAAAAAGGAAGTTTAGAGGTTGGTTGTGACGCTGATATAGCTATTTTCAATGATGATATAGAAGTGCAACTTACAATAGTAGAAGGCAAAATAGTGTACGAAGCTCAAGAGTAAATTTTGAGTATTATTATGAGGTGGTGTTATTATGAGAATAATAGTAGTAGAAAATTATGATGAAATGAGTAAAAAAGCGGCTTTAATGATTGCAAGTCAGGTTATGTTAAAACCTGATAGTGTGTTAGGACTTGCAACTGGAGATACTCCATCTGGCATGTATAAGGAATTAATTAATCTGTACGGCAAAAAAGAAGTGGATTTTAAAGAGGTTAGAACATTTAATTTGGATGAGTATTATGGTCTTGATCGTGAAAATTCTCAAAGCTATTATAAATATATGATGACTAATTTATTTGATAATATAAATATAAATACAGAAAACATTAATATGCCTGATGGTATGGCAAAGGATGTAAATGCCTTTTGTGATCTCTACGAAAATAAAATAAAGACACTTGGTGGTATTGATATGCAAGTGCTTGGAATAGGTGGAAATGGTCATATCGGCTTTAATGAACCTAATGTAAACTTTGAGGCGCAAACACATTTAGTTGAGCTTGATGAACAAACTATAGAAGCTAATTCAAGGTTTTTTGAATCAATAGAAGATGTGCCAGTAAAAGCTATAAGTATGGGAATTAAAACAATAATGAATTCTAAGAAAATCATTTTACTTGCTAATGGGTTAAATAAGGCTGATGCTATAGAAAGAGCTGTTAAAGGTAAAATAAATCCAAGCATTCCTGCTTCAATTTTACAACTACATAATGATGTAACTATAATTATAGATAAAGACGCAGCTAGCAAATTATAAAAAAAACACCTATATTAGCTTAATTAGCTAATATAGGTGTTTTGATTTTAAAATATATATTTATATTTTAATGTTAATTATGCTGAAATTAAATCGAAGTCTTTAATTCATCATTTCCGTATAATAAATTATAACAATAAGTTATTATGTCACTTCTTTTAATTATGCCTATAAAAACACCATTATCATCTACAACAGGTACAAAGTTTTGATACTTTGATAGCGATATTAAGCTCTCAATATCTGCACTAATTGATACTGCTTTGTTAGAAATATGTCTAGGAATATCTTTAATTATAATTTTATTTGTATCATTAAAACTTAAATTTGGAGTATTCTTTAATTTCCATAATAAGTCACCTTCAGTTAATGTGCCTACATAAATACCGCTTTCATCCACTAAGGGTACAGACGTATACCTATGGTATTCCATTCGTTCTAGTGCTTGCCTCATTGTAGAATTTGGTTTTTCATAAACAACTTCATTTTTAGGTGTAAGGAAAAAAGCTATGTTCATATTTTACCCATCCTTTAGAGATTTTTATTTTAGCATGCCTGCTATCGTACAATATCATTATAACATGTCTATTAGAGTTAGTGATGAATATTATATTAAATATAGCAATTTTTTTCCAAAATTAGGTTAAGAGCTAGTTGTCATTTTAATTACTGTTTTCTGCTTCCATTTACCTTTTTTGAAACGTATAAGGTAAAGTGAACCACGAACAACCCAGTCAACAATCATGCCCATCCATACACCTATTAGACCGAAATTTAAAACAATCCCTAGAAGATAACCTAATGTAATTCTAAAAAGCCACATTCCTATAATTGATGTTATAAGTGTATATTTAACATCGCCTGCACCTTTTAGCCCTGCTGGTAGAACAAAGGATATTGACCATAAGGGAATACATGCAGAATTAACTATAAGTACTATGGAAGCTAAGTGGATTATTTCCTGATTAGTAGTAAATAGAGATGTTATCCATTGTGAAAAAGGTATAAAGATTAAGGCTATAGCAATTAAAGCAATAGTTGAAAGTTTTGTAATATAAGATAGTGCACTTTCGGCTTCTCTACTTTCGCCTCTTCCCATATGCCTCCCAACAAGAGCAGTTGCTGCAATACATAGTGAATTACCTGGTACATTAAGCATGGTTGCAACTGAGCCAGCAATGGCGTTAGATGCAATTGCGATAGTTCCCATATCAACTATATAAATTTGTGTGATTAATTTTCCGCCAGTGAAAAGCAGTGACTCTACACTTGCAGGAACACCAATGCCAAAAATAAGTTTTAATAATGATTTATCAAATTTAAATTTCTTAATCTTTGTAAGTTTCAAAATTTTTGAACCTCTTATAAGAACAGTTAAGATAATAATGCCTCCACTAATACGGGCAACGGCAATTCCAAGTGCTGCTCCCATTATTCCCAAATGCATTATATTTATAAAAGTATATGTTAAGCACACATTTATAACATTCATAAATATACTTATTTTCATAGGAGTTTTGGTATCACCGGCTCCTCGCAAAAGCCCATTAGCAATTAGGTCAATAGTAATTAGTGGATAAGTAAGTAAAGTTATACCTAAATATGTATGTGCATTACTTATTACAAGTTGTTCTGCATTGCCAAATAACATCCCAATTAAAGGACCTTGGAATAAAAACATTAATATAGTTATTATGACAGTTATTATGAGCCCTGAAAATAGTGCTTGTTGCATAGTAGCATTAGCTTTTTTTATATTTCCTTGTCCAACAAATTGGGCTACAACAACCATACCTCCAATTGCAAGCGCAGAAAAAAATGCTATAAATATATTGTTTACTGAATCTACCATCCCAATAGCAGAAACTGCTTCTTTTCCTATATGACCAGCCATCATAGTATTTATCATACCTAAAGATATAACAAATAATTGCTCAGTCATTATTGGTATTGCTAAATTAAATACATCTTTGCGTATCCATTTCATGTAGGTCGCCTCTAATCCATTTTATTATATATATAGTATAACATTATATTAGATTATAAAATGTTGGTAAAATAAACTTTGGTATATTATAATAGATATAAGAATATTCACAATAATAGGTTATTGTGGTAAAAGTTATTAATAGCTAAAAACTGAGGAGTGAGTGTATGAATGATTTTTCAGCTGTTGAAGAATATAAGAAGGCTAGTAAGTTAGGTAAAGCTAGATATTTAGCGGACACATCAAAAGGGGCAAGCGGCCATATATCATCCTTAGATAGTATTTTAAAGAAAATAGACATCGTAGCAGAATTGCCAATGGGAACTAAAGGCATTCCATTAAAAAAAATAAAAGGAACTTATTTTTATACAAGAAGTAGAGATTTTGCAATGAACTTTCTCCCAATAGCCAGCGATGACAGTGAATTTGCATTGAAATGGCAAGCAGTCTATGCTCATCATATTATTGATGGGATAACTGACCCTATTAAAATTTATGAGTATATGAATGAATTTTATGTTATGGAGGGAAATAAGCGGGTAAGTGTACTAAAATATGTAGATGCTTATGCAATAGATGGAGAAGTTACTAGGCTGGTTCCTAAAAAGGATGATAACGATTTAAAAAACATAATTTATTATGAATTTTTAAGTTTTAACAGTAAGACAAGTATAAATGAGATTTGGTTTTCGAAGGAAGGTAGCTTCGCGCGACTAGATAAGTATTTAGATGGATATAATCCAAAACTTTACTGGTTTGCAAACAAATATGTGCATTTTATAAAAAATGTGTATACACCATTTAGAAATGTATTCTATGAACTTGGTGGAGATAAATTAGATATTACCACTGGTGATGCTTTTCTACAATATATAGAAATTTATGGTATATCAGATGAATTTGATGAAACAAAAAGAAAATCTAGAGTCAACAAGTTTTTAGTAGAACTTCGTATACTTTCTAAAAATAATGCAGTAGATATTCAAACTCAGCCATTTGATGTTCATAAGAAAAATGTTATAACATCATTTACAAATTTAGTAGCTCCACCTAAAAAGATAAAAGTGGCTTTTATTTTTGAAAAGACTATAGATACATCAGGATGGAGTTATGTTCAAAATCTAGGTAGGTTGTATGCACAGCAAGAATTAAGTAGTGAAATTGAAACATTCGTTATGGATAATTTTCAAAGTGATAGTGATGACAGTTATGAAAGGTTAAGTGAATTTTGCAACCAGGGTTATGATATAATTTTTACTACATCTCCATCTTATCTTAATGTAACTTTGAGAGCAGCTTTAAAGTACGAAAATATTAAGTTTTTTAATTGCTCTCCAGTAAAGGCGTTTAGAAACGTAAGTACCTATTTTGGACGCTCTCATGAACCAAGATTTCTACTTGGGCTTATTGCTGGAGCTATTACAAAATCAGGAGTTATAGGTTATATAGATGTTTATAATGAGACGGAGATTATAACAGGAATTAATGCTTTTGCATTAGGGGTTAAAACTGTGAATCCTAATGCAAAAGTTGTGATTTCATGGCTGAATGAAGCTGGTGATATTAATCATTCAAAAGAATTAATTCAAGAACTTCAAAGGAGTGGCGCAGATCTTATAATGCAAAACGACTTAATAGCTTTAGGTAAGGGATCAAGAGACTTTGGTCTATATTCTTTAGGATACAATGAAAAAGAGAAAAAATGGATACCTGAAGTGAATTATGGTTTAATTACATGGGATTGGGGACAGTTTTACGAGAAAATACTTAGAAATATTGTAAATGGTAGCTTTAAAGGTATATTTAGTACTGAATCTAAACGTGTAAGCTTTTGGTGGGGGATGGACTCGGGCCTTGTGGATATTATATATTCTAAACATAATGTTCCAATTCAAACTCAAAAATTAGTAGACATAATGCGAGAATTAATTATTGAAAATAGATTTCATACTTTTGTTGGTCCGATATATGATACCGAGGGTCAACTTATGATAAAGGATGGCGATATCGCAAACTATGAAGATATGTTATATATGGATTGGTTTGTAGATAATGTGGTAGGAAAACTTCCGGTCATAGAATAAAATATGCTAATGAAAAGTAGGTGGTTCACGTTAAAGTTTTACTAGTTTCAGATGTTGAAGATGATTATATTTGGGAACATTTTGATTGTGAAAGATTTAAAGATATTGAGCTTGTGATTTCATGTGGAGACTTAAAAGCTGATTATTTAGAATATCTAGCTGACATGATTAAAGCACCCGTAATATACGTTAATGGTAATCATGACGGAGCGTATTTAGAAAAACCTCCAGGTGGATGTATACCTATTGATGATAAAATTATAGTTTATAAGAATATAAGGATATTAGGGCTTGGGGGGTCTGTTGATTATAGTAAAGGTACTTTTCAATATTCCCAAAGAGGTATGAAAAAAAGAGTTAATAAACTAAGATTTAGTTTATGGAGAAATAAAGGAATAGATATATTAGTTACACACTCACCAGCAAAGGGTATGGGGGATGGAGAAGATCGTTGCCATAAGGGATTTGATGTGTTTATAGATATTTTAAATAAATATTCTCCAAAATATTTTTTTTATGGTCACCAGCATTTACAATATGGAAAAGGCGAAAGAACGATGACGTATAACTCAACTACCCTTATAAATGCTTTCAAATATCATATTATTGAAATATAAAGAACCTTCCGGTTCGGTTCTTTATATTTTTTTGATTTTCAAGAAATAACAGTTAGCATCTGTTTTTACTAAGCTTTAAGATCAAGGATATATATATCCTTTTCAGTGTTTAAATCTACAAAGGTTGAGTCGATAGATACAAGAGGGCTTGAAATATTATTTATATCTATTTTTATTATTGTACCGAATTTTCCATTACTTAGTTTTACTATTTCTCCAGTGTAGTAATTCGCCATTTTATCTATAAAAAGACTAAGATAATGATAATCAAATAAAGCCATATAATCACGTTGCATAATCTCCAGCACCTTCAAGGGGCATTGTTTTTTTCTATACACTTTGTCAGATGTCATAGCATCAAACGTATCAGTAATTCCTATTATTTTTGCAAAAGCACTAATTTTATCTTCCTTTAAATGTAGAGGATAACCTGAACCATCTAGTCGTTCGTGATGCATAAGAACACCCGAACTAACAGACTCATCCAAATAGGGGATAGTTCGCACAAGTTCATATGAGTAGACTGAATGTTTTTTTATTTCTTCAAATTCTGATTTTGTAAGTTTTGCAGGCTTATTTAATATCTTTGGGTTAATCATAGTTTTACCAATGTCATGGAGAAAGGCTGCATATGTCAAAAGTGTTAAATCTTTGTTAGAAAGATTAAGCCACTTGCCTAGCATAGAACTAAGAAAAGCGACATTAACGCAATGTCGTACAAGATATTCATCTATAGTTCTGGATTTAGTTATGCTCTTTAAAAGTGAACCATAATCATTTTGATTATCTAAAAGGTCTTTAGACATAGTTCTTATAGCTGTTAGATTTAGCTTAGAATTTTTATCAATGTTATCTAAAAAATTGCTTATTTGTTTAGAAAAATAATTGAGTAAATTTTCAGTTTGTATTAAACTATGTACGTTCAAATTTTGTGAGGTAGGCAGTAACGTTTCCTCTTCACTTGCATATATATATAAATTGTCATTTGGGTAGAATTCTAATATTTTTTTAATCATTGATTCATTTAGTGAAATTTCTTTTGCTACTAAGGTTATACTATTTATTATTAAGTCTTTCGCTAAAATCATGTTTGGTTTTAGCTCATAAACGCTTACATTCTTAATGTTTTTTTTCATGGATTCAGCCCCCTTATAAATAATTCTTAAATTTAGTAAAATTATAATAATATGAATGGATATAAACCATATTATTCATTAAATTTATTTTACCATAAAAGCAAGTATTAACCTAAATTATATATAATAGTGTATAGTATGCATAGTTTTGACATTATAAAAGAAGTTATAAATACTTTCTTTTTAATTGATTGACATTGATTTGTAACATATTTATAATTAAATAATGTAGAGTAAAATACTAAGAATTAATCTAGGTATTTTAGTGGATTTTTAACGAGGAGAGATATAAAAACATGGAAATATATTTAGATAACAGTGCAACTACAAAGCCTTATGAGGAAGTTATTGAGGCTACGAGTAGTGCTATGAGGGATTATTATGCTAATCCGTCGTCAGCTCATGGGTTAGGGTTTAAAGCAGAGAAGAAAATTAGAAGCGCGAGAGTAAATATTGCTAAAAGTATAAATGCTAGTAGTGAGGAAATAATATTTACATCAGGAGGCAGTGAAAGTAATAATTTTCTTATAAAGGGATTCGCAAAAATTGGTTCAGATATAATAACTACTACAATAGAACATCCAAGTGTATTAAATACATTTAAGGCCTTAGAAGAATTAGGAGTAAAGGTTACTTATATTGATGTAGATAACTGTGGCAGAATAGACGTCGAAAGGCTTATTAATAGTATAACTCGTGATACTCAAATTGTTAGCGTAATGCACGTTAATAATGAAATTGGTGTAGTTCAGGATATCCAGCTTATAGGAAAATTAATTAAAGAGAAAAGTAGTAGGGTTAAATTCCATGTAGACGCGGTGCAAAGTTATGGAAAACTTCCTATAGATGTACAAAAGTGTAATATTGATTTATTATCTACTAGTGGACACAAAATACATGGACCTCGTGGAATTGGATTTGCATACATAAGGAAAGGACTTATACCTAAATGTTTAATAAGTGGCGGAGGTCAAGAAAGAAACTTAAGATCGGGCACAGAGAATCTTCCATGTATAGTTGGATTTGAAACTGCGGCTGAAATTGTATGTAAAAACAGTTTAGAAAATTATAATAAAGTCCTAGATGTAAAAAAATATTTTATAGAGGGTCTCTCTAAAGTAGAAGATGTAATAGTTAATAGTAAACTTGGTGATAATTTTACACCATATATTTTGAGTGTATCGTTTAAAGGAGTAAAAGGAGAAGTGCTGCTCCATTCTTTAGAAGATAAAGGGATATATGTTTCCACAGGTTCTGCATGTTCCTCTAAAAGCCATAAAAGTAGTGAAATACTAAGTGCGATTGGAAGAACAATAGAAGAGCAAAGTGGAACTGTACGTTTTAGTTTTTCCGAATATAATAATAAGGATGAGGTAGACTATGTTATAATCGAATTGAATAAAATATTAAAATTTTTGAGAAAGCTAAATAAAAGGTAATACATAACTACCAAGGATGTAGATTATAGATTATATATTATAAGATAGCGGAGGAGTACGAGAATATGAAAAAATTGATACTTGTAAAATTTGCCCCGGAAATATTTTTAAAAGGGCTCAACAGAGGTAAATTTGAGAAAAAACTTAAAGACAATATAAAAAATTCTATCAAAGACTTGGATTATGAGTTTGTTGAAGATCAAGGAAGATGGTTTATATCCTCAGACGTGATGGACAAAATTATAGATAAAGTTAAAAATGTTTTTGGAGTAATGGAGCTTTGTGAAGTTACTCAGGTTGAGGCAACGTTAGAAAATATTGAAAATCAGGCACTTTTAGAGCTTGACGGAAATCCTGCTAAAACTTTTAAAGTTGAAACTAACAGGGCGAACAAAAACTTTACACCGGGTTCAATGGATGTAAGTAGAAAAGTAGGGGGACATATATTACGAAACAATGATAGTATTACTGTAGATGTACATAACCCAGAGTGTGTTATAAATATTGAAATAAGAAATATGGCGTATATCTATTCTAAAAGAATACCAGCAGTTCGAGGATTACCATATGGAATGAATGGAAGCACTATGCTTATGTTATCAGGAGGTATAGATTCACCTGTTGCAGGTTATATGATGGCAAGACGTGGAGTAGAACTGCATGCAGTTTATTATCATAGCCATCCGTATACTAGTGAGCGTGCAAAAGATAAGGTTAAGCAATTAACAAACATATTAAAAGAATATACCGGAAAATTAACATTATACGTAGTACCTTTCACTGAAATTCAAATGCAAATTATAGAAAAGTGTAGAGAAGATGAATTAACAATAATTATGAGAAGATTTATGATGAGACTTGCTTGTGCACTAGCTGAAAAATATGGTATCAATTCAGTAACTACTGGGGAAAGCATTGGTCAAGTAGCTAGCCAAACTATGGAAGGTCTTGTAGTAAGTGATGATGTTTCTGATAGACCAGTGTTTAGACCACTTATTGCTATGGATAAGGTAGATATTATCGATGTTTCAAGGAAAATAGATACTTATGAAACCTCTATTTTACCTTATGAGGATTGTTGTACTATTTTTGTACCTAAACATCCCAAAACAAAACCAAGGTTAGTTGAGATAATTAAGTCTGAATCAGTTTTAGATATTGATAAATTAGTTGAAAAGGCTATTGAAGATATGGAAATTTATAGATAAAGATATAACCTAATTAATAATATAAAAAAGACATCAGATAAGTAATTTACTTATCTGATGTCTTTTTTAAATATATTAAGTTTGATTGTAAAATATTTATCCAAAAATTTATCTACACCTTTTCGAATACAAAGTTTGTATAAAACAATGGAAATATAAGACCATACTGCAGCAATAAACCAACCACCAAAGACATCTGTTGGATAGTGAGCACCAACATAAACCCTACTAATTCCTACAAGAACTAGATACGTAATTATTAGTCCACTTAGCAAATATGCAATTTTTTTATTCTTTATTCTCTTAATTATAAAATAAATAAGGACAATGCCAATAGCTGTTGAAATAGAGGAATGTCCGCTAGGAAAACCGTAGCCATGAGCTTCCATTAATCTTGGTTCTAGTGGTCTATATCTTTTTACTGTATTTTTAAGAATTAAGTTAGTAAGCCCGGTAAACCCAATATTAAATACTGAGCAAATTGCTTCCAATTTATTATTCAAAAGATATAATATAACAAATACAAATAAGGTTATTAAAATTTGATAAGTAGGGTCTGATGATATCGATAAAGTAATAAAGAATTTATCCCATCCCCAATTCATAGAAGTTGCTAAATAATTAAGCATTATAATCTAATCATCCTTTCTAAATAACATTTAAAACTCTCACAAATATTTACTAAATACAAATATACAAAAAATAATTAATTCATAAGATCATATCTTTTAATATTATATCAAAATGCCTTATTAAAAGATACATTTATATTGTTTAATAGCATCAATGTAAGTAATTATGTTAAATATTAAATATATTGTAAAAATATAATTTCGCTGATGATAATGTATATTGGTAATAAGTAAATATATATTGATAAACAATAAAAAAGTATTGATAAATGGACAATATAGTAGTATTGTATATATTATAGAAAATATTACTGCAGAAATATAAGAATATTAAAATTTTGGAGGGTTATTAAAAATGGAGGAAAATTATATGAAAGAGATAAATGAAAATGGTAATGTTGGAAAAAATAATATAAGACTACCATATGAGGAACGAATAAAAGAAATTAAAGAAATAGATTCTAAAATTAGCATGAATGAAAAAATCTACACAATAGGTATAGCATTTATATTAGCAATAATTTATGATCAATTTTTTACTGATAAGCAAATGGGGATCTCAATTCCTATTTTTTATTTAATGTTTATGGGGCTTTTCTTATGGAGTATTAGGAGAAATGTTAGGTCTATTAATAATATTAGGTTCATTATGATGATTGCCACATTAGTGATAGCAATTAATTTTTCTATTCACTCTAACATTATTTTAAATTATTTTAATGGAGTTATGTTGTTGATACTCACGATTGTAACTTGCGTATTAAGTAGGTATAACGAGAGAAAATGGGAATATAAAGAATTGATGAAAAAGGTATTTAGTAGAGTTATAATAGCAATTCCAGAGAATATTTTGAAACCATTTGCCATTATTAAAGATCGTATAAGATTAAAGACTAAAAAAGAAAATAACTCAATAAATAAAAATATTTTAAGAGGAGTAATTATTTCTATACCATTATTAATTCTAATTTTATTTTTATTGACATCATCAGATATGGTATTTAAGTACTACTTGGTAAATATATCAAGCGGGTTAAAGTTTATAAATATTGAGGAAAATTTAAGTCACATGTTAATAATTATCATAATGTTCTTTGTTATATTTTCATTTATTTGGAGCTTTAAATATGATTGTAAAAAAGGTGCAACAACTGATAAGATTTGGCAGTGGGAGCCAATTAGTTTGCTAACAATTATTTTTATGATTAATGTAGTATATCTTTTGTTTTCAATAGTACAGTTTACTTATCTTTATGGAGGTAGTAATCATCTTCCTAGTGGATTCACTTACTCAGAATATGCGAGAAAAGGATTTTTTGAACTCTTTATAGTAACAATAATTAATTTCACAATAGTGCTCTGCAGCATGAAATTTATTAAGAAGGATAATAAGACAATAATCGCTGTAGCAAATATATTTTTAACGTTACTTGTGGTATTTACTATTAATATGCTATTTTCAGCTCACTATAAAATGTCATTGTACGAACAAACTTATGGGTTTACTTATTTAAGGATTTTTGTGCATATATTTATGTTTATGTTATTTCTGTTATTTGCAATAACATTAGTTGGGATATGGTACAGAAGGATGCCGATAAATAAAGTTTTATTAATAACTATTTTGATTATGTATATAGTATTAAATTACATTAATGTAGATAAAATAATTGCTCAAAAAAACATAGATAGATATTATAAAACTCAGAAAATTGATATGTTATATCTCGAGAGCTTATCTTATGACGCTACAGTAGACATCATGAAGCTAAAAAATGATTCTAATATAGAAATTTCTAATGCGGTTAATAGATATATAGAAGTTACAAAAAAAGAGTTATCAGAGGAGACATCATGGTATGAATTTAATTATTCTAAATATAAGGCTAGAAGGATAATGCAGTAATATAATGATCGAATATCTTTTTTAAGGGGAGGTAAAGTACATTGAAAAAAATAAATATGAATTTATTAGGAATTTATGACATGATGTTAGCAGTTGGAGCTATTTATATGGGAGGAGTTATGATAAGTGGGATGTTTACTGAATATCCAAAAGAATGGATATCCAAAATTCCTTTTCATAGCTGGTTTATCCCGGGCATTATTGCAATTTTATTATTTGGAATAGGCAATATTGTAGCATCTATATTTAGCTTGAAAAAAGGAAATAAAAGGTATTGGGTTGCATCGGCTATAATGGGAGCTTTATTGCTTGTTAGCCTTATTGTTCAAGTAATAGTTCTGGGCGAATGGTACATGGCAACGGTGGAATTTTTGCTTTTAAGTATAGGTCAGTTATATCTTTGCAGAGGTGGGTTTGCTAGTTCTAATAAAAACTAATGTGCCCATTGCAACATAGTAATGTGTTGCAACGGAAACCTATTAAATAACTATGGAATTAATAATAAAGAATGCTAAACAATAATATCATCTAAATTTTCTTTAATCCAATCTACAAGCATTAGCTCCATATCAGCTTCACCTTTTACTGGATAGCTTTTAGCCAACTGTTTTGTTTCTTCATAATATTTCAAAGCCTTAATTTTATCTTTATTATAAAAACCCTCATAAGCCATAAGAAGTCTTTTCTTGCCAATCATAAATTTTGCTGCCTTTATATATTTTTTAAGATTTTTATCATACAAATCATCAATAAAAGTTTTATCGCAATTATTAGTAATCTCTAAAAAAATTCGTTCACAATTGATTTCAAATTTAAATATTGACACAACTTTGTCAATGTAGGGTACAAAGGAGTCAATACATTGTTTTGCTCTATAAAAGTCCATATTGTCTAAATACCAAGTATATTCCATTAGTCTAATAGATGTATTAAGTGGATTACAAAGATCAACATTTTCTTTTAACTTGAAAATTTCAAGGGGCATGTCCTTAATTCTGGTGCCTTGGCTTTGTAGTCCATTGACTTTAAGCTGGAGATAAAATGCGTTTCTAGAGTCTTCACTTTTTAGCAATGATAGTACATTATACGCATCATTAGGAACTCGAAGAATTCTAATTGGAACCCCATTAGTGATGGCTATAAGTATTCCTGCTGCACCAAATATAACTAATATGGCATCTATTGGGTATGTAATCCCTTTTGCAAAAATTGCAATTAATATAGCGGCTATAGCTGTTATTAGATTCATTATAACTCCACCTAAATTATATATAACTAAGGGGAAATTCCCATCGTCTAAATCTGGAGGCATCATAAGACATTGTCCTGCTGTTCCTGGTATGTTGAATTTCTTAAGTTTCCACTTTTTATTTTCTTTAATAAAAGTAAGGGAACCAATTCTAAAGGATACAAAAGAATAACCAGTCATAAGTCCGAAAATAAGGTGACCGGCTTCGTGAATAACAATATGTGTTACAAATCCTAAACCGAATATAATGAAAATCATATAAAAATTAAGTAACTCCAGAAACATATTGTCACTTTTAACATGTTGATTCATAAAACCTTCTAAATACGTATTTGAGGACCTACCTGCTATAATTCCAACTACAAATGTTACCACTACAAAAACAAGAAAAATTATAATTTCAGGTGAAAGCTTATGTTTATTTTTTTGACTTATGTTCATAGCGCTTTTTCTTTTTATCACTAGACCACTCCTTTTTAGTATATGTACAATATTCTAACATAAAATGGTAGTATATTTATACAGCTAAAGACAAATTCTTATGTAGAATAAAAAATTAGATACTCGTATAGTATGGTAAAGAGCATATTTCCCGGGAATTAAAGTTATAATAGTATTTATTAGCAAAAAAGCCAGTAAGCCTTATTAATCAGACCTACTGGTTTTTGATAATACTATTTTATGACAAACTAAGAAATTGTTTTATTCTTTCATGTTCAGGATTTGAAAATAATAATTCAGGAGTGGAATTTTCTAAAATTTCTCCATTTTCCATAAAAATAATTCTATCTGAAATTTCCCTAGCAAATTGCATCTCGTGGGTAACAACAATTAGGGATATTTTTTCAATGGCAAGAGCCCTAATTACCTTCAATACTTCACCAACTAATCTAGGATCTAATGCAGAAGTTGGTTCATCAAATAGAATTAACTCTGGGTTCATAGCAAGGCACCTAGCTATAGCAATTCTTTGCTTTTGCCCACCAGAAAGGGTACAAGGATAAGAATTAATTTTATCTAGTAAATCTACTTTTATAAGTAGTTTTTCTGCAATGGCGATAGCATCTTTTTTAGATATCTTATTTACTAGAATAGGAGCTTCAATTATATTCTCCAGAACGGTTTTATGAGGGAATAAATTAAAGTTTTGAAAAACCATTCCTATTTTTTTAGAAGCATTAACGGCTTCTATTTTATTAATTACTTTAACATTTTTATTAACTACTTTAACATCTGTTTTATTTTTAGCTTCTTCAATAGTAATACCATTAAATTCAATCATGCCACTATCCATATGTTCAAGGCCACTTATGCACCTAAGAAGAGTGCTTTTTCCAGAGCCAGAAGGACCAATAATTGATATTACCTCTCCCTTTTTTAGACTTAAGGAGACATTCTTTAAAACTTGATTTTCATCAAAACTTTTAGTTACTTCGGAAATCTTAAGTAAATCCATTGTAGAACACCATCCTTCAATTCCATTTAAAATTCTTATTTGCTAACAAATATTTTCAATCGCAAAAAAAGTATATATTACGTATAATGCATTTGAATAAGCTCTAGAACTTCTTATTATATTTTAATTAGGCTACGTTAAGAAAAACATATGTTTGAGCGACAGCGAGTTTATGGTTTTTAGTAGCTTAATTAAAATATAATTAGTAGTTCTTAGTGAAATGAAAGTATTACTAGTAATATATACTTTTTTCTTTTTATTCATAAATTGAATATTTTTTTTCAAGCTTTCTAAAGGCCATTACAATTAGAGATGTAAATAGTAAATATATAATTGCGGCAATAAAAAAAGGAGTTATTGTAAAATCTCTAGTTACAATTTCTCTAGCAGCTCTTAGTAAATCTTGTAACCCAATTGCAGCTACTAAGGCAGTATCTTTAACTAAAGTAATAGCTTCATTGCATGTTGGAGGGATTATTCGTTTAAAGGCTTGTGGAAGGATTATCTTAGTCATAGTTTGTCTATAATTCATTCCTAAAACTTTTGCAGCTTCATATTGACCTTTATCTATAGACTGAATACCAGACCGGAATATTTCTGTAAAATAAGCTCCGTAATTCAGAGAAAAGGTAAGGGCTGCTGCAGTAAAAGGAGAGAATCTAATACCTATAATAGGTAGTCCAAAATACGTGAAAAAAAGTTGAAGAAGCAAAGGAGTTCCACGGAACAACCAGGTATAAAAGTCCACAACTTTGCCAAGTATTTTTAAATTTGAGACTTTAATTAGTGCACCTAGTATTCCAAGAGGTAAACAAAAAACTATTGTTGCTAAATACAATTCAATTGTAAATATGCTCCCCTTTAAAATGTATGTTGTAACGTCTATATAATTAGCCAAATATAACACTCCTTTAGAAAAATTCCATGATTATAATTATTGCACATTCTTTATTAATACTCAAATATTAATACTAAAACATTAATACTCAAACATTACATAAAGGTAATGTTTGAGTATTATATTATTCTTTGAAAGTTATGTCTTTGCCAAACCATTTTTGGGATATAGTATTTGATGTGCCATCTTTTTTCATTTCTTCTAAAAGTTTATCTATTTCAGAAGTAAGGCTTGTATCATTTTTTCTAATACCTACGCCATAATCCTCAACGCCAAGATTATCATCAAGAACTTTATAGTCATTTGGTTTTTTACTAACATAATATCTTCCAACTACCTCATCAACTACTACAGCGTCAATTCGTTTTGCATTTAGATCTAATAGTGCTTCTGTGTTGTTTGAATATTTTTTAACCTCTTTTAATGAATCAGTAAGAGAGGAATCCTTAGCGAGGGCAGTTTCACTACTGCTTCCCAATTGAAGTCCTACTTTTGTATCTTTTAAGTTGGTTTTATTTTTTATAGTTGAATCGCTCCTCACAACAATTATCTGCTTATTTTGAAGGTATACTTTAGAAAAAGCAATTTGCTCTTTTCTCTTATCTGTTATTGTGAGCCCATTCCATATAACGTCGATGTCTTTATTATTTAAACTCAATATAATTCCGTCCCACTCTACAGGCTTAAATGTTACTTTAACTCCGAGTCTCTTACCTACTTCTTTTGCCATATCAATATCGAACCCTACAATTTCACCTTTATCATCTCTAAAACCCATTGGTGGGAAATTATCATCAAGACCAATTATAAGTTCTTTTTTTTCTTTTAAATCAGCTAAAGAATTATCGGTAGTTGGCTTGCTGCTGCAGCCAGCTAAAATAGCAGTTGAAAGTATTGCCACAATTAATAACTTTAATTTAAATTTCATATTAAACACTCCTTCATAAATCCTATTAACCTTATTTTACTTTATCACGTTAACTTTGTAAAGCATAAAATTGAAATAAATATTATACATAATATTCTGATTAATTAATTATAATATAAAATAAATTTACTTGACACAAAAATAACAAAGTGTTACTCTTAAGTTGAAAATTGAATAGATCCTTCAGGGTAGGTGTAATTCCTAACCGGCGGTATAGCCCGCGAGCCGAAAGGTAGATCTGGTATAAATTCCAGAGCCGACAGTAAAGTCTGGATGAGAGAAGGAGAAGAATGATGATAAATATAGCAGATTTTCATTTATTAACAATGAATTATAGTTAATAAATGCTTTTGTATTTTGAGTTCACATGTAGTTAGCAGTACCTAGGTGCTTATAACTAAATGAGTAATTAGCTTATTAAGCCCTGAAAACATTGTTTTCAGGGCTTTTATTGATTTAATGTTTTATTTTATTAAAACAATACATACTAAGAAAAGAGACTAAAGAAGATTAGCACCACAATTTAATAATTAGGGGTGATAAATTGGACAATTATTATATGGCAAGGGCACTTGAATTATCAAAAAAAGGAATGGGACTAGTAAACCCTAATCCAATGGTTGGTGCTGTTATTGTAAAAGATAACAAGATAATAGGTGAAGGATATCATGAATATTTTGGTGGACCTCACGCGGAAGTAAATGCTTTTAAGAATGCCACAGGGGACGTAGAAGGTGCGACAATATATGTAACTTTGGAGCCTTGCGCACATTATGGTAAAACGCCACCTTGCGCTGAAGCTATAGTAAAGAATAAAATATCTAAGGTTGTAGTTGGAATGGTAGATCCTAATCCATTAGTTGCAGGTAGGGGCATAGATATTTTAAAAAATAATGGGATAGAAGTTATTAAAGGCATAATGGAAAAGGAAATAGAAAAGACTAATGAGATATTTATAAAATACATAACTAAGAAAAAGCCGTTTTGTATTATGAAAACTGCTATGACATTAGATGGTAAAATATCCACTTCAACTGAGGATTCAAAGTGGATAAGTAATGAAAAATCTAGAGCATATGTGCATGAGTTAAGGCATATGGTAACTGGGATTATGGTGGGAATTGGAACAGTACTCGCAGATGATCCAGAACTTACGACTAGAAGAGAAGGTAAAATAAGCAAAAACCCTATAAGAATAATTATAGATAGTACAGCCAAGGTGCCGTTAGATTCAAAGGTGCTTATATGTGATGACAAGGTAAAAACAATTATAGTCACAACAAAATTTGCAGATAGTACTAAAATTGAGGCTATTAAGAAAAAAGGGGCACAAGTTATAGTGACTCCAAGTGAAAATAAATGGGTGAATTTAAATTACTTAATGGGATCACTCGGCGATATGGGAATAGACAGTATCCTACTTGAAGGTGGAAGCACATTAAATTATTCAGCACTCAATGAAGGCATTGTTGATAAAGTAATTTCATTTATATCTCCAAAAATATTTGGTGGAACTTCTGGAAAAACTCCAGTGGGCGGCGTAGGAATTAAATATGTCAAAGATTCTATTTTACTTACTGATACGTTGGTATCTAGATTTAACGAAGACATTATGATAGAGGGATACATAAAGAAATCATAATAATTATATTAAAATTAAAGTTAAAGTTAAAGGAGGTGATAACATGTTTACAGGGTTAATTGAGGAAATCGGTGAGATAAAGTCTATTGTAAAAGGTGCTAAGTCTGCAAGAATTACTATAAAAGGTGAAAAAATAATGAGTGGCTTAAAGATTGGTGATAGCATCAGCACCAATGGTGTGTGTCTTACAGTAACGGAGTTCAACAATAATAGCTTTAGTGTAGATGTAATGGCAGAGACTATAAGAAACAGTAATTTAGGGAAATTAAAGTCTGGTTTCTATGTTAATTTGGAAAGAGCATTAATGGCTAGCGATAGGATAGGTGGACATATAGTAAGTGGTCATATTGATGGAATAGGGACTGTTATAGATCTTACCAATGAGGAAAATGCCACTTGGGTGTCTGTAGAAACCTCAAAGGATATATTAAAATATATTGTACAAAGGGGTTCAGTAGCAATTGATGGTATTAGTTTAACTGTAGCATATGTTAATGAAGATATTTTCAAAGTATCAATTATACCTCATACAAAAGGCGAAACTACTTTATTAATAAAGAAGATAGGTGATGTAGTTAACCTTGAATGCGATATGATGGCAAAGTATATTGAAAAGCTGCTTAAATATGGAGATACTCCAAAAGAAAAGAAGTCTATCAATATGAATTTCCTTGAGGAAAATGGATTTTAATAAATATGTATATGTGAGGCAAATAATAGTACAAGATAATAAAGCATTGAAAATGATAAAGCATTGAAAATGATAAAGCATTGAAAATGATAACTAAGGGGTGGCAAAATGTATAAATTTAATACTATAGAAGAAGCTTTGGAAGACATTAAAAACGGTAAAATGGTTGTTGTAGTGGATGACGAAGATAGGGAAAATGAAGGTGATTTAATTATAGCTGCCGAGATGGCGACTCAAGAAAATATAAATTTTATGGCAAAATATGCTCGTGGACTTATATGCATGCCTATAGTTAAGGAAAGATTAGATAAGTTAAATATAAATTCCATGGTTGTAAACAATACAGATGTACATGGAACAGCATTTTCTGTGTCTATTGATGCAGTAGGTACTACTACAGGTATATCTGCCGCAGAAAGAGCAACTACAATATTAAAGGTTTTGGACCCGGAATCTTCAGCAAAGGATTTTAATAGACCAGGGCATGTATTTCCATTAGCTGCAAGAGATGGCGGAGTATTAAATAGAAATGGTCACACAGAAGCAGCTGTAGATTTAGCAAGGATCGCTGGATTATACCCTGCAGGTGTTATTTGTGAAATTATGAATGAAGATGGATCAATGGCTAGGGTACCAGAGCTTATGGATTATGTGGAAAAACACGATTTAAAGATAATCACTATTGTAGATTTAATTGCATATCGAAGAAGAACTGAATGCCTTGTAGAAATGGTTACTCAGGCTAAAATGCCAACTAGATATGGCGAATTTACTATTTATGGATTTGTGAATAAGGTAAATGGAGAACATCATGTAGCACTTGTAAAAGGCGATGTAAGAAAAACTGAATCTGTACTTGTAAGGGTACATTCTGAGTGTCTTACTGGTGATGCACTGGGATCTAGAAGATGCGATTGTGGAGAACAATATGATGCGGCAATGAAAGCTATAGCAAAAGAAGAAAATGGTATTTTGCTTTATATGAGACAAGAAGGCCGTGGAATAGGGCTAATTAATAAGTTAAAAGCATATAGTCTTCAAGATGAGGGAATGGATACTGCAGAAGCGAATTTGGCTTTAGGTTTCCCAGTAGATATGAGGGATTATGGAATTGGAGCTCAAATATTAGAACTCTTAGGTGCTACAAAGGTAAGACTAATGACTAATAATCCTAAAAAAATAACAGGAATTTCAGGTTATGGAATTGAAATAGTTGAAAGAGTAGCTATAGAGATGAATCATAACGAAAAAGACAGATTTTATTTGCAGACTAAAAAGGAAAAAATGGGCCATTTATTAGATTTAAAATAGAAAAAGTACAATTATTTAATATATTATAATAAAAAATTAATAGGAGGATTTAACATGAAAGTATATGAAGGTAAATTAATAGCAGAAGGTTTGAAATTTGGAATTATAGTAGCAAGGTTTAACGAATTTATAGGAGGAAAATTATTATCAGGAGCACTGGACGGATTAAAACGTCATGGTGTTGAAGAAGAAAGTGTTGAAATTGCATGGGTACCTGGTGCTTTTGAGATACCATTAATTGCAAAAAAGATGGCTCAGTCTGGTAAGTATGATGGTGTAATTTGTTTAGGAGCAGTAATAAGGGGCACTACATCTCATTACGAGCTTGTATCTGGTGAAGTTACTAAAGGAATTGCATCTGTATCACTTGAAACAGGAGTTCCTGTTATCTTTGGAGTAATTACTACTGAAAATATTGAGCAGGCGATTGAAAGAGCAGGAACTAAGGCAGGTAATAAAGGATATGATGCTGCAGTATCAGCAATAGAGATGGCAAATTTAATAAAGGGCATGTAATTTCTCCTACGGCCTTGCATACCTAGCTCGAAACTTGAAATTATATTAAGAAATTCTAGTCTTTTGAAAATATAAAATCCCTATCGCTCACACTCGACGTCCTGTCTCGGGTTCGCTAGACTGCCTTCCTGGCAGTCTTACGGGAATTTTATATTTTCAAAAGAAGAATTACTAAATTTAATTTCAATAGTTTTTTCGCTTCGTAATGCAAGTCCTTCGGAGAAATATCACGCTTACTTCTAGCTGATTTTAAGTACAGTTAGAATATTCAAGCTAGGGAGCATAACAATTAATAATTGTTATGTTCCCTAGATTTTTTTGTCTTCAGGTATATTTATGATATACTTACCTCAATGTAGTGAATTTAAGAATTAGAAGGGGAGGGTTCGTATGGGACTGGGTGATGGTGTGTTTACTATTATGTTTATTATGATGGGTGCTGCGGCTGTTGTTTCTGGGCTTAATTTTGAGAAGAAGCAGGGTAAGAATTATAAGGGTGATCATTATGATGAATATATAAAACTAAATAAGCTTGTTTTAATTTCTATGGGAGGAATAATCTTAATTGGTACTTTTCTTGAACAGGGGATACCATCTTCACAAGGTATTATAACTAATGTAACTATTGGGTGTTTGCTTATAATATGGATTGTTTATTCAGTAATATCAAAAAAAATATTCAAAGCGAAAAAATAAAGGTTATAGTAGTTAATAAACTTCTATAACCTTTATTTTTCAATAATTATATTTTAATATCTTCTGGACGTAAACTATAAACTACGTCTTTTCTTTCAAGCATTATACTTATTTTTTCTTTTAATTCAGGATCATCTAGGATTTTTAGTAAGAGTTCTTTAGTGGGATTTACAGCTGTTGGGTTACTAATTAATTTTAGCATATTAAAATCACCTGAAGTATCTCCATATGCATAACTTTGATCTAAATCAATATTATATTTTTCTACGAAATATGCTATAGCAGTTTGCTTGCTTATACTATCCCACATAGGGATAATATCGCCAGTATAAATATTATGTTCATTGAGTGTATATTTAGTTCCTACATAATCATCAAAACCGTATTTTATAGACATCTCACGTACAAGTTCTATAGGACTACCGGATATTGTAATTATTATATGTCCTTGGCTTTTATGCCATTTAATTATATCGCGGGTAAAGGTATATACTCTATCTCCCTTTTGCTTTACAATTTGCTTAGCAATAAATTCAATTTGAGACCTATGAAGTCCGATTATAGCTTCAGAATAAATATCAGCCATTTTAAGTAGGTAATTATCATAGTTTCCAATTCTTTTATCCCATTTCACGAAAAAAGGTTTTACATCTTTGTACCATCTATCATTTTCTATTAGTTCGCTTTTTATCAGTTTTTTAAAGACTTCTGTAATTAAAGCTTCTCTATAAAGAGTACCATCAATATCAAAGAAAGCAGCTATTCGTTTTTCCAAAGGTACACCTCCAATATAAGTATAATTAAGTATTCTAACATATTATAATCTGTTTTATTATAATATGTTTTATTATAATGAATGTTGATAGTTAGTTATTTAGGATATATTATTCTATTTTCAGTGATAACGCAATTAAGTGGTACATCATAAACATCTGTGGGAATTTCATCAATTATTTGATAGTCGTAGGCTATACCAATAGTTAAAGCGTTTTTCGATTTTCGAGGTAAAAATCTATCATAATAACCAGCACCAAAACCTATCCTATTGCAATTATTATCGAAAACTACGCCAGGAACTATTATTAAATCAATATCATTTATATTTGATTCCTCCAATAAATCGTGTTTTGGCTCCATGATGCCAAAAGTTGATTTATTAAGATCTGTTGTAAGGTTATTTATTTTAAAAGGCATTATCTTTTTCTCTTGCTGCACGCAATATGGTACAATTACTGTTTTACCATTATTCAAACACCAAGTAACAAGAGGGGTTGTATCAACTTCATTATTAAAGCTAAGATATAACATGATATTCTTGCAACTTATGAATTCTGGTAATCCCATTATCGTATTTATAATTTTATTACTAAAAGTACTTACATCATTAACTTTCATGATTTTTCTTTTATTCAACATATTTTTTCTTAAAGTATCTTTAGTATCATTTTTCATAAGTACCTCCTAGAAATTAGTATAATTATTTAGTTTGTTTTATTAAATAGAATTTTCATACCATTAAAGTAATTATATATCACAAATCATATTAAGACTAGTAAAGTAGGATAAAAGATCATATGTTAAGAGATGAAGATAAGACTAAGTAGTTAACAGACAAAAAAACTGATGAAATCTAATTCCATCAGTTTTTTTGTCCTTACTATTTTTTATCATATAAATGGCATGCAACAAAATGTTCTGGTTCTATCTCTACCATCTGAGGCCTATTCTCACGACATATGTCCATAGCCTTATTACACCTATCAACAAATTTACATCCATTAGGAGGGTTTATTGGGCTAGGAACATCACCTTCAAGCATTATTCTTTGTCTTGTTTTTTCAATCAATGGATCTGGTCTTGGGATTGAAGACAGTAGAGCTTGAGTATAAGGATGAAGTGGTTTATTATATAATGTATCACTTTTAGCAAGCTCTGCAAGTGACCCAAGATACATTACACATACTCTATCTGATATATACCTAACCATTGATAAATCATGTGCAATAAACAAGAATGTCAAACCATATGTTGTTTGTAGCTCCTGAAGTAAATTTACTACCTGAGCTTGAACAGAAACATCTAATGCTGAAATAGGTTCATCACATACAATGAAAGACGGATCTACTGCAAGAGCACGAGCTATGCCTATTCTCTGTCTTTGTCCACCACTAAATTCGTGTGGAAATCTGTTTGCATGTTCTTTATTAAGGCCAACTAATTCCAAAAGCTCGTCAATTCTTTTTTTTCTCTCTTTTCCATAACTTAGTTTATGAATATCAATGCCTTCTGCAACAATATCTGAAACTAGCATCCTAGGATTTAAAGAAGCATAAGGATCTTGGAAAATCATTTGTGCTTTTTTATTATAATCCTTTAGATCTTTTCCTTTTAGGGTATGTACTGATTTACCTTCAAACTCAACTGTACCTTCTGTAGCATTGTAAATCCTTAAAATAGTTCGTCCACAAGTTGATTTTCCGCAACCTGATTCGCCTACAAGTCCTAGTGTTTCACCTTTATAAATATCGAAACTTACATCATCAACAGCTTTTAAATATTGATCTTTCCCAACATAAAAATATTTTTTTAGGTTTTTAACACTAAGAAGTATTTCTTTTTTATCTAAATCAGCCATTTTAATTTTCACCTCTATTTTCAGTAGATTGGTTTGATCCTATAAAGAGACTTGGTGAGGCTACATTTGGAGCATCAGGATGACTTAACCAACAAGCTGACCCATGTCCTTCACTAATAATGAAATCTGGAGGCATCTTATCCCTGCAAATTTTCATTGAATATTCACATCTATCTGCAAATGGACATCCAGTAGGAGGCGCGAATAAATCAGGTGGTGTACCTTCTATTGATGATAATTTATTTCCTGTCTTAACAATATCTACTCTTGGTACTGAACTTAAAAGTCCCCAAGTGTAAGGATGTTTTGGATTATAATATAATTCATTTGTATCGGCATATTCTACAATCTTTCCACCATACATAACTACTACTCTTTGAGATATATTAGCAACAACTCCCAAATCGTGAGTAATCATTATAATAGAAGTATTTATTGTTTTTTGTAAATCTTTCATAAGCTCTAGTATTTGAGCTTGAATTGTTACATCTAAAGCAGTTGTGGGTTCGTCAGCAATAAGTAGCTGAGGATTACATACTAGTGCAATAGCAATCATAGCACGCTGGCGCATTCCACCAGAGAACTGATGAGGATATTCGTTTATTCGTTCTTCAGCATTTGGTATTTGAACAAGTTTTAACATATCAATAGCTACCTTATGTGCTTCTTCCTTTGTAACATCACTTTTATGTCCACGAAGGCCCTCTAATATTTGTTTTCCAATTGTCATGGTAGGATTAAGAGAAGTCATTGGATCCTGAAAAATCATTCCAATTTTTTTACCGCGAACCTCTCTCATTTCCTTTTCAGACTTTGTAATTATATCTTCACCATCAAAAATAATTTTACCGCCTTTGAAACGTGCAGGAGGTTCAGGGTTAAGTCTCATTATAGATTTTGCAGTTACAGATTTTCCACATCCTGATTCCCCAACAATAGCTAAAGTCTCTCCTTCGAATACCTGGAATGAAATGCCACGTACCGCTTGAATCTCACCTGCATACGTATCGAAAGAAACTTGTAAATTTTCCACTTCTAATATCTTTTTTTTCAAGTAATCCACCTCCTATTTCCTAAGTTTAGGGTCAAGAGAATCTCTTAGGCCATCACCAAGTATATTGAATGCAAGCATAATTAAACATAATACGGCTGATGGTATTATAAGTAAATGAGGGTATAGATAAAAAATCTTTGCTCCATCATTTACGAGAACCCCGAGAGATGCATATGGTGCCGGTACGCCAAGTCCTATGAAGCTTAAAAATGCTTCAGCAAAAATCATTTTGGGAATCATCATAGTCATATTAACTATTATAGGACCCATACAATTTGGAATCAAATGCTTAAATATAACTCTTTTTGCATCTGCGCCTAGTGTTTGTGAGGCAAGCACATATTCACTGTGTTTTAATCTTAAAACCTCTCCACGAACTAGGATTGCAGTTCCCATCCACCCTGTAAATGCCAGGACAAGGGTAATGGTAACAATCCCTCTTGGCATTACTATAGTTAATAACATAATATATAGCATATCTGGAATAACCATAAGAATTTCAATAATTCTCATCATTATATTATCTGAATTTCCACCAATGTAACCAGATATTCCTCCATAAACAACACCAAATAATCCTGTAAAGAGAACTGATACTATTGCAATAATGAATGAAACTCTTGAGCCCTCCCATAATCTAGTCCATAAATCACGACCAAGGTCATCAGTTCCAAGCCAATATCTATTGTTGAATTTTTTTTCGCCTTTTGTTTCTATAACTAAACTGCTTCCACTTTTTTTGAAAGTGACCCCTCTAAAAGCAGTGTCTTCTTTTAAAAGCGCTTCGGCTTCAACATTTAATTTGCTTATAATTGAATCCCAAGTATCAGAGGAAGTTGTTTTTATCTGTAATTTATATTCCTTTTGGTCTCCTTGGTAGGATTCCTCAGATTTATCACCAATTATAAAACCTAACTTTCCAGATTGACCTTTTAGCTCAACTTTTTTAAATTGTAATTCTGTTTTTCTAAGATTAGGCTTGTATTTTTCATAAGAAAACACAGAATTAGATGATAATTTTAAACTTCTTTGATTTGAAAGAATAAAAGTTTGATCTTGTAGCTTTAAATTTTGGGTTCTGTAAGTATGACCATAAAGTCCTTTCGAAATCATTGGGCCAACGATTGCCATAACAATTAATAGAACTAATATCCAAAAAGAAATTATGGATGGTTTATTCTTTTTTAATCTTCTAAATGCATCTTCTAAATATGACATACTTGGACGTTTTATATTTTGTGCAGCTTCGAGATTTTTACCAACAAGTTCGAATTGCTCTTTTTCTATTTTATCCATTTAGCTATTCGCCCCCTTTATTTGATACTTTAAGTCGTGGATCAATTAAGCCATATGCTATATCAACCAAAAGAAGGGATAATATTATTAGTATTGCATAAAACAGTGTTATTCCCATAGTCATAGAATAATCCTGGTCACTAATTGTGTTTACAAAATATCCTCCAAGCCCAGCAACAGCAAAAACATTTTCTATTACAATAGATCCTGTTATAATAGCCGCAAAGGATGGCCCCAGTATAGAAATAACTGGCATTATAGCATTACGAATTACGTGACTCCGTATAATTTTAGAAGTAGAAAGTCCTTTAGATTTTGCAGTTTGTATATAATCTTGTCCTAGTACTTCAAGTGTAGTTGAACGCATTAATCTAGCAACAAAAGCTAAAGTACCTAGTCCTAAAGTAAAGGAAGGTAAAATCATAGAAAGTTGACTATCAGTTACAGTTACAGGAAACCATCCTAAATTAACGCCAAAGTAGTAGGCAAGTAGTGGGCCCATAACAATACTGGGAACGGATACCCCTACAATAGAAATAAAAATTATAATATAATCTGGAGCTTTCTGATGTTTTAAGGCAGCTATAACTCCGAAAAGTATTCCGAAAATAGAGGAGTATGCCATAGCTCTCCAACCCAAAGCAAATGATTTAGGAAAACTATCTTTTATTACCTGTGAAACAGGACGATTAACATATTTATATGAAAGCCCAAGATCTCCATGAGCTAAATTGCTCATATATTTAAAATATTGCTGTGGAACAGGTAGATCTAATCCATATTTTTGTAATAAGGCTTGTCTTAGTTCTGGCTTCATCTTTGGATTATGAAATGGGTCTCCAGGTAGTGCTTTCATCAATGCAAAAGTTATAGTTGCTATGCATATCATTGTAATTATCGCAAAGAATATTCTCTTTAAAATATATTTAACCATTTTTAACCTCCTATGTATAAAAATTCACTACTTATCCCATTAATAGAAGAAAAGGCATACGTTAAAACAACATATACCCTATCCTCTCATTAATAACTTAATAACTTAAATTAATTTATTTAGCTTTATCAGCATTTTTTGCCTTCATATCTATACTAGCCCAATAGAAATCTGTAACAGGGCCTGCGCCTCTATTAACAACTCCTGTTAAGTAATTTTTAAATGTCCAATGAGAAATTCTAAAGTATTTAGGTGCAACAACAGAATCAGCCATTAATAATTTTTCAGCATCGTATAAATAAGCCATTCTCTTTGTAGCATCTTTTTCATTTTTAGCATCACCAATTAATTTATCATAAACAGGATTATTGTATCTACCATAATTGTTTCCATTTTTTGATTGGAATAAATCAAGGAAGGTCATAGGATCCATATAATCAGGTCCCCAACCACTAGCACAAATACCAAAATTCCCGTTTTTAAGTCTAGTTAATTTATCTCCCCATGCAACTGGTACAAGGTTAATATCAATCCCAACAAGTTTCAAATCAGCTTGCATTTTTTCACCTTGTTTTTGACTAATATCTTTTTGGTCAATTAAAACATCTTGTTTTGGTAATTTAGTAAGACCTAATTCTTTAAGACCAGCAGCTAAAGCTTCTTTAGCTTTTGCCTGTTGATTATCTTCTATTAAAGCAGCACCATTTTCCTCACGGAAAGATTTGCTAAGCCCAGGAAATTCATCTGGAATTAGTGAAAGTGCAGCCATATCACCTTGTGTAACATTTTCAACTAAACCCTTACGGTCCATAGCTAAAGATATAGCTTTTCTAATGTTTTTATTAGAAGTTATTTTATTACTAAATTGGTTGAATTCAAGATAGAATACAGTGTAATCTGGCATATCAATTAAATCCTGAAGTTTGTATTGATCAAGTACTGCTTTATCTTGGAATGTTTTCAAATCATTAGCTTGAATTGCGGAACCATCTAAAGCGCCAGTCTTTAAAAGATTTGTTCTTGTAGCAACATCAAGTACAACTTTTAAATTTAATGTATCTATTTTTATATTATCTTTATTCCAATAGTTAGGATTCTTTTCTAAAGTAAATGTATCGTTATGTTTCCATGTTTTAACTACCCACGGACCATTACTATTTAATCCTGCGGCTTCTAGAGTATAATCTTTTGGATGAGCTTTATAAAAAGTTTCATTTACTGGATGATATACAGAGTTTGCAGTTAATCCAATAAAATAAGGTACTGATTTTGAAAGCTTAATTTCAATGTTTCCGTTAACTTCTTTAATTCCTACCTTAGACCATAAATCTGTTTTCTTAGCATCAAATGCTGTTTTATCAGCTGCTGGCATTGCACTTAATGCAGCAGAAATCTTAGAAGCTATTGTTTTTAGTTTAGCTTCATCTGTTTCAGCATCACGGCTATCTAGTAATGCTTTAAAAGTAGCATTCTTTGCTGCATAAAAAGATTCGCTAGTGTAATCAGCATAATCTTGCGCTCCAACGATGTAATCAGTAAGCATAAATCCATATGCACTTTGTCCATCAAGTGCAAGTTTCCATCCAAAGAAGAAATCTTTAGCAGTAACTGCTGTTCCATCAGCCCATTTAGCATTTTTATTTAATTCAAAAGTATAAGTATTTGTTGGTTCATCTAAACTCCATTTTGTTGCAACTCCTGGATCGTATTTACCTTCGTCTTTACTATAACGAACTAAACCTTCCATAAACATGTTTTCAATTTGAAAATCAGGTGCACCGGTCATCTGTTGTGCATCCAATGTTTCTGGTTCAGTAGAAGTATAATAATTTACAACTTGTGGTACTTTTTCCTCTACGACCGCAGCTTTTTTTGCGCATCCAGCAAGTACACTTGTGGATACAAACATAGCTACTATTAATGAAGCAACTAACTTTTTCCTTTTCATTACAAAATCCCCCTTATTAACTAAATTGGAAACTTTCGTCTCCTTAAAATATATAAATTCCAGTGAAGAATTGTTGACTTATCATCTGAAAATTTAAACAATGCTGCATAGTACCTAAAATATATTCTTCTTATTCCTATAGAACTAATTTTCTAAATAGTAATTGTTAACTCTTATTTACAATTACTATTCGATAATCAAATCAATTTGAATTTTGTATAACTTTATCACTAAAATGAATGACTGTCAATCATTGAAGCAACATTTTTTTAATAAAAAAATATATCAGAATATACTGTTATTTGACTGTTTGAATGAAGAAGTTAATATTTTATTCATATAAGTTTACCGCCATTAGTAAAGAAGTGTTAAAAGATTAGCTAATAGATATGAACAATATAGATGTTTCGCAATACTTACTTATTACATCTATTTATGCAACAAAGGATTCATAAATATTAACTGTTGTATAATTATTCATCATTTTTTTATATTAAAGTAACTTTTTACTATAAATACGATAAAAATTTTTATTTTTTTAAATTAATATATTTAGTTTATATTAATATTTATGCCACTAATACAAATAATAATACTTTAAATAGTTCATTTTTTAGATTAGTTGTTTTAATGTAATATTCACCATATATAGAAAGGTGTATTTTTATTTTTATTATTTTGAATAAAGATCATATTAGTACATTAAAAATTCAAAATGGGAAAGTCTAATAATATAATGATTATTATTCTATAGTATTACTAGTTACTTAGTGTCTAATAGATATATAAGGAGGAATATTCATGGATTACTCGAAAATAAAAGAGGTTAATGGAATAAATAATGTCGGTGATGTACCAAGTGCTAAAAAGGGTATTGTAGATTTCCTTTCTGGCGAAGACACATATAAAGATTCAGTGCCACAGGATAGGCTTAATTCCTATAAAAAAGGTCGCGAAATAGGGGTTGAAATTGAAAATATTTTAAATGGAGATCAAAGAGCTTATTAGAATTAGATAAAATAAATTTACTGAAAGTTGGGCACGGAAGTTTAATTCTGTGCTTTTACTATTTTATTATAAACCGATAGGGAACAAAGCTAAACATTATATTTAATAAATCTTATATTTAAATGTATGTATTATATAATTCTATTCGACAATGCTTGCGGTTATCCTTCAAATTTGCTAAAATATTAATTGTTAAATTAATTAGATTGATATCGATTTTATTAATATATTTCAATAGGAGAACAAAGGAGGGATAACAATGGAAGAACAAAGAGAAAATTGGGGGTCCAAAATTGGATTTATTCTAGCTATGGCAGGCAATTCAGTTGGACTTGGAAATTTCTGGAGGTTTCCATATCAAGCTGCAAAATACGGTGGCGGAGCGTTTATGATTCCTTATGTAATGGCACTTATTTTAATAGGCATTCCATTAATGCTAGTAGAATGGATGATGGGAAGAGTTGGTGGGAGATATGGACACGGTACAGTAGGTTTCATGATATATATTCAATCAAGGGACAAACTTAAACCACGAAAAGCGATTATCCTAGGATCCATATGTGGAATGATAGTTATTGGGGTCACATTACTAGTAAATTCGTATTATAATCATTTAATAGGATGGACTTTGGGGTATGCATTCTTATCTGCTACTGGTGGATATTCGGATATGACTGTAACCACAGCACAGTTTTTTGCAAATTATGTACAAAATCCAGTGTATGTATTCACTTTCTGGATAATTACCGTAACAATTTTAGGTTTAGCAGTTACTAGAGGTATTGAAAAGGGTATAGAGTCTTGGGCGAAAATAATGATGCCTGTTCTATATATATTTGGATTTGTATTAATCTATAAAACTTTAACTATAGGAGCACCAATTAAACCAGATTGGTCTGCTATAAAAGGGTTAGATTATCTTTGGACACCAAGGTGGGGTGACTTAAGTTTTAAAGGAACTCTTGCAGCAGCAGGTCAGATTTTCTTTACACTATCATTAGGGATGGGAATAATTCAAAATTATGCTTCTTATTTAAAGCAAGATGATGATATTGTAACATCTGCAATGACTACAATAGGTTTAAATGAATTTGCAGAGGTAATCCTTGGAGGAAGTATCGCAATTCCAATTACATATGCATTTATGGGTGTAAAAGGTCTAAGTTCTGGAGTTGGGTTATCTTTTATATCATTACCTAATATTTTTAGAATTATGGATGGTGGAAGGGCACTTGGTACTTTATGGTTTATGATATTATTCTTTGCTGGATTCACCTCAGCTATTGCAATGTATAATTATTTAGTAACAATTTTAGAAGAAGGTATGGGTATGGCAAAGAAGAAAGCATCTTTTTTCGTTTTCATAGGATATATAGTAGTTGGTTTACCAGTTGCACTAGAGCCAATTATTACGAAAACTGCAGAACTTGCCTATTTTACAGAACTTGACAATTGGGTTGGCACATATTTACTAGTTGTAATGGGTCTTATTGAAATAATTGTAGCTGGTTGGTTCATGATTGATAATCCACTAATAGATATAAATCATGGTTCATTCTGGAAAGCACCAAAATGGATGTATACTGTAATGATTAAATTTGTAACTCCTGCAGTAATAATAGTTATTTTAACTGGATCAACAATCTCATATATTAATGAGGGATATTTTAAAGCTATACCAGATTTTATAGCAAAAACACCTGTATTAATTCCATGGGTAAATGCTGCAAGAGTAGTTATATTGGCAGTATTTATTATTGGATTTATTGGAACATATAGGAGTTTGAAGGCTGTTTATGGTGAAGAGATTGTAAAAAATAAGGTTATTATAAGAAAATAAAATTTAAATGGGTATACATAACAATTAATAGTTGTTGTGTATACCACTAAATATTGATAGGAGGTTGTAATATGAGTGGTCAAGCGTTGTTTTTTATGCTTACAATGTGGGGTTCAATTTTAGCTTTATCAATTACTAGTTTATCAACTGTATTAAAGAATAGTAAATAATTAAGAAAAGAGTGAAGATGTATGGATAATTACAAATCTTTAGCGATAAGAAAAATTACATTTTACTTTACAATTTTGTGTGCATTATTTTTAATGTTATCTTCACAATTTACTGGAGCTATTTTGCCTTTATTGTTTATTCTACCAATAATTATGGGATCCATTGGAATCAAGAGAAGTAGGAAGAGTGGATATTTAATAGCAACGGCAATAGTCCCACTATCATTTGCTATATCAGTGTTATGGATAAGATATTCTATAAGTGTTTTTAGTGATTTTTCTAATCAAATCTCTATGATAGGGATAGATTATAATATATCAGTCAAAGTAGCTGGAATAATGACTATTTGCTTTTTCGTATTAAGTATTATAATGATAATTATATCAATAATATTATTTGTACAATTACGTAAAAATAAAAAACTATTTACTTAATATAAAAAATGCTGAGATATTGTTTCAGCGTTTTTTTATATTATGTACAATTTGTATGATGCATATAATAGGACAGGATTTACAAGAATTATATATGGTATAATGGATTTAATAAGAAATTAAAGGTGGTGAGGTACCATAAAAAGATTATATAAAAAATGGTATATACTCGCAATATTGTCCGTTTCAATATTTTTAGTATCTTGCAAAGATAATACTAAACCTGTTGAAAAAGATACATATTTGATGGGTACAATTATTCAGTTAAAAGTCTATGGTAAAAATGCGGAAAAAGCAGCAAATGAGTCCATAAAAAGGATAAACAATATAGAAAGTAAAATGTCTGTTAATATAGGAACTTCTGAAATTAGTAAATTGAATGCGAAGGCTGGAGTTTCAGGAGAAAAACTTAGCTCGGATACATATGGGGTAATAGAAGAATCTGTTAAATACAGTAAATTGACTGGAGGTGCCCTTGACGCATCAATAGAGCCTATTGTGAAATTATGGGGTATTGGTACAGAAAAGGAAAGATTACCATCTAAAACGGAAATTAATGAAAAATTAAAACTAGTAGATTATAGAGATATTATTTTTGATAAAAAGAATTCTAATGTAAAGATTAGACGAGCTAATCAAGCTATTGATTTAGGCGCAATTGCAAAAGGTTATACAGCTGATGAGATAAAAAAAGTGTTGATAGATAATAAAATAAGTAGTGCACTTATAAATTTGGGCGGAAATGTTTTTGCGCTTGGAAATAAACCGGATGGAACTAGCTGGAATATAGGCATACAGAACCCGTTAAGCTCGCGAGGAGAGTACTTAGGGACAATTAAAGTTACTAATAAATCAGTTGTAACATCAGGTAACTATGAAAGGTTTTTTATAAAGGATGGTGTACGTTACCATCACATATTCAATCCCAAAACTGGATATCCTGCTGAGCAAGGACTTATAAGTACAACCATAATATCAGATAAATCAATTGATGGAGATGCACTATCTACAAGTACTTATATCTTGGGGCTTGATAAAGGGCTTAAATTGGTAGAGTCTATTAAGGGTGTAGAAGCTATATTTATAACAAAAGATAAAAAAATATATACTACACCAGGACTAAATGATACTTTTGATTTAACAAACAAGGAGTTCACTTATGAAAAAGGGAGATAAAATAGTTGGAATAGTTCTTTTAATTCTTGTCTTATTAACCTTAAGTGCAACTTTAGTGTACAAAAAAATAAATAAAGGGACCGAGCATATTGCGGTTATAAAGAGCGATGGAAAGGTCATTAAGACTATTGACTTAAATAAAGTAGTAGGGCAACAGAAATTTACTGTGAAGACTGCGAGTGGCCATTTTAATACTATTATAGCTACTAAGGATAGTATTAAAGTGAAAGATGCAGATTGCTTACATAAAGAGTGTGTTAAAAGTGGAAGTATAGAAGAACCTGGTGGAATAATAGTTTGTTTACCTAATAAACTTATGATTAGTATAGATGGAGAGAAAATTAGCACTAAGGAAGAAGAAAATAAGGTTATAGATGGTGGAACATTCTAAAAGATATGATATGTAATAGAGTTTAAAATTAAAAGTGTAGGTGGAAATATGAAAAGGACTAAAAAAATGGTTTTGCTTAGTATGTTGGTAGCAATGGCTTTAGTTATTTATCTAATAGAGGCTCAAATTCCGGTGTTATTCCCAGGAATAAAGTTAGGTCTTGCTAATTCTATATCCCTAGTTGCATTAATATTACTTGGGTGGAAAGAAGCGTTTTTAATAATGATTTTAAGAACCATTTTAGGTTCTATTTTTGGAGGAAGTATGTCAGCTTTTATGTATAGTATTGCTGGTGGGTTATTAAGTAATGTTGTAATGATATTGCTATACAAGTATTTTAAAAAATCATTAAGTATACCAACCATTAGTGTGTGTGGGTCAGTTTTTCATAATATAGGTCAGTTACTAGTGGCTGCCTTCATAATTAATGATTTAAGAATATATGTTTACTTACCACTATTATTAATATCAGCAATTGTTACTGGATATTTTATTGGTATTTTAGCTAGTATGTTAAAAAGTAGATTACAAAAAATATTGTAAAAGAGGATAGAAAAATTCTCCTGGTGCCTGCAAATGAACTCGAAACAAGAAATTGGATTAAGAAATTCTAATCTTTTGCTCATATAAAATTATCTGGCGCTCACATTCGGCGTCCTGCCTCAGGTTCGCTGGCTTGCACTTCCTGTGCAAGCCTACGAGAATTTTACATTCGCAAAACAAGAATTTTAAATACAATTTATATGGTTTCTTCGCTTCATATTGCATTCACTTCAGAGAAATTTCCTATCCTACTAGTTATTCTTTATGGAGGTGAATTTGATGATGGATGATAAATCTGCTAAATATGTTAAGACTAATAAGATTAATTTTGTTACATGTATTATTCTTACTGTTTTTATGATGATACTTTTAATTGTTTCAATATTTAAAGGGGAAATGGCTGAAGCGGTAGGTTGTTTGGGAGGTCTGGCTGTTAGTGTTTTCGGAATACGTCAATCATATAATATAGTTAAAATCAAAAGGTAACATATAGTTCGATTACTTTAAGTAGGTTTATAATTTTTGTTTTATTGTTAGGTATCTTTAAAAATGTTGTTGAAATTTTAGAATATATCACGTATACCATCCATATATATTTAATATTGCTTTAGGATGGAGATGTTATTTATGAAATTCAAATCAATAACGATGACACTAGAAATACTTTTATTTGTTCTTGGTGTGGCTGGATGTATAATGATGGTTATGCAAATGAAATTACCAATAGCCATGTTAACAATAATTACAATGCTTTTAATTATTTGTAGCACCTTCGATTTTATAAAAACTCAAAAACTGCGAAAATTAGTATACCCTATAATTACAACTTATTTTTTATTAATAATGCCTATTATAGAAAAGTGTACAAATAATGAAGTTTTCTTTGTGGGCTTTGCTGTATTAGGGTGTGTTATTACTGTTATATTTGTTTATAAGGACTTAACAATAAGTAACAAAGAAATAGAATTACCACATTAAAAAAAGTGGCTTGTCTTAAAAATAGACAAGTCACTTTTTTATGTTTTAATGAAAACTAATTTTGTTGATTATTTAGCTTCAACAGTTTTAGCAGCTTCAACAGTCTCACTCATGTTTACACGATCTTTCAAAGGTTTTGAAATAACCTTTGTAGGACATTTAGCGGCACATTTACCACAGTGTATACATTTTTCAAAGTCTATTGTAGCTAAGTTATTAACCATAGTAATTGCCTCAGTTGGGCAAGCTTTCACGCACATTTGGCATGCTATACATCCAACAGAACAATTATCTTTTACTGATTTACCTTTTGATTTTGAGTTACATTCTATAAGCACTTCTTGACTCGCTGGGACAAACTCTATTAAGTCCTTAGGACATACTTTAATACAGGCGCCACAAGCTACGCAATTATCATTATATACTACAGCTACACCATCTATTATATGAAGGGCGTTGAACTCACAGGCTCTTACACAACTTGCAAAACCTAGACAACCGTCTACGCAAGCCTTAGGACCACCACCAGGAGCAATAACTGCTTGACGACAATCTTGAATGCCATCATACACATATTTTTCTTTAGAAACACTGCAGGTTCCTTTGCATTTAACAAAAGCAACTTGTGGATTTTCAGTCTCAACTGAAACTCCCATTATGTCTCCAATTTTTTCAGCAACAGAAGCTCCACCAACGCTACATAGATTTAGTGTAGCACCGCCTTCAACTACAGCTGCTGCGTAAGCATCACAACCGGCAAAGCCGCATGCACCGCAATTGGCGCTAGGTAATGCTTCTCTAACTAATGGTATTTTAGGATCAACTGCTACATGAAATTTTTTGTTAGCATATCCCAGTACTACTCCAAACACAAGTCCCAAACCACCTATGCTTAGTACAGGGTAAACTAAATTATTTATATCCATTTAAATACCTCCCAATTTTAAACCGCTAAAGCCTAAAAATGCGATAGACATGAGTCCAGCTGTAATTAGTGAAATAGGTAGTCCTTTAAAAGCTAAAGGCATGTTATCATTGGCTTCCATTCTTTCTCTTAAGCCTGAAAGGAGTACAATTGCAAGCATATAACCAAAAGACGCTCCAAGTGAATTAACAAGAGATTCTATTAATGTATATTTTTCTTGTTGGTTTATAAGTGCCATACCAAGAACAGCACAATTAGTTGATATTAATGGAAGAAATATTCCAAGTGCTTTGTAGAGACTTGGTTGTGTCTTCTTAATAACCATTTCAACAAATTGAACTAACGCAGCAATTACTAGTACAAAAGCAAGTGTTGATAAAAAGGTTACATGTAATGGAACTAAAATTAAGTTATAAACCACAAAAGTCATGAATGATGCTAGGAACATAACAAACACTACTGCTAGTCCCATACCTTTTGCAGTTTCAGTTTTTTTAGAAACACCTAGGAAAGAACATATCCCTAGGAATCTGGATAATACGAAATTATTTACTAGAAATGCACTTATGAAAATTGAAAAAAGTCTCATTTAAATCCACCTTTCTTAATAAAGTTAAATAAAATTATCGCTTGCAACTATGAGCACAAGATCCACAACCAGTACATTCACCAGTAACGGGGTCAATTTCATGAAAATGCGCAATTTTATAATTAACTTTATTTGTTTTATTGATTGATCTCTGATTTAGTAAAGCCATTAAAATTCCAAGAGTAATAAAAGCTCCAGGAGCTAAAACCATCATTATAGCAGGTTCAAAAGAGTTTCCAAATACTTTAAAACCAAGAATTGAACCAGCTCCTAGCAATTCTCTTATTGAACCTAGAATTACTAATGCTATGGTAAATCCAAGTCCCATTCCAATAGCATCAAAAAGTGAAGGGAATACTTTGTTTTTACCTGCAAAGGATTCAGCTCTTCCTAGAATTACACAGTTAACAACTATAAGGGGTATAAAAATTCCTAAGGATTTATATAAAGATGGAACAAAACCTGCTAACAAAAATTGTATCAATGTAACAAATGTAGCGATTACAGTAATATAAGCTGGTATACGAATCTTATCTGGAACCAATTTTCTTATCAATGATATGATAACATTCGAACCTATTAATACTACAGTAGATGCCATGCCCATACCGGCAGCATCAACAACACTACTGGTAACAGCTAAAGTTGGACACATAGCCAGAACTTGTACAAATATTGGATTTTCGGTTATTACACCGTTTCTTATTCTTTCAGAAAATGTGCTCATTATTTTTTATCTCCTTTCAATGAAGAGTTATAAAAATCAATAGCATCGTTAACTCCAAGTGTAACAGCCTTCGATGTAATAGTTGCACCCGTAATAGCTTCTATTTGAGTGTCCTTTGTAGGAGCTATTTTTACAACTTCTAATTTCTCTTTTATTGGTTTGTTTTTAAATTGACCTGAAAATTCTGGTTTTGGAGCATTGGCACCAAGACCTGGTGTTTCAGCAAGTGATAAAATTTTCATACCAGTGACTTTTCCATCAGATGATATTCCAACCATTAGTTCTATTGGGCCAGCATACCCTTTTGGGGCAACATTTATAGTGTATCCGATTATATCAGTACCCGCTAGGGCAGAATTAACTTCTGATATTTTTCCTTTATCTTTTGCATTAACATCTACTGTGTTAAACTTATCAGCTTTTGGTAGTAATTCTTTCATAGCCGTTTGCTTATCGGCTGCAACTTTTTCAGCTATAGGTGCTTTTGTTATTTCATAGGCACCTCCGAGTAAAAATCCTGCAATTCCTGTAATTAAAAGCAATATTAATCCTAATTTTATATTCTCTTTCAATTATTTCACCTCCCCAAAAATTCGTGGAGCTGTAAACTTATCTATAAATGGTACAAATAAGCTCATTATCAATATAGCGTAGGACACTCCTTCAGGATATCCACCATATAAACGTATTACTGTGGTTAATACTCCACATCCGATTCCAAATATAACTTGTCCTTTTTTTGTCATTGGAGAAGTTGAATAATCCGTAGCCATAAAGAAAGCACCCAGAACTAATCCTCCAGTACAAATTTCATATAATGCATTGCCAGTCATAAGACCGTCTCTACCTAATATTAAAGTTAAAATAAATACACTGCCGATAAATGCTACTGGAGTATGGAGGCTTATTATTTTTCTATATAATAGATAAGCTCCTCCAATAAGTAATGCAAGTACGGATGTATCACCAATACAACCACCAATATTACCAACAAAAACGTTCATTAGACTAGGCAATGCATCACTTCCACTTTTAAGTAGAGCAAGTGGAGTAGCGGATGCAACACCATCAACAGTCCAATTAGTCATATGAACTGGCCAAGAAGCAAGTAAAAATGCTCTAGCAGCTAATGCTGGATTCATTATGTTTTGGCCTATTCCACCAAAAAATTGTTTTACAATTATTATAGCGAAAAATCCTCCAATTGCAGGAAGCCAAAGTGGAACAGCAGCTGGCAAATTAAAAGCAAGTAATAAACCAGTTACAACAGCGCTTAGATCTCCTATTGTAATTTTTCTATGTGTAAAATTTTGCCATAAAGCCTCTGCTACAATACATGATAGTACGGATACCAATGTAACTAAAAATGCTTGCATTCCGAAAAAATATATTCCAGCGAAGGTAGCAGGTATTAATGCTATTATTACGTCTCTCATTATACCCTGCACAGAATCATTTGATTTTATGTGTGGGGATGAAGATACTGTATACATATAATTCACCTCTATCTATTTTTTTCTTCTATTAATATTTATTGTTCGTTTACCTTCACGGCAAGTTTGAGTTAAATGACGTTTAGCAGGGCATACAAAAGAACAACATGCACATTCGATACAATCCATACCATGAAGCTCTTCAAACTCTTCATAATTACCTCTTAAAACTAAAGAGTTAAGTTTTGTTGGGTTTAAAAACATTGGACAGACACTCATACATTTTCCACATCGTATGCAACTAGATTCTTCTTCTAATTTAGCTTGATCTTTTGTTAAACAAAGTACACCTGAGGTTCCTTTAATTACAGGGGTATCTAGTGAACTTAATGTTGTTCCCATCATAGGTCCGCCTGAAATCACTTTAACAGGAGTCTCTTTAAATCCACCAGCTGCTTCAATAACTTCTTCAATAGAAGTTCCAAATTTAACTCTTAAATTAAGAGGTTCTTTAATAGCTTCTCCAGTTACGGTTAAGACTCTCTCTGTAAGTGGTCTGCCGTTTACTACAGCATTATAAATTTCATATGCAGAACCAACATTTTGAACAATACATCCAACATCTGCAGGAAGTTTACCAGAAGGTAATTCTCTGCCGGTAATTGAATAAATTAATTGTTTTTCAGCACCTTGAGGATATTTTGTAACAAGTGGAGTAACTTCTACATTAGTAATGTTTTCACAAGCTTTTTTCATAACTTCAATTGCCTCAGGTTTATTATCTTCTATTCCAATATAACCGCGAACACCAGGAAACATTTGAAGAATGATTTTTAAACCGATAGCTATTTCAGTAGACTTTTCCATCATCATTCTGTAATCACAGGTTAGATACGGTTCACATTCAGCAGCATTTATTATAATACTGTCTATGATTTTGTCTGCTGGTGGGTTAAGTTTAATATGAGTTGGAAAACCTGCTCCACCCATACCTACAATACCAGCTTCTTTAATGATAGTTACTAGTTCACTTTTAGATAGCTTTTCATAGTCGGCATGAGGAGTCATAGTAAGTACCTCTTCATACAAATTATCGTTTTCAACAATAATCGACAATACCATAGTTCCATTGCTATGAAGTCTTGGAGCCACATCTTTTACAGTACCAGACACACTTGAATATATTGGTGCGGACACAAAGGCTTTGGATTCACCTATTTTTTGTGCCACAAGTACTCTATCACCTTTTTTAACTAAAGGTTCGCATGGCGCTCCTATATGTTGTTGCATAGGAAATACTAAGTTGCCTTTTGGAAGCAAATCTTGAATTGCTTTTTGCATACTTAAGTCTTTTCTACCACTCGGGTGAATTCCTTTTTTAAAAGTCAAAAATCCCATAATAAACCTCCTTGTAGTTCTTTAAGGGATATAACAAGTGTTATATCCTTAATCGCGTTTGTAAGGTAGATAACAATAAATATTGATAGCTACCTTATGATGATTTTTAGCTGAATTAATGATTATAATATAGCTTTATACATAATAATGTAAAGATTGTTAAATGTATATAAAATTTTTGCGTAATTGTATATAAAGTAAACTATACTATTTATATTACACCATTTTTGTGTATAAATGAACACTTTTTATTAAATAAAATCATTTTTAAATAATAAGATTATTTTAACAATAAATTTCTATAAAAAATGTTTATTTTTCAATATATTGCAATGAAAAGTATAGGATTATTATGTTATACTTATTATGGATAAATAAACTATATTTACGATAAAATACAATTGAAAAGGTTAGGTGAATATGGAGAAGGATAGCTTAAATAATTTAGAAATTAATAGCGTGAATTTAGACATTGATGAAGACATCATAAGTAGTTTGAAAACAGAAATTTGTAAGAGAAGTAAATTTCAATATAACTCTAATATTATAACTATACCAAAATATTTTTATAGATTCATAGGGATAAAAAATAATGAGAAAGATTATTATGAAAACCTATATAGTATGGACAAAGAATTAAAGAAGATGGGGCCATGTTACATTAGAGTTAGTGAAGGATTAGATAAAGACATTAGCATAAGACTTCAAAATATTTTGAATGGCATTTGGGAAAAGGTATTAAAAACGCAACCTTTAGATGTCACCTTAATTATAAATTTAATAAATGACAATGGTCTTTTCCCGAATTTATCAAACAAAGTTTTATCGCAGCAAATTAAAAATAACCTTAAAGGATTAATAGAATATTATTTGAAAAGCAATGAAAACTTGGATAATAATAATATTAAAGTGATTATAAATTATATAATTCATTGGATAAACATATATTCTGATAAATTATTTGATAAATTTGATTATATGAATGTTAATCCTAAAGTTCTGTTTTATGGAGAAATAACAAGAGCAGAAGTTTTTTATTTGATATTATTATCAACACTGGGTTGTGACATATTATATTTTAATCCAAAGGATTCAGGGAGTTTTCTTGAAATTGATAAATATAATGTTTTTTCTAAGGAGATTGTTTATAATTACAATATTGAAATAAAACCTTTTCCAATTAACGCTGAGGATAGAATTAGGACTACTGCATATAATGCGAGACAAGAACTTAATAATACTTTGTATACAGATGATTCAGGCTTCTATAGACCTTGGCAGTTTGCAGATTATAACCTAGATGCAATCACTCTTAATACCACATATGAGGAAATATATGTATGGATTAAGGAAAAAGCGTCTGTAAGAGAAGGATTTAATGTTAAAGGGTCAACGGTAGTCGTTCCTAATATGTTCTCTAAAATATGTGGTACTCATGAGAAAATCGATAATTATTTTAAGGAAATTAACAATGTTATAACCCAAAAATTCACTAAATTTTACAACGAATTACCTATAATGAAGGTTGCTCATCTAGAATATGGAAAGTTTAATCAAATATATCCTAGCGATGTTTTTTCAGAATTTGATGTAGATGAAATGATTAATTCATCTTGGTGGAAATACAAAGAGCTTAGAACTGGCCTTCAAAAAAATATGGCAAATAAAATTAAAGACTTATGCCTCAATCCTATAATTATAAATGTTGAAAAAGAAGATTTAAGAGATTTGCAAGTGGATATTTTCTCAGTGCTAATAAATTTAGATAGGGCGATGCTTGAATTACTTCAAGTATATGATTATCCGGAAGAAGTTCCTAAAATTGTAATATATAATAATGAAGAAAATGGAAACTTATCTTTTGAAGATTGCATAATGTTAACATTTATGAATAATATGGGTATAGATATAGTTATATATAACCCTTCAGGATATAATGACATAGAGAATTATATATATCCAGAGCAATACGACATTCATAGACTCGAAAATATCAGCTTTAAACTCCATTTTAAAAAATATGTGGAGAGAAAAAAAGGTTTCTTCGAAAATCTATTTAAGAGTTAAATTATAAAAATTAATAAACATATAAGAGGAGTGGAAAACATGGAAAATAACAATCAAATACTTAAAATTGAAGATCAGAACATTGAAGAAAAAAATATTGAGCAAAAGGCGATAAGCATAAGTAATCAGCTTAAAGTTTCACCTCAAGTAATTCAAATTGCCTCTAATATAAATATTAAGGATGCAAATGCAATATTGGAATTTGGAAATGAACCAGCTCAGCAAATATCAAAATTTGCAGATCAGATATTAAATTCTATTAAAACTAGTAGTGTTGAAAATTCAGGTGTTATGATAAAGGAACTTACTAGTATAATGAAAAAATTCGATAAACAAGATTTTGAGGAAGAAAAAAAGGGATTCCTTGCAAAGATGTTTAGTAAACCAGCTAAGGCAATTGATAAAATGCTAGGAAAGTATAAAACAATTGGAGGAGAGATAGATAAGGTCTATACAAGTCTGAGTGGATATAAGGCAGAGATAAATAGTACTAACTTATTACTTGAGAATTTATATAACCAAAATTTTGAGTATTACGCTGAATTAGAAAAATACATTACTGCAGGTAATATGGTTGCAGAAAAATATGAGAAGGATGAAATGCCTAAACTTGAGGTTTTAGCGTCGAATGGTGAACAAATAAATGCAATAAATTTAGAGAATGCTAAAGCAGCTGTTGAAATGTTAAAACAAAGGATTTATGATTTGGAAATGGCTAAGATGGTGTCATTACAAACAGCTCCTCAAATTAAAATGATTCAAAGAGGAAATTATAAATTGATATCTAAAGTTCATTCTGCTTTTATAATAACTATACCAGTATTTAAAAATGGAATAATTCAAGCTATTGCTTTAAAAAAGCAAAAGTTAGTATCTGATTCTTTAGCAGAACTTGACAGGACCACTAATGAATTGTTAATGAAAAATGCTGAAAATATAAGAAGTCAAAGTGTAGATATTGCAAAACTCGCCGGAGGAACAAGTGTGAAAATTGAAACTCTTGAAAAAACCTGGAATACAATTATGCAGGGAATTGAAGAAACTAAGTCTATTGAAGATGAGAATAAGAGATTAAGAGCAGAAGGAATAGTTAAATTACATGATATGACAGAAAAATTAAAGAAGAAATCTTTGAGTTAATAATTTTATTAAATTAGAATTCAAATTCAAATAAAATAAGGGAGTGCAGTTAATTTGTTTATACAAGTTAACTACATTCCCTTATTCAAATTTTATCATATTTTATTATGATATTTAAGATTCTTCAGTTATGGTAGCATCTTTTATGTAAAAAGTTTCTTTACTGTAGAATATATCAGTGTTTATCTCGTTTTCACCTTTTGCCACAATCATTGTTACTACTGCATCACCAGCTGTATTAACAACGGTACGACACATATCAAGTATTCTATCTACTCCAATAATAAGAGCTATACCTTCAATTGGAAGACCTACTGATTCAAGTACCATGGCAAGGGTAATCATACCAACTCCTGGAACTCCAGCAGTACCAACTGAGGCTAAGGTAGCTGTGAATATTACAGTTAAAATTTGAGTAAATGTTAAATTAGTATTAAATAGTTGAGCAATAAAAATTGTTGCAACTCCTTGCATGATTGCTGTTCCATCCATATTTATTGTTGCACCCAGTGGTAAGGTAAAACCTAAAATGCTTTTTTTAACACCAAAGTTTTTTTCTACTACTTCCATGGTAACTGGTAGAGTGGCATTAGAGCTTGAAGTACTAAAAGCTATAGACATTACTGGCCAAAACTTCTTGAAAAATGTGATTGGATTTAACTTTGTAAAACCATATAAGAATAGTGTATAAACAAATATCAAATGAACACCTAAGGCTAATAATATGGTCATCATGTAAAGACCTAAATTAACAAGTGAACTTAGGCCGAGAGTCGCAAGTACCTTAGTTATTAAGCAAAATACTCCGATAGGCGCACACATCATAATGTAATCAATTATTTTTATTATAGCATCATTGAGTGCATCAAATAGATTTAGTATTGTCTTCGATTTTTCTTTATCAATACTAATTATTGCAACGCCAAGAAGCAAGCTAAATACGATAACTTGAAGCATATTTCCATCTACCATTGCTTTAATTGGGTTAGTAGGAATCATATCTATAATCATGTCCATTACTGGAACAGATTTCGCTGCCTCAAATGAAAGATTACCTGTAACTAATTTACTATTAGCACCTGGGTTTATTAGGAGAGCTAGAGAAATACCAATGGTAATAGCAAGAGCTGTTGTTAGAAGATATAAAGCAATAGTCTTTCCGCCTACACGTCCTAATTTTTTTATATCACCCATTTGAGCAACACCATTTACTAAGGAAACAAAAACCATTGGAACTACAAGCATTTTTATTGCATTTATAAACATAGTTCCGAGCGGAGCTAATGCATAAGTTTCAATGGGCTTGTACAAACTTTGAGGTAAAATACTAATTTCGTTATTAAAAAGTAATCCAATAATCATTCCTATAAACATTGCGAGCAGAATTTTAGTTGATAAGTTAAATTTTTTCATAGTTGACTCCCTTTTTTCTTGATTTAAACATATTAATCACATAACTTTAAAATTATGTTACGAGCATTTTAAAAAGATTCAATAATATTAGAAAAAATACAGAAATATTTACTGTTGTTATTTTATCAGAAATATAATTAGAATGCAATGAAAAATGAATGAACTAGTTAATTATAATTCATTTTGAGAATCATAGCATTGAAGAAAAGTAATAATTAATATATAATAGTATAAAGAAAATAAAAGATTTAAGGGTGATTATATGGATATATTTGAATTACAAGCGCAAAAGAACTTATTAAAAGATGCACCACTTGCTGAAAGACTAAAGCCTGGGAAATTAGAAGATTATATAGGACAAGAGCATATTTTAGGTAAGGGAAAGCTCCTAGAGCGAGCAATTAGGGCAGATAAGATAACTTCATTATTACTTTATGGCCCACCAGGAACAGGTAAAACTAGTTTGGCTAAAGTAATTGCAAATTCGACGAAATCTAATTTTGTTAGACTTAATGCTGTAACAGATGGTCTTAAGGAATTACGTGAAGTTGTGGCATCTGCTAAAAATAATTTAGGTATGTATAATACTAAAACAATATTATTTATAGATGAAATTCACAGATTTAACAAAGCTCAACAGGATGCACTATTACCTTTTGTTGAAAAGGGAACAATAACTTTAATTGGGGCAACCACAGAAAATCCATATTTTGAAGTTAATAATGCATTAATATCTAGATCTATGCTCTTTAAATTGGAACCATTAAAGGAAGCACATATTGCACGCATTATTAAGAGGGCGCTTACAGACAAAGAAGTGGGTTTTGGAAATACCGATATTTGTATGAATGATGAAGCCATTAATTATGTTGCCAATATGGCAAATGGAGATGCAAGGCGTGCACTTAATGCAGTGGAGTTATCGGTATTAACTACAGATAGAGATGCACACGGTATTATAAATATAACGCTAGCAGTAGCAGAAGAATGTCTGCAAAAAAAACATATAAAATATGATAAAAATAGAGATGAACATTATGATGTTATTTCTGCCTTTATTAAAAGTATGAGGGGTTCTGACCCTGACGCTACAGTACATTACCTTGCTAGAATGATATATGCTGGGGAAGATCCTAATTTTATTGCTAGGAGAATTGTTATAGCAGCATCTGAAGATGTAGGTAATGCAGACCCTATTGCTATGGTAGTAGCAAATAATGCTGCGCAGTCAGTACGTTTTGTAGGAATGCCAGAAGCAAGAATTATTCTAGCTCAAGCTGCAATTTATGTAGCAACAGCTCCTAAAAGCAATGCTTCATATTTGGCTATAAACAAGGCACTTAGTGATATTGAGAAGAAAGATATAGGTAGCGTGCCCCCGCATTTACGAGACCAACACTATAGCGGTGCTAAGAAACTAGGGGCTGGAGAAGGTTATTTGTACCCTCACGACTATGAAGGAAATTACGTGAAGCAGCAATATTTGCCTGATGAATTAATACAAACATCATATTATAAAGCATGTGATAATGGATATGAGAAAAAAATTAAGGAGAGACTTAAGAAGATTTCAAACAAATAAAGGTAATATTGAACGAAAAAAAGGCAGGAATTAATATCCTACCTTTTTTTTGAAAATATGTTTTTTATAATAGTTAAAATATCTACTATATATACTAAATATCTTTGAAAAGATTCCGTGGATCCAAGTGCAGTAGCGGTTGTCTTAACTATTACTTCAGTAACATCTTTTACATTATCAGTTATTTCAAACCAATTCTTAAATGTTTTCGGTAATATAGACAATATCTCATCAATGTTTTCTTCGTTTTTTCTAATAATTAAATTGACACTTGATATGGTTTTAATTAGTTTAATTAACCCAATTATCAGTACAATTAAAAGTGTTATCCCAAGAATAATTAGTATACCTTGTCCTAATTTTAATATGTCCACATACATTAACAGCACCACTATTCTTTATTAGATTTTAGTTATTTTTTACTCTTTTTCTCAACTGATTCCTCATCAGTTGAAATATCTTTTGTTTCAATAATTACATCTGTTTCAGAATTTTCTAATGACTTAAAAACTTTTAAAGGCTTTTTTTCATTTAAATATTCAGAAATTTTTACTTTAGCATCTGTTAGATTATCTTTAGCATTATTAACTGTATTATTAATGTTTTCTTTAAGTTCTACTGTTTTTTCTTTAATATTGTTTGTTATATCTTTTGAAGAGTCAACAATATCTTTTCTGTTTTCTTTACCAGATTTAGGTGAAAAAAGCAAACCACCTACTAAACCACCAAGACTTCCAACCGCTGTACTAAAAATTACTTTTTTCGCAGTTTTAATTTTTGATTGCCTTTGTAACTCTTTTTTTCGTTTCTCGAACCAACTTGAAAATATCATAATTTTTCCTCCTTAAAAGTTAAAAACCTTATGTGTATTATAAGCAATGTGTTGGATATTGTCAATAGATAAAGAATAATGTATAAACGACTATACTAGGATTAATTGGAATTAACAACCATTTGTGCTACATTATTAGAGTGATCTCCAACTCTTTCCAGATTAGTTAATAGTTCAAGATATACAGAGCTACCCATTGGATTGCATTCAAGTCCACTTAATCTAGTAATATGTTCCTTTTTAAGGTTTTTCTCCATATCATCTATTTTGTTTTCAACATCCATAGCTTTGTGAGCTGATTCTATGTCTGAATTTTCTAAAGCAGAAATAGCATTATTCATACAGAATATTACAGTTTCAAACATATATTTAACGTCTGATATTGCTTTTTCTGAAAAAACTATTTTATTATCCATTTTAGTTTTCGCAAGCTCGCCTAAGTTGTCAGCGTGATCGCCAATTCTTTCTATATCATTTACTACATTAAATAATGAAGTAATAATCTCTGATTGATATTCTGATAAAGGTGTATTTGAAAGTGATACCATATAACTTGTTATTTCTCTATCTAGATAATTTATAGTTACCTCATTATCAATAACCGATTTCATCATTTTTTCATCACAGTTCAGGAAAGCTTCCATCGAATTAGAAAGATTTAACGATGATAATCTTCCCATTCGAGTAACTTCTTTGATAAGTTGTCCAACAGCAATAGATGGAGTCTCTAGGAGCCTTTTATCTAAATACTGTAATGCAAGGATAGATGATTTTTCATCTTCTCCAGGTACTAATTTATTAACAACTTTAACTAAAAGACCTATAAACCAAATTTGAATGAACACATTAGATATGTTAAAAAGTGTGTGTGCATTAGCAATTTGTCTTTGGGTATTTCCACCAAACAATGGAACTATTCTTATAACAACTCCGAAAGCAAGCATAAACAGTATTGTTCCAGTTAAGTTAAATATTAAATGTAGTAGTGCTGCTCTCTTAGCATTTCTTGTAGTACCTATACTCGCAAGAAGTGCTGTAACGCAAGTACCTATATTATCACCATAGAGTATTGGTAGAGCAACAGCTAAGGAGATGCCATTATTTGAAGCAAGTGCCATTAAAATTCCAATGGTTGCGCTACTGCTTTGAAGAGTAGCTGTCATTCCAAGACCAACGAAAACTCCCATTAATGGGTGAGCTCCTAAAGCTAAAATTAGATTTTTAAATGCTTCTAGCTCTCTAAGAGGTTTCATAGAATTCTCCATCATTGACATACCAACAAATAATATTCCAAACCCTAAAACAATCTCACCAATGTCTTTAGTTTTCTTTTTTTTACTGAACATAACAAGTCCAGCACCTAAGGCAAGAATGAGAGGGGCAATATCTGATAGTTTAAAAGCTATAAGTTGAGCTGTCATTGTGGTACCAATATTTGCTCCCATAATAACACCTGCGGCCTGAAATAGATTCATAAGCCCAGCATTAACAAATCCTATTGTCATTACAGTGGTTGCACTACTACTTTGTATAATAGCGGTAACTCCTGCGCCTACAATCACGGCTAAAAATCTATTACTAGTTAAAACCTCTAACAATCTTTTTAGCTTTTCACCTGCAGCCTTTTGGAGACCATCTCCCATAAGCTTCATTCCGTAGACAAATAGGCCTAAACCACCTAAAAGTCCAAAAATCATTTTATAATCCATATTAAAAATACTCCTCTTATAGTAAAATTTGATTGTATATTTATTTAAATTATGTAAGATTTACATCTAATGACCCATAGTATTTGTTAATATACTACAAATACTATGGGTCATTAGATTATTATTAGTTTTCTTTAGAATTAACGACCATTTGTGCAATATTATTTGAATGGTCGCCAACTCTTTCAAGATTTGTTAGTAACTCTAAATAAACAGAACTTCCAGCTGGGGTACATTCAAGCTGGCTTAATCGAAGTATATGTTCTTTTTTTAGTTGTTTTTCCATATCATCAATTTTATTTTCTACTTCCATAGCTTTGCGTGCAGCTTCTATGTCGGAGTTATCTAAAGCCGTTATTGCATTATCTACACAGTATTTTACAGTCTCAAACATATATGTAACATCAGTCATAGCTTTTTCTGAAAAAACGATTTTGTTATCTATCCTGGATTTTGCAAGTTCACCTAAGTTGTCAGCATGATCTCCAATTCTCTCGATATCATTTACTACATTATATAATGAGGTAATAATCTCAGATTGATGTTCTGATAGGGGAGTGTTTGAAAGTGAAACCATATAGCTAGTTATTTCTCTTTCAAGATAATTTATTGTAACTTCATGTTCAACCACAGAACTAATCATTTTTTCATCGCAATTAAGGAAAGCATTCATTGCGTTAGAAAGATTATCAGATGATAATTTACCCATTCTAGTAACTTCCTTAATAACTTGTCCAACTGCGATAGATGGGGTTTCGAGGAGTCTTCTATCTAAATACTCAAGTACTAGAGCAGATGATTTTTCATCCTCACCAGGTACTAATTTGTTAACAATTTTAACTAAAGCACCTATAAACCAAACTTGAATGAATACATTGGTTACATTAAATAAGGTGTGAGCATTTGCGATTTGTCTTTGAACATCTCCACCGAACATTGGAACAATTTTTAAAACTAATTTGAATGCTAGCATAAATATTACTGTGCCTGTAAAGTTAAAGATCAAATGTAATAGTGCTGCTCTCTTAGCATTCCTAGTAGTACCGATACTTGCGAGCAGTGCAGTAGCACAAGTTCCAATGTTATCTCCGAAAAGTATAGGGAGTGCAATGGCAAGTGATATACTGCTATTTGATGCAAGTGCCATTAATATTCCAATAGTCGCACTACTACTTTGAACTGTTGCAGTCATGCAAAGACCAACAATAACTCCCATGAATGGATGTTTTCCTAAAACTAAAATTAGATTTTTGAAGGCATCTAATTCACTTAAAGGTCTCATAGACACTTCCATCATTGACATACCAACAAATAGTATACCAAAACCTAAAATAATTTCACCGATATCTTTAGTTTTCTTTTTTTTGCTAAACAGTACTAGAGCAGCACCTATTGCAAGAATAAAGGGTGCAATATCCGTGAGTTTAAAGGCTATAAGCTGAGCTGTCATTGTAGTACCAATATTAGCTCCCATAATAACCCCTGCAGCTTGGAATAAATTCATAAGTCCTGCATTTACAAAACCTATAGTCATTACTGTTGTTGCACTACTACTTTGAATAATTGCAGTTACTCCTGCACCAACAAGTACAGCGAAAAACCTGTTGCTAGTTAGAATCTCTAGCATTCTTTTTAACTTTTCTCCTGCAGCCTTCTGGAGACCATCCCCCATGAGCTTCATTCCGTATACAAATAGACCTAAACCACCTAAAAGTTGAAAAATCATTTTATAATCCATATTAATAACACTCCTCTAAAAAGAATATTCAAATGAAATTTTATCACAATAATGTTAAGTTGGTGTTAAGTTTTTATAGTTTATGTTAATTAATTTATAATATTTTAATAAATATCATTAAATGTTAAGATAATGTTAAGTTTTGTCGAAATTAAAAACCATTTTTACCATTAATAGAAAGTGATTACAAAAATAAACTTGATTAGAATAAATCATTAGTATTTTTATGTTCATGATATCTACCCATAAAAAAATATACATATTTATTATACCATAATATTGAAATAAATATAATATTATCAAAGTATATCTAAGTTACTATTAATTGAGAATAAAATCTATATGTAATATATAAATGAAATAATTATTAAGGTAACAATTGTTACCGACAACTAATAAATACAAAAGTATAATAAAGATAGTTCAGCAACACATATTAAATTATTTATTGTTACTTTAGTTCGTTTAAAACTTTATTTATAATATATGGAAGACAATTATATGAATGAGCGTCTATCCGAAAATAATAGGAGGAATTTAAAATGGGAATGTTTTGTTATCAATGTCAAGAAGCTTCAAAGGGTACAGGCTGTACTATAAGAGGTGTTTGTGGTAAAACAGATGATGTAGCTAATATGCAGGATTTATTAATATACATTTTAAAAGGAATATCAATTTATAGCACAAGAGCAAGAGAACTTGGAGTAGAAAATAAAGAGGTAAATAAGTTTGTAGTAACTGGTTTGTTTATGACTATAACAAATGCAAATTTTAATAAAGTTAGATTTGTAGAAGCTGTAACAAAGGCATTAGAACTTCGCGCGGTAATTAAAACTGAGTTAATAAATGCTGGTGGATTAATAGAGTCTAATTTACCAGAATGTGCAACATGGATAGGAACTCCTGAGGAATTTGAAAGTAAAGCTATAAGTGTAGGTGTTCTTCAAACAGAAAATGAAGATGTAAGGTCATTAAGAGAACTAGTAGTTTACGGAATTAAAGGAATGGCAGCTTATGCTGACCACGCATTAAACTTAGGATATGAAAACAATGAATTATATTCATATATGCAAAAGGGTCTTGCACAAATTACTGATGATACTTTAACAGTTGATCAATTAGTTGCATTAGTACTTGAGTGTGGAAAATATGGAGTAGATGCTATGGCATTACTTGATGGAGCGAATACTTCTACTTACGGAAATCCTGAAATTACAAAGGTGAATATAGGTGTTAGAAATAATCCAGGAATATTAATTAGTGGACATGATTTAAAGGATATGGAAGAATTACTAAAACAAACAGAAGGCACTGGAGTAGATGTATATACTCATAGTGAAATGTTGCCTGCCAACTACTATCCTGCATTCAAAAAATATGATCACCTTGTAGGTAATTATGGAAATGCGTGGTGGAAACAAAATTCAGAGTTTGAAAGTTTTAATGGACCAATACTTATGACAACAAATTGTATTACTCCTCCAAAAGATTCTTATAAAGAGAGAGTTTATACTACTGGGGCATCTGGGTTTGTAGGAATGAACCATATAGCTGATAGAGAAGACGGTGGAGTAAAAGATTTCTCAGCAATAATTGAACATGCTAAGAAATGTAGTTCACCAACAGAAATTGAAAGAGGAGAAATAGTTGGAGGATTTGCTCATAATCAAGTAATAGCACTTGCTGATAAAGTTGTAGATGCTGTTAAAACAGGAGCAATTAAAAGATTCTTTGTAATGGCAGGTTGTGATGGAAGAATGAAAGGCCGCGAATACTATACTGATTTTGCAAAAGAGTTACCAACAGATACAGTAATTTTAACTGCAGGTTGTGCAAAATATAGATATAATAAATTAGAACTTGGAGATATTGGTGGAATCCCTAGAGTTTTAGATGCTGGGCAATGTAATGATTCATATTCATTAGTTGTTATAGCAATGAAACTACAAGAAGTGTTTGGCCTTGCTGATATTAATGAATTACCAATAACATACAATATTGCTTGGTATGAACAAAAGGCTGTTATAGTATTATTAGCATTACTTCACCTAGGAGTTAAAAATATTCACTTAGGACCTACATTACCAGCATTCTTATCTCCAAATGTTGTTAATGTATTAGTAGAAAACTTTGGAATAGCTGGAATTGGAACCGTAGAAGACGATATAAAAATGTTTATGGCTTAATATTTTAGACAAGCTCCCAGCAGATGTTTAGGGGGCTTGTCTTTTTTTTAATCTATAATATAGTAATGCTGAATGGAGAAGAAGTTTAAGGTTAAAATAAATTTATTATATATTACACTAATTGAATTAGAAATGTTATAATCTATATAAGGTAATAAAAAGTTTTTTTTAGTGATAAAATGCTATAAAATATAAAGTATTATTAAATTTTTAAGAATTATTAAAAAAAACCTTGAATAATCACAAAATTTATTTTAGAATATAGAAGAGGTAATTTTAACATGGATAATGATTATAAAGTATTAAAATCTCTTAGTAGTAATGTTGTTGTTTCTGAAAAAGACAATGATGTATATGTTCTTTTTGGTAAAGGCATAGGGTTTGGTAAAAAACCTGGTCAGTTTATAACTAAAGACAGTAATATTGAGCAAAAGTTTATTAAAATTGACGATAGTGAAAAAGCTAACTATGTGCAGATTGTTAAAAATATAGAAGGTGAAATATTAGCAGTAGCAGAAGAAATTATTTCTCTAGCTGAAGACATTTTAGGTGAAAAGTTAAATTCTCATATACATGTTGGGCTTGGGGATCATATTAGTTTTGCAATGAAAAGGATTGAAGTTGGGATTGATATAGTTAATCCATTTCTAAATGAAATACAAACTTTATACCCTGATGAATATAGTATAGCTCAAAAAGGAACAAGGCTTATTAAAGAAAAATTAAAAATAGAATTGCCAGAAAGTGAAATCGGTTTTATTACTCTTCATATACGGTCTGCAAGGGTGAATGAGGAAGTCTCTCAAAGCCTTAAATATACTAAGATTGTTAAGGAAGTAATGGAGTATGTTCAAGAGATACTTGGAATAAAAGCTAATGAAAAATCCATGGAATATGCTAGGTTAGTATCTCACTTAAGATATGCTCTAGATAGAATTGAAAATGATAAGGTTCTAAAAAATGTGATGTTAGAATCTGTTAAGATTGAAATGAGTGAAGAATTTAGAATTTCTAAAAAGGTATGTGAATTTATATCTGAAAAACTTTCAAAAGAAGTTTGTGATGATGAAGCTTCATATATATCTATGCATATACATAGATTAAAACAAGCAAATTAAAAAATATAATATAATATTAGGTGTGTTACTGATTCGATCAGGCATGAACCATATAATATGCTAATACGGCATCTTATTAGTTTGTGTCTTTTATTTTAATTGTATTTTAAAATGAATGTAATAATTAATGGATTTAAAATACATAATAATGCACAAACTAATTTTTATATAATTAATTAAATATTACATTAAGAAATTTAAATAGATATATTACAATTTTATCTATTTTAGAGAAAGAGAGGTTGATATAAATGTTTGGTTTTTTTAAAAAAAACAAAGAAGATAAAAATATGATTTTAAAATCTCCAGTTATAGGAAGATGTTTTGACATATCAGAAATACCAGATGAAGTTTTTTCATCTAAGATGTTAGGAGATGGAATAGGCTTTGAATCTACAGAAGGAATATTGTATTCACCAGTTGATGGTGAAATTCTTCAAGTATTCCCTACAAAACATGCCTTGATTTTAAAGAGCAAAGAGGGAATAGAAATATTGCTTCATATAGGTATCGATACAGTAGATATGAAGGGTGAGGGTTTTGAAGCCCTTGTAGAAAAAGGTCAACAAGTTAAGACTGGAGATAAATTACTAACTTTTGACAACGATTTAATAAAAGCTAGAGCTAAAACTAATTTAAGCGTTTTAGTTCTTACAGAAAACGAAATAACGGAATCTGTAGATTTTAAATTAGGAACAGTTGATAAAAGTAGCGAAGTAATAACAATAAAATTAAAATAATAATAAAAGGAGCATTTATATTATGATGGAAAAGAAAGCAATAGTAAAAAGTGAAACTGGAATACATGCAAGACCAGCATTAACGGTAGTTAAGGAGGCTTCTAAATTTAAATCAGAAGTTCTTATAGTAAAAGATGGTAATGAGTATAATGCGAAAAGTATAGTAGCTATAATGTGTATGGCGGCAATTAAAAATGATGAATTAATAATAAAAACTACTGGAGTAGATGAAGAAGCAGCTGCAGTAGCTATGGTAAAGGTTATAGAAGAAGGACTTGTTAAATAGGAGGAGTAAAAATGTTAAAAGCAATAGGTGTATCACATGGAATAGCAATAGGTAAAGCGTTAGTTATTAGGGAAGAAGTTGCACAAGTAAAAGAAAGCAAGGTATTGGATGTTGAGAAAGAATTAATTAGGTTTAATAATGCGTTAGAGCAGTCGATTACTGATCTTAAAAAAGTAATCGAAGGTGTAATAGAAAAGCTAGGAAGTGAAAAGGCTGAAATATTTGAAGCACATTTATGTATGCTTGAAGATCCAGAATTTATAGGATCTATTCAAAAGAAAATTAGTGATGATAAATTTAATGCTGAATTCTCACTACAAACTGTTGCCACAGAAACAGCAGCTATATTTGAAAATATGGATAATGAATATATGACTGAGAGAGCTGCAGATATTAGAGATGTAAGCAAAAGAGTATTAAACATATTAATGGGAATAAAAGTTGCTTCAATAGCAGAAATTGAAGATGAATGTATATTAGTAGCAAAAGACCTTACACCATCAGATACAGCGCAGATAGATAAAGCTAAAATATTAGCATTTGTGACTGAAATAGGAGGTAGAACTGCTCATACTTCTATTATTGCAAGGTCTTTAGAATTACCTGCTGTTGTAGGTGCAGGTACTGGTATTCGAATAATTAAAGATGGAGATTTACTTATCGTTGATGGAGAAGAAGGTATAATTATTGTTAATCCTGATGAGAAAACTCTAACTGATTATAAGAAACTTCAAATAGAATTCATTGAATTAAAAAATCAGTTAGGTAAATATGCTCAAATGGCTTCCACAACAACTGATGGAAAAACAGTAGAGCTTGCGGCAAATATAGGATCTACAGCAGATGTAGAAGCTGTGCTTAAAAATGGAGCAGAAGGTATAGGGTTATTTAGAACAGAGTTTTTATATATGTCAAAAGATGCTCTTCCAACAGAAGAAGAACAGTTTGAAGAATATAAATCCGTTCTTGAAAAGATGAATGGAAAACCTGTTATTATAAGAACTTTAGATATTGGTGGAGACAAGAAATTGAATTACTTACCAATGGACGAGGAAATGAATCCATTTTTGGGCTATAGAGCAATTAGACTTTGCCTTGATAGAACAGATATATTTATAACTCAATTAAGAGCATTAGTAAGGGCATCTGCGTACGGCAAGCTTAAAGTCATGTTCCCTATGATATGTAATATCCAGGAACTTAGAATGGCTAAAAAACTACTTGAGCAGTGTAAAAGTGAACTTAAATCAGAGGGCGTAGTATTTGATGAAAATCTTGAAGTAGGTATTATGATTGAAATACCATCTGCTGCAGTAATGTCAGATGTACTAGCTAAAGAGGTAGACTTCTTCAGCATTGGTACTAACGATTTAATTCAATATACATTAGCAGTTGACAGAATGAATGAGAAGATATCATATTTATATGATTTTTATCATCCAGCAGTTTTAAGACTTATAAAAACTGTAATAGACAATGGTCATAAAGCCGGAATAAAAGTAAATATGTGTGGTGAAATGGCTGGAGACACAAATCTTATCCCTGTACTACTTGGATTTGGATTAGATGAATTTAGTATGAGTGCTTCCTCAATATTAAGAGCACGTAAGACTATTACAAATTCTAGTTTTGAGGAGTGTCAAAAGTTATCTGGACCTATATTATCATTTGGAGAAGCAGATGAAATAAAGGGGTATATAAAAGCTAATCTTAAGTAATAAATAAATTTAAAAAATATTTTATTAAAGCATTTTAATCAAAGCAATTTATCCTTAATTAAGGATAAATTGCTTTTTTACTTTAGAATTGTTATATAATATTTATATGGGTAAAATATTTATAATAAATAGTATCTTAGATATAAATTATATAAAGGATGAGATTAGATGATTAAAATTAATGAAAAGCTTATATTTCACATAGATGTAAATTCGGCATTTCTTTCTTGGAGTGCTGCAGATAAACTAAGGAAAGGTGAAGATATTGATCTAAGGAATGTAGCATCAGTAATAGGTGGGGATGAGGAATCCCGAAGAGGCGTTGTGTTAGCAAAATCTATGACAGCTAAAAAAAGTGGAATAATAACAGGGGAAAGCTTATTTACTGCAAGAAAAAAATGTCCTAACCTTGTAGTAGTTCCTCCAGATTTTAGGCTATATGAGATGTGTAGCATAAGTATGAGAAATGTTTTCGAAGACTATACCCCTTTTGTTGAAAAGTTTTCTATAGATGAGTGTTATTTAGATGTAACAAGTTATAATACTTCAAGTGAAGACGCACTTAAGTTAGCATATGACATTAAGGAGAGAATAAAGTTAGAACTTGGATTTACAGTTAATATAGGTATGTCGGATGTTAAACTTTTATCGAAGATGGCATCTGATTTTGAAAAACCTGATAGAGTACATACTCTTTATAAAAATGAAATACAAAAAAAATTGTGGCACCTTCCAGTTGGGGAACTTTTCATGGTTGGTAAGAGGTCTGTTCCGAGGCTGAATAATTTGAATATATTTACTATAGGAGATTTAGCAAGATATGATGCTCAATTTTTAGAATACCACTTTAAAAGTAGTGGGAGTTTGATGTGGAAGTATGCAAATGGTATAGATGATAGAGAGGTGAAATCAGATAAACGTGAAGTAAAAGGAATAAGCAATTCAACTACACTAGCTGATGATATTAGAAATAAAAGTGATGCTTACACAGTGTTACTAGGACTAGTGGAAAATACATCAACTAGACTAAGATATTTAAAAAAAAGCTGTTACTGTATTAGTATAACTATAAGGAACCATGAATTTATTGATTACTCTCGTAGCACGACTTTAAAGAATTCCACAGACTTAACGGATGAGATACTAAAAACCGTAAAAATTCTTTTTGATGAGTTATGGAGAGGAGAGCCAATAAGGCTACTAGGGGTTTCTCTTAATAATTTAGCCCAGGATAATTTTAAACAAACATCAATTTTCGATATTGATAATGATGGTGATAAAAAGAAAAGGGCAATAGACAAAACTATAGATAGTTTAAGAAAGCGTTATGGTGAAACAATAGTTACTAAATCGGTGTTTTTGAAAAAATAACCTTTAAATATAATCATATTGTTCTAAATTATAGAAATTAATATAAACTAGTTAGGAAGTATAATTATTGGAGGTATATAAATATGGATAATAGAGCACTTATCCCCTTATACTTTAATGAAGGTATGATAAATAATTTATATACAATAGTCATAGAAGAGTTTGCCGAAATTAAAAGTGAATCGACTAGAAAGCTACTAACTATTAGTACAAATACACCATTATATGAACTTACTTGTGGTAAAATAAGGCAAGGGGACTTAAACGTTCAACTTCTTAATGAATTCACGTCACAAAAGATCGAAGAAAAGGTTTCAATTGCGATAACGATACTGTCCAGATTAAAAGGCATATTAAATGAACAAAGTATGTTAAAGATTATAAATAATGAGACGGATGTAAAGAATATAAATGAATTTGATTTTGTTCAGTTTACAGGAGAATTGTACAAAAATCCGGTTTTAGAATATATAGAAGATATAATCAGGGTTATGGAAATGCAACTTGCTTTTTCACCAGAACCTTCAGATGCTGGTGTTGAAAGTCAAGAAAATAAAGTTAAGAGACAAGTTTTAAAAATCCTAAAAGATGATATGGTATGTTGCAAAGCTGAGAAATGTATAAAATTTATTAGTGGTACTATAGGAAATAGTAATACAAAAGTTATAGTTCCGTTAGAGATAAAACATATGGCCGATAATTTAGATTATATTGAGGGTGCAAGAATCACTGTTCTTGGAAAAGTAGTGAAAATTCCTAAGGAAAATGAAGTTAATACAAATAGTTTACTTAGTGGCACATATTTTGATTATTTAGATGAGGAGTATTTTCAAGAATTCAAAAATAGATTTTTAAAGGATACAAATTTAATTCAGGATTATGATTCAAAACAATTAGAGGTAAATGAACCTGTAATTGAAATTATACCTATAGCCATGTATATTTAGAAATACAAATGAAAGGTGATATAAATGACTAAAGATAATATAATAGATAAATATTTTATAGTTTTGCCAAGTGAGGTAAAAATAATTTTAAATACTTTGAAAAATAGTGGATTTGAAGCCTATGTAGTAGGTGGAAGTGTACGTGATTATAAAATTGGTACAGCTGTGCCTAAAGACTACGATATAACAACTAATGCATTACCTGAGGAAGTTATTAAACTCTTTAATAAAACGGTGCCAACAGGTTTAAAACATGGAACTGTTACTGTTATGATAAGTGGAGAAAGTTATGAAGTCACAACATATAGAATAGATGGTGAATACCTAGATAGTAGAAGGCCTAGTGGTGTAACTTTCGTTTTAAATTTAAAAGAAGACTTAGCCAGACGTGATTTCACAATAAATGCATTAGCTTTTAACGAGCAAGATGGTCTTATAGATTATTTTAGTGGGGTAAAAGATTTAGAAAACAAGATAATTAGAGCCGTCGGTGAGCCTAATAAAAGGTTCCAAGAGGATGCTCTAAGAATGCTTAGGGCTATTCGTTTTTCTGCGAACCTTAATTTTGATATAGAAGAAAAAACAATGATGGCTATAAAATTAAATTATAAACTTATAGTAAATATAAGTTATGAAAGAATTAGAGATGAATTATGTAAAATGCTAATATCCAATAATACAACAAAAGCGCTAAAGTTACTTGAAGAAACGAGACTATTAGAAATTATATTACCAGAACTTCAATTAGAAGTAGGATTCAATCAGAGAAACCCTCACCATGATAAAGATATATTTAATCATACTCTAGCAGTTGTGGAAAAATGTCCACCAAGACTTAATTTAAGAGTAGCAGCGTTATTACATGACATTGCTAAACCATCTTGCTTTACGCTAGGAGAGGATGGGATAGGTCATTTTTATGGTCATAATAAAAGAGGTGTTATAATAACGCATCAAATACTTACACGTCTTAGATTTGACAATCAAAGTATAAATGAAATCAGTATATTAGTAAGGGAACATATGAATGTACTTACAAAACCAACCGATTCATCTGTAAAACGCCTTATTAATAGAGTTGGAGAGGATTTAATTGGTGACCTGTTTGCATTACAAAGAGCAGATGCTATAGGTTCACTTTTGGCTAAAATAGGAGCAGTAAAAAGTGATAGAGTAAAAGAAATTGATAAGGTAGAAGATAAAGTAAAAGCAATTTTAGAATCTAAAGTTCCTTTATCTATAAAGGACTTGGTGATAAACGGTACAGATTTGATAAAAGAATTTTCACTTAAGCCAAGTGGAGAAATAGGTGATATGCTTAAATTTCTTTTAGAAAAAGTATTAGAAAATCCAGATATTAACACTAAAGAGGAACTTTTATCTATACTTGTTGATGAATATTTGAAAAATTGAAGTATATTTTTACTCCCTCATACTTAAAGTTTGAGGGAGTTTTTTTGATGGAGCGTTGCATTTATATAATGAGAATATATACAAATGGAATTTCACGTTTTAAGCTCTTATTTCGAGTCACGCAGGAGAAACTTCATAGGATATTTTGTTTTGGGTTATTATAAAAACTTGGTATAAAACAGTTACTTAGGCACAAAATAATAAAGCATGTAAAAATAAATTGACTTTCTCTCTATTTATTTGAAAATGTCTATTATTCGAAAGAAGGTGTGACTATGAAAACTAATGAAATAATTACTGTATTAAATGAAAATGGTGAAAAAGTGGACTTAGAAATGATTGATGCAATTAGAGTGGACGGGACTGATTACGTTATAGTTGGTCCTAAGGATTCAGATGAGGCATATGCTTATAAGTCAGTTCTAGTTAATGGGCAAATGGAATACACATCCGTAGGACAGGGAGCAGAGTTTAAGAAAGTATTACAAAAGTATAGTGAACAACAATAAGGAGGTTTTTTACATGATGGATGAAAAGCAAGCTAAGAAAGAAAATTCACGTAATTATATCAATAAGGCTACAAAACAAGATAAAACTTCGAAAAATCAAATTGTTCAAACTATTGAAGAAAGTGCATATAATGACAGTGTTTTTCATACTAATAAAAGCGAGTATAATGGAGATAAGTCAGAGTAATTAGTAAAATAAAATTAACATAAAGGGCAAGTAGTTGTTATCTAAACGATGATGATATATAGTTTAGATAAGTGTTGCTTGCTCTTTTTGTTATAATAAAAAAGTAAGGACAAAATAATAAACTAGAGGGGATAAATAAATGGTGGAAATATTTGAAGAGTTTCAAAGTCATTTAATGGAAGATGAGAAGCCATCTACATATTTTAATAAAATAATAACGAGTAAGGGCATTTACGACGATTATCAACATACTTTATTGAGGAACTTAGTGGATACTCCTCAATCACCACTACATCATCCGGAAGGCAATGTATGGAAACATACAATGTTAGTTGTAGATAATGCAGCAAAAGTAAAGAATCTTAGTGAAAATCCTAGAGCGTTTATGTGGGGAGCATTACTACATGATTTAGGGAAGGCACCGACTACAAAAGTTAAAAAAGGTAAAATAACATCTTATGATCATGATAAAGTAGGGGCTGAACTTGTAAGAACATTTTTAGGCTCGATAACTGAGGATTCGGAGTTAATTAAGCGAGTTACAGCTTTAGTTAGGTGGCATATGCAAACTCTCTTTGTAACAAAGGGTTTACCATTTGCAGATGTAAATAAAATGTCGCAAGATATATCTATTAAAGAAATTGCATTGTTATCAGAGTGTGATAGGCTTGGTAGAGGTGAGATGACTGAGGAAAAAATAAAAGGAGAAAAGGAAAGTATTGAATCTTTCATTCAGATATGTGAAGAGGAGTTGTCGTCAAAGTAAGCTTTATAAATAAAAGTATATATTGTTACAACAACGTTTCACTTCGCCAAGTAATTCTAGAATTTATTTTATTTAGAGCTACTAAAAAATGCGAACTCGCTTCGCTCAAACACGCATTTTTCTAAACGTAGCTCTAAATAAAATAAATTAAGAATTACTAAGGCTTGTTCAAATGTTGTTTACACAATATATACTTTTAATGATAAAGGTTATATTTCGAGAACGGCGCAAGAACGTATATTCAAAAAACACCTATTAAAAAATATAGGTAGATGTTTTATTTTTCTAGAAAGTCATATGATATACTTAGAGGAGTATTTACGATAGATATCTATGTAATGTTAAAGACCCCCACGGCTTTTCAGCGTGGGGGGGCAGGTCAAGGGGCAGTTAGGAGATGAAGATTATAGATGATGTATGAAGGAGTAGTTTATAGGCCACCTAGTGAGGCGAATAGTCTTATAGTACAAGTTACAATTGGTTGCTCACATAATGGATGTAGCTTCTGTGGTATGTATAAGGAAAAGAAGTTTAGAATACGTGATTTAGAAGATATTATTGCAGATCTTGAGCAGGCTAAATTAGACTATGGAGTTGTAAAAAGAATATTTCTAGCTGATGGGGATGCTTTGGTGCTTGAAACTAGTAAATTAGAATTAATTTTATTAAAGATAAAAGAGTTATTTCCACTATGCCAGCGGGTGGGTATTTATGCTACTACTAATGATATTTTAACAAAATCATTAGAGGAACTTCGTCAGCTTAAAGATCTTGGTGTTGGAATTTTGTATCTTGGAGTTGAATCTGGAAGTAATGAGATATTAAAAAGTATAAATAAAGGTGTAACTGCCAAGATGATGATTATGGCAGGGTGCAAGGTTAAAGAAAGTGGAATAAAGTTATCAACCACCTTGATATCGGGAATAGGAGGCAGAGGAAAAATTAGTGAGAACGCTATAGAATCTGCAAAACTTATAAGTGCTATAAATCCAGATTATGTAGGTTTTTTAACCTTAATGTTGGAGCCTGGAACTCCAATATATGATGATATACAAAAGGGCGTCTTTCATGTGTTAACACCAGAACAAATAATGCTTGAGCTAAGAGAGTTTTTGCAAAATGTAAAAGTCACTAACTGTATATTTAGAAGCAACCATGCTTCAAATTATATGGCACTATCAGGAACATTACCAGGAGATAAAAACAAGTTATTAGAGGATATTAATTTTGCACTAAGCGGCAAACATAAATATAGGCAAGAGGAATACAGGAGATTATAATAATTAGAGAATGGTATGTTCTTGTTTATTAAATAAAAAAGGTGTGGATATTATGAATTATAAAATTCTTAAGTTACTTAAGGATAGTGGTGAAGATTTTGTGTCTGGTCAAAAAATCAGTGAAGAGTTTGGGGTTAGCCGCGCTGCTATTTGGAAGCATATAAATATAATTAAAGAAGCTGGATATGAAATTGAGGCTATTTCAAGAAAGGGCTATAGAATAATATCATCACCAGATATACTTACATTTGGGGAAATTAAAAACTTTCTAACTACGAAGTACATAGGTAAAAACATCATTCACTATGAGTCAATAAGCTCAACTAATTCTAAAGCTAAAGAACTAGCAGAGATGAACGAGGAGCATGGAACAGTTATAGTAAGTGAAGAACAAACATTAGGACGTGGACGACTCGGACGAAATTGGGTTTCGCCTAAATATAAAGGAATATGGATGTCAATAATACTTAGGCCAAATATAATCACGCAAAATGCATCTCTAATAACTTTAGTTGGCGCTGCTGCCGTCCAAAGAGCTATCAAGAAAATGGGAATTGAAACTAGTATTAAGTGGCCCAACGATATAGTGATTGACAGTAAAAAGGTGTGCGGTATATTAACAGAAATGAGTGGAGAGATAGATCATATAAACTATTTAATTATGGGAATTGGAATCAATGTAAATCTTGAAGAAGAAGATATACCAATTGAATTAAAAGAGAGTGCAACGTCACTTAAGCTAGAAACTGGCAAATATATTGATAGGAAGTTACTTCTTGCTAATATATTAAATGAATTTGAAGATTTGTACAATGATTTTGTGTTAAACGGGAATATAAAAGAAACTATAGATATTTGTAGGGAAAAATCTATACTCATAGGACGTGAAATTCAGTTAGTTAACAGAGGGAAAGTAAAGATAGCTAAAGCCGTAGATATAAGTGATAAGGGAGAATTAATTATTGAAAATGATCAAGGAATCATAGAACACATTGTTTCTGGTGAGGTATCTATTAGAGGTATTTATGGCTATGGTAAATAAAATAGTATTTAAGATGATATAGGTATAATGTAGTATACAATAAGTAAATAATATGGTTGAAATCTATATTTTATATAGACATTGAAGCTACATTAACGTTATAATATGGTTACTGAGTTTGAAAGGGGAATGATTATGGAAGAAAATAAAATAATAACAATGCTTGATGAAGATGGAGAAAAAATTGATTTTGAATTAATTGAAATCATTGAATTAGATGAAAAAAAATATGCTTTATTAGCTCCTATTGGAGAAGATGATGATGCTTTTGTTTATAAAATAGAAGTTATCGACGGTAAAGAGCAATATATTGCAGTTGAAGATGAAGAAGAATTCGAAAGAGTATTAGAAGAATACGATTCAACTTTTGAAGAATAATCAATAAACCAATAAACCTCTGAGGTTTATTGGTTTTTCGTTATGAATAAAAAAACTAGTTATTTAATATTGAGTTAATTAAGGAGGGTAAATTTTGAATCTAGTACAAATTGATATGGAAGCACTTATAGAAACAATTTCTCATGTTGATGATAATTTAGGTAAAAGTTTTCTAGATGCTGTCACTGGTGAGGTTATATATATTCCAACAGAGGTAAGTTTAGCATTAGATAATGGAACATTAAAAGACGATGCTTTTGATGGTTGGTTAAAAGAATTTGTTAGCATAGCTATACTTATTAGTGAAGATAAGGTTAATAGATATTTGAGTACTCCCCTTATTGAAGAGGGTTTTTATATAAAAGCAATGAATGAATATATAGGTAAAATAAGCAGCGATTCTGAATTGAAATTAGAATTAAAAAAGGCATTAGAAAGTGAAGAACCAGTAAAGAAGTTTAAACATATTCTAATGGATAAAGAAAATGAAATAAATTCAAACGAAACAGATGAATGGTATAAATATGAAGATAGTTGTTTAGATGAATTTGTTAGAGAGTGGCTAAAATCAAATAACATCGAATTAAAATATTTAAATTAAAATATAAAGCTTAACCAATTTATGGAGGTATGTAAATGCTAGTATATGAAGTAGTAATAAGACTTGCGCTTGCGGTTGTAGTTGGTGGCTTAATTGGATATGAGAGAGAATTCAAAAATAGACCAGCAGGTTTCAGAACACATATATTAGTATGTTTAGGGGCAGCAATAACCTCAATGATACAATTATATTCAATTCAAGAAACCACTAATATGATAATTGCGCATCCAGAACTCCAAACGGCTATGAAGGTAGACATCGGTCGGCTTGGAGCTCAAGTTATAACAGGAGTTGGATTCTTAGGAGCAGGAACTATTATACATGATAAGGGATCGATAAAAGGGCTTACTACTGCAGCAAGCATATGGACAGTGGCGTGCATTGGACTTGCAGTTGGATTAGGTTATTATACCCTATCTATATTAGCAACTATATGTATTTTTATAGTATTAGTGTTCCTTAAGACTTTTGAAGAAAAGTTTTTTAAAAATACAAATGTTCTTAAATTAGAAATTCAATATGTTAACAAGAAAGAGATGGTAGAAAAATTAGAGCAGTATTTTCAAGGAATGAACATAAAAGTTAAGAATATAGAATTTTTAATTGATGACGATGAAGATGACGATGAAAATTCCATCTATAGTACTACGATGTATACAATTTTGGCACCTAGACATATTAAGAGTAGTCATATTGTGCAAAAATTATGTGCTTTTGAAGAAATATACAAAGCTACGATTTTGTAATAAAAAAATTAATTATTTAAATGACATATATATTAAACATACCTCAATTATCAAGATAAAAGTTAAGGTATATAGTAGTTTATTAAATTTATTCATAATTATCACCCCGTTTATATTGTATGTTAAAGGGAATGATAAAATAATAGAAATTAAACATAATAAAAATCAAAATAATATAAAAAAATTCGCCAAAAAAAGAGCACTTATTAAGTGCTCTTTTCTGATTTATTAAATCTATCTTCTAGATTTAGCAACTTCAATATTTACTTTTCTACTGTTTAACTTCTTACCTGAACTATTGTTTAAAATAGAATCAACTAAGTTTGCAGGTACATCTAAGAATGAGAATTTATCTAAAATATCAATACGGCCAAGCTCATTTTTATTAAGGTTAGCAGTTTCGCATAAGAAAGATATAATATCCTTAGTCATAACTTCATCCATTCGTCCTATAGATAAGAATAATCTAACAGTGTCTGTTATTGGTGTTGTTGTAGAATCATCTGCATAGTTGTAGTTTACTTCTTTATCAAAAATAATCTTTATTAGAGAAGCAGCTACATCTTCAGCACCAAACTCTTTTATAAGATTGTGTCCAAGTGGAAGGAAGTTCTCGTATAAGTTTTCTTCTAAAACTAATTTTATAGAATCTAAAATAGTTTCAGATTTTGCTGCGAAAATATCTGTTATAGTAGGTACAGTTTTTTTAGCTATTACACTTTTAGTATCACGCTCAATTTGTCTTATAGCGGATGCTTCACGTCTTGTAATAAGACTATATGCTGTACCTTCTTTACCAGCTCTACCAGTTCTACCAATTCTATGTATATAAGATTCACTATCTTGTGGTAAATCATAGTTTATTACATGAGTAACATTTTCAACGTCAATTCCTCTTGCAGCTACATCAGTTGCAATCAAAAAGTTCAAATTACCATCTTTAAATTTCTTTAAAGTGTTCATTCTTTGACTTTGTTTCATATCTCCGTGCATACCTTCTACAGTATAACCTCTAGGTTGTAATGCATCAACTAACTCATCAACACCCTTTTTAGTTTTACAAAATAGTATACAAGTTTTAGGAGCATCAACATCAAGAATTCTACATAATGATTCAAATTTATTTTTTGAATTAACTTCGTAGTAATATTGCTCAATTTTAGAAACAGTTAAAGATTTCTTTTCTATTGCAATAATTTTTGTTTCAGGATGCATGTATTTTTTAGACAATATTTTAATAGCTCTTGGCATAGTAGCTGAGAAAAGTAGTGTCTGTCTGTCTTCACTTAAATTACTTATAATAGATTCAATATCTTCTATAAAGCCCATGTTAAGCATTTCGTCAGCTTCATCTAATACAAGAAACTTAGCGTTTGCAAGTTTTAAAGTACCTTTTCTAATATGATCTAGTAATCGTCCAGGAGTTCCAACAACGATATCTACGCCTCTTTTTAAAGCAGATATTTGTCTATCAATAGATTGACCACCGTATATTGGTAATATCTTAATTCTTTCATGTTTAGCAATACGTGAAAGTTCTTCTGAAACCTGAACAGCAAGTTCTCTTGTTGGAGACATTATTATTGCTTGAACTTTACCGTTTGATTTTTCCATTAAGCTTAAAATAGGTGCTCCAAAGGCTAATGTTTTACCAGTTCCTGTTTGAGCCTGACCTATAATATCAAAACCATCAAGTACTACTGGAATAGCTTTTGCTTGAATATCAGATGGATATTCAAATTTTAAATCTTGTATAGCGTGCAGTACAGATTCATTTAGTCCTAGTTCATCAAATTTAAGCTTTTCAATTGTTTTGTTCATTAAAATTCCTCTTTCTTCTCATAAAGTATCAAATACATCTATTATTACAAAATATATACAAAATATAAAATATTAAACTTAAAAAGCAAATTTAAATTGCTTTTAAAAATTATTTAAAAAAATTCCTCAAAATTGAGTTCTTCTCAATAATATAAATAAGAGGTAATCCAATTCCATAACAGCAGACTAATTCTCCCCATGCAACTTGCAGCATGCAAACTAAAAGGGGCATGTCCTTAACATATAAAAGCTTTAACAGTATGCCAATAACAAGGGCATTAACTACTACAGCCGGTAACGGAGCAATTATTCTTTTAAATCTTAGTTTGCTTTTACCAATATAGTAAGTTGAAATCGCGGCTATAAGTGTTGCAAGGGAACCGAAAACCATATCCATAATACCTAGTGGACTTATGATATTAGAAGCTATACAGCCAATAAGCAGTCCAGGTATAGAAAAGGATGCAAAGAAAGGTAAAATAGTAAGAGCTTCAGCAATGCGATATTGAACAACTCCAAAGCTGAAAAACGATAAGCTTAGAGTTAAAGCTACATAAATAGCAGCTACCATTGCTGCAAAAACGATCTTTCTTATTTTTACAGACATAGTTCCTTCATTTAATTTAATATTCAATTTTGCGCCTCCATAGTTTTATTTTAAGACAGGATGGTTGCGAACTGTCTATGAGTATTTGACTCGAATCTTTATTTTACTCTATATTTGTATAATAGTCAATAGTTTTTTCTTATTACCTAGGAAATTAACTCTGGGTTCAAATCCATTAATAATATAGTCTAAAATAGCTAAAAGTGTGATATAGTTAAAATGATAAACTATATAATGTAGATAAACTATTTTAAAGCTATAAATCTTAATAAAACAGTTTTAGGTTAAAGGAGAATATTATGATGGGTAAAGAAATTTTTGATACAAAACAAACAAAGCTAAGTAATGGAATTAAACTTATTACAATTAAAAAGGATAGTCAAATTGCAGCGGTTCATGCTGGAGTCAATATAGGTTCACTTTTTGAAGAGAAGAATGAAAAGGGTATAGCTCATTTTATAGAGCATATGCTTTTTAAAGGTACAAATGATAGAACAAATGAAAAGTTAAACAGTGACCTTGAAAATTTAGGTGGAGAATATAATGCATATACTGATTTTAATTGTACGGTATATAGCGCCACAATTTTAAATGAAGAATTAGAGAATGCGTTAAAACTACTCGGGGACATGCTTTTAAACTCAACATTTCCGAAGGACGAAATAGAAAAAGAAAGAGGCGTAATACTTGCTGAAATTAGAACGATTAACGATGACATTGAAGATCTAAGCTTTAAGAGAGTTAATGAAATTGCATTTAAATATAGTCCACTTAGGGAAGATACTATTGGAAGTGAAGGCATAATTAAAAAGGTTACAAGAAAACAACTTGTTGATTTTTATAATAAATATTATGTTCCTAACAATACTTTTATTTCTATTGTTTCTCCGTTTGAACACGAGGAGATAATAAATATAATTAATAATTATTTTGGTAATTGGACAATGAAAAAATTTGAAAAAAAAGAAATAGTAACTGAACATCACCAATTTATAAAAAAAATATCATATAAAAAGGAAATTGAACAAAGTACCATACTATATTTATATACATTTAATGGCCTATCTAAAGATGAAGAGTTAGCACTTAGAGTCCTAAATTATAAATTTGGAGAAAGTGCTAATTCTATATTGTTTAGGGAACTTCGAGAAGAAAGGGGTTTATCATATGACGTATACACTCATTTAGATACTTCAAATAATGTTAAAACACTATATATTTATACATCGGTTTCAGACAAGGATGTAAATGAGGCAATTGATGTTATTGATACTGCTATTAATTATATTGCAAGTGAGAAAATAGTTTTTGATGATAATACAATAGGTTTAATGAAAAAGATAATGAAAACGGCAATAGCATCAACCTTGGAGGACTCTACGGATCTAGCAAGTTATGTAATTCATCAAGCTATGGACGATGAAGATATTTATCAATTTACAGATGATATGAAGAATATGGATAATATTAAGTCTCAAGATTTATATAATGTGGCAAGAAAAGTATTACAAAAACCAACAATTCATATATTTTTACCAGAAAAGAGCGTGTAATATTGAACAATTTAATATTAAATAATGAAATATTAAATAATGTAATAACAAAAATTGAATTTCAAAAAAAGAATAAACGTAGAGTTAACATCTTTATGGATGATGAATATGCTTTTGCTTGTGATGCGGAGCTTGTGTATATCCATAATATAACCAAAGGTAGAGTTATGGACAAAGAAAGTTTAGAGAATATAGTTAATGAAGATAATTATATAAAAGGAAAAACTTGTGCACTTCATTTCTTAGAGAGAAGCCATAAATCGACCAAACAAGTAGTTGATAAATTAGCAATGAAGGAATACGACGAAAAAACTATAGATAGGGTAATAAGGTTTTTAAATGACTATGATTTCATTGATGATAAGAAGTTTGTTGATATGTTTATAAATGAAAAAATTAATAGTGCTGGAAAAAATAAAATAAAGTTTGATTTATTAAAAAAATTAATTCCAAAAGAGTTAGTTCAAGAAGGGCTAAGTACAATAACTAATGAGCAGCAACTTGAGGTAGCTTTAAAACTCGGACAAAAAAAGAATGATACCTTATCTAAGAGTGAAAGAGATGTAAATAAAATTCATAAAAAGTTATCAGATTATTTATTACGTAGCGGATATGATTACGATATAATTAAACAGGTTCTAAATGAAATAAATAAAAACAATATAGATGAGGAATCCTTTGAGGATGTTCCAACTGTGGATACATCTGAGCAGGATTTCCAAAACATGTACGAGTTAGCTAGTAAAAGATATAACATTTTAATTAAGTCAGAAACTAATAGAGCGAAGTTATATAAAAAGCTAGGAGATTATCTATTAAGAAGAGGATTTAAGTGGGAGAATATTAAGAAAGCATTAAAAGAGTTGATTAATAGCGTAGAAAATGGATATGATGAAGATATTAATTATGAAAGCAGGTGGTAGGATTGTTAAGGGAACCCGTAAGTTTAATCTTACTAGTATTGTTTTTATATCCAATAATAGTAGGGTTTATATACAAATTTTCGTCCGAACATTTAAAAGGTTCTATTCAGGGAGTTTTTCAAAGTATTAGTTTTTTAATTTCCTTGTGTTTAGGTATTTATTACACAAAAAAAGTGTTTATTACACATGATGAAGGTATTTATCAAAAGATATATAGTAATGTACCTTTAAACATTATAGAATTTATTAAGAGCAAACCATTAGTGATTTATATATTAATAATGCCACTTGTGATACTAATAATTTATAGTTTAATAAATTTTGTAGTGAATTTTATCAGTCGTATTACGGTTTACCCTTTGCTAGATAGAATAGAGTCTAATTTAAGGGATAAAAGTGTTTTTTTCAAAAGGTTAATGGGTGCAATATTTCAAGTACCTAGATCAATATGTTATGTAATAGTTATTACCTTTGTAATGAATTTTCTGTCATTGATTAATGTAACAGATATGTACAATAAGTATTTAGAAGAATCACAAATATATAGCTATATCTCCAAAGAAGTGGTTATTCCACTTACAAACTCAAGTATTGCAAAACAACTTCCGAATGTTGTTAATAACTCTTTTAAAATTGTAGTAAAAGATGCGGCTACTGCGAAACCTAGTTCACAGACTAGTTCGCAAAATACTCCAAAGGGTATAATTTATTACAATGGTGTTACGCTTGATCAAGGAATTAAATCAAATCAAGAAATTGATAAGTTTGCAGTTAATCTTGTACAAGGTAAAAGCACAACAAAAGATAAGGCGCGAACTATTTATAAATGGGTAGGTAGCAAGGTAACTTATAGTGATGAAAAAGCAAATAGAGTATTAAATAATGATTTAGAAGTGAAATCTGGGGCTATCCCTACTTTTAATTCGAGAAGTGGAATATGTTTTGATTACGCATGTCTTTATGTAGCAATGTGTAGGGCTAATAATATCAAGGTAAGGATTATTACTGGGCAAGGATTTAACGGGAGTAGTTGGGTTAGTCATGCTTGGAATCAAGTGTATTTAGAAAATGAAAATACGTGGATAAACGTGGATCCTACATTCTTAATTGGTGGAGATTATTTCAATAGTGTAAGATTTAATATTGACCACAAGCAAGAGAGTGTAGCTGGAGAATGGTAATAGAATAGCTCCCTAAATTTTAGGAAGCTCTCCCTGAGATCAGGGAGCTCTCCCTGAAGTCAGGGAGCTATTCTATAACTTTTTAGTAATAAATTAATGGCCTTTTCACAATCTTCATCCTCATTATTAAGTGTCCAAGCGGTATTGAAATAATATAATGCTTTTTGCTTGTTAACACACATAGCATAGCAGTAGGCTAAGTTGAAGAAGTATTTGCTTTCAGGACGTAGGGCTATAGCAGAATGAAATATGGGTATTGCCTTAGCGTATTCTTTTAAGTGAATAAAACATACAGCAGTATTATAAAGTGCACTTGCTTCATTGTCTTTCATTTCTGCAGCTTTTCTATATAAAGCGATTGCTCTACTGTAATCTTTAGTATTGTATATAGCGTTAGCCTTTTGAAAGTATTCCATCATTATCCTCCTTATAATTTTGCGAAAAATTATAAATCTGTTATTTAAATACTTTCCAAGGAGGTTGAATTATATTCATTATTTAAAATTTAACCATCTTTATTTACTACTTTTCGTTCTATTAGTGCAACCATTTCATACATAAGATAAGCTAAGATAGAAAGTATAACTATACTCATCATTACCATATCTAGTTGAGAAACTTGGCCGCCATAAATTATTAAAAACCCTAACCCCTCTTTAGCAACTAAAAACTCACCCATTATTACACCAACCCATGAGAGCCCAACGTTTATTTTTAATGCAGAGATAAGTGTAGGGATAGATGCTGGAATAATTAAATTAGTTAATATTTGAAATTTAGAAGCTCCAAAGGTTTTTAAAAGTTTGATTTTATCTTCATCAACTTCTCTAAAGCCACTTAATATGCTTATTATAGTAACAACTATTGATATTAACAGAGCAATTACTATTATTGCTTTTATTCCGTTGCCTACCCAAAATATTATAATAGGAGCAAGTGCTACTTTAGGTAAAGCATTTAATACTATTAAGTATGGGTCTAAAACTTTTGATATAAAATCGGACCACCACAATAAAATAGCAATGAGGGCACCTAAAACTGTTCCAAGCAAGAACCCTGTTATTGTCTCAAAACAAGTTATGGATATATGAGTGATCAATGTACCTTCAGCATATATCTGCATAAATGACTTAAACATTTTGGTAGGCGTGCTTGTAAGGAAAGTGTCAATCAATTTAAGTCTGCCAGCTATTTCCCAAAAACTAAAGAATGCAATTAATATTATTATACGTGTAAAAATAATAATATATTTATTCCTTTTTACATTTTTAATATAATTTTTCTGTTCATCACTTTGATTAAGCATTGCCATTCAACTCCTTCCAAATTTCGTTAAAGTAAATTCTGAAATTAGGAGCTTCTCTACGTTTTAAAGGGCAAGAGAAATTTTCCCCAAATTCAAGGGACATGTGTTTAGTTATTACAGCTGGGCGGTTAGATAAGATAATAATTTCATCAGACATTGCGATAGCTTCGGATATATCGTGGGTCACCATTATAGTAGTCTTTTTTTCCTTCTTTATGATCTCATAAACCTCATCACTAATATTTAATCTGGTTTGATAATCTAAAGCAGAGAAAGGTTCATCTAAAAGAAGTACTTCAGGGCTTAAAGCTAAGGTTCTAATCAGAGCAACTCTTTGGCGCATGCCACCGGATAATTCTCTAGGATGATGATTTCTAAATTCCCAAAGGTTGTAGCTAATTAAGAGGTTTTTTACAGTTTCCCTATTAACATCTGTAATACAATGGTTAATTTTAAGGCCTAGAAGTACATTGTCCCATATAGTTAACCAATCAAACAACTGATCCTTTTGAAACATGTATCCTATCTTTAAAAGACCAGCACTTTTATCTCCACTATTAATCACTATTTTTCCATACGATGGAGTAATTAAACCTGCTATTATGTTGAGTAGAGTAGACTTACCACAGCCGGAAGGGCCTACAATACTTAAAAACTTGCCTTCTTTTACACCAAATGAAATATCAGCTAGAGCAGGAGTTTCTGCAGTTAGAGAGTGATAATTCATACTTATATTATTGATTTCTACCTTAATCACTTTATCATCCCCTTGAAAGTTATACTTTAGTATATGAGGGTAGATAATGTATTGTTAACGACATTTGTAATACTTGTCATTATTTTAAAGGAAATATTAATCAAAAATAGGTTGGAAATATTATATCCATTGAGTTATAATGTTATATGATTATTTGTTGAATCATAATAAACAATATCAATATATGCGATGAAACACTATAGATAGAAATTAATAGAAACGATATAATATAGGTTAACATTACAGAGAATAAATTTAGTTATTGCAGAATAAAGTTATATATATGTACGAATAAATCGATCTTTGTGAGGAAACAGGGGGTAATTATGAAAAATTTATTACATGTTGGATTAGATGTAGGGTCTACTACTGTTAAGATAGTAGTATTAAATGAGTTAGAAAAAACAATTTATAGTAAATATCAGAGGCATTTTTCTGATATAAAAAGTACAATAGCTACATTACTATATGAGGCTTATGAAAAGTTTCCAGAATCAAATATTACTATAGTTGTAACAGGATCTGGTGGACTAGCCCTATCTAAATGGATGAATATTCCGTTTATCCAAGAAGTAATAGCCAGTACTTATGCGATAGAAAACATTATTCCAAGGACTAATGTAGCTATAGAACTTGGTGGGGAAGATGCTAAAATTATCTATTTCGATGGAGGAATAGATCAAAGAATGAATGGTACTTGCGCTGGTGGAACTGGTGCTTTTATTGATCAGATGGCATCACTTCTTCAAACTGACGCAACTGGACTCAATGAACTTGCAAAAAACTATAAGACTATATATCCAATTGCTGCTAGGTGTGGTGTTTTTGCTAAAACTGATATTCAACCATTATTAAATGAAGGCGCTGCAAAAGAAGATATCGCTGTGTCGGTTTTCCAGTCAGTGGTTAATCAAACTATTAGTGGACTTGCATGTGGTAGACCAATTAGAGGCAACGTTGCATTCTTAGGCGGACCATTATTTTTCTTGTCCGAGCTAAGAAAGAGGTTTATTGAAACACTAAAACTAACTGATGATCAAGTTATTTTCCCAGATGATTCACAGTTATTTGTAGCAGTAGGGGCTGCTATGTCATCAAAGGTGGAGGACGTTATTTCCTTTGAACAATTAAAGAATCAGCTTCCAAAATTAAAACAAGTGACGAGTAATGATGTTCGTAGATTTAGGCCATTGTTTGTAAATGACAAAGAACTAGAGGATTTTAATGAAAGGCAAAGTAAATATAAGGCTAAAACAAGAGAACTTGCTAGCTATGTTGGAAATTGCTATTTGGGAATAGATGCTGGTTCTACAACTACTAAAGTTACACTTATAGACGAGGAAGGTGCAATTTTATTTTCTCATTATGGAAGTAATGAAGGTAATCCATTAACTTTAGTTAGAAAGATACTAAAACATATATATTCGATTTTACCTATTGGCGTAACTATACTAAATTCAGCAGTAACAGGTTACGGCGAAAAATTAATAATGGCAGCACTAAAAGTGGATATTGGTGAAATTGAGACTATTGCTCATTACAAGGCAGCGGAATCTTTTATGCCTGGAGTGGATTTTATATTAGATATCGGTGGACAGGATATGAAATGTCTAAAAATTAAAGATGGTGTAATAGATAGTATAATGTTAAATGAGGCTTGTTCATCTGGTTGTGGGTCTTTTATAGAGACATTTGCTCATTCGTTAAACATGGGGGTATCTGAGTTTGCAGAAGTAGCATTAAAGGCAAAAAGCCCAGTTGACCTAGGCTCAAGGTGTACTGTATTTATGAACTCAAGGGTTAAGCAAGCTCAAAAGGAAGGCGCCTCTGTAGGAGATATATCAGCGGGACTATCTTATTCAGTAATAAAAAATGCACTTTTAAAGGTTATTAAGATAAGAGATCCAAAAGACATGGGCAAAAAAATAATAGTTCAAGGTGGAACTTTCTACAATGGCGCAGTGCTTCGTGCTTTTGAAATTGTATCGGGAAGAGAGGCAGTAAGGCCAGACATAGCTGGTCTAATGGGTGCATTTGGTGTTTCACTTATTGCAAAAGAGAGATATGAAAGTGGTATAAAATCTACATTGATATCATCAGAAGAATTGGATAACTTAATTGTAGAAACTTCAATGGGTAGGTGCAAACAATGTGCTAATCAGTGCGTTCTTACAATTAATAAATTTGATAATGATCGTGAATTTATATCTGGTAATAGATGCGAAAAGGCACTAGGACTCAGTGGTAAAAAAGAAGAAATTCCTAATGTCTATGATTATAAATATAAAAGGATATTTGGTTATATTCCTCTAAAAAAAGATGAGGCGCCTAGAGGTGTAATAGGTATTCCAAGAGTGCTTAATATATATGAAAATTATCCGTTCTGGTTTACTTTCTTTACAAGTTTGGGCTTTAGAGTAGAATTATCTCAAAGATCTTCTAAAAAAGTATATGAAATGGGAATAGAGACAATTCCATCAGAGTCTGCTTGTTATCCTGCTAAAATAGCTCACGGACATATAATGAGCCTTATAAATAAAGGAATAGATTTAATATTTTATCCTTGTATTCCATATGAAAAGAAAGAGCAAAAGGATGCGGATGACCATTATAACTGTCCTATAGTAACTTCATATCCTGAAGTAATAAAAAATAATATGGATATATTAAAGGAAAGAAATATAAAGTTCCTAAATCCATTTATTTCATTAGACAATGAGAAAGAATTGGTAAACAGATTAACAGATGAGTTAGCTAGTTTTGGCGTTAATAAAAAGGAAGTAGCTATTGCTTCTCAAAAGGCATGGGACGAAACTGAAAAGGTAAAATTAGATCTTCAAAAGAAGGGCGAAGAAGTAGTAGAATACATTAGGCGTACTGGTAAAAAAGGTATAGTTTTAGCGGGAAGACCTTATCACATAGATCCAGAGATTAATCACGGAATTCCTAGTGTAATTACTGATTTTGATATGCCAGTTCTTACCGAAGATTCTGTGGCTCATCTAGGTATTGTTGAGAGACCTCTAAGAATGGTTGATCAGTGGGTATATCATTCTAGATTATATGCGGCAGCTAGTTTTGTATCAAGCCAGCCAAATATTGAACTTATTCAACTGAATTCTTTTGGTTGTGGTCTTGATGCAGTAACTTCTGATCAAGTTGCTCAGATTTTAGAAAATAATGGTAAGATATTTACAACTTTGAAAATTGATGAAGGAAATAATTTGGGAGCGGCAAGAATTAGAATTAGATCGCTTAAAGCTGCAATTAATGAAAGAGATAAGAATGGTATTTTGCCAAGGAAGGTCCATGAGGTTGAGAGCAAAATTATCTTCACAAAAGAAATGAGAAAGAAACACACAATTTTATGTCCACAAATGTCACCAATGCATTTTCAATTTGTACAAGAAGCATTTAATGCATCAGGATACAATCTACAAGTATTACCTTCAGTGGATACTGAAGCTGTAGATGAGGGCTTAAAGTATGTAAATAACGATGCTTGTTATCCTACAATAATTGTAATTGGTCAGCTGGTTTCTGCGTTAAAATCAGGTAATTATGATGTGCAAAATACATCTGTTATAATGTCTCAGACTTGTGGCGGGTGTAGGGCTACAAATTACATTGGGTTCCTTAGAAAAGCACTTAAAGATGCAGGATTCCCTCAAGTTCCAGTTATATCTTTAAATGCTGGTGGCCTTGAGAAAAACCCAGGTTTTAAATACACATATCCAATGATTAAAAAATCAATTATGTCATTAGTATATGGGGATTTGCTTATGCGTGTACTCTACAAGGTTAGACCTTATGAAGTGATAGAGGGTTCAGCTAATTTACTCTATGAAAAATGGGTAGAAATATGTAAAGTTGCGGTAGTAAAAGGAAAAAGCAATGAGTTTAAAAACAATATAACGCAAATTGTATCTGAGTTTGACTGTTTAGAAATTAAAAATGTTGTTAAACCTAAAGTAGGACTGGTTGGAGAAATCTTAGTTAAGTTCCATCCTACAGCTAACAATGATATTATTGATGTCATTGAAAAAGAGGGTGGAGAAGCAGTTATGCCAGATTTAACTGACTTTTTCTTATACTGTGCTTATGATGCTGACTTTAAATATAAATATTTAGGTAAAAGTAGAACTGATATGGTAATAGATAATATAGCTATTAAATATATAGAAAGTTATAGGACACATATGAAATCAGTTCTTGAAAAAAGCATTAGATTTAGCGCTCCTAAAACTATACAAGAGCTAGCTGAAGGGGCATCACCTATAGTGTCACTTGGTAATCAAGCGGGTGAAGGATGGTTTTTAACCGCTGAAATGGTTGAGCTTATTGAAGGTGGGATAAAAAATATAGTTTGTATGCAACCTTTTGCTTGTCTTCCTAACCATGTAACAGGTAAGGGAATGATCAAGGAATTAAAAAGAAGATATCCAGGGGCAAATATAACGGCTATAGATTACGACCCAGGTGCAAGTGAAGTAAATCAAATTAACAGAATCAAGCTTATGATGTCCATTGCTTTTAAGAATCTTAGAGGTGAGGAAGAATTTAGAACTGCATATGAAGAGGCAGCTAGTGACAAAAAGGTAGATTAATAATCCAATAAATTGTTTATTGTAAGTTTTTCTTAAATTAGGCTATAACTAAAAGTATATATTGCTACAATGCTTTCACTTCGCTAAGGAATTCTAAAATTTATTTTAATTACAGTTGCTAAAAAATACAAACTCGCTATGCTCAAACATGTATTTTCAAAACGCATCTGCAATTAAGATAAATTAAGAATTACTAAATCGAGTTCAAATTCATTTTACGCAATATATACTTTTATTAGCATAATTCAAGAAAAATATCTAAAACTATCATTATTATTAATTGTGATTAGTAGTAGTAGTAGTAGTAGTAGTAGTAGTAGTAGTAGTAGTATAAATCTCCGTAAGTTTCACTTCATGTGAGGCTTACGGGGATTTTATATTCGCAAAAGAAGAATTTCTAAATGAAGTTTAATAGTTTTTTAGTCTCTTATTGCAAGTCACTCCAGAGAACGTTAATAACCTATTAGTAATGAAAACAAATAATGAGGGTTATTGATAGAAAAATGTTATTATGTTAAATATGTATTTTCAAAACACATCTGCAATTAAGAATTACTAAGACTAGTTCAAATGCATTTTACGCAATATATACTGTAGTAGCATAATCTAAAGAGAAATATCTAAAATTATCATTATTATTAATTGTGATTATGTTGTAGTATAGTATTGAGAATACATTTTTTATGATTGTTCAGAGGAAAGTCCTAAAGGTCGCAGAAGTGTTTGTTACGATGGTGAAGCTCTTGAGTCAAGGAAAGAACATAAACCGGTAAATAGTGCTATTGGTATGCTGACTGCCATGGACATTGAAATTTTAACGGAAGAACAATATCGTGAGCTGCAGAAACTAGGAAATTTCGATATGAAAACATCGAGCTGGGTGAAAACACCTTCTGAGATTAGAAAACTTGGTGGTGCCATATTTGCTGATTTCCGCTACGGAAATGTATTCGTGTATCACAATGGTGCGGAATCTTACTATGGCGGCAGAGGAGTTCGCGGCTCACTCAGGGTCTGAATTTTGAACAAACAACGAAGTGGGGTGAGCCTTGTTGCGCGTTAGTAAGGCAAAGTTTTAATAAAACATTAATTTATGAAGGGTATCAAATAAAAGTTGTAATGAGGGAATATGCTAGTTATATGGAACAACAAATGTCGTGAAATAATTTTGGTTTCACGGCAGTGTATCTTTGAAATATATTTTTAAAGGATTGTAGATCTATAATATAGAATAGATTAATTAAGCAAGTATTTTGTGTCGTGCTCGTAAATATTACGATAAAACTATTTAATATAGAAGGGAGAATTTGTATGACAGAAAACATTTTAACAATTATTTCTGTAGTTATTAATTTGGCTGTAGTTGCTGCTATTATAGTAGTGGTAAGTAGAGCATTACAAATGTTTAAAAATCTTACTGCTATGAATAAAAAGATATATGAAAAGATAGATGTTATTCTAGACAAATTAGAAAATAAAGAAGATAAATGAGCATAATCTTCTTATATTCAGTCTCCGATAACCTCATATCTGACGATGTGGGGTTTAATATATTTTGATTATATTAATAAAGTGAAAGTAACACAATACCAATTGAGTTACATTCACTTTGAGGCTATAGGATAGATTTTTATGTACAACAAAAAGTCGTGAAAATTTGTTTTCACGGCATTAGCTATTTTTACATTTTAATAACGAATGATAATTATATTACTTACTTCTTTAATACCCCTCATGTATATATATATATTATTCTACAAATACTAATAACAAAATTTTCAATTGAGAGGTGAATGTATTGGATATAATTTCATTAATAAAAAAAGTTAAGAAGAGAGAAGACATCCTAGATATTCAGGAGGCATTTAATATATATAATCTTCTAAGAGCAAGATATGTTAACACTCAAACGATTCAATTATTTAAGAACTTTGTTCATGACGTAGATTGGGAAATAATACTAGATAAATATCAGGTGCATTTTGAAAAGCAAATAGATATTTTAGAGAAGTTAGGTGAAAAATATCGTATCATCATGCCAAATAGACCGCCAGTGGACGTGAAGTTTGCAACACGTGTTAATGATGTAACAGATGATTATATTTATAAAAAGATATACCATGACCTCATATCACAGGTGACAACTATTAGCCACGCAGTTCGTTCAACCACTACGAATGATAATTTAAGAGGTATTATTATACAAGATTTTATAGTCCATTTTGAGGATCTTGATATCTTTTATAAGTTTGGTAAATTGAAAGGATGGGAAGAAACGTATCCTACTTATAAGACTTCAATTAAACAGGGAAAAGAACAACTTTCCACTTCTGAATCATTTCATATTTGGGCTCATATCACTATGAGATATGAGCAAACTGAGCTTATAGGTTTATTCGCTAGTTTTGCTCATGATACTGAGTTTAAAGTAATACTTCAACATAAGTTATATATTTATAACAAGCAGCTTAATACGCTTGAAGGGTTAGCCCTAAAGCTTAATGTACCACTACCTAACAGGGCTGCACTACCAGTGCAGTCTCCGATTGATCCTGAAATGATTACAGATAAGTTTATGTATCGAATTATTATAAGTTGGGAATTAGATTCAATAGATGCTCATGTCAGAGCAATCATTGAGTGTATTAGAAATGAATCATTGCGTAAATTATGGAAAGAGTTCCTTAATGCAGAGTTAGAAGATTACGATAAGTATCTCAAATATGGAAAACTGAAAGGTTGGACAAGAGTAGTCCCAATTTATGGGGAGCCAGTGACCTAAAATGAGATCAAATGAAAATAAAAAAAAGTAGTAGGGCTACAACGAGGCCACTGAAAAACTATATGAAAAATCGTCATCAAATTAAAGATGGCGATTTTTTTTTATAAAAAACTAAAAACAAAAAGGAATTTTAAAAGATATGTCGAATTAGTAT
>NZ_JAHLEB010000013.1 GCF_018861735.1 Clostridium lacusfryxellense | reverse complement strand
ATTATAGATACCAGTGGAACCTGAAAAAGATGACTCCTGTGCAATACAGAAATCACCTTTTAGCATCTTAGTACTCTTTTTTATATTGTCCTTGACATAGGTACCAGTTTATAATAGGTCCTTCTTTTTTAAAAACTTAAACTCTTAGCATATAATCGCCATTTCTTGTATCTATTCTAATAGTTTCACCTTCATTAACAAACATTGGCACTTGGATTATTGCTCCTGTTTCTACTGTAGCAGGTTTTGTTACACTTGAAGATGTATTGCCTTTAACACCAGGCTCAGTTGCAGTTATTACTAGTTCTACAAAATTTGGAGCCTCTACTGAGAAAGCCTCATCTTTATAAAATTTTATTATAGCAAACATATTTTCTTTTAAGTATTTTATTGCATCTTCAACTTTTTCGTAGTTAAGTGGTATTTGTTCAAAAGTCTCTTGATCCATAAAGTAGTATAGTCCGTCAGCTGCATATAAATATTGCATTTCTTTTCTTTCTATAACTGCCTCTTGTAACTTTGTAGTAGGATTAAATGTTTTCTCTGTAACCCCAGAGTTTATAACGTTTCTTAGTTTAGTTCTAACAAATGCAGCTCCCTTACCTGGCTTTACATGTAAAAAATCTATTACAGTGTAAACTTGTCCACCTTCATCAAATGTAGTTCCTTTTCTTATGTCTCCTGCTGATATCATAAAGTATCCCTCCAAAATTCATTAATAATTCCCTTATTTTAACATATTACAACTTTAATATATTATAACCTTGCTTGTTTAGCATATGGCTCATTTCTAAACCTTTATATATATTATCATATTTAGTATAGACTAACAATACTTGATTTATACACTTAATCACATATGCGCTTTAGGTCGGATATCGATTCCATTACTGTTATCGCATGATTTCATAAGTTATGTATATAATACTTATCGATATTTCTATACTAAGCATGACTCAATTCATTAATTATTATAGCACATTCCACAGTTATAACGGTAAATATAAACATTACAGTGGAACAATGTTATTTTATCAAAACTGAATGACATTTGCAAATATATTTCAAAATTACTTATTCTTTTTAAAGTTAATGCTTAAACTTGTACTTTTAGCATCCGTATTTATGCTAATCTTATTAACGCTTAAGAAATTTTCACTCTCATTTAAATAACATAATGCACTATATAATAATTTTATATCTCCATTATAATTAACTTCGACACTACAAATCTCATTTTCCATTAAATTAATAGACTTAATTTCAAAATCTCTATTTTTTTGTACACATTCTAATATGTCACTATATCCATATTCTTTTACACTTTTAACACTTTCGTTCCTTAAAGTTTTAGATACGCTTTTGCTTTTAAATGTGTTTTGGTTTTTATATGAAATTACCTTGTTTTTAACAAAAATTAATCTAGTACATAAAATCACCATTAGGACCACTAAAACTAAGAGCACCCACTTATTTTTTTGGTTTTTATACATTCTTATACCTCTAATATAACTGTAAAGTTAAAATTCCCTTCGTTTTTAATGTTTGGACTTAATTTTTTTATTGAATAATTATTCTCAATACATCTTACAATCATTATATATTCTTCATAACTCTTAGCTGCAATGTCTATTTCTAAATTAAACTCAGTAATGATAATACTTATGTAGCTCAAATTATTTTTATCAAGAAAATTACTAAAGTTATTATACTTTTCAATTGTAATAATATTATGTTTATCATTTTCTTCATTTTTTATTTTTTCTTCATTTTTTATTTTTTCTTCATTTTTAATTTTTTCTTTAGTTATGTTTTTATCTTCCGTAATGACATCATTTTTTTTATTTAAAATCTCACCATTTATATGATTTATTTTATTATAGGTATTAAATATTAGACTTATTAAAAATATAATTAAAAATGATGTTATCACCATACCTATTTTGATTTTTTTATTCTCTATTCGATTTTTTTCATCGACATACCAATTGGGAATGAATGTTTTTTTCCTCATATCTATCTACCCTTTTACTATTATATATTTTAACAATTCTTCTCTGTCTATGTCATCTAATATTTGGTGAGGTAACTCTATATATTCAAATTCTTTTATGTCTAACTCTTTTATATTTGAATAATAGATCTTTTCGCATGATTTAGCATAATCATTATATAACTCTAAAAATTCATTCATAACATTTGAAAACTTAAATTCATATAATCCTTTAATATATATAATATTATTAGCTACAATTTCATTATCACAACATATTAAAAAATACAAATTACAATTATAGTAAAATACCAATATATAGCTTTTAACATTAATTTTACTGGAATAATAGTACTTAAAGCAAAATTGAATTAAATTTACTTTTTTCAAAATAATATTATTCTTAATACTATTTTCTAAAATTTCTAAGCTATTTCCCTTTATGCAAAAAACTAATATCTCCATATTGAATTTGTCTTTTTTTATTAACTTATACGTAAATGCAATATTATTAATGTCCTTGTAATAATATCTTAATTCACTTTTAATCATGTCATAAATTAAATGTCTTTTAACTACTGGTAGTATTACTTTTTTTATATATACTGCTTCTCCCTCAACAAGAACATACAAGTTTTTGTTTTTTATATCTATCTTAAAATCTTTTATATCGGGTGAATCCCTACAATACGAATTTCCTTTAGCGATATTAACCACTCTATTTAGTAATGTGCGTTTAGAAAATTCTACACCCGAAATTCTTTGAGTCGAAACCTCTAGAAACATATTTTTTCTAAATTTCATTTTCCCCTCCTTACCTATTACTATATAATGTTTTTTTAAATACCATTTTAAAATCTTCATTAAGTGTTTCTAACTTATAATAATCATTTCTATATGCATTAATATCGTAAGGTGTTGCAAAAACAAATTCATTTGTTGTATTATTATAAGTAACTTTAGCTCCTTGATAACTTACAACAGAACCTGTTATATCATGAAAAAAGGTAGTTATTGTAAGCCTTTTTATTTCTACTTTATTTGTATCAATATATGTAGAAAACAAAGTCATTAAATATTCTTTGTCCCTTTGATAGTTATCATCCATTAATACATATCTTTTATTGCTTGTAGAATACTTTATTTCTGACATCTGAATATCAAATATGTACATCGTGATAATCAAACAAATAATTCCCACTAAAAGCGTATAAATTAATATAAATCCCTTTTTAGTTTGCATTTTTTATTGCTAAACACCTCTCAATACTTTGACCATTGTGCCATATAATTTTAATATAAAGAATTTTCCCTGTTTTTATAGCTGTAAAATCTTTAACCTCTTTCATTATTATATTTGTATAATAATTATTACCAACGTTTGTAGAAACAATAATGTTCCCATTTACTGATTTTATATTTTTAGGACTATTTCCTTTGTAGCAAACTATATTAATAATATTCCCATCAGTTTTCACATCACTTGCATATTGATTCACTTCAGAGTCTATCATTACTATTGCACTGTTTAAATAATTAAATCCATTGCTTTGCAATAAACTATTTTTATAGCCTTTCACATATGATGTAAGTATGTTTCCCACTACCCCTAACATTAAAAATGCCAAAGACATAACAACTACTAACTCTATAAGTGTAAATCCTCTTTTCTTCATCTATGTTTACCTTTATAAAAGTTACACTGTAATTCTAATTTATCTGTTGGATTGATAGAATATAAAGAAATATTCAGCTTATAAACATTTGAATCTATTCCTGTAGATGTTAATTTTATGTATGAATTTAATGTTGGTTTTTGATTTATGAAAATATTTTTAACTATCATTTTATTTGCATCCATCGTAATATTATTTTTGCTTACGAAAAAATTTTTATTAGTTATTAATTGATTTAAATCTTCATATGTCATAGAGTATATAATGTTATTTTTTAAGTTTTCCATTAAGAGAACATCATTATTTACAGTTTTGATATCCTTTTTCATATTGAGCGACGTCGCCTCATATGACATCATGCAAACGAAAATGATAGAAAATACTGCAAGGCTACATAATACTTCCACTAATGTAAACGCCCTTTTATTTGTTTTCAACATATGCAGTACCAACTCCCATTGTAATTTTATAATATACTAGGTTGTTATCTCTCAATGTTATTGTTCCAGAATCACTTGTATATCCCATCTTGTCAATTAGAATGTCATTATCAACCTGAGTCCCAGTAACATTATCTAGGGTTATTTTATTTAAGAGTATTATTTTACTTACTGTTTTAGTTCCTACATCTAATTTTATAATATTCCCTGGTATATCAAAAGTTATGACAGCACTACAAGATTTTTCCCTACAGTACATTTTTGAGTTATTAATAAAACTAACTACTGCATTACAGTAATAATTCGCATCCATTTTGTTTTGTAATTCTTTATAATATTTATATGTAAGTGCACTACACGATGTTATAATGCCTATAATAGCTATAGCTACCGTTAACTCAATTAATGTAAATCCTTTACGAATAAATTTCCTTTCCATCTTAAATACCATTAGAATTTACCTGCCGAGTCCATAACACTGAGCATTGGCAACATAACTGCTAATACAATTGTTCCAATCATAATTCCTAAAAAAATTATCATAATTGGTTCTAACAGTACTGTTGCTTTCTCTACATTCTCCTGCGCGTCTTCATAGAATATATCAGCTGCAGTTAAAAACATTCCATCTAAATTACCAGTCTCTTCCCCTATTTTTATCATGGCTACAAAAAATTGTGGAAATAGATTCATCGCATTTAGTGAACTAGCTAAATCTTTCCCTTTTTTTATATCGTTAGAAACACTTTTAAGCCTTAGCTTAAAATATTTGTTTTCAATAACATCATTAATAATTTCAAAAGTCCTTAGTAATCCAACTCCGCTACTTAGTAATATATTAAGTCCTCTTGAAAATCTCGTATATATAAGACGTTTATACACTGGACCGAATATTGGGCAAATGAATTTAAACTTATCGAAAATAAACCTCCCACTTTGAGTTTTAATATATTTCATAAAAACTGAAATCAAAATTAAGATTACTATTAAAATCCACAACAAATTGCTACGTGCGAAGTTGCTAGATCCTATAACTAATCTTGTTATTAATGGAATTTCCGCACCAAATGAATTCAAGTTTACAATAAATATAGGTATCACCTTTATAAGTAAAAACAATGATACTATCATTAATGTTATAAATACCGTGCAAGGATAAATCATAGAGTTAGTAAATTTTTTTAATAACTTATGTTCTTTCTCATAATACTTTGATAATTCTTCTAGAATTATATCAAGTTTTCCACTTTCTTCTCCCAAGTAAATCATATTAATCATAAAATCAGGGTACACATTTGTAGTTTTCTTCATACTTGCACAGAGTGAATTACCCTTTTGAACATTTTCTCTAATACTAATAAGACTCTTTTTTATGGCCTTATGAAGCATTTGCTCATAGAGTAAATTTAGGATATCACATATGGGTATGCCCGATCTTAAACATACTGAGAATTGCTTGCAAAATATAGATATGGTTTTTTGATTAGGTCTTCTAGAATTTGTATTTATTTTTTTAATTATGGTGGATTTTACTAAATATAATTCTTTTTCACGTAAATAGAGCGCTAATTCTTCTATGCTTTCACAATCAAAACTATCTTTTAATAAAGTTCCATTTATTGTTTTTGCTATGTATTTATACCTCATATTCTATCTCACCTATCCCTGGCGATTTTCTATGTTTCTTATTTGTAATTATAACTATAAGTAGCCTCCTCGAATTCTTCTATTGAGGTTATTCCGTTAATTACACAAGACCTACAACTATCCATAAATGATCCAAATTTTTTTTCATTGCAGTATGCCCAAAGCTCATCACTTATCCCACTTCTTGCTATAATAGTTCTATGATTACTGTCTATTCTTAATAATTCATATATAACAGTTCTCCCTTTATATCCAGTTTCATTACACTTACTACATCCAACAGCTTTATATGTTTTTTCTCCACTATTAAATCCTAATCGCTCAAATTCCTTCCCTATAATCTCATATTGCAGTTTACAAAATGAGCATAATTTTCTAACTAGTCTCTGCGCCAAAACTACAACCAATGAATCTGCAACTAAATACGACGGAATCCCCATATCTATTAGTCTTGATATAGAAGCAGCCGAATCGTTTGTGTGCAAAGTTGACAACACCAAATGACCTGTTATTGATGCCCTAACAGCAATTCGTGCAGTTTCCTCATCACGAATCTCACCGATCATGATTATATCAGGATCTTGCCGCAAAATGCTTCTAAGGCCTGTTGAAAAAGTAAGTCCAGCTTTATTATTAACATTTACTTGATTAATTCTAGGCATATTATATTCTATTGGGTCTTCTATAGTAATAATATTTTTGCTTTTACTATTGATTTCATTTAGTAATGCATATAAGGTTGTAGACTTTCCACTTCCTGTAGGCCCTGAGACTATTATCATTCCATGAGAAAGTTTTAATGTATCCCTTAGAAGAATAACTTTGTCTTCACTAAATCCCAATGAATCTAAATTAATAAATCTCTCCGCTTTGTACAAAACCCTAATAACTAATTTTTCACCATACATAGTTGGCAAGGAGGATACCCTAAAATCGTAATCTACTCCATCTATATTTTCTGTAATCTTTCCATCTAGAGGAATAAGTTTTGTTGCAATATCCATATTCGCCATAATTTTCACTCTTGTACACAATGATTTATACACATTACTTGGAATTTGGTTTATTTCTTTTAGTATGCCATCAACTCTCATTCGTATAATCGCTGAAAGTTTAAAAGGTTCTAGATGAATATCGCTAGCTTCTGCATTTACAGCCCTCTTTAGTAAAGAGTTTGTTATCCTTATAACAGGAGCATTCTCAGTAGATAGTGCCTCCTTCAGCTCTTCATTTTTCAACTCTTCCTCTAATATGTATTCTTTTTTCATTTCTTCAACTGCTACATCAACAATTTGTTTTCCATAACAATTTTCTATAGAGCACGTGATATCAGTTCCTAAAGCAAAAAATACTTTAATTCTTTTATTTGTAATAAATTTCAGCTCATCAATTACCTTAATATCAAAAGGGTTTGAGAAAGCCACATAGACCTGATTGTCATTGTCATAAAACGGTATCAAATTATGTCTTTTTGCAACTTCTTTTGATATTAAATTAAATGCTCCATTTTTTTCATATTTAGATTCTAAATCAATATAATGTATATTAAACTCATTTTCAATTATAGTTATAAGCTGATTTAGATCTATTTTATCATTTCGTAGAATTATTTGTTCTTCACTACAATTTTGTTTAATTGAAGATTCTTGAACATCTTTGTAGACTTGTGAGGTTATTAAGTCTCTTTCTAATAATAATTTGAGTAAATTTTTTTTCATACATTTTACCTTTCCTTATTCGCAAACTTTTAAACAGCCATCCTATTTGTAAGCATGGTCACTTTTAGTAATTCTATTCACTTTTATGGAATAAATTAAATAAAAAAACAACCGCCTATTAAAATAGACAGTTGCATTAATTTTAACTTAGAAAAAATTTTCCATCGAAAGTCAATTCCGCAGGCCCTTCCATAAGAACCTCATCTTTAACAATTTCTATATTTAGTGCTCCTCCAGGAACATATACCGTTACTTTACCTTCAACATAGCCTAATCTGTTAGCTGCAACTACTGACGCACAACTACCAGTACCACAAGCTAAAGTTGGTCCTGCGCCCCTTTCCCATGTTTTAACTTTTATTGTATGTCTATCTAACACTTCACAAAAATTTACGTTTGTGCCTTTTGGGAATAAACGGTTATTTTCAATAGACTTACCTTCCTGGGTTTCAAAATCATTATGACTACCAAATACAATAGTATGTGGCACACCCATAAGCATTGAAGTAATATAATATTCTTTATTATCAACCTCTAATTTTTGATTTATTATTTCATTGGGCGCTAAGGCTGGAATACTTTTAGGTTCAAAATTATATTTCCCCATATTAATAGTTACGCTCTTCGCAGATCCCTCTTTAACATTTATACTTGCAATCTTTACACCATCGCCAGTTTCAATTTTTATTGTATTACTCGCCACATATTTTTTTTCCCAAATATATTTAGCGAAACATCTTATGCCATTACCACACATTGATGCATAAGAACCATCAGAATTAATAATTATCATTTGTATATCAGCTATATTACTTTTTCTAACTACTAAAATTCCATCAGCACCTATTCCAAAATGTCTATCACAAAGTTTGCTCGAAATTTCCGATAGATCATTATATTTACCTTCTAAATCCTCAATAACTATAAAATCATTTCCTGTTCCTTGCATTTTTGTGAAATTTATAAATTCCATACAATTGTTCCCCCTCGCTACCAACATGACTTACTTTTCAATAATTTTCTTTAATGGTATACTATTAATAATAGTTTATGTTAATAGTAGTATATTATATATAGTATTATTTGCAAGGCATAAATTCAAATTTATAAATTTTTACGACATTTTAGAAGGAAAGGATGATATATATGGCATTAGATGGAATTTATTTATCTAGCCTCGTTGAGGAAATAAAAGATATAATCATAGATTGTAGAGTTGATAAAGTAACTCAACCCGAAAAGGATGAAGTTATATTAAGTTTTAAAAAAAATAGAAAAATATATAAATTATTAATATGTTCAAGTGCAAATTATCCTAGAATTCATTTTACAGAATTTAATAAACAGAACCCAATACAAGCCCCTAAATTTTGTATGGTTTTAAGAAAATATTTAAATACTGCTACTGTCTTAGATGTAAGACAACTAAATTCAGATAGATTGCTAATTATCGACTTTAAATCCAGTGATGAACTAGGATTTGATAGTGTGTATTCCTTAATTATTGAAATAATGGGTAGACACAGTAATATTAGTTTAGTTCGTACACGCGATAACATAATCATGGATAGCATTAAGCATGTTAGCTCAGACGTCAATAGTTATCGTGTACTATACACAGGAGTAGAATATATCTACCCCCCTGCTTCCACAAAACTAGATGCTTTTAACTTTAGTTATGATGAATTTTATAAATACATAACTGATAAAGATATAGAGCTTGGTGAAAAGTTTTTCACTGGCACCTTCACAGGAGTAAGTTCTAACCTATCATCAGAACTTGTTTATAGGTATCGTGCTAAATATACTGATTTTGATTTAGATCATTCTCAAAATATTTATGATTTTACAGTTGGAGTATTTAATAACATGTCTAAAAATGTTTTTTTAGCTACATACGCCATGAATGGCAAACTAAAAGATTTTCATTCTGTTGAGCTTACTTCACTTAAAGATTGTGAAATAGAAAAATACGATTCACCATCTAAGCTAATAGAAGATTTTTACTTTCGCAAAGATAAACATGATAGGTTAAATGCAAAAAGCTCAAACCTTCAAAAAATAGTAAACAATAATATAAGTCGTTGCGATAAGAAAGTAAGGATACTTACACAAACTTTAAATGATTGCGAAAATAAAGGTACCTATAAACTACATGGCGAACTCCTAACAGCCAATATATACTCACTTAAAAAAGGTGACAAGATTGCAAGTCTTGTAAATTATTATAGCGAAAATGGTGAAAATATTGAAATAAAACTTGATGAGCATAAAACTCCATCACAGAATGTCCAATATTATTACAAAAAATATAATAAATTTAAGATAGCAGAAGAAATGGCATTAGTTCAAATGAATCTCACTAATAATGAATTACAATATCTTCATTCTGTTCTCACTAATATAATAAATGTAGAAAACTATAATGGAATTGAAGATATTAAAAATGAATTAATAGAAACTGAATATATTACAATTAAAAAACACGGTAAATCTAAAAAAGCCAAACCAACTAAACCTATGCACTTTATATCAAGTGAAGGCATTGACATCTATGTTGGTAGGAATAATATTCAAAATGATCTTTTGACACTAAAACTCGCTAACAAAAATGACATGTGGCTACACACAAAGGATATACCAGGTTCCCATGTTATTATAAAACATATTGGTGATATACCAGAAACTACACTACTCGAGGCTGGTAATTTATCTGCATATTTTAGTAAATCACAAAATTCATCAAGCGTACCTGTTGATTATACACAGGTCAGAAATGTTAAGAAACCATCTGGTGCAAAACCTGGAATGGTTATATACTCTACAAACAAAACTATATATGTAACTCCAATTGAGAGTACTTTACAAAGAGTTGAATAGCCTAGTAAGACTTTCCCCTGTGTGTCTTGAAATAATAGTTTGAAACGTGAAATTCCATTAAGTAATTCTAAAATTTTGTTCATGTAAAATTCTCTATCGCTCACATTCGGCGTCCTGCATCAGGTTCGCTAGCCTTCCTTCCTGGAAGGCTCACGAGAATTTTCCCATTTACAAAACAAGAATTACTAAATGGAATTTCAATGTTTCTGCTCTTCTTATTTCAAGTCACTTACGGAAAAAGTCTTACCAATATAGACACTATGATGTATCTACACAATCTATTAAAGTGTCTTGGCTTTATAAATTAACCTTGCATACACTAAATACCTTCTCAATAAGTCCTTTATAATTTGCAATTCTGAAATAATTTACCCACCCTAATGTTAATAGTAGGTCCTCCAAATTTATATGTTGAATATATATTCTATATAATGTAATATAATTCTATAATTAGAATTAATAACAATTTATATTTAAATTTAAAATGAGGGGCTTGTTTTATGATGAAAAAACGCCTAATACCATTTTTATCAATAATTGCTTTAACAATTCTATGTGTTTTAATTTTTATACAACATTCTAAAAGAGCTAATACTACTTCCAGACCTACAGTTGCAATAACAAGTATACGAAACCCAATATCAGTTATAAATTTTACTGATATTACGAAAAAAAAATTGCCTTTGGATTTATTTTTTCAAGGCTACATTTTGAGTAGAGATGTTTTGATAGCAACAAAAAATGATTGCAAAAATATTTATTCTTACAATGTAAAAAATGGTTCTATAAATATAATTGCCAGTGTATCTAATAGTAAAGATTTTATAAAAACTATTACATGTAATTCAGAATGGATAGTATGGGTAGAAAATGAAGTCTTAATAGATGACACTAGTAATAAGCCTTTTAAATGGCAAATGATAGCGCAGAATATATCAAGTGGTAAAAAACATATCATTGATAAAAGCTCATTTATTTCTAATAAATATAAAGTACCTATGTTCATTAACTATACACCTGACAAATTATCAATATATAATAATACATTAGTGTATTGTAAAACAGAACCAAATAGTTTAAAAGTAAAAACAGAATTAATAAAATACGAAATTGATAGTAATAAGAAAAATATTATAACCTCTACAAATGATGTTATGAATGAGATGATTGCTGATTGTAGTTTGTATGATAATACAATAGTATGGAGTAAATATAAAGAGATTAACAATAACTATGAAGTCAGGTTAACACAGTATAGGTTTAGTGATTTATTTATTTATGACTTAAATACCAAAATACAGAAGCAACTTACATTTAATGATTTTTTTCATAACCCTAGCATTTTCAAAGACAAAATAGCCGCTGTAAAAATCCCTTTAAAAAAAGCAAACCAGAACGCCTGTAATTCTGAGGTGGTATTAATTAATTTAACTAATAATCAAGTCCAAACTATAGTCGATGAAAATTCACTTTGTTATGATAAAATAGAAAATGAATTATATAGGTGCGATCCCACATTAAACGGCAAATATCTAACTTGGAATAACAATGTGTTTAATAGTACCTGCATATATAATTACAATACCAATAAATTTATTAATTTAACCAAAGTAGATGAAAATCCATTAATCATAAATAGAATATATGCTATGTATGACAATTATGTGTTGTTGTATAAAACTAGTGATCAACAAAAGGATAATGAGAGCATATGTATTCCTTTAAATAATATACAATTGCCTTAACACGGCTGTGATGTTATACATTTACCTATTTCCATCATTGTATTATCACAATGGTCTATATGTATATACATTAACAATAGTGAAATACCACCGCCCTGCGGACAAACTATATCAACTTCATCAAAAATCCCATTTTTGATAGTTCCAGCATTCATGAACTTACCTATTAAGCTTGATAATACAGACTTCATTCAGCCTACCGGCTAAGTGCATATGCTGGACGCACGAAAAGGCAAAGTATATTTTACACTTTGCCTTCCCAATTAGATACAACTTATTATATACACTATAGTATGAGCTTTCTCTGAAGTGACTAGCAATAAGAAGCGAAAGAACATTGAAATTCAATTAACAAATTCTTCTTTTGATAATATAAAATTCTCGTGAACCTGACAGGAAGTCAGGTTAGTGAACCCGAGACAGGACGTCGAGTGTGAACGACAGAGAATTTTATATTAGCAAAAGATTAGAATTTGTTAATTGAGTTTCACGTTCTGAGCTCATATTGCAAGTCACGTTAGAGAATTCATACTTAGTCTTCCTTCTTTTTCCTTGGTACCTCTTTTATATATTGGTAATAATAACACAACAATCTTCCATTATATAATTTTCTGTTTTTATCTGCCTTTTGTCCAAATTGCTTTTGGAACTCAACATTGGATGTTATAGCAAAACAAGACCATTCGTTTAAGCTCCTATACATTTCTCCAAGACCTTCATGTATTCTTTTTACCTCTTCTCGTTCTCCAAGTCTTTCTCCATATGGTGGGTTAGTAATTATAACACCATACTTCTGCCTAGACGTAAAAGTTTGCATTGGTATCTTTTGAAATTTTATGAAATCCTTAACTCCTGCTTTTTCAGCATTTTGACCTGCTGTCCTAAGTAGAGACGCATCAATATCTGATGCTAGTATTTCAACTTCATTTGGGTTTATAGTTTTTCTTGCGCCTTCTCGTACCTGCTCCCAGACATCCTTTTCTATATTAGGCCATGTCTCGCTTACAAATTCTCTATTTAACCCTGGGGCCATGTTTTTAGCTATAAGTGCTGCTTCGATTGGAATAGTTCCTGAACCACAAAGTGGGTCTGCTAGAACTCTTGTGCTATCCCATTTACTTATTAGAACAAGGGCTGCAGCTAAAGTTTCCTTAAGTGGTGCTTCACCAGCATATTCTCTATATCCTCGCTTATGTAGCCCAACACCTGAAGTATCTACTGATAAAGTCACTATATCTCTTAGAATTGCAACCTCTATCTTATACACAGGGCCATCTTCTGAAAACCACTCTTTAACATATTTTTTCTTCATTGATTCAACTACTGCCTTTTTTACTATTCCTTGACAATCTGGTACACTGTGCAGCTGTGACTTTACAGATTTACCTATAATATGCATCTTGCCGTCTTCAGGTATTAAATTACCCCAGTCTACTGCAAGTGTTCCTTGAAATAAATCTTCGAAGGACAATGCCTTAAATTCAGCCATTTTTATATAAAGTCTCTCTGCTGTTCTTAGCCAAGTATTACATATTGCAATATCCATTTCATCGCCTTGAAAAGTTACTCTTCCATTTTCAACAATTAAATTTTCGTACCCTAATACTTTTAGTTCCTTAGCAGTAACTGCTTCTATTCCAAAAGTAGTTGTGGCAATTAAAGTATACATCATATATTATCTCTCCTATTTCTTCATATGCTTATCATCATATCTCTCATATTATAATATCGCTATTTGCTATTATTGTCTAGAAATTTTATATTTGAGTCATAAAATAGCTAAAAGTGCCAGAACTCGTCTGACACTTAATTATATATTTATTCTTTTAAAAGGCTGATTAATTATCCCCTGACCTACTAGTTTGAGGTAAAACTAAGTTAAGTACTATACCCACCAAAGTTGCTAAAGCGAGTCCTGCAATTTCTACATCTGCTCCTGCAAATTTGAAGTTAATACCTCCTCCACCTATTCCTAAAACTATTATTACTGAAGCAATTATAAGATTTCTCTTTTTACTAAAATCAACTTTGTCTTCAACAAATATTCTGAAACCAGAAGATGCAATTATTCCAAATAACATTACACTTACTCCCCCAATTACAGGTAGTGGTATGTTACCAATAACTTCTGATACTGGTCCAATAAATGATAGTATTATCGCGATAATTGCTGCTCCTCCTATTACCCAAACGCTGTAAACCTTAGTGATTGCCATAACCCCTATGTTTTCACCGTATGTTGTATTTGGAGGCCCGCCAACGAATCCTGCAAACATTGTAGCAACTCCGTCTCCAAGTATTGATCTATGAAGACCTGGATCTTTTGCAAAATCTCTTCCACAAACATTGCTAGTAACATATACATGTCCAATATGTTCAGCAAGAGTTACAAAAGCTATTGGAGCCATGAGCATAATAGCATTTATATTAAAAGTCGGCAAAACAAAGCTTGGTAATCTAATAAGCTTAGCAGATCCAATTTGATTTAGAGTTTCACTAGGGATTGCTCCGAATATTATAGATAGTATGTATCCAACTACCATTGCAATTAGAATAGGTACTACTCCGAAAAATCCTTTAAAATACATGGTGCCCGCTATTGCTACAGCCAAGGTAGTCATTGATATAAATATCCACGTGCCTCTAGATATACCCTCAAGTGCAGGTGATGTAAATGTAGAATTCAGTCCTGACCATTGTATTGCAACACTAGCGAGGCTTAATCCTATTACAATTACAACAGAGCCTACAACAACTGGAGGCAATAGTCTATTTATCCATTTAATTCCTACAAGTTTAATAATTAAAGCAACAATTACATATACAAGTCCTGCGGCAATAATTCCTGAAAGCATTGAACTTTGTCCATATGCCTTTGTAGCAACCCCCATAGGTCCAATAAATGCAAAGGATGACCCAACATATGCTGGAAGCCTAGCTTTTGTACATAATATATAAAGTAATGTTCCAACACCACTACAAAATAGTGCAATAGATGGGCTTAGACCTGTAATCATTGGTACAAGTATAGTTGCCCCCACCATAGCAAATAAGTGCTGGAGACTTAACGGGATAGTTTTTAATACTGGTAATTTTTCATCAACATCTATAAAATCTTTCATTAGTTCCTCCTTTTAGTCTCGCTGGACTATATTAAAAGATTACTTATCTTCTTCGAAGCTATTTATCTTTAAATCTCAAATATACTTACGCAGTCTTTTTCATCAGTTTCAAATAATTTGACAGATATCATCTCTTTACTTGAGGTAGGTATATTTTTACCTACATAATCCGCTCTTATCGGTAGCTCTCTGTGCCCTCTATCTACTAAGACAGCTAACTGTATCATCTTAGGTCTACCTTTATCTATTATGGCATCAATTGCTGCCCTAGCGGTTCTTCCAGTATATAATACATCATCTACTAAGATTATTTTTTTACCTTTTACATCTATTCCTAAATCAACATTATTTAAAACAGGTTGATCGTTTATTGATGTAAGGTCATCCCTGTATAAAGTAATATCAACACTACTTACTGGAACTCTAATTCCCTCAAATTGTTCTATTAGAAGAGCAATTCTTTCTGCAATTGGCACCCCTCGTCTTTTTATTCCTACAAGTATAATATCCTCAGTACCCTTGTTTTTTTCTATTATTTCATGTGCTACTCTTGTAAGCGTTCTTTCTATTGCCTTTTCATCTAGTAACACCGATTTAAATTCCATTATTTCACCCCCTACCTACTAGTATTGTTTATTTAAAATGTCATAATAATAAAAAGCCTTCACCAAAAGGTAAAGGCATACTATACTTGTACAATAGTAATACAATCTTTATCCTTATGATCTCTCTGGAACATTTAAAGGCTAATTTCTTTATTAAATTACAATACATATTAAATTACGATATGTATTGCTAATATATTATCACATGTAAAAAACTATTTCAACTATTTTTTAACTTAACTATAAGTTTTTCAAGATAATTTGGAAGCGGTGTAGTAAACTCCATGTAGTCATTAGTACTTGGATGAATAAATCCAAGCTTTTTAGCATGAAGCGCCTGACCTTTTAGATTAAATCTCTGCTTTTTAAACCCATATATCAAGTCACCAACTAAAGGATGCCCTATCTTTGCCATATGTACTCTTATTTGATGAGTTCGGCCTGTTTCTAAGTTACATTCCACTAATGTATTACTTTCAAATCTTTCTAATACTTTAAAATGCGTAACAGCTTTCTTTCCACTTTCAACTATTGCCATTTTAATTCTATCCTTAGGATGTCTACCCATAGGTTCATCAATTGTACCTTCATTGTCTTTAATTATACCTTCTACAAGTGCCACATAACTTCTTGTCATTGAATGATCTTTAAGTTGCGCCGCAAGAGAATTGTGAGCATTATCATTTTTAGCCACCACTAAAGCCCCAGATGTGTCCTTATCGATTCTATGTACTATTCCTGGTCTTAGAACACCATTAATTCCTGAAAGATCTGTGCAATGATTTAAGAGTGCATTAACTAATGTACCACTATAATTTCCTGGCGCTGGGTGAACCACCATATCCTGAGGTTTATTAATAACAATTACGTCACTATCTTCATATATTATGTCCAGAGGTATATCCTCAGCTTTTACATTTAACTCTACAGGTTCTGGAACAGTAAGATTAATTGCATCATCTAATTTTAATTTAAAATTACTTTTTCTACATTTACCATTTACTATAGCATTTCCGCCCTCAATTATCCCTTGAATATATGACCTAGATTTATCCTCTAACTCCTTAGCTATAAAAACATCTAATCTTGTACCTACTGAACTTTCATCAACTTTAAAATCAAAACTTTCCATTTATATCTCATCCTTTACTATAGAAATTGCCAAAATCAATGTACCTACCACTACTAAGCTATCGGCTATGTTAAATGTGGGAAAATAATATACACTTTTATAATGAACTAAAATAAAGTCTACTACATATCTATAAAATAATCTATCATATAAATTTCCAAGTGCTCCACTAATAATCATAGCAAAACTTATTCTTAGGAACTTTGATTTTGGTTTATACTTAATAATATAATATATCATACCTGCGACAACTATTAACGTAACTAAAGCAAGCAATACTAATTTATTTTGTAAAATGCCAAAAGCCGCTCCTCTATTCTCTAAATATTCTAACTTAAAAATGTCTTTAATTAATATAACTCCATCATTTTCTTTTAAAGAACTTAGCGCCCAGATTTTAGTTAATCTGTCCAAAAGCAATCCCAAAAAAATAATTAATATTTCCATACTCTTCCCCCTGTTTACTGCAAAATAAAATAAAAAAGTATATACTGCTCTAAATTTATCTTATCACTCAAAATCAAAAGCAATATATACCTCTTAAATTTGCCTAAATTAAATAACCATTAAATAATCATTATATAACTACCTGTTCTGTTAATCTGGTAACTGATTTTTATATTGCTGATTGCTTATTTTCTCAATGGGATCAACATATCCATAGTTGTCCTCATCATCATCCTCAACTATCTCATCTAGTTTATCATTGAAATGTTCAACTGCTTGATAAGTATCTTCAGCATCAACACCTACTTCACCACTATTGCTGTATTTAAAAAACGAACCAAGTAAATCCTCTTCAACACATCTATTGTTTTGCTCAGCTGGTTTATGATTAGCTATAGATTTTTGGCATTCCAAACAGTTTTCAGCATATGGGATAAATTCCAACCTTTGAAGTGTTATGTCATTGCCACAACTTGCACACTTGCCATAGGACCCATTTTCTATACTTTTTAAGGAATCCCCAATTTTATTTAAAATCGATATTTCATTTCCTTTTAATGCGAGTCCCTTTTCCTTATCAAATAATTCAGTTGCCAAATCAGATGGATGATTATCATAAAAAGATAATTCTGATGCCATTTCACTATTCGAATTTATAACTCCATTTTGTTTCATTTGGTCAATAAGATTGAGGACTCGTAACTGCTCACTAATCAATTTTTCTTTAAAATGATTTAATCTTTTCTTTTCCATGATAACAACTCCTCTAGTTTTAATATAGAAGTAATTTTAATATTAAAACTTCTAAACTTCTATATGATTATGTTTTCTCATGGAAAGAATTTTATTACACTTATTTAATAATTAATTAAATATATTTTAAATATATAAATTATTAGTCCCTAAATTAATTTTAACATATTATTTAAAATACTTGTAGAATTTGTTACAGCAATATCCTTAAATTGTTCATAATCCATCTGCGCCCCATTATTCGCATTGTCTGATATTGACCTAACAACAATGAATGGAATTTCATTTAAGTAACACACTTGAGCAATACTTGCACCTTCCATCTCACATGCGAAACAATTAAACTCAGAATTCAACCAATTTATTTTATCGAGACTTGCAATAAATTGGTCACCAGACACAATTCTTCCTGTAAAGTGATTATGACCTTTTATAGAAAGGCAAGCTTCCTCGGCATATTCAATTAATTTACTATCGCATTTAAATTCAAAAGTATCTAGTCTTGGAATCTGTCCAATTTTATCACCAAATGCAGTTGTATCAACATCATGTTGCACTAAATTTGTAGCTATAACGATATCACCTGGGTATATATCTTCTTTTGTTCCACCAGCTATACCAACATTTATAATATAATCAACTTTAAAATCATCAATTAATATTTGAGCACAAACTGCAGCATTAACTTTGCCAATACCACTGGTAACTATAACAACATCTTTATTGTAAATGCTTCCAAGACTAAACTCCATTTTAGCCTTAACTTCTTTTCTTTTAAAAGTCATATCTCTAATTAAAAATTTTACTTCCTCTTCCATTGCGCCAATAATACCTATTGTCATTTTTATATTCCTCCTAATTAATAGTAGCTTATTGTAAAAAGTGGTTTGCTACATAAAAAATCTCACCCGATGAGTGAGATTTTTTAATTCTAACCTTTTGCGAAAAAACTTTTTATTTCATCTAGTTCATTACCCTGAAGATCTTTTTCATCAATATTTTTGAGTGTTAAATTAGAATATTCTAAATCGATAGCAGCTTCTCCCTCGATTTGCTTATCAGAACTTTCATTACCTACATTATAATTTTTAAGATAATCATTTTCAAGTCCTTCAAACATCTCTAGTTGACAATTCATAAAACTTCTAAATTTAGTTCTAAATTTAGCAAATTCTTGCTTTGTAATATCATATTGATCATTTATCTTAAGTACATCACTATGAGATTTGTCAAGCAATCTTTGAGATGATTCATTTGCATTTTTTATAATAAGTTCTGATTCCTTTTGAGCACAAATTTTTGCTTGTTCAGCAGCATTTTGTGCTAGTACTAGCGTATTTTGAATTGTAGATTCTATAGTAACATGATGTTCAAGTTTTTCTTCTAAAAACCCTATTTTTTCTTTTAGATTTGAATTTTCTTTGTATACAATTTCGTATTCTTCAGATACTCTATCTAAAAACTCATCAACCTCATCAGCATTGTATCCTCTTAAACCTTTTTTAAACTCTTTATTATTAATATCCATAGCTGTTATTCTCATATTATTCCCACCCCTACCTAAATGTATTGCTTTATTACAACTTTAAAACGCCCCTTTTGAGTGCTTCCTATAATGTCTGCAACCATAAATTTCCCGTACCCTCTAATTGTTAAAATATCATCATTTTGTATAACTTTATCTTTTTTTAAACATTGAAAATAATTTACTAATATCTTACCTGATGATATTAGCTGAGTTGAATTACTTCTTGAAACATTACATATAGCTGACACCATACCATCAAGTCGAAATGATGTAGATATAATAATTTTCTCTTGAAACTGCCTTTCAGGAAGTTCTTGTAATGTATAATCATGAAAACTCACTTCACATGGGCAATTTCTTATCTTACTTAAATTATTTATTATGTAACTACTTATGTCGCTACAAACAGGTGCATAACATATCTCATCTTTAATAATTAAGTCACCTAACTTTTCTCTTTTAATTCCCAGTGACATTATTGATCCTAAATAATCCTTATGGTCAACTTTGCTAAATTTAGACTTATTACTAATTTTCAATAAATCTATAGGATATAAATCAGGTTCATCATAAGTTGAAAATGACAACATTCTCCTATCAGCATGTTTAAACAAACCATTTGTATATAATTTTATTAGACTACTTTCACATATAACTGAAATTTGATTCCATACGTCTGGTGGTAAAAAACTATTTGTAAATATTATTTTATTTGACTTTTCAGCTATTTGCATTTTATCAAAAATATTTGAAATTAAATTTTTATCTTCACAACCTATACTATTTATAAAATAATTTTTGTCCATTTAAATCCTACCTTATCAGAGTATTTATAATATAATAGACACTATCCTTCGAAGTACCATCAAAATTACAAGTGCTATTATGGGTGAAAAATCTATCATTGTATTTCCAAAATATTTTTCTTGAATTTTCCTACCAGGTTGCAATAAAGGATTCGTAATTTTATGTAATATTTCTGTATATTGATTTGACCTATTTGCATAAACCCAAGATAAAACAACTTCAATTAGTATTGCAAATTCTAGCACATTAAAAATCGTGTTCAAAAGATTATATAAATACAAATTTCATACCCTCCTATATTCTTATAATATAACTAAGAATTTTTATTGTTCTATTTAAACTATGTCCAATTTGAAATTATATATTAACTTTATTTATTCCAGTTAAAAATACCTTTTGAACTTAGCTCGTTCTTGAGTTCATTATTAACTTCTATATTAGATGGAGATATTATATATACTCCCTTTTCTACTTGCTGAAGATCGCCACCTAGTGCATAACATACTCCCCCAACAAAATCTAATAATCTTTGTCCTGTTTTAGGATCTAGTGCTGTGGTGTTAACTACTATAATTTTTCTAGATTTTAAGTTATCACTAATCACTGTTGCTTCATCAAAATCATCAGGTTTTATGATAACCACTTTTGTAGATGTTGATGTATGAATATTTACTACTTTACTTTGTTTCTTATTAACATTCATTAATGATTCAATATCCATGTTATCATCTTCATTTTCCATCTCTTGAATTTCATCTTCACTATCTTCAGCCATTCCTAAAAACCCCATAACTTTATTCATTACTTTGCTTCCCATCATTAACCCTCCGTTTTTTTATAATTTCTTTCTCCAAAAATACTTGCGCCCAGTCTTATCATATTAGATCCATTTTCCAAAGCAATTTTAAAATCTTTACTCATACCTAATGATAAAAATTCCATGGAAACATTTTTATGTTCCGAAGTCTTTAGATTATCAAATATTAGTTTCATCTTTGAAAAATATTTTCTACAACTTTCTTCATTACCAATTGGAATTGTAGCCATAATTCCTTTAATCTTTATATTATTACATACTTCGCAAGCTTTTATTAAATCTTCCAATTCTTCAATAGCTATGCCTGTTTTAGCTTCTTCCTTTCCTATATTAATTTGAATTAAAAGATTCGCCACCTCATCTTTTTGGGCATAACGTTTTTCAATTTCGCGAAGTAAATGTATACTATCTAAAGAATGAATAAGATGAACTTTTCCAACTAAATACTTCACTTTATTGGTCTGTAAATGACCTATAAAATGCCATTTAATATCTTTAGGCAAACTCTCATACTTTTCTATGAATTCTTGCACCTTATTCTCTCCAAATTCTCTTGCCCCTAATTTATAGACCTCTTCTATTTCCTGAATTTGTCTAGTCTTAGAAACGCAAATTAGTGTTACGTATTGTGATATTTCATTTTTTATTTTATAATAATTCTCATTAATCACAAGCTAGCTATCCCTCCTTGTTTTCTTTTGCTTATATTTAATATTTAACAGTTCTATTCATTCTTTTATACTTCTTAGTCTTTAATTCTTCATTAAATGTGAAATACCTTCAATTAAAGTAAAATATCTTTAATAAAAGTAAAATATCTTTAATAAAAGTAAAATTTCTTGAAAAATTATTTTTTTGCTAGACCCATGTAGTTATATTTAATAATACCATTATATTCAAGCATCGTTATATTATCCATTTTTGCAACACTAACTCTAACATCCCTAGCCTTTAATCCAGTTGTATAAGTTTCTTCTAATGTTAAATAATTATATAACACTTCTTCATTTCCAATTGCAGATATATAAAAGGGTGCAACTATCTTAATACCATTTAACTCAATATAAGGGCCACCGCAGAACCCATAATTGTTATAAACAATCCTTTCTCCATTGACCGTAATAGCTTCTGCCCCTGCGTTTTTAAGGTCATTTAACACTTGAACTACATCAACGTCATGGATGAGTTGCCCACTACCGCCCTCAGGATCATAAACTTCAGCATCATCTAGTGTAATTTTAACACCTGGGCCTTCGACATCACTTTTCCCTAAAATTATATTATTATTATCTACTTCAGCATTTATTTGCTTTTTCACTTCATCTGTTTCATTATATCCACTGTCATATTTTTTAAGTTTCTCGTTAACCTTATAATATTCAGCTTTTAGATTGCTTATCTCTGAATATAATTTTGTTCTCTCATTATAGGCTTCATTATACTGCTTTACATCTAAAAGATTATTTTTCCCTTCAAACCCAATATTCATAGATATAAGTAATCCTATAATTATTGAGGCTATAAAAACAAATATAGTAGCTTCATTATTTTTCATTTAATCACCTCATTAATGTGATTTAGTTTTATCAAGTAATAGTCGTCTAATTATAGCAAAGTTATTAAATATTCTTCCTCCGAATACTATAACGGCAGCTAAATAAATTGGAATCCCTAGTTTATCGCCTAAATATACCATTGCTACTGCAAGCGCAGCGTTCCCAAAAAATCCAGATATAAAAATGTCCGCTCTGAAATTCTGTGAAATAGAGCCCCTTATTGCACCAAAAACAGAATCTAAACATGCAAAAATTGCTACAGAAATATAAGGTGAAAATTCAACTGGAATATCTATATTCCATACAATCCCTAATATAACACCTATTAATAACCCTACAAAAGCAACCATTTAATCACCCCTATTTCTTCTTTACTATTGGTTTTGCATACTCGAAATCATATGTTTTATTATACTTAGGAATTGTTACCTTTTTCAACTCTTCATATGTTACATCACAGGCTGTAATAAGGTCTGGCGGAATAGCACCTGGAAATTTTATTGTACCGTATAGTATGCTACTCTTACCTATTGCTTTAATAGTTACCCTTTTATTAGGTATAATTTTTTCATCATTAATGAGAATCGCATTACCTGCAGTTCTTATCCCACTACGAACAGTTAACCTAATATCATTAATACAAATGGCTTCTGCACCTCCTGAATATAATTCATTAACTATATGAACTAAATCAGAATCTTGTATAGACTGCCGATCATCAGATATACTACCAAAAATATCACTTTTAGGATCTATATAAATTATAAGACCTTCACCTTCTACTTCAGTTTCCCCAGTTAAAGTCCTTGTCTCCTCTAATGCTTTGTTTAATATTTTACTTGCTTCATCTCTTCCACCTGCAGTATTTTCATATTCCTTTGTTTTAGCATCTAATGCATCAATTTTTTTCTGCATATCTACTTTACTCTTTTTTAGTTGCTCGTTTTCAGTTATAATCTCAGGCGTATTTGTGTCTGGCTGCACTACTACTGTTGAATTTTGTTTATTTATCATTTTAAATTGATAAGTTATCATAAATCCTAACAATATGCATATTACACCAATAGATATTTGGGATTTAAACTTTTTCATAGACTTCCTCCTTACTACTATCTTGGAAGATAATTTCCATCATATTTTCTACTTTTTTTCTATAAAAACTACTGGATTCTCACTAGAACTAACATCTACATATCCCTTTTTACCCTCATACTTAAGTTGAGTGATAATATTTATTGCTTTATTAAACTTGTTTTTCAAATCTAATATTGTACCAAATTTAATACACATTTCTCCTGAGTAAACCTTGACGTCTAGAACGTTACTTACATCCACCATTGTTATATTACTATTTGTGTTCGATTTTCTATAATTATCTATAATAGTTGTTAATTCTTTTAATATTCCAATTCTACGATCATTCTCAGGTGCAACCAAATTGCCAACTTCATATTTTTCATAACTAAACCCAGTTAGTTTAACTAATTTCATACCCTTAATATTAGAACTCTTTTCAAGAATAGCACCCTTATTATCTAGAATATAATAATTATTATTAACTTTTCCATAAAACACCGCTACCTTTTCCTCTATTTTTATTATAATTTTTCTAGGCAAAACTTTCTTAAATGTCACATCTAATATATACGGATTTTTCATTAATTGATTTTTGCTTTCATTAAAATTTGCACTAATAACATTATTTCCTAAATGTCCCTTGACTATCTCGTTAATCTCGGATTTAGAAGCATTCGAATTCCCCGATATGTCAACTTTTGTTATATTGAAATACGGCAATTTAATGCATAATGTAATCAAAGTAGATATCATAATAATGCCGAGCAATATCAAATATCTTATTTTTTTCCTATTTTTTCTTCTATGTAATAGCTTTTCTTTGTTTTCTATAATATAATTGATTTTTTTAAGATCATTATTTATTTTAGTCATTCACTCCCTCACATTCATTAATACATGTTTTTTTTCATATTTTCTTTCTAAACCTTATAAATTATTTTTGTTAATATAAAGTATATCTAATTAAAAATTATAGAGTTCAATTTAAAAATAGCTTCCTATATATAATAACACTTAACTTAATTTTTTTCATCTCAATTTTAATGTATTTTTAAAATTAATATTATGTAATCGAATTCACTTAAATAGTAAATAAGTTATATTGTATTACTATCTATTGGACACATTTAATTAAATTTGGACATAGAAAAAGCCATGCATATTGCATGCCTTTAATCCTAATTTTTATTAGCGCTCTGCCTTGACACATTTAGAAGTATACCCACTGCAAGCATATTAAATACAAGAGCTGAACCTCCATAACTTATAAACGGAAGTGGTACACCAGTTACTGGCATTGACCCCGTAACTACTGCTATGTTAATAATTGCTTGAACACCTACAACTGATGTAATTCCAATCGCTAAAATGGTGCCATACATATCCTTAGCGGACACTGCTGTTTTAATACCACGCCAAATGAATATTATGAATAATAAAATTATAAAAGTTCCACCTATTAAACCTAATTCTTCCCCGATTATAGCAAAAATAAAATCCGTATGAGGTTCTGGTATATATAAGCATTTTTGCCTTGATTGTCCGATCCCCGCACCAGTAACTCCTCCTGAGCCAAGTGCAAGTAATGATTGAACCAATTGGTATCCAGCACCTTGACTATCAGCAAATGGATCTCTAAAATTCATAAGTCTAGTCAATCTATAAGGCGCAAGAATTGTTAAAACCCCAACAGCTGCAACCAGCGTTGAACCTATAAGAAAAAGATGTAGAAATCTTGCCCCTACTGCAAATAGAATAACTACAGTAACTATCATTATTACAGCCGCAATACTTAAGTTAGGTTCTAGTAAAATCAAACCTGCATATAGTCCCGAAACCATTAGATAGGGTAATACCCCTTTCATAAACTCTTTAACTTTCTCTCCCTTTTGGGTTAAACTTTTAGCCATATAGAGAACTATAATATATTTTGCTATCTCCGATGGTTGAAAATTAGCAAACCCCAGGGGAATCCACCTCTTTGAGCCATTTATAGGTGGGCAGAAAAGCACAACAACTAAAAGTACAACAGTACCTAACATAAAAATGCCAGTAAATTTTTTTATTATATGATAATCAGTTTTAATTGCTGCAACCATAAAAATACCGCCAACAAATGCCCACATAGCCTGTTTTTTCAAATAGTATTCTGGGTCATTGTATTTGAAAGCCGAATAATATGAGCCTGCACTATAAACCATTACTACCCCAATGGCCACAAGGAGCATTATGGTTGCAAATAATACAAAATCAATTTGCCCCATTTTAACCTTGTTTCTTTTCATATTATATCCTCCTTACATCACTAATAGGGAAATGATAAAAATCCAATTAAACAGAAAAGTACTGTTACTATAGAGAATATCGCAACAACCTTATTTTCATGCCATCCACTTAATTCAAAATGGTGATGAATCGGAGACATCTTAAATACTCGTTTACCTGTGGATTTGAATACTAAAACTTGAATAATAACGGATAGAGCCTCTAGAACATATATTCCACCTACAATTGCAACTAATATTGGAGATTTTAGTATCATACCAACTGCAGCAACTGCCCCACCCAGTGCAAGAGATCCCATGTCTCCCATAAAAATTTGTGCTTTATAAGCATTAAATTTTAAAAAGCCTAATAATGCACCTGCAAGAGCAGCGCAAAAGATTGCTAGAGTAGTATGAAACATCATATTACTAACTAAAGCGAAAAATGTCATAACTACTATTGTTACGCAAGTAGCTAGACCATCTAACCCATCTGTTAGATTAACTGAATTTGTGGTTGCTGCAAAATATAAAATAATGCAAGGAACATACCAGAGACCTAGATCTAAATTTCTATTTAAAAATGGTAGCGTTATGTCAGTACCTATCTTTATAGAAGCATAATAACCTATTAATCCTGCAACTATTACTATTAATAACATCTTTTGCTTAGATGATAGACCTTCATTTTTCTTATGTGTTATTTTTAAAATATCATCAATAAGCCCTATTATTCCGAAAGCTATAAAACAATATAGTGCAATCATAGCTTCATCACTTGTATGCCTAACAATTATAAGCATTGTTATTACTGTTGAAATCATGAATATTATACCACCCATTGTAGGTGTCCCTGCTTTTTTAAGATGACTTTTAGGTCCTTCTGCTCTTATATTTTGGCCAAATTTAAGCTTATGTAAAATAGGAATTAATATTGGTCCTTGTATTATTGATAAAAAAAATGCAATTAACACCGAATAAATAATTAAACTCATTTTTCTATCACCTCTTTAGCATTCATATTTACCAGCGAATTCAGATTATCTAGCTCGGAAACTATACTCTCCATTTTCATATATCTTGAAGCTTTAACTAAAACAACATCTTTTGGCTGAATCATATTACCTATAAAGGTAATTACTTCTGCATATGTTTGAAAACTTCTATACTTATTTATATCGTTAAAGCCTTCTTTATATGCCTCATTAAATTCCCCTAGAGTAATTAATAAATCAATTTTTTTATGTTTTGCATACAACGCGACTTGTTTATGTGCATTATATGCGCTATCACCGAGTTCTTTCATAGTACCAAGAATTGCAATCTTCGAGTTTCCGTGAGTATTACAAAGCACATCAATTGCAGCAATCATTGAATCCGGACTAGCATTATAAGCGTCATTAATTATAGTAAACTTTTCACCTTTTATTATGTCTAACCTCATAGATGTAACTTCTAATTTTTTAAAACCCAAAACAATTTCATCATAATTCATACCCAATTCTCTAGCACACGCTACAGCTAACATGGAATTAAGTATATTATGACGACCTGGTATATTAACCTCAATAATATTTTCCACAGGCTTTCCATTTTCACTTAAATTAAATATTATTTTATTCTCGTCTATTTTTAAATTACAAGCCTTAAAATCGGCATTAGAATCAATTCCTGTTTTTATAAGTTTGAATTTAGGCGTAACTATATTTTCTAATAAATCATTATCTGAATTTATAATTAACACATTATCTCCACTAAAATAATCAGTAATCTCCATTTTAGCCTTTAAGATATTTTCTCTAGTTTTAAGGTTTTCAATATGAGACATACCAATATTAGTAATAATAGCAATGTTAGGATTTGCTACTTCACACAAGTTATGAATTTCTAAAAAATTACTCATTCCCATTTCTAAAACTGCAATATCATAACTTTTGTCTAATTTAAATATCATTAAAGGCATTCCTATCTCATTATTAAAATTGCCAATGGTTTTAAAAACCTTGTATTTTGCGCCTAGGACCGCTGCGACCAAATCTTTTGTTGATGTTTTGCCTGTAGAACCAGTAATCCCTACTACCTTTATGTTTAGCTTCTTTAAATAAAATCCCGCAAGTTTAAGTAGTGCTTTCTTAGTATCAGCTACCTGAATTATTGTTGTTTTCTTATTTAACATAAATTTAGACTCATTGAATTTAATTTCATCGACTATACAAATTGCAGCACCCTTAGTGCTAGCCTGCAGAGCAAAATCATTACCATTAAAATTTTCACCCTTTATTGCTATGAAAATATCATTTTCTTTTATAACCCTTGTATCTATCGAGATGTTATTAAATACCGCTAGTTCACTATTAGCTATAATTTCTCCGTTAACTAAAATTTCTCCCTGCGTAACATCTATTATTTCTTGAAGACTAATATACTCCATCTAAAATTGCTCCTTTAATATATCTGAAATAACTTCTCTTTCATCAAAATGTATAGTTTTTTCTTTAAGTACTTGATAGTCTTCATGACCTTTTCCTGCTATAACAATTACATCTCCAGCGCTTGCAATCTCAATTGCCCTCTTAATTGCATCCCGTCTATTCTCAACAACTTCATAATTATGTTTTTCAATTCCCGATGTTACATCTTTAATTATTTGCATTGGCTCTTCAGTTCTTGGATTATCTGATGTAACTACAGATATATCACTTAGCTCAGTTCCAATTTTGCCCATTATAGCTCTTTTGGTTTTATCTCGATCTCCACCACAACCAAAAACAGATATAAGTCTACCTTTTGTAAATTCTCTTACAGTTTTAAGTATATTTTCTAACGCATCTGGTGTATGTGCATAATCTAGTATTATTTCAAATTTTAAATTATGGGTATTTTCAACAAGCTCACACCTACCAGGCACTTGTAGTTTTTTTAATGCTTTTTTAATTTCCTCTACCTCTACCCCCTGATTTAAGCAAACCGCTATTGATCCAAGAGCATTATATATATTATACTTTCCCGGTATACTTAATTCTATTTCAAAAGAGTCATTTTTATACTTAACAGTAAATTTACTACCCCTAGAATTCATTTTTATGTCAATGGCCATAATGTCTACATTTTCATTTAACCCATAGCTTAACTTGCTATTTAAAATGGAGTCATATGCCTTAGCCCCATAGACATCGTCGATGTTAATTACAGAGCTCGTGCTAGACTTAAATAGCTTTAATTTAGCATTGAAATAATTTTCAAATGTTTTATGAAAATCTAAATGATCTTGAGTCAAGTTTGTAAAAATGCTCTCACAAAACTCTATTCCATAAACCCTGTCCAAACTTAAAGAGTGTGAAGATACTTCCATAACACAATAATCCACCTTAGAATCTACCATCTGCTTGAAAAGTTCATGTAGCTCTAGTGACTCTGGCGTAGTTCTTTCAGTATGAATTTTTTTATCACAAATATAATTTGCTATAGTCCCGATAAGTCCAACTTTATATCCCATTTGCTCCAAAATAGCTTTAAGCATAAATGCTGAGGTTGTTTTACCATTAGTTCCTGTAATCCCAATCATTTTCATATTGCTACTTGGGTTGTTATAATAATTAGATGCACCTACAGCTAGTGCCTTTCTGCTATCAGATACTTTAATAAAAGTTACGTTTAAATCAATGTTTACATTTTGTTGACATACAATAGCGATTGCCCCACTATTAATTGCACTTTGTATATATTTATGACCATCAACATTATATCCTTCAATGCAGAAAAAGACATCTCCTTTTTTAACTTTTCTTGAATCATATTGAATTGACGTTATATCAACATCAATATCACCTTTTAACAAATCAAAATTAATATTATCCATTATCTTTCCTAATTTCATATTAACACTCCCTTAAATCTTTAAAGTATGGTTACACGTAAAAATGCTTGAATAAAAAATACCTTTTACATTATAAATCCGACAGTTCAGAAATGCTGAGTCCTGTCGGTTTTAATTTACATGTTCCATATATTTAATTATACACTATATTTAATGTATAAACTATATACACCTAATCTGCGGTAATATCTAGATTTACTGTAATTGTTGTTCCCTTTTTAACTTCTGTGCCTTCTAAACTTTGTTCTGATGCTATACCATTGCCAACAAACTTGACCTTTAATCCAAGACCACTTAGAAGTGATGTAGCTGCCTCTGGGCTACTCCCTATTACATTTGGAACCATGACAATATTATTATCTTCTATTTTTGTATTAGTGTGCAAAATAACTTCCGTTCCCTCTTTAACTGTATATCCAGGTTTTGGAGTCATATCTGTTATGACATCACCATCAGTACTTAACTTCATCTTTAAATTGTTTTCTTTTAAAAGTTTTTCTGCATCAGCTTTTTTAAGACCTCTTACTTCAGGCACAATAACATCCTTAAGTAAACTCTTACCAATTTCTTCATTCGTAGCATCAGATTTTAATGATAAATAATTAAAGATATCATTAAAAACTTGTTTACCAACTACTGTGGCAATTTGACCTCCATAGTAATTAGATGGGTCTGGTTCGTCTATATTAATTAGTATTGTTATTTGAGGATCATTAGCAGGTGCCATTCCTGCAAATGATGAAACGTATTTCTGCGGTGCATATACACCATTAATAACTTTTTGAGCAGTACCTGTCTTTCCAGCAATGTGGTATCCTGCAATAAATGCCTTTTTACCACCGCCACTTTCTACAACTTGTTCAAGATACCCTCGAAGTTGTTTTGCAACTCCCTCAACTACTATCCTTCTTTCATTGTAATTTGAATATGCTTGTAGAACCTTTTTAGTATTTGTATCATCGTAATCAACTATCTCTTTCATAACATGAGGTGTTATAAGTTTTCCTCCATTTGCAATAGCGTTAAACGCTGTTAAGTACTGTACAACGGATAAAGTATTGCTTTGACCAAATGATGTTGTTGCTACATCAACAGGAGTTACATCTTTAGTTTTTCTAATTATTCCCGATGCTTCGCCATTCAAATCGATTCCAGTTTCTTTACCGAATCCAAATAGATAAATATACTTATTTAGCTTTTCTGCTCCGAGTCTTCTCCCGAGTTCCATAAATCCAACATTACATGAATTTTTTAATATATCTACAAAATTTTCAGCTCCATGTCCTGTGGTTTTCCAGCACTTAATTGTTCTACCCCCAACTACTGTGCTTCCTTTGCAGAAAAATTTATCATCTTCCTTAACTAAACCTTCTTCCATTGCAGCTGTAGCTGTAAATACCTTAAAAATAGATCCTGGCTCAAAAGTATCACTTACTGCTCTATTTCTCCATACCTTTTGATTTTCATCATAAGTTTTACTAAGGTCCCACGGATCATTAGGATTATAATCTGGTTTATTAACCATTCCTAATATCTCACCATTTTTAGGATTCATTGCAACTATGCTAACTGCAGCTGCTTTATTATCAATCATAGCCTGCGCTGCTGCTTTTTCACAAAAAAACTGTATCATCTCATCGATAGTAAGTACAATATCTTTTCCATCTATTGGTTTTGTATAATCCGATATTGTGTATGGCAACGCCTCACTCTTTCTATCAGTTTCCGAAATTTTCATCCCTGGTATGCCTGATAGAAATTTATTGTAATATAACTCAACACCAGTTAATCCGTTACCATCAGAATTAGTATGTCCTAACACACTTGCAAGAAAATTATCGTTTGGATAATATCTTTTTGTATCTCCTGTAACAACAATGCCACGAAGATTATTTTTTTTAGAAAAATCAGTAATTTTATCTGAGGTAGCCTTCTCAATTCTTCGCTTTAAGATGGCCGATCCAATGAGTTTCCCCTTTGAACTCCTCTTAGTTAAAATAGTTAAAACGTCTTTAGATTCCATTCCAAGTATTTGGGCGAGTTCTGGTGCAATGCCTTCCATAGTTAACTTGTTTTTAGTTGTAGTTTCTCGCAGGGAATTAAGATCCAAATCTACTCTAAAAACATTTGCACTTATAGCGAGCTCTTCACCATTCCTATCTAGAATCCTTCCTCGTTTTGCTGCAATACGAACATCACTTGTCCATTGCAAAATTGCTTTTTCTTTATAATCTACCCCTTTAACTATCATTACATAGCTTAGCCTTGTAACTAATAGAAAAAACAAAATAAAAAGTATGAAAAAGACAATTAACATTCTACGTTTAACTAATACCTTGTCTCTATACTCTCCTCTTGCCAACTTGTTCCCCCCTTGATGGTCCCCTTAGATAGATATTAAAAAATTTCTTGTAATATTCATCTAAAATATAATGTTTTTTATTTTACTCATTACATCACTACTTATTCTCACACTTGAACTTTCATTAGTTCCCAAATTGTTTTTACTTAAATTTAAGTACTCTATGTCACTAATCCTTGGTTTAACCATGTCAAGTCTTGTAGTAGCAGCTTTTTCGATATAGCTAATATTCCTAAATTTCATAAGATCTACATCATATGCGTCATTTTCTTTACTTAATGTCTCAATTTGAGTTAAAGCTTTAGTATTTGCCTCTTGATAATTGTAAATCAAACAATATCTAGCAACAATTATCATTCCAACAACAAAACATACAACGATATGTGTAATAACACTTTTTTTCCTTTTAATCTCATTAAGCCTTTTAGTACTCCTAGCCTGTTTTCTAGATTTCTCTAAATCTTCCTCATTTTTTCGTCTTCTAAATGATTCATCTGGTGCTAAAATTGTATTACCATACATCTCAAAGTTGTTTTTTTCTACTATCACTTTATTCACTCCATTCTCAAATTAGAACTATATTTTTTGTGCTACCCTTAGTTTTGCACTTCTACTTCTTGAGTTAATCTCTAACTCTTCCTCTGTTGCCCTTATAGGTTTTCTGCTTATAAGTTTCACAATTGGTTTTTTATTACACACGCACATAGGTAATTCTTTTGGGCATTTACATGGATCTTCTAAGCTTTTAAATTTAACTTTAACAATTCTATCTTCAAGTGACTGGAATGTAATTATACCCATTCTTCCACCACTATTAAGTCTTCCTATACCATCTTCAATTGCTTTATCTAAGATTTTTAGTTCACCATTAACTTCAATCCTTATTCCCTGAAATGTTCTTTTAGCTGGATGACCTCCATCACGCTTAAACTTTGCCGGTATTGCTGCATCTATGACATTAACTAATTCTAAAGTAGTATTAATTGGTCTTCTATCTATTATAAAATTTGCTATCCTTTTTGAGAATTTTTCTTCTCCATAATTCCTTAATACCTGTGCTATCTGTTCTTCCTCGTAGTTATTCACTACATCAAATGCTGTTATTCCTTTACTTCTATCCATTCTCATATCAAGAGGTGCGTCCCTCATATAACTAAATCCACGTTCCGCATTATCTAACTGATATGATGAAACGCCTAAATCCATAAAAATACCATCCACTTTTTCTATATTAAGTTTTTTTAAAATTGCTTCTATGTTATAAAAATTATCATGAACAAATGTAACATTGTTATAATCTTTAATTTTTTCCTTTGCTGCATTTAATGCATCCACGTCTTGGTCAATTCCAATTAACCTTCCCTTTGGGGATAGTCTTTTTAAAATTTCTAAAGAATGCCCTGCTCCTCCTAGTGTACAATCAACGTAAATTCCATCTTCCTTTATATCTAGTGCATCAATGCACTCTTCTAACATTACTGATATATGTTTAAATTCCATTTCATATCTCCTTTTATATCCCGAGTTCACTCATTTTTTCTGCTATCTCATCAAAATTAATATCCGATTCATTATATTTATCCCATTTATCCTTAGCCCATATTTCTATTCTTGTTGATACTCCTATACTTACTATTTCCTTTTGCATGCAAGCATATTCACATAAATTTTGTGGTATTAAAGCTCTACCTTGCTTATCAATTGTTACTTCATTAGCACCTGAGAAGAAAAATCGTACAAATGCTCTCGCATCTTTACTAGTTAATGGGAGTTTTTTTAATTTTTCCTCCATTATTTTCCACTCTGCTATTGTGTATATATATAAGCATCCATCAAGGCCCTTAGTTATTATTAATTCACTTCCGAGTCCATCTCTAAACTTGGTGGGAATAATCATTCTGTTTTTACTATCAATGGCATGTTGATATTCACCAATAAACATTTTATTCCTCCCAATTTTATAAATCCACTCCACTTTAATCCACTTTAATCCATTCTAAACCATTATTAAGTAATATTCTATAGAAAAATTAAAATTCCTCCTTAATTTTAAAGAATTATTATTATATTTTAAAATTAATTAAACTTTCTCATTGTTCTTTTTGGATATATTAACTATAAATACATTATTATCATAAGCAAGTCTTATGTTTATTCCATTACTTTAATTTACTTTCTTGAAATGCATTAAGATGTAGAGTATAATTTACAGGTAATTAATAATCTTAAGAGTACGAAAGGAATGTACATATATATGAAATTAGGAATTGTAGGTTTACCAAATGTAGGAAAAAGCACATTGTTTAACGCAATAACAAAAGCAGGCGCAGAATCTGCCAATTATCCATTTTGTACTATAGAACCAAATATAGGTGTTGTTAGTGTACCTGACAAAAGATTAGATGTACTACAAGCTATTTATAGTAGTAAAAAGATAATTCATACTGCAATTGAATTTTATGATATAGCTGGTCTTGTAAAAGGAGCGAGCAAAGGAGAAGGTTTAGGTAATAAATTCCTAGCTCACATCAGGGAAGTAGAGTCTATTGTTCATGTTGTACGATGTTTTGATGATGAAAATGTAGTACATGTAGACGGCAATGTTGATCCTCTCCGCGACATAGATACTATTAATTTAGAACTCATATTTTCCGATCTTGATGTATTAGAACGAAGAATGGAGAGATCCGTAAAACTTGTTCGATCTGGTGATAAAACAGCCAAAATGGAATTTGCTCTTATGGAAAAAATAAAGGAACATCTTGAATCTAACCTCCCAGTAAGAACAATGGAGTTTAACGAAGAGGAATTGACTTTTGTAAATATTCTTTTTCTTATTACTTCAAAACCAGTTTTGTATGCTGCAAACATTAGTGAAGATGATTTAATGTCTGGTAACACAGAAAATGATATGGTTAAAAAAGTTATGGACTTTGCTGCTGGCGAAAATTCAGAAGTAATTGTAGTTTGTGCAAGACTTGAAGAAGAACTATCTTCTCTAGAGGATGAGGAAAAAATGGAGCTTCTTGAAGAATATGGTCTTAGTGAAACAGGTCTTGATAAACTTATTCACGCAAGTTATAAGTTATTAGGCCTTATGAGTTACCTAACTGCAGGCCCTCAAGAAATAAGAGCATGGACTATACATATTGGAACCAAAGCTCCTGCTGCTGCTGGTAAAATCCATTCTGATATTGAGAGAGGATTTATAAGAGCAGAAATAGTTGCCTTTGATAAATTAGTTGAATGTGGAAGCGAAGCTGCTGCTAAGGAAAAGGGACAGTATAGACTTGAAGGAAAAGAATATATCATGCAAGATGGCGATGTAGTTAATTTTAGATTTAACGTATAAAAAAAAAGCACAGATACTAAAAAATAGTATCTGTGTTTTTTCTTACGTCTCATCAAATAGTTTCTCATAGTCTGTTATAACAGAAAGTATATATTGCTCCAATGCGTTTCGCTGCGCCTTGAAATTCTAAAATTTATTATATTTATGGATGCTAAAACCCACAAACTCGCTTTGCTCAAACATGTGGGTTTCTTCACGCATCCATAAATATAATAAATTAAGAATTTCTAAGGTTTGCTCAAATGCATTTTACGCAATATATACTTTAGTTAACAGACTATAAGAAACATAATAATAATAATAATAATAATAATAATAATAATAATAAACAGTAAATAAATTTCCGTATCCATAAAAAGCTCTACTCTTTCTGGCTAATAATTTAGATAGGTTAATTATCAAATTATTCTTATTTATTAAATTTGCTATTACATTTATACTTATTTTCTACTACTATACTTTTTTAACTCTTTATTAATAGCAACCATTACTGTTTCAAAAGTTTCATCATTGTTTCCCATTAGAACTGTAATTGCATCATCAATAGAGGTCATAGTATATATATGAAAGTTTCCATTTTTAATTTCAAGCTCAATCTCATCATTTAAAACCAAATCATCTGCATTGGATAAAGGTATTAGTACTCCTTTGCCCTCTACAGTGTCTATGACTTTGCAGGCTGCAAAGAAACCTTCTATTTTATCATTTACTCCTCCTATAGGTTGAACATCGCCAAATTGGTTAACTGACCCAGTCATTGCAATGCTTTGCTTTATAGGTATTTTACTTAATGCGGAGAGCATACATATTATTTCTGCAACCGATGCACTATCCCCATCTATTTTTCCATAAATCTGTTCAAAACTTAAATGAAAATCTACAGGTAGTCGGCTAAATCCTCCATTAATACTACTCATATACCCTTTTAAAATATTAATAGATTTACTATGAATACTACCACTCAAATTACTCTCTTGCTGCACATCTATAATATTTCCTGCACCCTTATAACAACAGCAAGTAATTTTTATCGGCTTTCCAAAACTAAAATATCCTGTATCAATTACTGATAGTCCATTTACCTGTCCAACTTTATTGCTTGTAACGTCAATAAGCATTTTCTTTTCAATATAGTGATTTAGGATTTCCTTTTCCATGATATCTTTTTTGTAAGCTACCTTAATTATATCCTCGAATCCAATATCTTCTTTATTTTCTTTATTAACCTTGTTGTTAGCCAATATTAACAGCTTATTTATTTCGTGAATATCGTAGTATATTTTATTCCTACTCTGAGCTTTTTTAGATAGAATCTTTGCTATTTCTCTTACAGCACCACTTGTAGGAGATTTAAAATTATTTTCATTACAAATTTTATTTATCTCATGTACCAAGGAATTTTTTAAACTATCATCTATGCTCTGAACTTGATTGCATTCAGCTTTAATAGTAAAAATTCTTTTAAAATCCTCATCATAATTATAGAGCAAGTCATATGACTCATAATCACCTATAAGAATTACTTTTGTTTTAATAGGCACTGGAACAGGTTTTAAGGTATTTAGAGAAAGCAGCTCATAATGGTTATTGTTACATGCCACATCTACCTCTTCCATTAATAGCGATTTTTTTAAATTGTAATACGCCAAAGGGTTAGTAAGCAAACTATTTATCCTAATTATCAAACAACCTTCATTTGCTTTTAACATACTACCACCTTTTATAAATCCTACGTCAGTGGAATAAACCCCTTTATGATTCTCATATTCTATATTACCAATTAAGTTTGTTAAATTAGGATCTTGTTCAAAAATAACTGGTGGAATTTGATTTTTACTATTATCCACTATTACATTCACGATATATTTGAATATAATCTCATTTATTTTTTCATAATCATCATCATAATTTAAAGAATAATTTTCTACAAGTTTTTCTTCAATGTCCTGAGAAACTATATCAAAATAATCTCGTACAACTTCATCATCCATAAACATACTTTTATATTCCTCTTTTAAATCAGCTATTTCAGTCTTATAATATTCTTGCATTATTTTTTTTATTTTATATAAATCCCTTAGTTCAACATCTTTTAGCTGCTCTAATATTTCTTTAGCTTTTTCTTTTAACATACTTGCTGTATTTAAAATAACCTCTTTTGTTTCTTTATCTAAAATGTCATATTCATTCTCAGACATTTCTTTTCCATGACTTAAAGGAATGAATGTAAACCCACTATTCGTAGACTTTATATCAAATCCCTCCACTTTTGCTGCACTTATTAGGGATCCAATCAGTTCATTTCTTTTCTTTATAATACTTTCCTGGATCTCTTCCTTTTCCATATCTATAGAATTGTTGTAAAACTGGAATGTGGACTCTAAATATTCATTTTGCATATCTTCAAGCAATTCTTTAAGTCTATTACCTCCCCCATTACTTACAAAAATAGGTCTAGGAGATTTTTCGTCTTCATACAATACATAACAAATGTCTTTTGCTTTGCTTTTATTCTCAAATGTCTTACTTACATATTTCATAATATCTTTAAGTGTTTCTTTTGAAAAATCGTCTATTAAAAAAACATTAAAACCCTCTTTATCTATACTCATTGCAGTTTTAATATTTTCTATTACATCTATATATTGTGGCATAGAATCTAATGATTTTTTTTCAATCAAATCTATTGATTCTCTTGTTTTCATATCTTCAATATCAAATTCGTATATAATATCCTTTGGAGTTAATTCCCTATTCATATTCCTCCTCCTTTCAATTCTTTATTATATTAATATTCTCAAATTAAACATTGGGTACATATATTATATGAATATGTAAAATATACTTTTATAGGAAATAGATTTTTTTTGAAAATAGACCTTTTTTATACTTGAGTTAAATTACAACATAAGATATAATAAGTTTATTGAATTTTTTATATTTTTTATGTTTTTGATGTTCAAAAATAACATCGATTTAAAAAAGTAATATTGTTTTAAAATTAAATATCTATGGTAAAGGAGTAATACTTATGGGATTAAAAGATAAAATTACAAATAGCTATACACAAGCTTATTTAAAAAGATATGGTGATAGACTTACTCAGGCTCAAGGTAGAGTTCTATCAATTAAAATCGAGGAAAAAAATTACCTTAGGATATTTTATAAACTTGCTGTAACTATTTTAGTGAAGGCTGACGGAAGTAAATCTATTGCTAAATGTGTGTTTAATAAAAGACGTTGGTTTAAAAAAGTTAAATTTATATCTGTACTACAAGGACATTCAGTTATAATTCAAGGTATGAAGGGCAAAAAGGGTAAAGAACACAGAGAACAAATTCAAATTGTAAATATTAGAAATATGACTACAAAGAAAGACTTAGTACCAGCTCAAGGAAATGCTCCACAACAAAAAGTACAACGAGTTAGAGCTGATAAACGTTTTAAATAAAAAAGATATATGACTTTTGTCATATATCTTTTTCATTTTACCTTAATACTTATATATAATAGCATTTGCAGCACAATAAGTGCTGCTTATATAACCGCAATTTGATATTTAGTGCTTGTGCATTAAGTACAAGTACAAACTATTTATAAAGGAAATAATACCTGAGAAAAATAAAATTATGAGCCATTGACCTATATCAAGTGGTATTGTATGAAATACATTCTGCAAAAATGGAATATACACTATGCTAATTAGCATAGTTACTGATATCCCTACCGCTCCAATTAGGTACATATTTGTAAATGGATTAATTTCAAACAAAGAATGTTTCTCCGATCTACATTCAAATACATGTATGAGTTGAGATAAAACTAAAGTACCAAGTGCTAATGTTCTACATGCTTCAATACTCATGCCATAATATTTGCCTCCAATAAAAGATAAAATTGTACAAACACCAATTAGGCATCCACGAATTAATATCTTTTCTGTAAGTCCTCTCGAAAATACACTTTCATTTTTTCCTCTAGGTTTTTCAAACATAATATCAGGATCAGCTGGATCTACCCCCAAAGCAATAGCAGGTAGGCCATCTGTAACTAAGTTTACAAATAAAATTTGTATTGGAAGAAGAGGATTTTCCAAATAAAATAATGAAGCTAAAAACATAGTAAGTACTTCTCCTAAGTTACAAGACAATAAATACCTAATAAATTTTCTTATATTATTATATATAACACGCCCCTCTTCAACTGCTGCAACAATAGTTGCAAAGTTGTCATCTAAAAGAATCATAGAAGCCGCCTCTTTAGTTACATCCGTACCTGATATCCCCATAGCTATACCGATATCTGCTTCTTTTATTGCTGGGGCATCATTAACACCGTCACCAGTCATGGCAACAATATGATTTTTGTGTTTAAAAGCTTTCACTATCCTTAATTTGTGTTTTGGACTTACCCTTGCAAATATTTTATAATTATCAATGTTTTTATCTAATTCCTTATCATTTAATTTATCAAGTTCATCGCCGGTTATAACTTCCTCTGGCGACTTACATATATCTAGATCTTTTCCAATAGCATAAGCTGTATTTTTGTGGTCACCTGTTATCATTACAGGTTTTATACCAGCAATCTTGCATTTTATAACTGCATCTTTTACTTCGCGCCTTGGAGGATCAATTATGCCTGCTATTGCCACAAAAATCAGATTAGTTTCCAGACTATCGTTATGCTTTATACTAGACACTTTATATGCACAAGCAATACATCTTAAAGCTTTATATGACATGACCTCTACAGCCCTTATTAGACCCCTTTTATAACTAGGAAGCATAAGTTGCACAGAGCCGTCAATCAATATATAATTACAACTTTCTATAACTCGTTCTGGAGCTCCTTTTACATAACAAATTTCCTTATCATTTTCTTTAACAATTACAGACATAATTTTTCTTGTTGAGTTAAAGGGTATTTCATATACACGTCTGGATTTATTTAAAAATTCTTGTAAATCTTTTGGATTTTTGAATAAACCTTTAATTAATGCTGTTTCTGTAGGATCCCCAAATAAGCATTTTTCCATATTTTTAACGCTAAAATCGTAATTACAATCGTTGCAATATGTATACGCTTTTTTCATCACTAAATTTGATGGAATTTTATCTCTGTCAACATCATAACTATGCCCATCAAAATAGAATGCTTTTACTGTCATATTGTTTTCAGTTAGAGTACCTGTTTTATCTGTACATATTACGGAGGTACACCCTAACGTTTCAACTGCTGGTAATTTTCTAATTAAAGCATTTCTCTTAAGCATTCTTGATACACCAAGTGCTAAAGCCACCGTTACTATAGCGGTTAACCCCTCTGGTATTGCAGCTACTGCAAGGCTTACCCCTAATAAAAACATTGCATACTTATCTTGCCCACGCCAAATACCCATAAAAGTAACAACCAGGCATATAATTATACAAAGCATAACTAGTATTTTCCCAAGATGTGCTAACCTCTCTTTAAGAGGAGATTTCTCATCTTCAATACTATGAAGCATGTTTGCTATTTTCCCCATTTCCGTATTCATGCCTGTCTCCGTGACTTTTCCTTTAGCTTTTCCTGTAAGAATTATTGTTCCCATATAAATGCTATTTTCATTAGAATTAGTACTTTTAGATACTCCTGCAGATTCACCAGTAAGTAGTGATTCATCAAGCATTGCATTATTACCTTCCACTATAATGCAATCTGCCGGAACTCTATCTCCACCTTCGAGTATTATTAAATCTCCTGGAACTAAGTATATAGCGTTTATTACAAGTATTCCTCCATCGCGAAGCACCTTAGCCGTTGGAGCTGCTAGCTTACTTAATGCTTCTAAAGATTTTTCAGTTCTAAATTCTTGAATGAAACCAAGTATACCATTCATTATAACTATAATAAAAATAGTTATTGCATCAGCTTTTTCTCCCATAAGGCCCGAAAGCACTGTTGCTGCAATTAGTATCCAAGTAATAAAATCATTAAATTGCGAAAAGAATATCTGGAGAGCTGATATCTTTTTTTTATTTTCTAATTTATTAAATCCATATTTTTTAAGTCTATTCTCAGCCTCAGAGCTATTTAGTCCTCTTGTTAGGTTCAACCTTTCGTAACCCGAGCCCTCTGGCCTATTCATGTCCTTGGTATTACGTTTTGATGTTTGTTCATTTAACACTTATACCCCCCCTTATCACTCTAAGATAGATAATATTTTCTTTCTATTACCTCAGATGCCTAAGTTACTATTTATTTATTCTCTTTTAATATATGTGTTCGAGTGCCCACATATGAAAAGAATATTTGGTTTTTTCTTTACAATATGTAAGTTTGAATATAAAATAATACTAGTAATACTAGAGTGAATAATCACAAACAAGGTAACATTCGATAATTTTACATATTCCATACAGAAACTAGGAGGACCACACGTGAAAAATATTATATATATTACTGGGCATAGAAATCCCGATACAGATTCTATTTGCGCGGCTATTGCCTATGCAGAGTTTAAAAATAAAACAGGAAAAATTCCTGCTATTCCAATAAGACTCGGTGAAGTTAATCGTGAAACTCAGTTTATTCTTAATTACTTTAATGTAGAAAAACCTGAGCTTGTAAATACTGTTAAAACACAGATTTCCGATTTAGACATTGATATTGTAGCACCTATTTCACCAGATATTTCTTTGAAAATGGCATGGTCCATTATGAGAAAAAATGATACTAAAACTCTACCTGTTATTGACGATAATGATAGACTTGCGGGTGTTGCGTCAGTTTCAAATCTAGCCTCAAGTTATTTAGATGTTTGGGACAATTCTATTCTTGCAAAAAGCAATACCACTCTTGAGAATATTTTAGATACTCTTTCAGCTAAGTGTGTATACAAACCAAATGGCACATTTAAAATAACTGGAAAGATTATTGTATCTGCTATGCATCCTGAAAGCACAAAATCTATAATTGAGGTTGGCGACGTTGCAATTTGCGGAGATAGAGAAGACTCACAACTTTTAATAATTGATAGTAAAGCATCCCTTTTAATAATTACAGGAAACCATTCTCCAACTGATGGAGTTATTGAGCTTGCAAAAACTAATGGATGTACAATAATAGAAACACCATATGATACTTTTACAGCTTCTAGATTAATAACTCAAAGTATTCCTATAAATCATGTTATGAGCAAAAAAAACATCATAAGTTTTAACTCAGATGATTTTATTGATGAAATAAAATCTATTATGATTGAGACAAGGTATAGAAGTTATCCAGTTATTGATGAAAATAATAAAGTTGTTGGAAGTATATCACGGTATCATTTAATATCAGAGAACAGAAAAAAAGTAATACTCGTGGATCATAATGAAAAAACACAGTCTGTTTTGGGTTTAGAAGACGCTGAGATAATAGAAATAATCGACCATCATAGAATTGCTGATGTTCAGACTGGTTCTCCTATATATTTTAGAAATGAACCTGTAGGTAGCACTTCAACAATTGTAGCTAACATATTCTTTGAAAATGGAATTAGACCTTCAAAAGGTGCAGCTGGTCTTTTATGTGCGGCAATTATTTCCGATACATTGCTACTAAAATCACCTACTTCTACACTAGTAGATGAGCTTACATTAAATAAGTTATCTCAAATTGCTAATTTAAATATAGAAGAGTTTGCTAAAGAAATGTTTAAAGCTGGTACATCCCTCGATGGTAAAACTGCAGAGGAAATTTTCTATCAAGACTTTAAACCATTTACCCTTAATACTTTTAAGATTGGGGTATCACAAGTTGGTACAATGTATATCGAAGGTTTTGAACCTCTTAAAGGTGACATGATAGAGTTAATGGAGAAAAAGGCCAAAGAAGGCGGTTTTGATATAATTTTATTAATGCTGACTGATATTTTAAATGGTGGCTCAGTATTAATAGCTGCTGGTGAACATAAAGATGTTATTTCAAAAGCCTTTGATGTTACACTAACTGATGACGGTGTATATGTCCCTGGTATAGTTTCAAGGAAGAAACAAATTATACCTCCTATTACGGCTGCGCTAAGTAAATTAAAGTAAAAATAAGATGATGTGATCTACAAATTCCTCCTGCGTGGAACCAAATTAGAAGAGTTTGAAACGTGAAATTCCATTAAGAAATTCTAATCTTTCGCCAATATAAAATTCTCTAGCACTCACATTCGGCATGCGCCGGTTCGCTAGCCTTCCTTCCAGTCAGGCTCACGAGAATTTTATATTTGCAAAAGAAGAATTTTAAATGGAATTTCAATGTTTCTGCTCTTCTAATTTGGTTCCACTCCCGGAGAAATCCATACTATATCATATTTACGCTTAGATGTATCTAGTATGGATTATATATAAACAAATGATAAATCTCAATAATCCCCGAAAAATCAACATCAACTCTAAACTATAAAAAAAGTTCTCCTCATTGTTTTCCGAAATCTATTTACTATATAACAATTCTTATTTTATAGAAATTCAAGCGTTACAAATACAATAAAAACTATGAAACAGATAAAATAACTTATGCTTAAATAGTCCCTAATGCATATATCATCGATTTTTCCACTATAGTCACCATAACTTTTTAAATAATGTTTGTTTTTACCATTATAATGAAAGTAGAAATTAACAGATTCTATATATGCTGCCAAAATATCAACATTTAAAAGAGGTAATTTCCAAACATTGCGGGCAAAATCCCCTTTAAAATTTATCTTGAAATTTTTGTTCCTGAAAACATAAATTGTGTATAAGAACATTTCCGCAATTAATGATGGAATTATGGTCGCAATAGATGTAATCCTACCTATAATGTTTAAATCACCCTCAAGCGTTAAATTATAAATTATAGTAAATATAATAGCTGGGCCGTTTCCTAATATTATAATGAAAAATAAAGGCGCTATAAATCCGCAAATGAGTGCTCTAGATATGGTGGATATTGTGTCATAAAAATGTTTCTTTTCAGTCTTATTTAAATTATTTCTCTCTGTATTACTTATGTCTATTACCAGAAAAGCTGTAATGCCATTGTACACTTGGTTATTGTTTATATATGTAAGACCAATAAATATAAAAGTTAATATACATATATATATAAATTGTAGCAAATATATATTATTGACTTTTTTCATAAATTTCCTATTAATAAAATTAAAGAATCCTTGTCTATCAAACCTCCACAGTAATATACTAAATAAACATCCAACTAAATATCCTATCCCCATTTTTATCCTCCTAAATCATATTATTATATACTTTACTAATAATATATGAGGGTTGTCCTAGAATTAAAACTGTTTTCCATTTATTATTTATAAACCACAAAAAAGACATACTATAAAAAGCATGTCTATCATCATTTTCTAAAAATAACGAAATTATTTACGTAAGTTATTAGCCATTTGCCACATTTCATCTGCAGTCTTTAGAGTAGTAGAACTAAGCTGAAATGCCCTTTGAGTAATTAGCATATCGGTCATTTCTGTTGCTATATCGACATTAGATAGTTCTTGGTAGCCTTGCATAACATTGTAGTCAGTGCTTTGTACAACATTCTGCCCAGGTTTTGGGACAAATAAGCTATCACCTACAGACATCATTGAATCATCTCCAACAAAATCTGAAACTTTTACTTCTCCAACTTGTGTTTGTACATTTCCTTCTTTTATAGATACCTTGCCATCTTCATCGACCTTGAAGTTACTCACTGTAAATTTATAAGGACCATTGACTACATTAATATCATTACCCTGAGCATCAATTATACTTAATCTATTACCATCTTGATCAACTATATTTCCACCTGAGTCCGCAAGAAAATTACCTGCTCTAGTATAGGCTTTGCTATTATCTGGCAACGTAACTTCAAAATAACCACTACCATCTATTGCTAAATCAGTTGGGTTTGTTGTCTGAGTAAGCGAACCTTGCGCAGAGTCGCGAGTCCATTCTCCAATTCGAGTTCCAGTACCATTTTGAAGTATTGCTTTTCCATTTTGATCTTTTGTTACTGGGTATCCTTTTCTATCAAGTGACTCATAAACTAGATCTTTAAAATTTGCATTAAGTTTTTTATATCCGTTGGTATTAACATTTGCAATATTATTTGATATAGCATCTAATTTTTCCTGTTGAGCTGCCATTGAACTTTTGCTATTCCATATAAGTCTTAACATCACATATCACCTCCTAATTCAAGTTATTTACCTTACTGTTCCTACTTCATTTACAGCTTTACCTAGTGTTTCATCAATAGATTGTACAATTTTCTGATTCGATTCGAAATTTCTCATAATTGACATCATATTTACCATTTCGCTAGTAACATTAACATTAGATTTTTCTAAAGTATTTTGTTTAACAGTAACATTAGTATTTTGAATAGGATTTGTCCCCTGGAACAAATTATCTCCAACTTTTTGAAGTGTGTTATAATCTGCAAAGTCTACAGTATTGAACTTATATAAGTTTTCACCATTAATTGAGATATTTCCGTCACTTGCCACTTGAAGTTTACCGTCACCTACTAATATTGGTTCTAGAGCATTTGTATCTTTATTGTTCCCTAAAACCTTATCTCCATTATCCGTAACTAAATATCCACTTCCATCAACATGAAAATCACCACTTCTAGTATAGTAGTTCTTAGTAGTAATCCCATCATCCCTTTGTACTGTAAAAAATCCACTTCCCTCTATTGCAAAATCAGTAGGTTTATCTGTTACTTGAAAAACTCCTTGGGCAAAATTTGTGTTTAGTTCATCTATTTTGCTTCCCATACTAAGCGATCCAATAGTAGTCTTAGTATTTTGACCGTTTACAATTTTATCAAAATTTTGTATTAATACATCGTCAAATTTTTTAATAGCAAGGTCATCACTTTTAAAACCAATTGTATTAGCATTTGCTATATTATTAGTTACTGTGCTTTGTTTTGCTTCTCCGGTTATGAGTCCTGTAACTGCTGTATAAAGACCTCTAATCATTTTTTCACATCCTTATTCGTAATTATTGGAATATCATCTGGGTATCGCATTCCGTATCCTCTAGCTTTAATTTCTATTTTACCTTTACTCATTTCATAATTTATCTTAACGCCAGTTAATAAGATTGAAGCCATAATAAGTCCTATTCCTATCCCGATTAGAAGTTTTCTATCACTTAAAAAGTCTATTAATTTTTTTATCTTATATATAAATCCTTTATTAATAGTACTTCCCCCTTACCTAGATGCATTATTTCTGCTACTTCTTCTAAGGCTAACCCTTCACCAAATAGTCTTTTTATTTCATCAACCTTACTACCATTATTATTTTTGTCTTTAATCTTCTCATAAATTTTCACATTATCATCTTCATCATCAACTTCTAGTTCAGGTACCTCTATATTAGTTTTTGTATTATCCCTATATATCGGTCTTTCACTACTATTCTTTACATATATATTGTTTTTCTCCATGATTTCTCTCATATCCATTATTTCACTTTGAAGCTCCAATATACTCTCAGAAAATTCCCGTCTAAGTTCCCCTACTATAATGTCGTTATCTTGGACATTTCCTATAGCATTCCCTAGTACTCCATTAAAGGACTTATTCCCCTTTTTTATAGATAATACATTTAGTATTACAAGAATTAATCCAATGAAAATTAACATTCCTGTCATATAATCCACTCCAAATTTTATAAATTAAATTATCTGTATTCAAAGATTCTACGCTATATCATATTTAAGGTTTACTAATGCTTTTCTTAAATTTATAATGGATCTGCTATGTAATTGACAAACTCGCGATTCAGATACACTCAAAACATTTCCTATCTCTTTTAATGTGAGACCTTCATAATAATATAAATTTAAAACTAATTTATCTTTTTCTTTGAGTTTTTCCAGGCCCAACGTTAAATATTCAACTTGTTCTTTTTCCTCTAATGCTCTTTCAGGACTTAAGCTATTGTTATCTTTAATTGTGCCACTAAGCGGCATGTCATCATCATCTGAAAAAATTAAATCCTCAAGTGATACTACTGATATATAATTGATGTTACTCTCAATATCAGCTACATCATTAATTGTTACTTCTAGTTCCTTTGCTATTTCATGGTTCGTTGGTTCTCTATAGAGTCGTTTTTGTAACCTCTCAATAGCTTCATTATATCTATTAAGCTTATCCATAGCGCCTTTAGAAATTGGGCTATTTCGCCTAAGCTCGTCAATCATAGCACCTTTTATTCTTATAGATGCATAACTTGAAAATTTCATACCCTTAGTATCATCGAATTTACCTAACGCATCCATAAGTCCAAGCATTCCATAACTTATTAAATCTTCATATTCTACGTATTTAGTTTTCCCTATTATTACTCTGGATGCAATGTATTTAACTAGTGGTATATGTGTTTTTACGATTTGTTCGCGTACATTAGCTGCCGTTGTCATTGACATATGAACGCCTCCCTAAATTTTTTTCATTTGTTCTCTCATAAGTTGAAATATGTATTTAATAATTTTTTCACGAGTCAAGTTATCTAAAAAGTTTAAACTAAGTCCACAAATAAATCTGCCATCATCGTCTTTTATAATTCGCATTGCTTGACCAACTATAGGTATTTCTTCCTCATTAATAGTTAATGATACTAGAAGATAGTCATTGGGCTTTATGTCATCATGTACCTTAATTCTCATTCCACCGCCACTCAAATCAATTAGAATAGCTTTTTTGTATTCACTTGGATTAATTGAGCTAGGTGTAGTTCTTGGTTGATTTTTAACATTTATGTATTTTGCAGTGCTTATTATTGGTACCCTAACATATTTTCTTCTTTGAATCTTTTGAATTTCCTTTGGGTGTGATATAAGTAAAATTGGTATATTTTCAAATTTTCGTCCTATAACAAAGGCTTTAAACTTAAAAAGATTTTCTTCTTCATAATAGAGTACATCTATCATAGACCCCTTTGCTAGTGGCACATATTCACCTGCACTACTTGGAATACTAATTGCTATATATTCCTCTGTAATATCTTGAATATTGCTATTAAAATATCTTTCTTCTACTAATATTTCCAGCTTTTTATTTATTTTAAAATCTACCTTCGCCATTACCCACACCCCTTATGAAAAAATGCTGAACATTTTTTTAAACAATCCCTCGAGTCCTATACCACTTGGTTTACTTTTTATTCCGTTAATTTCACTTGCTATTTTATTTATATCATGAGCTGCCTCAGAACCGGGATAACTAACAATTACAGGTTGCTGAGCTCTTACTGCATAAGATAATTTTCTATCTTCACCTATTTTGCCTAAATAATATAATTCCATATTCAAAAATTTAACAACAGCATTATTAAATTTCTTAAATGTAATATTAGCTTCATTATTGTCTAAGGATCTATTGACTATAACTTTAGCAGAATTTTTAATGTTAAAATGTTTAACAGCTTTTAGTAAACTATATGCATCCGTGAGCGATGTAGGTTCGGGTGTTGTTACAATTACTAAATCATCACAACAAGCAATAAACCCTAAAACACTTTTGTTAACGCCAGCCCCGGTATCCATTATTATGTAATCAAGTCCAGTTAGTGCTGTAAGCTTGTCCAAAAATAAATTTCTTTGAACTTCTGTCAAATCCTCAACTTTTGTAAGTGCAGACCCTCCTGGAAGGAGTTTTACGCCAAAAGGCCCTGTTAAAACAACTTCTTCAATTTCCTTATTATTAAATATAACATCGAACACGTTATATTTAGATGAACATCCCATTAAAATATCATCATTTCCCATACCTATATCCGCATCGAAAATCATAACTTTCTTACCCATTTTCTGCAACGCTATAGATAAATTAACCACTATATTGCTTTTACCTACTCCACCTTTACCCGAAGTAACAGTTATAATTCTTGGCTTATTTTGTGCATCATTATCACTATTTTCCCCTGCCATTTGTCTAAGTCTTTGAGCTTGGTCTAGCATACTGTATCCTCTCCTAATATAAGCCTAACAATTTTGTCAGTGGATAACTCCTTAATATCATCAGGTACATTCTGGCCAGTTGATACAAAACTCAGCGGAACCTTTGCAGTTTCTAATATGTTCAGTATGGAACCATAAGTGGAAGTTTCGTCTAATTTAGTTACTATTATACTATTATAGTTTAAAATTTGATATCCTTCAATAATATATTTAATGTCTTTGTTTTTGGTAGTAGCACTTAATACTAAATTAATATTTTTCGTGTCAACCTTTTCTACAAAAGTTCTTAATTCAGAAATTTGCATTCTATTTTTACTACTTCGTCCAGTAGTATCAATTAATATAACTTCACATTCGCTCATGCTCTCAATAGCCTTGTCCATATCGCTAACATTATATACTACTTGAAAAGGTATGTTCATAATGTCTGCATATGTTTTAAGCTGCTCTACTGCACCAATTCTGTATGTATCTACTGTTATAAGTCCTACTTTTCTTTTCTGAATTAAAGCTAGAAGGCCTGCAAGTTTTGCTATAGTCGTCGTTTTTCCAACCCCTGTTGGCCCCACTAGCACTATTTTGCCCTCCAATTTAGGACTAGTAACATGAATCATTTCCTTTAAGACAATTTTCAATTTTTCATAATCGCTGCTGTGATTTTTATTATCCTTAACCTCATTATCCTTAGCTTCACTATCTTGAAATTCAATTTCCTTAATTTTAACTATTATATTTCGAATTATTTCTTTATCTACATCATTTTCTTCTAATATTTTTTCTATCTCACTTTTACTACCCTTGGAGACCTCACCTACATGTGAGGTCTCCCTCCCGAGGGATAGTTCTCTCCCAAGGGAGAGCTCCCTCCCAAGGGAGAGTTCACTTATCATAGTTTTCATTTTCATCATTTCACTCATTAAATTCTTTGAGTAATCGTCATCTTTATCTATGCTTTTTTCAGGTACGAGCTTTATATCCTTATTTACTACTTTGATTGGCGTTTGAACCTCTTTTGAAGAGTTTTTACCTGCATTTTCCTGTTCCACAACTTTTTTAATTGCTTCTAAACTACTAAGAACATTACTGTTAAATCCTTCATTACTTAATGTTTTAGCAAGTAATGTCTTACTACTTTCTACATTACTTGCTATTTCATTATTTACAACATTTGAATCTAACTCATTTATTTGATTTTCTACAGCAGCGGTAACTTCTATACGTTTTGCGCTAAAGAATCCTTTTATTCCAGGCTTACGGATTTTTCTTTGACTTATTATTACAGCATCTGTGCCTAATTCATATCTAATTCTTGTCATGGCTTCATTCATGCTACTCACAACATATCGTTTTATAATCATTGTAGCGTCACAACTCCTTCAGTTTTAATATCAACTTCATTTGGTATCTCATTAAGTGAAAGCACACAAACATTTGGGAATACCATTTCAATCAACCTTCTAAATGCTGGTCTTATTTTTGGAGATACCAGTATAACTGGTTGATTATTGTGAAAATAAATTGTGTTGATATTATTCTTAATAGAATTTAGAATTTTCCCTGTAGTCTCTGGATCTACTGCTGGGAAAGATCCTTGTATAGATTTTTGAATATTACTTGAGATAATGTTCTCAACTTCAGGTGCCAGCGTTATAATAGTAATGCTTCCATTATCATCAACTAGACCATTACAGATACTTCTTCCTAGAGAGAAACGAACATATTCTGTTAGTACTTCTATATCCTTAGTTATTCTAGCATTGTCTGCTAAGGACTCTAGAATAGTTACCATGTCCTTTATAGCTACCTTCTCTTTGAGGAGACTCTGGAGTACTTTTTGCACCTCTCCAATTGTCATAAGGTCTGGTATTAGTTCTTCAACCACTGTATTATATTTTTCTTTTACTGAATCTATTAATAACTTAGTTTCTTGTCTACCTAACAGTTCGAAGGCATGACTTTTGATAGTTTCAGTTAAATGAGTGACCATTACTGTCGTTGGATCTACAACTGTTAATCCTTTGATTTCAGCATCTTCTCTCTGATCGTTATTTATCCATACTGCTGGCAATCCAAATGTTGGTTCAATAGTGTTAATTCCTTGAATTGTGATATCTTCAGACCCTGGGTCAATGCAGAGTAACATACTAGGCATTAAATCTCCTTTAATTATAACGGTGCCACGAATTTTAACCACATATTCGTTTGTTTTTAGTTGCAAATTATCTTTAATTCTAATGGGTTGGACAACAATCCCCATCTCCAGTGCGCATTGTCTCCTAACTGAAGCTATTCTTTGTAATAAATCTCCTCCTGTGGCCTCATCTGCTAGGGGTATTAATCCATAACCTATTTCTATTTCCATAGGCTCTACAGATATCAAACTCATTACATTTTCCGGTTCTCTATTTTCAGTTTCATAATTTTCTTGTTCATCATTCTCTATTTTTATAATTTTTTGATCTTTTTCATCTTTGTTTAAGAAATACGCACTTGTTGCCATTCCAATTGAGAGCAATATGAAAACAACATGAGGCATTCCTGGAATTGCAGCCAAAACCAATAATGTAACTGAGCCTAATGCAATAACTTTTGGGAATGCAGTAAGCTGAGAAGTTATTTGACTTCCTAAATTTACATTGCTACCTGATCTAGTAACCAATATACCGGAAGCAGTTGATATTAAAAGGGCTGGTATCTGACCTACAAGGCCATCACCTACTGTAAGCCTTACATAAGTTGTTGCAGCCGTTGCAATTGGCATTCCAAGCATAACTACGCCTATAATTATACCGCCAAAAATATTTATCATTGTAATAATTATCCCGGCAATAGCATCACCCTTTACGAATTTAGAAGCTCCATCCATAGCTCCATAAAAACTAGCTTCATCTTGCAATTTTGTCCTTCTCTCTCTTGCCTGTTCTTCAGTTATTACACCTGCGTTTAGATCTGCATCGATCGACATCTGTTTACCAGGCATAGCATCTAGAGTAAACCTAGCCGAAACTTCAGAAACTCTACCTGCTCCAGCTGTAATTACAACAAATTGTATAATGATTATTATTAAGAAGATAATTACTCCAACTACATAATTACCGCCAACAACAAATGAACCAAAGGCCTCGATTATTTCACCCGCATAAGCCTCTGTAAGTACAAGCCTAGTAGATGAAATATTTAACGCTAGTCTTAAAAGTGTTGTAATAAGAAGTAGCGTTGGGAAAACTGAAAACTGCAAAACTTCTGTTGTAAACATTGTTAGTAGTAATATTATTACTGCTAATGTAATATTAATTGCAATTATCACATCAAGAAGCGCTGGTGGTAGTGGGATAATAATCATTAAAACTATCGCTATTACACCAAATGCTACTAACACATCTAAATTATTTTTAATGTTGTATCTTGATTTTTCAGCCACAAATATCATCCTTTACATTTTTTTCTTGAGTTTATACACCAATGCCAATATCTCAGCTACTGCTTGATACATATCCGTTGGGATTTCTGAGCCTACCTCTAATTCATTGTATATGAGCCTAGCTAAAGGTTTGTTTTCAATAATCGGTATATCATTTTCGCTTGCAATCTCTTTTATTTTTATAGCCACATTATCCGCACCAATGGCAACAACTATAGGTGCACCTTCTCCACCTTGCTCATATTTTATAGCAATAGCTAAATGAGTAGGATTTGTAATAACTACTGTAGCATCAGGAACATCTTGCATCATTCTATTAGATGCCATCTCTCTTTGCTTTTGCCTTATTTTCGATTTAATTTGTGGGTCTCCTTCTTGTTGCTTATATTCTTCTTTGATTTCTTGAACACTCATTTTTAATTCTTTATTATGCTTATATTTCTGATAAGTAAAATCAATTATAGATATTATAAGCATAATGAGGCTAATCTTAAAAAATATATCTACAACTAAACTTCCGAATACCCCTAAAATCGCCTCAATTTTAAGACTTCCATATCTCATTATATCTAAATAATTATCTTTAACAAAAGTATAAGATACATAACCTATAGTTGATACTATGGCTAAATTTTTAATTAGATCCACAACTGATCTCATAGAAAAAATCTTCTTAAAACCACTTACTGGATTTAACTTTTTAAAATCAGGTTTAAGTGGTTCTCCTGTTAATATAAAACCAGATTGTATTAAGCTTGCAACTATTCCCATAATCATAATAGGAACTACAATTGGTAAAATTATAAGTCCGAATTTCATAAGTGATACAAGTAACACAGTTTTAAAAGTAAATTCAGTAAGAGTAAATGATAAATAATTGCTTAAAAAAAGACTTAATGTATCTTTTATGTTAGAAAAAGTATAACCACCTAAAGTAATCATTAAAAGTGTTACTGTTAGAAGCGTAAATGTTGAAGATAATTCCTTAGACTTTGCTACTTGACCTTTTTTCTTTGATTCACTTTTCTTTTTTGGAGTAGCCTCTTCAGTTTTTTCTCCACTATCCGCTGAAATAAAAACAAGCATTGGTATTACCCTATAAAAAGCTTTAATTATATCAGGAATGGTATAAAATGAATTTACTATCAAATTAATCATTGCAGGTAGTACTAGGGCAAAACAGCTCAGGCCTACAAGTATTTTAATTGGCATACCTAAAATCATAACATTTAGCGCTGGCACTGTTCTTGATACAAGTCCCATACTTAAATCTGTTATAATAATTATTAAAATAATTGGTATTGCTATTTTGAGTCCCAGTGTGAAAAACTCTATAAATATTTTTACCATCATCATAGCTGTTCCCTGCGCTAATATAAACTTTCCAATTTCAACAACATTAAAAGAATCAATTATCGCTCTAATTAACATATGATGACCATCTACAACAAAAAACATTACCATGCTTATCCTATAAAGTAACGTTCCAAGTAAAGTAACATTCTCATTTGATATAGGGTCAAACATACTCATCATAGAAAATCCAACCTGGAAATCCATAAACTGACCAGCCATTTGTGCTGAGAAAAAGCAAAATTTAGTTATGTATCCGAGAAGTAACCCTGTTACAACTTCCGATATACAAAATATTATGAGTGTACCATTAGTACTTATTAGATTTACATTTTCATAATTAACTCCTGGCATTATCAAAAATGTAAAAACTGCACAAAATCCAACCTTTACAAGCGCAGGTGCAGACTTAGGAAAGAAAATTGGAATACTCATAAAAAATGATGATATTCTTAACATTACAAGTATAAATCCTAAATAATAAGCAGTATTCGTCAATAGTTTCCACCTAGCCTCCCATATTAGCAATAAGTTCAAAAATTCTTGTTGTAAAAGAAATCATTAAGTGAAGCATCCAACTGCCCATTAATAATCCAATTAGTGCAACAGCAAGTAATTTTGGAACAAATGTTAATGTTTGCTCTTGGATTTGAGTGGTAGCTTGAAATATACTTATTATTAATCCTACTAAAGTAGCCACAACTAAAATAGGAGCAGATACTAATATTGCAGTTGCAATAGCATCTTTTACCACAGATAAAACAATATCCTCTGTCATTTAATTCACCTCAACTAAAACTCATAATTAATGATTTTACTAGTAAATTCCAACCATCAACCATAATGAATAACAATAATTTAAATGGGAGCGAAATCATAACTGGTGGTAACATCATCATTCCCATAGCCATAAGAATACTTCCCGTAACAATATCTATTATAATAAAAGGGATAAACAGTAAAAAGCCCATTTCAAAAGCTCTCCTAAGTTCACTTATAATAAAAGCTGGAACCACTGCGTATAGTGGGACTTTGTCGTAAGTGGGTTTCGGTTTCCCATTTGTAAGAATTTCTTTCCCATTAGCATCAACCACATTAGTAACTTTATCTTCTAGTTTCCCAACTTCTAAAAAAAGTTTTAAATCTTTTGATCTGGTCTGCCTTAACATGAAATCTCTCATGGGCTTGGACCCCTTTTCAATGGCAACAGATTGGGTTATTTTATTATTTAAATAGGGAGTTAAAGCCTCAGTATTTACTTTTGTAAAAGTTGGCGCCATAGTGAAAAATGTTAAAAATAGTGCTAATCCAATTATAACTTCTTTAGGTATTGCCTGTTGAACGCCAATTGCACTTTTGAATAATGATAATACTATAATTATTCTTACAAAACTAGTAGACATTATAATTATTGATGGTAACAGTGTAAGTACAGTAAGCAGCATTAATAACTTAATATTATCAACATACTCTTTAGGTGAGTTTGCATTATCAACTGAAATATTTATATTTGGTATCGGCAATGTAGTTGCATTTACAATGCCTATAGTAGTTACACAGATTATCCCCAGAGCAAGAGCAAAAATAAACAAATTTTTATTTTTTAATTTCATATTTAACTTCCTCATTTGTTTCTTTTTCAAGATTTGTTTTCTTTTTCAAAATATGTTTTTTAAATAATTCCTTCATGTCTTCATATTGAGGTAGCTCTTTAGTGCTTTCAATATTAATAATTTCATCCTTTGGCACTTCAAACAAAATGTTAACCTCTTTTGAACTTGATGACATAGCATATGCCTTTTGACCAATTTTTACAACTATTATGCTATTTTCCTTAGATAGTGCTACTCTGTCCAATATTTTCATATATCTTCCATCTTGTAATTTTAGAAGTTTATTTCCACCATATTTTAATGATAAATATAAAATAAATAATATGAATGGTAAGAATATTATAATCTTTATAATTAATAACCAAAATTGACCATCTATCATTTTATCACCTGCTTATCACTATATCATTAATATATACGTGAGAAATTTTCCCTTTTGATAAGAGTGGATTTATTCTTGCAATAAGCTCAGTTTTTATAAGCTCGACACCTTTTGTAGTAAAATCCGTATCTTTTTTCGCTCTAAGAGATGCTATAACGGTATCTCTTATTATTGGTTTTTTTGTTTCGAGTTCAGCAGCTAAATCTGCATTATCTTCGTAACCAATGAAAACTAAAACCTTAAGATATAAAAATCCATCTTCATTTGTTAAATTAAGTGTACATTCATCTAAAGAATAAGTTACCTCATTAGTTTGCACAACTTTTGGTTTTGTTGTAGTAGCCACTTCATTTTTATTGCCAAGGAAATAAAAACCTGCAAACGCACCCCCGCCAACTATAATCAATACTAGTAATACTATAATTATTATTTTGAAACTATTTCCACCTTTTTTTACTTTCTCACTCACTTTGTATTCGCCTCCTCGTCGCTTGCGACAATTAAAATATTTACTCTTCTATTTAAAGCCCTATTCGCATCGCTATTATTAGCGACTATTGGTTTGTATTGACCATATGCAACTGATGTAAATCGTTCCTGCTTAGCTTGAGCCTTTCCTCCTACAAAATATTCAAGTACTGTAAGTGCTCTAGCAGAAGATAATTGCCAATTGTTTTTGTACTCATAATTGCTAATTGGTATATTGTCTGTATGGCCTTCTATTACAATATCATTAGGAAATGCAGATATTAAAGTATATATTGAATTTAAAACCGGTTTACTTTTATCTATAATGTTTGCTTTCCCACTTTCAAATATAATATTTTCCCTAAGCTGGATTATAACTCCTCGTTTATCGGATTTTATTACTACAGTATTATCTAGTTTTTTATCCTTTACGAAGGCTTGAACTTTTTTATACATGTCTTCAGTACTATTAGTTGTTGAGGGCGTTGTAGATGGCACGGATTCCCCCACCACTGGAACCTCTCCACTTTTCACTGTAGAATCTAATACACTTTTCCCACTTTCACCAGTCAATACTGATTGAAGTGATGATGCTATTTGTTTAAATTTTGCTGCATCAACTGTAGAAAATGAATACAATAAAACGAAGAAAGTAAGAAGCAGTGTCATTGTATCAGCAAATGTAGCCATCCAGCCATCTGTTCGCATCTCTTCGCCGCCACTTTTTTTTCTAGACATTTTCTGTCACCTCAGCCTCTTTAGCATGATCTGCAACAAATTTAATTCTCTCGTTTGGTGCTAGGTAAGACATTAATTTTTCTTCAACAATTCTCGGATTTACTCCAGATTGAATTGCAAGTATTCCCTCAAGCATCATCTCTCGATTATTTACTTCAATGCTCGATTTATAATTTAAATTCTGCGCCATAGGAACTAAAATTATGTTTGCAAGTAACGCACCATAAAATGTAGTTATTAAAGCTTTTCCCATACCAGAAGCAAGGGCCGATGAATCACTTAAATTGGCGAGCATCTGAATAAGTCCTACTAGGGTTCCTATCATACCAAAAGCTGGTGCATAAGCTGCCCATGCTTTTAACATATTAGCTCCATCAGTATGCCTTCTTTCCATCTCACCTATTTCCAGTTCCATAATATCTTTTATAGTTTCGGGTTCTAGCCCATCCACCACCATTTGTAGTCCTTTTTTCAGAAATTCATTAGTGAGAGTAGACATTTCATCTTCAAGAGATAAAAGACCTTCTCTTCTTGCTTTTTTAGACAAGTTTGTAAAACTATCAATAATCTCTGTATTTGATGATGTACTTTCTTTAAAAGATTGTATAATAAGCGTCATTACTTTCTTCATTGCTGAAACAGGGTATGCTATAAGTAACGCCGCAAACGATCCCCCAACTGTAATTGCTATTGACGCCGGGTCAAAAAATATTATTAAATTAGTTCCACCAGCAGCCATTCCCCAAAAGGTTAAGCCAGTCCCCGCTATAAGCCCAATAGTGGTCGATATATCATGTTTTTTCATCCTATTGCCTCCTAAAACTCCCCAGAGAATATCCTCTTTTTATATTTAACAACTTTTTCAATTACTTCATCTGTACTCTCAATAACTATGTATTTCTTGCCGTTTATTAACGTTATTAATGTCTCTGGCATTATTTCAATTTTTTCTATAATTTCAGCATTTAAAATAAATTCTTTTTTATTGAAACCCGTAAGTTTTATCATGGGACCTCCTATGATATTTTATGTAGTATTAATTATTAAATATTAATAAGAATAAGTTATAAAAAATTTGGTAAGTCCCAAATACTAAAAGCATTTGAGACTTACTACAAATTAATTTTAATTAGCTAAATTATACTATCTTTTAAGACCTATTATTTCTTGTAATATCTCATCTCCTGTAGTAATTGCTTTACCTGATGCTTGGAAAGCCCTTTGTGATACTATCATATCTGTAAACTGTTCAGCTAAATCAACATTTGACATTTCAAGCATTCCTTGAAGCATGTCGCCATAGCCTGCGCTATTATTGTTTGTTGTAGTTCCAACCCCTGATCTTATTACTGGCTCACCAGAATTGGAGGTATTAGTAACCACATTTCCCCCTACTTTCTCAAGCCCTGCAGGATTCTTAAAGGATACCATAGCAATTTGTCCAAGAACTGCCACTTTACCACTATCTAAAACAGCTTTTATTGTTCCGTCTTTTTCTATTGAAAATGTTGTAATTCTTGCAGTAGTACCAAGAGTTGCAGCAACACCAACAACAGCAGGTGTAGTACCATTTGCAGCAACAGCTGCTATTGCAGGGGTACCAGGAACATAAATAGTGTCTGGAATAACAAGTGGAAGTAAATTAGGAGATGTCTTGATACCTTTGTCATCTGCGTTAACATATTTTGAAACTGATTTTCCATTAATATCATAATCTAAACTTACACTTGTGCCATCAGTAACTGAATATCCTAATATCCTTAATCCGTCAGAATTCAATAAATTACCTTCATTATCCAATGTTAAAGCACCATCTCTTGTATAAGATAAGTTTAGTCCATTAGTTGCACCAACTGTACTGTCAGTATTTAATGCAACCCCTGAAGCAGTTGCACCAGTTGTAGTGGTTGTAGGTGCCGCTGCATCTATAATTCCTACAACTGCAGTTCCTTTAGGTGTTTGCCCTTTACCAAGCATCAAGTAACCTTCACCATCCATAGCCACATCAAGATTTCTAGAAGTTGGTTGCATCATTCCTTGCCCTACCATAGTATCTATTCCCGCAACTTGTACTCCAAGTCCTACTTGTTTTGGGTTAACTCCACCCTGATTAGTTCCGGGAGCTAAGGCTTGAGACATACTTTGACTTACCATATCCTGAAATCTAACTCTTGAGCTTTTGAAAGCTGTAGTCCCAACATTTGCTATATTATTTGCAATAACGTCCAATTTAACCTGATTAACCTTCATTCCACTTATTCCTGAGTATAATGATCTTAACATAATATTACCCCCGTTTTGTTTTTGTATTTTAATAGAATCGTATTCCAAAATTTATTTGTAATTATATTTTATCCCTTTGCTTCTATCATTCCACAAAGTTAAGCTTCCTAAAAGGTCCGGCCTATATCATAACTACACTATCTATATTGGTTATTATTTTCCCTTGACTTTCATTTTTGTCTAAAGCCGTAATTACGGTCCTGTTTTTTATACTAGTAATTAGTGCCATATCCTTATACATTATTAAGGATTGTTTTACACCTTTTTTGTTAGCCATGTTTATCCCTTCATTAATCTTCTTCAAATCATCATCATTAAAATCAATATTTCTACTATTAAGTCTTTGAGCTGCATGGGAAGATATAGTGAAAGATTCTTCATTTTTTATCTGCTTATCTAAAATTTTACTAAAGATGTTTTTATCTTCATTTGCCTTAACATTTTTACTTTTAAGTCCCTCTGCTGAATACTCAGTAAAGTCTACATTTGAGTAAAGTTTACCATTTATCACTCTATACGACATATTGAACCTCACCTTACTATCTTAATTAAATACTTTTATTATTCTGCCTTTGAAATATCCTCATAGTTTATGTCTTTAGTTGTTTCTACACCATCTTTATCATAAGCTATTGTTAATTTAATTCCTGTAGTATCTTTAAATACACTTTTAACCGTTCCTGAATATGCTACACCATCGTCTAAAGTTACAGTCTTAACTTGCTTACCAATTAAACTAATAGCCGCAGAAAACACCATATTACCATTTAAATACTCTAATGTGTTATCTGGCACATCTATAACATCTGTTAAAGTGTCAGCTGGAAAATCTTTTACTGAACCATCTGAGAGTTTTACTGCCATATAGGTTGCACCGGATTCCTGGAAAACTGCCTTAACAGTGCCCCCGTATTGCACTCCATTTGAATCATAACTGCTAAAAGCTACCACTTTACCAACCAGCGAAGTTGAGGTTGAAAAAGATATAGAGCTATTTATATTGGTCATTTGCTCTAGAGACGCAAATTGAGCCATTTGAGCTACAAATTCTGTACCATCCTTAGCATTAGTAGGATCTTGGTTGGTAAGTTCTGCAGAAAGTATTTTTAAAAATGAATTTTGATCCATTTCTTGACCTTTTTTCACAATTTTAGTACCTCTGCTTGTAGCCCTTGCTAAACTTGCTATTTCAGAATTTGTTAGTCCTGTTGTCGCATCAGTTGTCATTTCAATCACCCCTTAAGCATTCTTATATTTTAATATAATTAAACGAATTCATTTACCTGATTTTCTTCTATAACGTTATCGCTTGTTATAGAAATATCTTCTTCATCTAAATCCACATTTGTACTTGCGGTGTTGTTTTGGTTTTCATTGTTATTTCTATTACTAGAGTCTTTACTAAAAAAGGTTGAATCCTGATAAATATTTATGTCTAAGCTTTGAATTTTAATATCCATGTTTTTCAATCTATCACTAATATCTTGAATGTTTAGGTTTAACAAATTAAAGGTTTCCTTATTTTGAGCAGATATACTTGCTTTCATAATTCCGCTTTCCATAGTAAGCCTAATTGTTACTTCTCCAAGTTCCTTAGGATTCATTTTTACTGTTAGATTTTTAATATTATTAATTTCCATGAATTTTATATTTTTAATCACATCAACTTCAAAATTATTTTTATCAATGACTAAATTGTTTGAAGCAACAATTTTTGGCGTTTCTGAAGTTTTTACAGACTCAAATTGATTCATAAAATTTACTGCTTTTGATATTTTTGTTTCATCCTTATCCTCACCCATTAAACTTTTAAGAAACTTTTCTTCAAAGGAGCTATTACCTGAATTTTTATTATTTCCACTAGTATCAGCTGAACTAGGCATTTGCTTATTTGGAGAAATTTCAGAAATTATCTTTGTGTTCTGAGAACTTAACTCTGTTAATAGATTATCTTTGATTGATTTTTCCTCACTATTAACTGAAATATTTTGAAACCTAAGATTTTTTAATATACCTAACTCTCCATTACCATCATTAACTTCACTAGTTAGTTTTTTCATGACACTAAGTATTTGATCCGAAACAACGTTACTTGCTTTTGAGTTTTCTGCAAGTGATATTACTTGATTAAGCTTGCTTTTCAACATATCTTTTATCTCAGGTGATAATTCATTACTTTCTTTTAGAGTTTTCATCAAATTTACTATTTCACTGATCTTGTTTTCTAGAGTGTTATTTTCCTTTGAGACTAATTTATTCCCGTCTATTGAAGGTTCTAGTTTAATTGATGGTTTTAGATTAATTAAAGATTCTAAATTAGTAGAATTAAGTTCATTTTCACCTTTAACAACATCCGTAGTTTCAGGAATATTTTGAAGCATAAAAATTAATGATTGTAACATCTGCTGTATCTCTTCAGCATCATCTGAGGTCTTATCTTCGCCTACCAACTCTTTTGACAATTTTTCAGTGTTTTGTTTTAATTCAACTCCACCTACTTCTTTATTATTGGTTGAGTTGTCTGTTTCCTTTGCGGCAAGATCTTTAACTTTGATATTAGAAACATTATCGCTCTTGTTTTCATTATTTTTTTTATCTGATTTTTGGTTTTCACTGTATTTTGAGCTGGCATTTTTGTTTGTAGATCGATATTGTTGACCATCTAAAGTTGTTTTAAATTCTTCTTTTTTGCTATAATCTTTTGATAATCCAGGACTTTTATAATTAGATTTAGGATTTGTAATTATATTGCTATTTACATTCACTTATTTCACCTCCTTTGCCGATGATTATTTCTAATAAAAGCAAAAAGCGCAAACTCATCATTGCTCTTTTGTTCTACTAGATTTTGTTCTTTTAAAAAAGCAATTTTCTGATTCTCTTTTAAAATCTCAACAGTCTTTTTTTCAACCTGGCATTTTTTTAATTCTTCTCTTCTTTTCTCTAATATCTTTTCTTTATCCTCAAAGACTATTGTATTTTTATCAATTGCGAAATTTAAAGCATTTAAATAATTTTGTGTTATTTTTTGATTAATAACTGATTCAAAAGAATCTATATTTTTATGACTTTTATACTTTTCTTTTAAATCATTTATCTCTTTTTCTACCATATCTTTCTCTCTTTGCGCTTCTTTAAATTTAAGTTTGCTTTTATCCTCAAAATCTTTTCTAATATCAAGAAGTTTTTGTAAACTAAACTTGTATACATCAGCCAATAAAATTCCCCCTTCCAAAAAAAACTAATCAAACATATTTTTCAGAACATCTAAACTAACCTTTATATCTGTATTCTCGTTCATTCCTTGCTTTAAATAAGCCTCTATGTTGTCATTATACTTAATTGCATTATCTATTTTTTTATTACTTCCCTTTACATAGGCCCCTATATTTATTAAATCTTCAGAGTCTTTATAGGTTGCCATAAGATCTCTTGCTGTAGAAGCAGCTTTTTTATGATCTACAGTAGTAATTTCAGACATTAACCTACTAATACTATTTAAAACATCAATAGCAGGAAAATGATTTTTACCAGCTAGGGCTCTAGATAAAACAATATGACCATCAAGTATTCCCCTTACAGCATCAGCTATTGGTTCATTGAAATCGTCACCATCTACAAGTACTGTATAAAAAGCTGTAATAGATCCCTTATCTGACATTCCACTTCTTTCCATTAATTTAGGCAACATTGCAAACACCGACGGAGTATACCCTTTACTAGCTGGAGGCTCGCCTATTGCAAGTCCTATTTCCCTTTGCGCCATTGCAAACCTTGTAACTGAATCCATCATTAAAATAACTTTTTTCCCTTGATCCCTAAAATATTCTGCAATGGCAGTCGCTGTAAATGCCCCTTTTAATCTTACTAGGGCTGATTTATCTGAAGTTGCACATACAATAATTGATTTTTTCATACCCTCTTCACCTAAATCTTTTTCAAGAAAATCCCTAACCTCACGTCCTCTTTCTCCAATAAGTGCAATAACATTTACATCAGCTTTTGCTCCCCTTGCAAGCATCCCTAGTGTTGTACTCTTACCTACGCCACTACCTGCAAATATACCGACTCTTTGTCCTTCTCCACAAGTTAAAAAACCATCAATTGCCCTAATTCCAGTAGGCAAAATCTCAGTTATTCTACGTCTCTTTAAAGGATCCGGTGGTGATGCATTTAATGAATATGTTGTATAACTTGTAATTTCGGAACCATTTAATGGATTTCCAAGCCCATCCAAGACTTTTCCAAACAATTCATCAGAACACTTAACGTTAAGTGGGCTACCAGTAGGTACCACTCTACATCCAGCTGATATACCCACAAGTTCACCAAGGGGCATTAATATTACATCCTTATCTCGAAATCCAACAACTTCACAAGGAATTTCTTCATTTAATTTATTATAGATATTACACACTTCACCAACAAAAGCTGTTATCCCTTGAACTTCAATAGTAAGACCTATAACATTCTTTACTACGCCTTCGGAGTAAGTGTAATTAATTTCAGGGATTTTGTTCATTAAATACTCAAAATTTAGAGCTATCATAATGATTATCACCCTTTCTATATTTAAATTTGCTCTTCACATAAAAATTCTATTATTTTTTCTATGCCATAGTCTATACTTATAATACTTTTACCTGTCTCTTTTTCAACAACGGCAGTTCCATCATCTAAAAACTCATCCTGAATTACAAAAATATCACCTTGAAAAGCAAGTTTACTTTTAAAATTTTCAACTTGACTCTTTACCATTTCAAAATGTGAACTGTTAATTTTTATAATATATAGTTTTATATTTCTTTCCATTTTAAGAGTATTAAAAATCATTTCATTTAAAGCATCTTCTTGTTTTACTTCTTTCTTTAATATACTTTGTGCTATATTTACAATTAGTTCTTTTATATGTTTTTCCTTCTCTTTTAAGTAATCATCATATTCGACTTTTGCTTTAGCTAATATGGAATCAGCCTCCGCTCTCACTTTGTTTGCTTCTTGCATCGCCCCACTAATAGCTTCGTTATAAGCTTTCTCATGACCTTGCTCCATTCCCTCTTGATATGCTTGTGCTTTCGTCTCCACTGCTTCAGCATAAGCTTTGGAAATGATATCTTGACTTTCTCGCCGTGCATTCTCTAATATATTATTAGCAATGTTTTGATAACTTTCCATGTCATATATTTCGCTTTTCTGTTTATCATCCCTGTTTTGAGTGACAAAAGTCTCACTTGACTGGGTGTTTATTTCACTATCACCTTGAGTTGTTACTCTTGAATTTTTTATAACATTAAAGGACAATAGAATCCTCACCACCCCTCGAGAGTACAATCTCGCCGGCTTCATCTAGTCTTCTTAAAATGCCAACAATTTTTTGTTGTGCTTTCTCTACATCCATAAGTCTAACTGGTCCTAAGAATTCCATATCTTCTTTTAGTGATACTGCAGCTCTCTTAGATTGATTTTTAAATATAATATTTGTAACTTCTTCTGAACATCCCTTTAATGCAAGAGATAAATCTTTAGCATCTAATTCTCTTAACAATCTTTGTATTGATACATCATCCAATGTAATAATATCCTCAAATACAAACATACAATTTTTAATTTTTTCAGCAAGTTCTCCATCTTCTCTTTCAAGGCCTTCTGTAATATTCTTTTCTGTAGTTCTATCTACTTGATTTAAAATATCCACTAAGGTCTCAATACCACCAACTACGGTAGTATCCGTTCTAATAACGGAAGATAACTTTCCATTTAAAACATTTTCAATTTCTTTAATAACCATAGGCGAAATATTACTCATAGTTGCAATCCTAAAAGATACCTCACTTTGTAAATCTAGAGGCAATGCTGCCATTATCTGAGCAGCCTTCTCTGGTTGCATATAACACATAATAAGTGCAATTGTTTGTGGATGTTCATTAATAATAACATTCAAAAGCTGAGTTGCGTCTGCCTTCCTTATAATAGCAAAAGGTCTGTACATCTGAGTTTCTTCCATTACCTTGTCCAATATATCCTTTGCCCTTTGCGTACCAAGTGCCTTTGAAAGGAGATTCTTAGCATATTCAAATCCACCTTCCAAAAGAAAATCCTTTGCTTTGTTCATCTCCATAAATTCATCTAAAATATACTGTTTTTGATCAGATTTAACTGAAGTTATATTTGCAATCTCATAAATCACCTTTTGAATATCTTTTTCTGGCAATTTCTTTATTATACCTGATGAAGCGTCCGGCCCTAAAGTTATAAATAATATAGCTGCCTTCTGAATCCCTGTAAGTTTTTCACCTTTAGCCACTTATTTATCCCCTCTCATCTTCTGTCAGCCAAGACTTAATTATGTCAGCAACCTGTTCCGGTTTCTCTGAAGCATATTTTTTAACGTCATCTTCCATTTGAGTTTTTTTAGACTTACCACCAAATTCGATAGGCTCATATGGCTCATCAACCTTTGGAATAATATTATCTCCTATCACTCTATCAATTCCCATTGGAACATCATCAGCCTTCTTACTAGACCTACGAAGTACAACTATTACTATAATAAACAACATAATAGCTCCCACTCCATATGCAATTCGAGTGTATAACAATTTCTTTGCAGCTGCTGTATCGGCATTTTCTATATCAAGTAAAGCTTGCTCTGCAGCTTTTTTACTTGTTGCATCAAAATTTAAGCCTTCTATACTTATAGTGTCTCCTCTGTCTCCAGAATATCCTGTAGCTTGCGCAACTAAATTATTTACAGAAGCCCTTGTAGCCTGATCTAAATTACCATCAAGTACAACTGAAGTTGTAATTTTCTTAATTGCTCCAGGTGCTTGTACCAAGTTTTCCTCTGTTTTTGAATTTTCATAATTTTTAGTTCCTTCTTTACTGACTATAACCCCATCTTTAGTATCTGTAGGTGAAGTATTTTGTGAAGCTGCATCTACAGGGCTAGTTGATAACCCAGTACTGGTTCCGCCGTTCCAAGACTCTTTATCATTTGAACTTACAATTACACCCTTTGTTTTATCATAGGTGATACTATTTCTTGTAATCGCATCAAAATCAAGCTCTGAATTAACAGAAACCTTCACTCCATCCTTATATATAGGTTCAAGGACTTTCATTATCTTTTCTTCTAACGCCTTTTCAATTTGCGCTTTTAGCTCTTGTTGATCACCTGTAGATTTAGTTGCAGTTTTGTCCTCTTCATCATATAGACCCTCAGTTAAAAGGGCGAATTTATCAGACACAATGCTTACATTTTCCTTTGGTAGGTTTTCAACAGCGCCTGTCAAAAGTGCAACTATTGCTTTAACTTGTGCAGCATCAAGTTTAGTACCTGATTTAAGTTTTATAACAACTGAAGCACTGGCCGGATCAATTTCGCGAACAAATGCAGTATTTTCAGGTAAAACCAAGTTAACCTTGGCTCCTTCAATTTCTGGAAAAGACTTAATAGCTCTTTCAATTTCTCCTGCTAGTGCCCTTTGGTACATAATTTTAGTTTCTGTATCAGTAGGTGCCATTTTACCTGTATCAAAAAGCTCAAACCCTTGACTACCATTCGTCATAGTAACCTCAGACATAAGTTGCATTCTAAGGCTATCAATTTGTTCTTTAGGTACTAATATGGAGGTACCTGTCACCTTATATGTAACTTTTTTTTCATCTAGCTTCGTTAAAATAGCTCCTGAATCTTCTTCTGTCATATTTGAAAATAAAACATCATATTTAGTTTGCGATGTCGCTACTAAGAAAGAGCCCAGAGCTATTATGATTACAGCCGCAAGTATAGTATAAGATATTTTTTTGTTCTTACTTAAATTACTCCATCCTTGCGAGAATTTATTTCTCATTTCAAGTAGCTTTCCCATATCTTACTCCCTTCCTATATCTGCATCCTATTAAATGCATCATAGGCATCTACAAGTTTATTTCTGATTTGCACTGCCATTTCTAAAGACAGTTTAGCTTCTGATGTAGATAGCATAACCTTATGTACATCTTCTTCATCGCCCTTTATAAACTTTTGAGTAAGATTATCAGCATCTATTTGTTTAACATTAACTTCATCTAATTTTTCTTTTAGTGTATCTAAGAAACTAATACTAGCGTCCTCACCAGCTGTAGCATTTGTTTTAATATCATTAAGTGTTGTTGCACTGTTTACATTATTGCTACTGATATTAGCATTAATATTCATAAAACGACCTCCTATTTACCTATTTCTAACGCTTTAGAAAACATACTTTTCTGAGCATTTATAGAATTTACATTTGCCTCATATGCTCTTGTAGATGCAATCATATCTGCCATTTCATTCATGATATTTACGTTAGGCATCATTACGTATCCATCTGCATCTGCATCTGCATGTGATGGGTCATAAACTCGCCTTAAAGGCGATTCATCATTAACAACACCAACAGACTTAACTCCTTTAAAACTAGTCTTGTACGTACCACTAGATTTATCTAATTCATTTTGCAGATTTTCTTGAAATACTGCTATCTTTCTTATGTATGGTTGTCCATCTTCTCCCCTTGTAGTTTGTGCATTTGCTACATTAGAAGCTATTGTATCCATCCTTAGTCTTTCTGCTGTTAGTCCACTAGAACTTATTCTCATTCCCATAAATGCATCATTCATTTATACTATTTCCCTCCTCCTATAACATAGCTAGTAAGTGAAAGCTTGCTGCTAGCCTGCTGAACCAGAGCATTAAACATTAATGTATTCGCTGCTTGATTAGTCATTTCTAGGTCAATATCCACGTTATTACCATCTTGTCTCATGCTGGTGCTCTCGTCTCTTTGTACTTCAATATCTCCATTGGCACTTCCTGTTTGGATATGCTTAATATTATCGGTCTTCAACGTATTTGATCCCATGCTACCATTTAATGTTTCCTCAAATGTAACATAAAGTTTTTTATAATTCTCTGTATTAATGTTTGCAACATTATTGGCAATAACTTTGCCCCTAAGTGCGGATGCATCCATACTCTTTCTTAATAAGTTATATGTATCGTTCTCTGTAGAATTTCCAATTATATTCACGGTCTCATCCCCTTACCTATTAGTTAGACATAAAATGATAAATTCCTTCTTTTATATATATTATTTTCCTTAATATAGCTAAATTTGTTTTTCAAGCTAATATATTCCACCGTGCTTATATTATTATATACTACTTGTTTATTTTAGTATTGTTTTTTTTAAAAATTTTATTAACCAAATTAACTTTTTAATTTAAAGAGCTATAATTGACTGTTAAAGTGCTTATTTTACATATTATGTTTGCACGCAGTTGTTTATAAAATGTTCATTTATTGTTTACATTCTATAATTATATTATACATTATTGTTGTAATATGTCTATATTTTAATTATTTTATTAGGTGGAAATTAAAGGTAAACTATATGTTATGTATATTTCATACTAAACAAAAAAATAAAAAGAACTCATAATATTGAGTTCTTTATCTACTTCTAACATTTTCTAATATTCTTAGTGCATCTTGTGGTAATTTATTTGATTGAGCCATCATAGCATTTCCAGCTTCTATAAGAATATTATACTTGGAGAACTCCATCATTTCTTCTGCAATATCAGTGTCTCTAATACTACTTTCGGCAGATTCTGTTTTTTCTGATATCTCCATTGTAGAATTATAGCTACTTTCAAATCTATTCTCTAATGCTCCAAATTTACTTCTTGCACTTACAACATCACCGAGTGCCTTGTCTACAAGTTCTAGAGACTTACCTATATCATTAACATCTATCTTGTCTAAGCCTAATCCTGCTTTTGTTAAATCAAATCTAGGTATGTCTATTTTTTCTCCTACATTCGCACCTGAAACCATTTCTAAAGTAGATGGACTCCCACCATTTAAAAGCTTAACTCCATTAAATTCAGTATTCTTAGCCATGTCATCTGCTCCGTCTATCATTTGGTTCATTTCTATTTGAATATCTTGTTTGTCTGAATCAGTTGTAGTTCCTCCCGCTTGCACTAATAACTCTCTAACTCTTTGAAGACTATTTGTAACTCCTTCAAGTCCACCTTCTGCAGTTTGAAGCATACTAACCCCATCTTGGGTATTTCTCGCAGCCATTTGAAGTCCTCTTACCTGCATCCTAAATCTCTCACTTTGAGCAATTTGATTAGGATTATCCTTAGAACTATTTACTTTAATTCCCGAAGATATTCTTGCAAGTGATACACTTTGCTTACTTAGATTTTTACTATATTCTTTATATATATTTAATGATGCAATGTTCTTATTTATTCTCATAAAATCAACTCCATTAAAGTTATTTATTTCTATGTATTTGGTATATTTACTTTAGTCTTCTCTTACTACTTCGTTTAAAAAGCTGATAACTTTATATCAATTTATAAAATATTTTTGACTATATGGGTGAAGCTAATAATTCCCTCATTTCCATAGAAAATACAAGTCATATTGGCTACGTCAAAATATGTACCTAACTATCTATTTGTATAAAAAAGGAATCAAAGTTTTCACCCTGACTCCTAATCCATTCTGCATTATTAAATTATTTTAATAATGCAAGAACTTGTTGTGGCTGTTGGTTAGCTTGAACCTGCATAGCTTGAGCTGCTTGCGTAAGGATATTGTTCTTTGAAAATGTGGACATTGCTTCTGCCATGTCTACATCTTCAATTCTTGATTGAGCGGCCGTTAAGTTAGTAGAAGTATTTTGTAGATTACTAACCACATGTTCAAATGAGTTCTGAAATGCACCAATACTAGTTCTTTCACTAGATACTTTATTAATTGCTTCATCAAGAATAGTGATAGCATCGGAGGCCTTTTGTGATGTAGTAACATCTAAATATTTAATTCTTAATGCCCCAGCTCTTATGCTTCCAATTTTAATGAGAATATTTTGATTACTATTAGCTCCTACTTGAATATCCATTTTTCCTGTACCATCTTTACCCACGTGCCTATTATAATCAAATCCTGTAGCGGACAAAAAATTATTAAGTAATTCATCCATACTTGTGTTAATTGGTGATTGATTACCAGGATTGCTGGCATTAGCTGGAACTACAAATCTAACAGAACTTTTTGATCCGTCTTGCTGTGGAGTACCAATATTTAAACCACCTGTTTTGCCATCAACCGTCACTATAACATCATTTCCTAATTGGTCAGTGCTATCATTTATTGCATCTTGAAGTATCTTTACAAATTCATCTTTCGTATAATTTTCTGTTTGTAAAGTTATTTGTTTTGTCTCACCTGTTCCTTGAACTTTAGTATATTGAATAAAATCATAAGGATTTAACGGATCTTGAATAATGTACCCATTAGATGTATAAACTGTTTTATTATTTAAGAGCTTTTGTATGTCATCTACACTTAAATCCACATCATCTACTTCTTTCTCAGTATACCTTGCATTAACTTCAATTGCAAAAGTATCCGTCTTATCTTGTCCCTTTGAAGTAGCAGAATTTAATTTCACAATACTAAACATATTGCTACCCTTTGCACTGTTAACATCCTGCAATTTTAAAGTAGCATTTTCTCCTTCATTTACGGTTGTAAAGCCTATTTGTCTATTATTACTTAAAGGATAATAGCCATGATCATAATTAGCATTTACCTTATCAGCATATCCTGCCACAGATATTGCGTTATTAATTTGATTACAGAAATCACTTGCTGTAGTATAAATTTGATCTGTAATATTTATCAGAAAAGTTTTTTGGCTCCATTGAGGATCTGACACAGTGAACCCATTGTCATCATCAAATTTTGTGGAAGCAGCTACTGTCTTATCGTTAAAAGTAAATTTCAACTGATCATTCCTTGTAACTCCTAATTTGGTATTTATATTAAGTGATCCGTTTTGTACGTTTTTACTTTTAAATATAGTTGTGTACACATCCCAAGGATTAATAGCATCTTGAATTATATTAACTTGAGAGAAATACCCCTTATCTTCACTCTCTAATTTTAGCATTCCATTACTATCAATACTAACAGATACCTTAGTATCAATCGGTGAATTTATCTTACACTGTATCATAATAGCCAAATCTATAGGGTGTGAAGCTGTTGATTCTGAATCGTACAAATCTAAAGATAAAGTCTGTGAATCTGTAATTCCGTTTGAATCTGTATATACTAATTTTAATGATGATCCCGCACTAATTGATATTGGATTCATTAACATTCCGCTCATAGTAGAAGTTGTTCCAGCTATCTCATTTGCAGCTGAAGAACTATTTATAAATATTCCAACTTTTGAATTCGGCTCAAGGCTTGAACTAATTAATGAAATTTTATCAGGGTTTGTGCTAAATGTAACACTTATTTTATCCTTTAAATCAGTATCATTATTTATTGCATTCTGAACTGAACCCACTAATTCTTCAATTGTACCAGTGCTAGTGTTGTCTAAATTTAAATCTTTAGTGTATGTTATATTATTTTCATCCACATATGTAAGGTTTAGTTTATTATTTGGACTAATAATATTAAAGGGTGAATTTAATGTCAAATCCGTTATTGCCTGCTTTCCACTATGAATTTCTATTCCATTATCAAAATCTACTACACTACTACTCATAACATTTGCTGAAGTATCATCATGTATTGAGATAGGTGAAGATACTGACTTCCCTGCCTCTAAGGCAGTAGTAGGAGGTATATTTCGTAAAGATCCATCTATAGTTCTTATAGTATTAAATTCAGTGGTTTTGGAAACAGAGTCCACTTGTTTAGATAGCTCACTTATTTCCACCTGTATTGATTTTCTATCTTCATTAGTAATTGTTTCACTTGATGCTTGTACACTTAATTCTCTCATTCTTTGTAATGTAGAATGGATTTCACCCATTGCTCCATCAGATGTCTTAATGAGATCGATACCCTGTTCAGTATTTAAAGACGCCTGTTGAAGCCCCCTAATCTGTCCTTTCATCTTTTCAGAAATAGAAAGTCCAGCTGAATCATCAGCTGCTTTATTTATTCGTTTACCTGAAGATAATTGTTCCATTGATTTTCGACCTTTTGTGTTATTTATATTCATATGCCTATTGGCATTCATTGCAGCCAAATTTGTGTTTATAATCATACATTATCACTCCAAAATTTATAATTTATGGTTAATATGAAATTCTTTCTATTTAATTAATAATTTCCCTGTTAAGTATACCATAATTCAACATTTTTATTAGCTTTTACAAAAAAAATTGCTAATAAAAAATGAGAAGTTATAATGTATCTTTACAAAGTATATTATTTTGGATAAATCCATAATATTTTTAAACGTAACTCATCACACTACAATAAATCCACTTAACACTTAATTAATCATTACTTATACTATAGCAAAATGAGCACCAGCAGCTAATTCAATAGCCACTAATGCTCATCCCATTTTTTTTCATCTTTTGTTCTTTTGTTCTTTTGTTATTACTATCTATTGCGCTAACCTGTGCTGCTAACTTGTCTAGCCTATCATTTAATCTATTTAATTCCTTTTGGTCAAGGCTAGTAAGTTGCTTACCTTGTTCTGCTATCTCTCTCATTTGTAATAACTTTATTTCTTTGACGTTAAGCATCTTTTGTTTGTTCTTTGCCCACTTAAGTTCCTGTTGTAACTATTTATTTGCTGTTTCATTCTTATCCTTCTGTACACCTTCAACAACATCTAAATTCTGTCCGATATTAGTGTCTATTGCAACATTGTGTATTTTTTCTACAATTTGCTTATCGTTTTCTTTCGCTGTATCAGTTGATGTCGCCTTAGTTACTGATATATCATCACGCCTTTGAATATGCGGTTGACTAATTACCATTGATAATGGTTCTATATCCATATGATTACCTCCATATCTCTTAGTATAGAAAAAAGCCAGAGTTTTCACCCTGATTCCTTAATGTTACTATTACAAATTCTTCAATTATCTTAATAATGCAAGAACTTGTTGTGGTTGTTGATTAACTTGAACAAGCATTGCTTGAGCAGCCTGATTAAGAATGTTGTTCTTTGAGAATGTAGACATTTCTTTAGCCATATCTACGTCTCTAATTCTTGATTCAGCTGATGTCAAGTTTTCGCTTGATGTTCCCAAATTAGCTATTGTGTGGTCTAATCTGTTTGAATAAGCACCAAGTTTTCTCTTTCTCCTGAAACTGAAGCTGTAGCTTGGTCAAGAACCTTAATTGCTGCTGAAGAACTTGCTGAAGTAGATAAGTCAAGAGCAGTTTCAGTAGTATTTGTAGTATCTGATAAAGTATTACCCGCTCCAAGAGCTACGTATTTAGCTCCAGAAACATCACCATTAGTACCAGTTGCATCTGTGCCTGCTAATCCTAAAGAATTTATTGGTCTCTACTTGTACACATTTTGATTTTATGGTAATCTTTTGTTAAAAGGGGATGCTTGATATGGGATTTTATCATACCGCTCAAATTTGTCTAAACGGTCATGTTGTAACCAATAGCTTTGATAAGAATGTTGCGCGTCGCCAAGATTTTTGTGACAAATGTGGTTCCAAAACTATAGTTAATTGCACAAATTGTAATGCTACTATTCATGGAAATTATCAGGTTGAAGGTGTTTGGAATCTTCAATCAACAGAATCTACTTCACCTGCTTATTGTTACAATTGTGGAAATCCATATCCTTGGACTGAAACTGCACTAGAATCAGCAAAGATATTAATAAATGAAGATGAAAATTTGAATTCAGACGAAAAACTACTATTTTGTAAAACACTTCCTGAACTCATTGTTGAATCACCTACTCCTAAAACTCAAGTAGCAATAGTTAGATTTAAAAAGCTTTTAAGTAAGACTGCATCTTATACCGCTGATGGATTAAGAGATATATTTATAGATGTTGCCTCTGAAACTATTAAGAAGTCTTTAGGACTTTAGTTTTTCTAATTGTAACTTATAGCCTAGTCAATTACTCTACAAAATAGGAATAACCTCTATATCAAAATGAGCACCAGCAGCTAATTATATAGCTACTGATGCTCACTCCAATTTTCTTCCACTTTTTGTTCTTCTACTTTCACTATCTATTGAACTAACTTGTTTCGCTAAAGTGTCTAGCCTATCATTCAATCTATTTTGTTCTTTTGGATTAAGACTATTAAGCTGTTTACCTTGTTCTGCTATCTCTCTCATTTGTAGCAGCTTTACTTCTTTAACGTTAAGCATCTGCTGTTTGTCCTTTGCCCACTTGAGTTCCTGTTGTAGCTGTTTATTTGCTGCATCATTCTTATCCTTCTGCACACCTGCAACCACGTCTAAATTCTGTCCTAGATTAGTGTCTATTGCAAATCTATTCATCTTATCTGTTGTTTTCTTATCATTTTCTTTGTCTGTATCCATATCTTTCTTTATTAGTTCTGTCTCCACATGATGTTGAATATTGGACTGATTCACTACAATTGATAAAGGTGCTATGTCCATATCCTTACCTCCTATTATATCTTAGTATAAAAAAAGCCAGAGTTTTCACCCTGACTTCTTAATGTTATTACAAATTCTTCAATTATCTTAATAATGCAAGAACTTGTTGTGGTTGTTGATTAGCTTGAACAAGCATTGCTTGAGCAGCCTGATTAAGAATGTTGTTCTTTGAGAATGTAGACATTTCTTTAGCCATATCTACGTCTCTAATTCTTGATTCAGCTGATGTCAAGTTTTCGCTTGATGTTCCTAGATTAGCTATTGTATGGTCTAATCTGTTTGAATAAGCACCAAGTTTTGCTCTTTCTCCTGATACTGTAGCTGTTGCATTATCAAGAACCTTTATTGCTGCTGAAGAACTTGCTGAAGTAGATAAATCAAGAGCATGTTCACCAGTTGTTGAAACATCTGATAAATCATTAGCTGTTCCAGTAGCTACATATTTAGCTCCGTAGACTGAAGTAGCTGATCCTGCTGCTCCTGCTAAACCCAAAGCAGAAGAACGCATATCGGTAAAGCTAGCAGTAAACTGTTGACCTTTATTAGCACCAATTTGGAATGTAAATGCTGATGATGCTGCTGTCTTATCTACTCCAGCTGTAGTTGCAGCAACTGTACCTGCACCTGTAGCAGTTGGTAGAGTAGCTGAAAAGTGTCCTGCAGTCTGTGTTAGTGTTAATATAGTAGTAGCACCAGTTGCAGTATATTTTGAAGCTAATTCAGCAGTATTAGTAATTAACGTTGCTAACGTAGCCGCAGTTGAAAATTTACCATTTGTGCCATCACCAGCAGCATCATAAGTTAAAGTCTTTCCATCAATAACAACATCAGCTGTAGTTATTCCTGAGACTGTAAATGTACCTGCTGAACCAGTTGTCGCTCCTGTTTTAACTCCTGCTGTACCATCAAGCAAATTTTGAGTATTAAACTGAGTAGTATTACCAATTCTACTTGTTTCTGAAGTCAACTGATTCATTTCTTTTTGTATTTGTGTTCTATCCTCAGTTGTATTAGTATCATTTGCACCTTGAACTGCAAGTTCTCTCATTCTTTGTAAAATTGAAGTAGTTTCATTCAATGCACCTTCACCAGTTCCAATCATTGAAATACCATCTTGAGCATTAGCTGAAGCTTGGTCTAATCCTCTAATTTGTCCTCTCATCTTCTCTGATATAGCAAGACCTGCTGCATCGTCTCCAGCCTTGTTGATTCTAAGACCTGATGAAAGTTTTTCCATTGATTTTGATGCATTACTTGCGTTTATACCCATGTTTCTTGTAGCGTTCATTCCACCTAAGTTGTGATTAATTATCATAATAAATTCCTCCTTGAATTTTTAGTAAGACATCCTTGTCCTCTATAGTTAATCTCTTTGAGATAATTGACTGTTGGTTAAAATAAGAACTAAAGACTGACATATATCTCAGTCTTCAGTATTTTGAAAATTATCTTAATAATGCAAGAACTTGTTGTGGTTGTTGATTAGCTTGAACAAGCATTGCTTGTGCAGCCTGATTAAGAATGTTGTTCTTTGAGAATGTAGACATTTCTTTTGCCATATCTACGTCTCTAATTCTTGATTCAGCTGATGTTAAATTTTCAGCTGATGTTCCTAAGTTAGCTATTGTATGGTCTAATCTGTTTGAATAAGCACCAAGTTTTGCTCTTTCTCCTGATACTGTAGCTGTTGCATTATCAAGTACCTTAATTGCTGCTGAAGAACTTGCAGAAGTTGATAAATCAAGAGCATGTTCACCAGCTGTTGAAACATCTGATAAATCATTAGCTGTTCCAGTAGCTACATAAGTAGCTCCATAGACTGATGTAGCTGTTCCTGCCGCTCCTGCTAACCCTAAAGCAGAAGAACGCATATCAGTAAAGCTAGCAGTAAATGTTTGGCTTTGATTTGCACCAATTTGGAATGTAAATGCTGATGATGCAGCTGTTTTGTCTACTCCAGCAGTAGTTTGAGCAGAAGTTATTCCTGTAGCAGTTGGCAATGTTGCTGAAAATTGGCCAGTTTTTTGAGTTAATGTAAGTGCAGTTCCTGTTGCTCCACTTACACTATATTTAGAATTTAAAGCAGCATTTCCTGCAATTTTTGTTGATAAATCAGTAATGCAAGCCGCTGTAGTACCACCTACAAGTGTAAGCGTCGTACCATCAATCGTAACATCACCAGCCGCTAGTGCAGCATTTGTTAGTGTATATACACCAGCTGAACCTGCTGTTGGTCCTGTTTTAACTCCTGCTGTACCATCAAGCAAATTTTGAGTATTAAACTGAGTAGTATTACCTATTCTGCTAGTTTCTGAAGTCAACTGATTCATTTCCTTTTGTATTTGTGTTCTATCCTCAGTTGTATTAGTATCATTTGCACCTTGAACTGCAAGTTCTCTCATTCTTTGTAAAATTGAAGTAGTTTCATTTAATGCACCTTCACCAGTTCCAATCATTGAAATACCATCTTGAGCATTAGCTGAAGCTTGGTCTAATCCTCTTATTTGTCCTCTCATCTTCTCTGATATAGCAAGACCTGCTGCATCGTCTCCAGCCTTGTTAATTCTAAGACCTGATGAAAGTTTTTCCATTGATTTTGAAGCATTACTTGCATTTATACCCATGTTCCTTGTAGCGTTCATTCCACCTAAGTTGTGATTAATTATCATAATAAATTCCTCCTTGAATTTTCAGTAAGACATCCTTGTCCTCTATAGTTAAGCTCTTTAAGATAATTGACTGTTAGTTAAAATCAAGATCTGAAGACTGACAGCTATCTCAGTCTTCAGTATTTTAAAAATTATCTTAATAATGCAAGAACTTGTTGTGGTTGTTGATTAGCTTGAACAAGCATTGCTTGTGCAGCCTGATTAAGAATGTTGTTCTTTGAGAATGTAGACATTTCTTTAGCCATATCTACGTCTCTAATTCTTGATTCAGCTGATGTCAAATTTTCGGATGATGTTCCTAAGTTAGCTATTGTGTGGTCTAATCTGTTTGAATAAGCACCAAGTTTTGCCCTTTCTCCTGATACTGTTGCTGTTGCTTGATCAAGAACCTTAATTGCTGCTGAAGAACTTGCTGAAGAAGATAAATCAAGAGCATGTTCACCAGTTGTTGAAACATCTGATAAATCATTAGCTGTTCCAGTAGCAACATATTTAGCTCCTACAACATCATTGCTTGTACCTGTTGCTGCTCCACCTGCTGTTCCTGCCAATCCTAAAGCAGAAGAACGCATATCTGTAAAGCTAGCTGTAAATGTTTGACTTTGATTTGCACCAATTTGGAATGTAAATGCTGATGATGCTGCGCGAGGTGTCGAATTTATTCCACCTGATAAAACTGCTGAAGATATATTAGTTGCTGTAGTTACAGCTGCACCACCAACAGTAACAGTTGCTGCAATTGATGCTCCAGTTAGTGCCCCATTAATAGCAGTTGCAGCATTTGCAGTAGTTACATTAGGTGTACCAGAAAAGTCACCATTAAGAGTAATAACTTTATTAGTTGTATCTATTGTTGCTGATGTTACAGTAGATGCTGCTACAACACCAGTTTTAATTGTATATCCATTTAATGCTGATGAAGCACTAAAATCAAAAGTTAATCCACCAGTAGTTACTTGTGCCGCTGCTGTACCTGCATTAGTTCCCGCTGCTGTTTTAACTCCTGCTGAACCATCAAGCAAATTCTGAGTATTAAACTGAGTAGTGTTACCAATTCTGCTTGTTTCTGAAGTCAACTGATTCATTTCCTTTTGTATTTGTGTTCTATCCTCAGTTGTATTAGTGTCATTAGAACCTTGAACTGCAAGCTCTCTCATTCTTTGAAGAATTGCAGTAGTTTCATTTAATGCACCTTCTCCAGTTCCAATCATTGAAATACCATCTTGAGCATTAGCTGAAGCTTGGTCTAATCCTCTGATTTGTCCTCTCATTTTTTCTGATATAGCAAGACCTGCTGCATCATCTCCAGCCTTGTTAATTCTAAGACCTGATGAAAGTTTTTCCATTGATTTTGAAGCATTACTTGCGTTTATACCCATGTTCCTTGTAGCGTTCATTCCACCTAAGTTGTGATTGATTATCATAATAATATTCCTCCTTGAAATTTTAGTAGGACATCCTTGTCCTCTATTGGTTATTTATAGTTAAGCTCGTTGCGAGCTATACTAACTAATTTGTTGAACTGTTACTTTTAATTTGTCATCATGTTGTTTCTTGCTTACTTTCATCATCTTGCGATATCAATGCTTTCAGATCATTGTAAACATCAAGTTGATTTTCAGCAGTTAGGCAACCTTCTAACCTCAAATACTAAATCATTTTATTTTATTAATGTTACTAATATATATATCGCTACTATATCCAATAACTTTATACCCTTTTCAAAATATATTTTAAAAGAATATTTTTGCTTGTACTTTTTATCACTCTATCGTTTAGATAACTTAGAAATATTAATTTCTATTTTTGTTCCTACTATATATATCGCTTCTATACCTAATAACTTTATACTCTTTTTAATATATATTTTAAAAGATTATTTTTTACTTATCCTTGGCATAACACTATCAATCTATATAACTTAGTATATTAGTTTTATCTTTGTTCTAATATATATATCGCCACAATAAACAAAAACTTTATACTTTTTAGTATAAAGTTTTACATTTAATTATATATTAAATTTCTTTACTTAGAAAGACTGCTTTAGTAGGCAATTTATTATATCCTACCACTGCTGCTTGTCTTTTTTTATTATCCTTTATCTTCTCCAATAAGTTCTGTTCTTTATCCTTCATTTTAGAAGTTAATTCATTTTGTAAATTTTCTATTCCATATTGCATGTATAATTTTTTAAATTCTTCTTTTGAATAGCCAATTTTACTTATATCATCCAAAACCAACTGCCTTTTCATAAAGCTTTCATCTAGTCTTTCATATTCCTCTATGTTCACTGTTTCAATAATAGTCAAAGTGATATCTTTATATTTTATAACATTTTCTTCTAAGTTCACTTTATCACCTACTTTATTTTAAATAAAAATTTACAATTGGTAATTGGCATAAAATACTACAAATCACCAATTACATCTATGATGAGCTTGTTCCAAGCATAGAACTAATTGTGCTCTGTTGTGAATTTAAAGCATTCATTGCTTTTTCTAATGCTGTAAATTTAGCATAATACCTAGTTGAAGCAGCATTTAGTTGTGTTTGAAATTTGCTGACACTTAATGTCTTATTATACACTTGATCTGGTAGTGTATTTTTACCAGAAGTTCCTGAACTACTGAAATCATATTGCTTATTTACGAATATATTCATATATCCACTCAATGTATATGTACCATCTTTGCCTAGTCCAGGCGATGCAACATAACTTCTCATGATACTATCCATTCTTGAAAATATACCATCTTCCTTATATTTCTTTGAACCTATATAAGCCTGATTGGTAGTTAAACTACTACTAGAAGACCCAATAAGTAATTTCTTAAAGTCATCCATGTTATTTTCAATAGCACTCTTTAATTTTGCTTCATCCTTAATCACTAGCTTTCCACCATCTGTAGTATCTGTTGATGTCTCTATCCCTATAGCTCCAGTACCATAAGAACCAAAATTCAATGCTACTTTTCCTGTACTAGTATTTGCACTATCGTAACTACTGTATACAGGTGAATAAAGTGTTCCACGCAATTGGGTTAATAAACTACTTAAATAATCATCTTTTTTAAGTAGTCCAACTTTTGCTTTAGACTCCCATGTTTTGATTTGATCTTCACTCATACTTGTTTTCTGAGCATCTGTTAAAGGTGTGTAATTACTATCTTTTTTTTCTGTCAATTTTGTGTTGATTGTTGATATTAAAGCATTATAATCCTCAATAAATTTTTTCACATTACTAACAACAGTATCCGAATTACTGGTAACTGTAAAACTAGAACTACCTTTACTAACAAGATTGTAAGCAACTCCATTTATTGTAAACTTATTGGAATCTTGAGTAGTTGTGGTCTGAGTAGTTTGTCCTGGTGCTGTTATATCTACAAGAGCATCTTTACCTGTTCCGTTTTGAGCTAGACCAAATATTGTTATTACGTTATCTGTATCAACTGGAGGTGTAGCTGTTGTCGCCGTTCTATTAGTAATATTAATACTAGAAGTAGAACCATAGTTTTTTGATTGAAATGATATTTTTCCAGTTGTTCCATCTATGCTCATAGTAACCGACCCTTTAGTAGCACTATTTACCTTGTCCATTAGATCCTTTATAGTTGAATCGCTTGTTGCCTCTATAACTATAGGATTAGTATTTGTGTCTGCATCATATGATAAATTAAAGCTAACTGGCTTTGAAATCCCTAAATCAGATAACTTGGATGATGATGATATTCCATTATTAATTAATAAATCACTTGTTATTCCTGAAACTGTAGTGCCACCAACTGCATATTCCTTCAATGTAATATCAGCAGTAGAATCTGATTTTGTAAACTTAATATAATCACCAGTTCCATCACTTACATAGGAAGCACTCATTTTACCACTTAAAGCTGATGCCGAAATTTTACTATTAATACTGGCTACTAAGTCAGCTGTGGTGCTTCCCGTAATTCCACTTATGGGAACAGATGTTGCCACCCCTGTACCAGAACCATCAATATCAAGATTAAATTCCAGCGTTTTACCAGTCCAGCCTGCTGGATTTGTTACCTTTATCATTGAATTTTGTGTCTTACCTTCAATCTTAGCTTGTTCTGCTAACTTTTGTACATTTACAGTATAAGTTCCCGGCATTGAACTTGAATTAGAAGTGCCTGTAACGATAGAACTATTAGAATTAGTTACTGCATTAGTATTGAACGAACTTCCAGAAAGCATATATTTACTTGAAAGTGGATCAAAATAATCCTGTAATCCTTTTACGCCTTTAATAATATCTCTATACGCTTCTTGCTTCCACTGCATTGTCTCTTTTGCTTGGTTTGCCTTATCTATCTTAGCTTGATAATTTGAAACCATAGACTTAACTACTGCATCAGTATCAATGCCAGATGCCATACCAGATATTCTTAATAAATTAGCACTTGAAGAAGCAGTAGTACTTGTACCACTACTCGGATAAATACTTGTCATAAAATCACCCCTTTAAATTTTCTTTGGAAAATTAATTAAGCTTAACAATTTTTAGTCCTACTTGCTTCCTTTAGATCTTTTGTAAGCCTCGCTCCAAGTATCTCGAATATCTTCAATTAATGGAATTATTTCATTCATTATTTCTTCACTTTTCTTTATGTTAGCATCCATTAATCTACGTGTTATAAACTCATAAACCTTCATTAAGCTTTCTGCCCACTCCCCACCTTTTGATACATCTAAGGTAGTCATCAATTCGAAAAAGATATTTTGAGTTTTTACAAGATTTTCATGTGCTTTTTGAACATCTTTATCTATAATGGCCTGTCTTCCTATTTTAGAAAATTTTGTTGCGCCCTCAACTAACATCATAAGCAATTGATCCTTTGATGCGAAATTAATACTATTGCTTTTATACGTATTGAATGCATTTCCATGTGCGTTCATTGCCATATTGTTTCACCCCTACTTCTTAGTATCTATAAAATTCCCAATGATTTTTTGTTCTTTATCTAAAGCCTCTTTAAAAACTTCTACTTCATATTCAGTATTTCTATATGCTCCTACAGCTATCTTGTGTTTTTTCTTATATTTTGAGATTTTATACTTATAGTCCTCATAAGAACTTGAGTTATCGTTAGGATTTCTATCTTTATTTACAGTTATTGACTCTTTCCTATGAACTATACCAGATTTCGTTGTATCCTTAACCCGCTGTCTTAATTCAACATCGATTTTATTTAATTTAAATTCCATAATAGCCCTCCTATCCTTATTCTAAAGGGTTACTCCTTTTACTATAAGTACTTAAGCTTTTTTATTCACTAAAATACCAGCCATCTCACACATCTTAGCTACCATATCTAGTATTTTTTTTGATGGTATCTCTCTTATTACTTGATTTGTATTATTATTAATTACTGTTATAATCATTTGATTAAGTACTGCATGTTTTTCATATTGCAAATGAGTACCTTCACCCTCTAACACCTTATTTATTTTACTGACTGCATTTTTGATCTCTATTTCATTATTTTCTTTTTCACTTAGTGAATTATTACTTTCATCAGGCCTAGAAATCTTAACATTCTCAGGAGTTTTAAAGAACTTATTAAAATCTGTAGATTTACTATTATTACCGCCAATCTCCATTATTCCCACCCCCAATTTATTTCTTTAATTTTTCTAAAGCTGATACATCAAAAATCACTGCTCTTTGGTTTTCATCTGTTACTTCTACATAAAGTTCTTTCCTCAATATTCCAATTTCTTTCGGTGCATTTATAGCAATTTTTACAGAACCATTTTCGACCTTAATTATAGTTATCTCAACGTCATCACCAATTAAGAGCGATTCACCTTTTTTTCTACTTATTACTAGCATTAATTCGTCCTCCTATTAAATAGAGGTTCCTTTATTTTGTATTTATCATTATCTAATATTAATTGTTCACCAGATTTTTCATTTATATTAAAAATTATTGGAGCTTTTAAATTAGTAGTCATATTCTGTATATCTGAACTCAAAGTCACTGTAGTTAATACCAATACTTCTGCTGGGCTAGATATTTCAAGTTCCATAACATTAGCATCTGGTATTTTAAATTCATAATCAGGTTTTACCTCGTAGGGTGATACCAAAACTAAACCAATTTCAACATCTTCAATTGAATGTAATATACTGAAAACTTCGTTACTTTCCAAAGGAAACAGTATAAATTTTTTCAAGTTTTTAAAACCTGGTAACCCTTTTTTGAACTCTATCACATCTTTATCACTATAAGCTCTTACTCCATGGTGTTTAGTAACTATCTCCATATTAAAACTCAACTCCTTTAATTAAAAATGATTTCTACATTTTTTCTATCAGCCAAAATTTTTCATTCTAGCGTAGGTAGTCAAGTAATGTAGGTTGAAGCACCTTGGCACTTGTTTGAAGTGACGCTAAATATATTGTTTGCATAGTAGCATACTCCATTGATTTTTCTGTAATATCTATATCTTGAGTAGAAGTTAAAATTTCTGTCATATTTAAATTTTGATCTGTATTTCTGGATTCTGCACTTTCCATTCTATTTTGCTTAGCCCCAACTTCTGAACGTAGCTTTAATAGATTTGTCATAACAGTCTGAACACCTGTTAAATCTGCACCATTCAAAGCACTAATATCAGCCGCTTTGTCTGAACTAAGATGTTTTGTTATGTTTGCCATTAAATCCATAATATTGTTACCACCAACTCCATAGTTTATAACCTGAGATGCTGTAACATTGTAATCCATAGTTACACCCTGAGATACTTCTACCATTAGCTTGTCTTTTAATCCAGCACTTATGCCTAAATCCTTAGCCGTAGTTTTGATATCATCATTAAAAAATGTTATAGTTCCTGATTGGCTACTTATTTCAAATCTTCCATCAGCAGTTGCAGTAACTGTAGCATCCTTAATAAAGCCAACCTGACCAGTTGTTTTGCCAGCTGTTGTGTTAGCAGTTGCTATTGCAGCATTAATATCTGTTTCAAGCGTAGATTTTGCATCTTCCATGCTAGTTGATCCTGATGTAATGTCAGAGCTTAAAACTACCGTCATCGATACTCCATTTAGAGACATCTTTAACGAATCCCCTGCTTTTACCGTATTACCACTATAGGTCATTGTTCCACTTATATTTTTAGCAACCACTCCTGCTTTTGTATTATTAGTTAACTGTGTATTGCCATCTATCACACTAGTCCCCACAGGTTTACTAGTACCACTCGTACCACCAAATATATACTTACCATCAAAACTTGTATTGAGTAATCCTGCTAGTTCCTCTACTCTTTGATTTATTTCATCTTTTACAGCTGACTTCTCATCCGCACCGTAACCTGCACCACCTGAAGCTACTAAAAGTTCATTAATTCTTGTAATGACACCTCCAACTTTATCGAGTGTTGAATCTGTTACATCAAGCCAGTTTGTTGTATTTTTAATATTAGTGTTATATTGCTCATTTGCACCGATATCTGAGTTCAATTGCATTATCTTAGCAGCTTTGACAGGATCGTCCGATGCTTTGTTTATTTGTTTAGCTGAAGCCATTTGATTTTGTAACGCACTTAAATTATTTAAATTTGTATTCATATCTCTCAAAAAGTTATTTGAAAGCATTTTGTTGGTTACTCTCATATCTTCACCCCTTATTTATTCCTTGCAACCTTTATTTCGTAAAAGCTCTATTTCTTTAAGCCATTAATAACTAAGTCTAGAAGTTCATCAACTGTTGAAATAATTTTTGCATTAGCTTGATAAGCATGTTGAAACTGGATCAAATTTGCCATTTCTTCATCTAACGATACACCCGAAACTGAAGTTCTTGACTCCTCTAGGTTTGCTAGAAGCGCTGAATAGTTTGTTACATTTTTTTTAGCCACTTGTGTCTGAATTGCTAAGGTACTTACTATGTCTGTAAAAAATCCACCAATAGTCGCTCCATTGGAAGATGAACTAATTGCCATAGTATCAGCGTTATATTTCCCTGCCAAAAATGATGACCTAGTGGTTCCATCAACTATTCCTTGAATCTCTAATTTAACATTTTTAAGTTGTGAAATAGCTAGTGCACGGCTTCCATCCGTTTCACCTGATGTACTATTTTTCCCAACGTTAATTAGCATAACATCATCCATAATCTTCTCATTTATAGAAATATTACCAGCTGTTATTTCTTCTTCTTTACCATTAACATCACTGTTAACGAAGAATTTAAGTAAATCAAGATTTGGATCAGTTTCACCACTATGTACTGCATTTACAGAAAAAGCAATTCCCTTAGCTACATTATTTAATTTTTCAATATATACATCTATATCTGCCTGTACAGACATAAAACCTTGTAGCTCTCCTGTTTTCGGCTGAAAAAGTTCAATAGTTGACATAGTTGCTGCTGTAGTACCTATTGATCCAGTTGAGTCAGTCCCAGCTATTCTAGTTCCATCAGCAGCTATAGCATAACCATCAGTATCTGCCCAAAGCACTCTACCTTCATCTAAACTTGTATATTGTTCGCTTGTAAGCGTCATATTCATAGTGACTTTATTTGCATCTGTTGTTGTATCCCCATTTTTGTAATAATTAACATCATAGGTGCCATCTGCTTTCTTATCAATGCTACTTACATATGAGAATCTTCTAACTTCAGCATTAGGGCTTGACTTTACAAGGTACGGATTAACCACATCTCCAGAATCAGTTGCTTTAAGATCTTCTCCCGCTAATGTTTTCTTATCTATAGTGATGCCAAATTTTGAGCTTAGTGAATCAACAAGTAAATCTCTTTTATCCATTAAATCATTGGGTTCATTTCCACCAACTTTTACACTTATAACCTCTTGATTTAGTTCATTTATTTGATCAAGCATTTTGTTTATGTCTATTATATCTTGTTTAATAGATCCTTGACAATTTTCTTTTAATTTAGTTAATTGATTATAGGTGTTATTTAATTGGTCTGTAAGTGCTTTAGATTGTTGAGCCACTACAGTTCTAGTATTTGACACCTCTGGACTTAATGAAAGGTCACCCCACGACTTAAATACCTTATCAGTTAATGTTGATATGCCAGTGCCATCAAGTTCATTGAAAATGCCTTCAAGTTCTGTTAGAAATTTCTCACGTCCCTCGTATAGTCCCATAGTCCCACTTTCTGCTCTTACTCTATAATCCAAATAGGTATCTCTAATTCTTGACACTGTAGAAACCTGTACTCCTGTACCTAATTGACCTGCCCCCGTAGTCTCGTTAGCTGGCCTTGTAGTCTCCATTGTAGCCCTCTGCCTTGTATATCCTTCTGTATTAGCATTAGCAATATTATGACTTGTTACATCTATTGCCTTTTGCTGAGCAGTCATTCCTCTTGTTGCTACATTAAAAGTTGAAAATAATCCTGACATTTCATCACCTCATACTATTTTTTACTTTACCATATGCATTATAAGTTTTTGTTTCCCTTGATGGATTTAACACATTTAGCATTTTATTTGTAAAACTAAGTCCTTGTCTTATAAGTAACTCATTCGTATCCTTTTGGAGTATAACTTCTTCTAACAACATCTTAATTATGTTATAATTTTTTTCAAGCTCCAAGTTGTGAGCTTCTTCAATTATAATACCCATCGCTTTGTTTTTAGTAAGTCCACGCCTCTCAACTTCCATAAAAGCTATATTTTTATTAGCTTCTTTAATTTTGTTTACGCAAGCTTCCATTCCAAAAATATCATTTACAATTATGCATCTATGTTGCTCTTCAAGTTCTAGTAAAAGATTCCTCACGGCCTCTGTTTCCTGCACCATAACTTTATTTAGTTTCTGCACCATAACTAAATATCTCTTCCCTTCATAGTATCAAAGATTTTTTTAGCTGTTAGTTTTGAATCTACATTGTAAGTTCCATTTTTTATGCTATTTTTAATAGCTTCTATTTTTTCATTAGAATTTACTGATTTGCCCTCTAATGATAATGCACTTAGATTTTTCCCTTCAGCAGATAACTCAATTGTATCTTTTTTTATAACACTCGCTTTTACCTCTGTTTTAGGTGTAGTCTTTTTATAAGTATTAATAACATCATGTTTTATTGATTCTATTTTCATTTTCATTCACCCCTAGCTTTTTTTAAGCCTGTATTTTATTTCATCTACTTCTATTATCGTATACATTTCTTGAAAGTTTAGTGGATATACAAAAAAGGAATAAATTTTCTTTATTCCCTCATTTATTGTCTAGCGCAAAAGTATATATTACGTATAATGCATTGAAACAAGCTTTAGAACTTCTTGTTTTATTTTTAATTGATATGCGTTAAGAAAAATATATGTTTGAGTGTAGCGAGTTTATATTTTTTAGCAGATTAATTAAAAATAAAATTAGTAGTTCTTAGCGAAGTGAATGCATTAATAGTAATATATACTTTTTACCTTGCTATTGCTTTAACTCTTTCTTCTCCACTAATTATGCTAGTTATTCTAACTCCAAAATTCTCATCTACAACTACAACTTCTCCATATGCTACCTTTTTACCATTTACTAATATATCTACTGGCTCTTCTGCTAGCTTATCAAGTTCAATTAAAGATCCAGTTCCAAAATTTAATATATCCCTAATATTCTTTTTAGTTTTTCCAAGTACTACTGAAATTTCAAGTGGTACATCTAATATTAAATCAATATTCCTAGGAGCGCTATAAACTGGTTCTTTTACTAGAGGTTTAAATGCTGCTTTGCGAACTTCTACTTGTGGTTCTTCTCTTTCAATTGGTTTTGCGTAATACTCCTCTTGCTCAGGCTCAATTTCGCTTACTGGTTCATATTGAGGTTCTGACTCTTTGAGTACCGGTTTTGCAACAGGTGTTTTGTTTTGATCCCTTGGAACTTTAGGAGTATCAACTATCTCTTCTGTTCCCATCATAATTGAAACTATTTTTTGCGCAGTTTCTATAGGGAGTACCTGCATTATATCACTATCTATTAAATCTCCTATAGTCAATTTAAAAGCTACCTGTACAACTTGTTCATTCTCGTCAATACTTTCACTCAGAGGCTTTGTTGTTTCATCCCATATCATTGATTGTGGAGGAGCAATGTTCACTTCTCTTGAAAACATTGTTGCCATAGATGTTGCAGCAGATCCAATCATCTGATTCATAGCTTCTGATACTGCACTAATTTCAATTTCGGAAAGTTCCGGTTTACCTTGTACGTTACCATCCCCACCCATCATTAAACTAGCTATAACTGCGGCATCAGTAGTTTTTATTACGAGCAAGTTTCCACCTGTAATACCACTTGTAAACTTAACATCTAAAGCAATATTGGGAACCTGAAAATTAGCTCTTAATTCCCCAAGGGTAGTCACTGAAACTACTGGTGTTGCAATATTAACTGGTTGACCAACAATAGTTGAAAGAGCAGTTGATGCAGAACCCATAGAAATATTTCCTATTTCTCCAAGCAAATCCTTTTCACTATCAGTAAGTTCAAATGATCCAACAGTCCCTGAGCTTATATCTTTAGCAGCTATTACATCATTAGCCACGTTTGTATCGTTTAGACTTTGATCTTCAGCAGAGTCTACAGCGTCCCCGTTTAAGAGAGCGTCGATTTCTTCTTGTGAAAGAAAGCCGTTACTCATAATTTTCCACATCCTTATCTATTATATCTAATATCTGAATCCCCCTATTTTTACCTATAATACCAGGCTTTCCAGTATAACATAGACGATTCTCCACAAACACTTTAACTTGGCTGTCACTTGAATTATCAAGTGTTATTACATCACCCTCGGTTAATTGTAGAAATTCATCTACTGTGATATTTGTACCCCCTAGAACTCCTGTTATTGGAACGCTCACTATATTTAATCGTTCTTTTAATTTACTTCTAGAATCATTTACATTTTCATCATCATTTTCTCTAAACCAATATTGAACAACAAGTTTATCAATTATTTTTTCAATACTTAAATAAGGTATACAAACATTTATAAAACTACTACTATTATTCATTTCTACTGAAAAAGTAATTAACGCAACTGGCTCATTCGGAGCTAAAGTTTGATTTAGTGCAGGATTAGTCTCTATTGCTAAAATTTCAGGCTCAACGCTTAAAACATCTTGCCATGCAGTTTTAAGATTAGCTATTAGTCCCGTATTAACATTTCTTAATATATTTTTATCTATATCAGAAAATTCTTTGAACTTATACGGTCTACCACCATTTCCACCTAGTAGGATATCAATTATCTGAGAAGCAAACTGAGGATTTAACTCAAACAATATAGATCCACTTAAAGGTGGCATTTTAAATATAGTTAAAACAGTTGAATTAGGAATCGAATGAATAAATTCGTCATAAGTTATTTGCTGAGTACTTTCAACCTTAACTTTCACATTATTTCTTAGCTGAGCTGATAGATAACTTGCCATTAACCTTGCATAATTATCATGAATGAGCTCAAGTGCTCTCAGATGATCTTTTGAAAACTTTTGAGGGCTTTTGAAATCATATAATTTAATTCTATGCTTTTCCTCTTCATTTGGGATTTGATCTGCTTCTATTTCCCCAGATGATAGGGCAGATAATAGTGAATCTATATCACTTTGCGATAATACTTCTGCCATATTCTAACCTCATCTCTCTGTATGCAGTATTCTTCACTAGTTTTATATTATTTATTACATTTTTACATTATTGAAAAACTTATTTTTTAATAAGTTTTTCAATATCAATTAACGTAACTATTCTATCTTTAAAATTTATAACACCTTTAATATACCCTCTTTTTTTATCAGTTTCAACCTTTTCAACTAAATCTTCTTCAATTTCTAATACTTCATCTACTTGATCTACAGTTACTCCCACAGATTCTTCTGCTAAATTTAATATAATAATATTTTCTTGTGTTAGAGTTCCCTGCTCAATTTCTAAAAGAAGATTTATGTCTAAAAGAGAAATTATATTACCCCTTAGATTAATTAAACCTTTTATGTATACAGCAGATTTAGGTACCTTTGTTATTTCCATCATATCATTAATGCTTTGAACTTTTGATGCTTCTACTGCAAACTGCTCATCATTAACTTTAAATACAACTACTTGCATAACATTCTCCCCCTAACCTAAAACTTTTTTTATTGCTTCAAGTACTCTATCTGCTTGGAATGGTTTAACAATAAAATCTTTTGCACCAGCTCTTATTGCATCCATAACCATTGTTTGTTGTCCCATAGCACTACACATAATTACTTTTGCAGCAGGATCAAAAGCTTTGATTGCTTTAACCGCTTCAATACCGTCCATTTCAGGCATGGTGATATCCATTGTAACAATGTCTGGTTTTTCTGATTTATATAACTCAACACCCTTTAGCCCATTGCTTGCTTCACCTACAACATCATACCCATTTTTCTCTAATATATCTTTTATCATCATTCTCATAAATGCCGCGTCATCAACAATTAATACTCTAGCCATTTTATATTACCTCCAATTAATTTACACCTAATGAATTAAATATTTTCTCAAGTGATCCAGGCATTGGTATATAGTAGAAATGCCCGTTCATCTTTGTATTTTTTTGCAAAAATTGTGTTTCTAAATCAAGTACATACTCATCAAATTGACCTGATTCAATATATGTTGTTGATAGAATAGCTGCCATCATGTCTACAGCCACAGCTGGCACTGAAGCCTTAACTATCAAATTTGTAAGTTTTGCTATTGCGTTCATGAAAGAACCTGCAATAATATTGCCAATTTCACAAATTGCCGAGCTTCCAAGCTCTGTTATCTCAAGTTGCTGCGCTCCTAAAAGCTTTGAAATAATACTTAAAGCAGCACTTTTTTCTATAGTAAATAAAATATTTCCTGGTATATCACCTAAAACTCGTACTATAACACTAACTACTACTTTCTCAACTCCCGTTTCAGAAAAGATATCATCAAAAGGAACAATATTTACAGCTGGCACAGTCATATCTACTTTTTCATTTAATAGCTCTGATAATGCAGTAGCTGCATTTCCAGCACCTATATTGCCAACTTCTTGAAGAACATCTAACTGAATAGAACTAAGTTCACAATAATCCATATTATAACCTCCCTACACTAAAGCCGCAACATCTAATATCAATGTAACTAAGCCATCCCCTAAAATTGTTGCTCCAATATATTCCTTTAATCCATGCAATGTTTTACCGAGTGGTTTTATTACAATTTCTTGTTGTCCTAAAAGAGTATCCACTAACAATCCAACTGTTTTTTCTCCAACTTTTACAATGACAATGTATTTTTTAGTATTGTCACTAGTTTCTATTTCCATTTTTTCATTTACTCTAACTAATGGAATAACACTCTCATTATACACAATAACTTCTTTATTATTGGTTTTTTTAATTAACTCTTCTTTGTAATCTATAACTCGATCAATATATCCAAGAGAAATAGCCATAGTTTCATCACCTATTTTTACAAGTAACGCTTGAATAATTTGAAGTGTCAATGGTAATCTTATAATAAATGAAGTACCTTTGTCAATTTCACTTATAGCATCTACTGTTCCACCAAGGGCAGCAATTTTAGTTTTAACAACATCCATGCCAACTCCACGACCAGATATATCTGTTACTTTCTCATTTGTACTAAATCCTTGAGCAAATATCAAATTCTTTATATCTGCATCTGTCATTCCTTCGGTGTTTATACCAACTTTATTTGCTTTTGCCTTAATTCTTTCAACATTTAACCCAGCACCATCATCTATTACCTTTATTATTGCTTTAGTACCTTCAGCATAAGCAACAAGTTTAATTATTCCAACAGGGCTTTTACCTTTAGAAATCCGCTCACTTCTTGACTCTACGCCATGATCGGCTGCATTTCTAAGTAAATGAAGTAGTGGCTCACCTATTTCATCAATAACAGTTCTATCAATTTCAGTCTCCTGTCCTTGGATTACTAGTTCCATTTCTTTGTCTAATTCCTTTGATAAATCTCTTATCATCCTTGGGAATCTATTAAATACAACTTCTAGTGGCAACATCCTAATTTTCATTACAAGTTCTTGTAACTCCGAAGTCGCCCTAGCTACTTGTTCTAATGTTTCATTTAAATCAGTTAGTTTATGATTACTACTTATTTGTTCAAGCCTAGTTCTATGAATTACAAGTTCTGATACCATATTCATAAATTTATCTAATCTATCAAGTTCAACTCGAACTGATTGATGAGCTTTTTTATGAACAGCAACTTCTTTTTTATCAAGACCGTTTTTCTCATTCGAAGTCTCATTTTTCACTGTTTCTATTTGTGGCGCTCTCGAATTTTCTATTGCTTTAAAGTCACCTAATTTATCTGTTGCAAGTTCTTCATTATTTTTAACCAAAACATTTTCCACCATTACTTTTTCAACTTCAGATATATTCAATAGGATATCAATTACTTCTGCTTTATCTTTACTAGTAATGTAAATTAAGTTTATTTCAAAGTCGAAGTTCTCATTTTCTAAATCTTCTGCTGAAGGAATAGATTTTATTATTTCCCCATAATCTTCTAAACTCTTGAAGATAAGGAATGCTCTAGCTGCTTTTAGCAATGTATTTTCACTTATTAGAATTTTTATTTCAAATGCATTAAACATTTTTTCTTTTGCTTGTTTAACTACATTAACATCATATTCATTAAGATCAATTGCACTATTAGTAATCTGATCATTATCGTTTATAATTTCATTTTCTTTAGGAGTAATTTCAGGTGTTTCATTTCCGTCTGCCATTGAATGTAGGTCATTTATTATACCTTCAATTGATAATTCCTCTGAAATACCTTCTGAAATATTATTCACCATTTTTTCTAAAGTATCTAGACATCTAAATAATACGGTTACCACTTTTTCTGTTACTTTAAGTTTGCCCTCTCTAAATTTTGATAAAACATCTTCCATTTTATGAGTTAATTCAGCCATTTGACTAAATCCCATTGTTGCAGCCATTCCTTTTATAGTATGTGCTACCCTAAATATTTCATTTAACTTATCTATATCTTCTGGTCTCTGTTCAAGCTCAAGAAGAGACTCGTTTAATGTCTGCAAATTTTCCATAGATTCTTCCAAAAACATTGACATATACTGTGATGTATCCATTTTATCCCCCTCCACATTAGTTGTTATTTGACTTATATTTTTTTATAAATAAACGTAGATGCTTTTTCAAATCCATATTCTTTATAATTATATATACTCTCAGTGGCACCAACAAAAAATAATCCACCTTTTTTTAATGACTCACCAATTTTTTTATATATCTTCTCCTTAATATCTGCATTGAAATAAATAACTACATTTCTACATACTACTAAATCAAAATTTCCCTCAAAATTATCTAAAATAAGATCATGTTTCTTGAACTCAACCATTTTTTTAATTCCTGGACTAATAGAGTATTTATCGCCCTTAACCACAAAATATTTATCCAAAAAATTTTTCGGTACATTTTTAACTTCCGAATAAACATACTCACCATTTTTTGCTTTTTGTAGTATTGTGCTATCTATATCTGTAGCTACAATTTTATGATTTGCCCTTGAATTTAAATTATCCATAATCATAGCTAAAGAATAAGGTTCTGCTCCAATGGAACATGCTGCGCTCCAAATTTTAAGACCTGAATTATAGGGAAGTTCTGATATAATTTTTTTTGTAAGTTCATCAAATATTTCTGGATTCCTGAAAAACTCTGTTACGTTTATTGTAATAAAATCTAGAAATTTCTGTTTTTGAGAAGGATCCTTTTTGAGCAATTTTATATATTCCTCTACAGAATTAACCTCGACTCTCGACATTAAACTTAAAATACGTCTATGCAATTGATTAGATTTGTAAGCAGACAAATCTATATTATATTCTTTTAGGACCCATTGCTCAAAATATATTAAATCCATTAGCTATGCTCATCTCCCCATTACAAGTTTAATAATCTCTTGGGCAACATTCCCAAGTGGTACAACCTCATCTACCTTACCTGTTTCAAAAGCAGCCTTTGGCATTCCATATATGATGCAAGTAGATTGGTGTTCTGATATAGTGGTTCCTCCATTGTCTTTAATATCCGAGGTACCTTGTGCACCATCCCGCCCCATACCTGTAAGTATAACACTTAATAGTTTTGATCCATAAACTTTAGTGGCAGATATAAATAGCTTGTCCACTGCGGGTCTAACTCCCCAAATTGTAGGCTCGGTGTTAAGTTTTATCCTCTTGTCTTTTCCAACTTCCATATGATATCCACCAGGTGCTATATAAACCACATTTTTTTGGATTTTTTCTCCATCTTGAGCTTCTGTAACCTTTATCTTACTATTTAAATTAAGCCTGTCCGCAAAAGCTTTTGTAAATCCTACTGGCATGTGTTGCACTACTAGAACTGGAACTCCTATATCGCTAGGAAGTGCCGTTATCACCTCATATAACGCCTTAGGGCCTCCAGTAGATGCGCCAATGACAACAGCCTCTACATTGTGTTCTGATGCTATTAACACCCTAGAGGTAGACCTATTCGCTATTTCTCTACTAGGTGTAAATCTTTTCTGAGGTATTATAGTAGTTTTGACTTCGCTTTTCATAAAAGCTATTTTTATTTTTTGAACCAATTCATCCTTAACAGTGTCTATGTCAAGTGATATTGCCCCAGATGGTTTTGCTATAAAATCAAAAGCTCCACATTCAAGACAATCCATAGTTGATTCAGTACCTAATTTAGAAACACTACTAAGCATAATAACTGGTATATTTCTTTTGAGTCTTTTCAATTCCTTTAACGTCTGTATCCCATTCATTTTAGGCATTTCAATATCTAAAGTTATTACATCAGGTGTCATTCGTGCTATTTTTAATAATAACTCTTCACCGTTTCTTGCGGTATCTATGACTTCCATTTCTGCATCGGCATTTATCATGTCTGAAATAATCTTTCTCATCAATGCTGAATCATCTACTACAAGTACTTTAATTTTTGTAATCAATATATATCACACCCTTAGCTGTTCGAAAATTTATATGTCTACAGTTCCCATTCCTACAGTTCTAATGGATAACATCGCACTAGTAATATCAAATATTAACGTTCTTCCTTTATTACCACCAATATCTTCTGATATTATAGGAATTGCTAAGATTTTCAAAGCGTTTTTTACAGCTATGCTATTTCGGTTTCCTATATCCATAACTATACTTTTATCTGAAAAGTTAAACATGGAAGCTCCACCTGCTATTTTAGCCTTCATATTTCTTAATCTCGCACCTTTTTTCATCATATTTGCTACTAATATAGGTATAGCTAAATCTGCAAATTTCATTTCATTATTTACTTTAGTAAATTGACTACTATCTGGAAGCATTATATGTGCAAGTCCTCCAACTCCAATAGCTAAGTCATAAATTGCAATTCCCACGCAAGATCCAAGTCCCACAGTTATTAATTTATCTGGAGAGAATGATACATTTAAGTCTGAAATCCCTACTTTTATTTCTTTATATTCCATAATTACACCTTATAATATTTGTATTTTTTCATCTTCCGTCAATATTGTTGACATATTTAAGTATATAATTATTTTGCCATCAAATTTAATAAGTCCTTTTATGTATCTTTTAGATATTCCCCCAACTATTTCCGGAGAATTCTCTATATCCTGGGCTAGAACATCCTTAACTTCTGAGACAAAATCAACTATTATCCCTATTTTACTATCATTTTGTTTAGTAACTATTATCTTAGATTCTTTTTGCACATCTGTAGAAGGTAAATTAAATCTTTTTGACAGCGTTATAACTGGTAATATCTTATCTTCATAATTTATAACACCTTCAACAAATTCTGGAGAATCCGGGATTTTAGTTGACTTTTCATACTCTAATATTCTTTCTACTTCAATAATATTTGTAGCATAAAACTCATTGTTTATGCTAAAAATCAATATCTTAATTACTTGATCCTTCATTTGAATCCCCCTACAACTGTAATTTTTCAACAACTAATTCTCTGGCATCATCTAAGTAAACATGAACATTTTTACTCGGTACATCTAGGATATATTCTTTCTCACCTACTATAAATCTAGTATTTTGGTAAGCAACTTCTGCCCATATTTGGCCATCGTTTTCTACAATAAGTTTTGTTGATACTCCTCCATGTCCGCCTACTATTTTGCATTTTATTTCTTTAACAGCTTTTATAATTCCACCACGTGCTAGACTTTGCGGTTTTTGAAATATTATACTATCGCTTGCAACCAAATGCGATACATACTCACCTTTACCCGTAAATATAATATTACCTGAACTTTTAACTACTGAGTCTTGGCAGTAATCTAGAACTACATCCACCGGAAGAGTTAAATTCCTATCAAGAGTTGATATTTTATTATCTATAAGTGTAGTCACATCATCTAATTCCTCATATCTATCGATATTAAGCGTTCCAACATTAAGTATTTTATTTTTAATTATAAATAATAATTCATCCTGAGAATCACCCTCGAGCAATATTCTTTTAGCAACTTTAGTCGAGCTAATCGGAATTTTCTTATATTTAGTTTCAAGTAGAATTTTAACAAGTTCTCCATCACTAGTAGAATTACCTATAACATTCAATTCCTTTAATTGACTTATAGATGCTATTAGTTTTGAGATATCGTTTTTTAGACTATTTAGATCTTCTAAATATTCTAATGTCACTACATCTTCTTTTCCTGCTGAAATGTTTGACTTAATTACATTACCCTTAATAATAATATCTCCACTAGCAATTATTTCTGCTTCTGCTACATTTTTAGAAATTAAAATAGAATTACCTGCTTCTACTTTCATACCTTCACGTACACTACCGTTTACAACTATATCTCCTACAAATTGAATATTGCCTGTCTTTAGTTCCACATCTCCCTCTATTTTGTGTGTTTTATAGACGAAAAAAGTGCTTCCCTTTGATGAAGGTCTACCTTCACTAGTAGCAATAACCTTAAATTTATCCTCTAACCTGCATCCTTCTCCTACACATAAAAGTATCCTTTTCGCAACTTTAGTCACTATTTTACTGCCTGCAATATCTATTCCATCTTCTCCATTTTCCCCAGGATGAAGAATAGCTAAGACTTGACCTTCTTCAACTCCATCAACGGTACCTATTGCCTTATAGTCAATAGCTTGTTCATCTTCATAATCACTATGATTTTTATCAGTTTGAGTCTCATATTTTATATCCATAATGTCATCTATTGAGTCTTTATTTCTTTTTCCCTTTGCTATAAGTGTCTCTGGAACATCATAAGTCTTAGCACATTTCATAATATTCATTTGCAGAATACCATACTTAATATTATGCTTTAGTAGCTCGTTCTTAATTTCTAATTCCGTAAATTTGGGAGGCATAATTTTTTCTTTTTCATCAACCGCTAATAAAATTGAATTTGTAGTTAAAGTATCTTTAAGCTTATAAATAACCTTAGGTGTATATGTGATGCTAATATAAGCTTCCATCTTATCAGGGCTCGTCCTTAAATCCATTTCCCTCTTAGCTTCATCTTCACTTAAAGAAATTTCAATAACACTTTTCTCAAATACAGCGGCGCTTGAACTAACTTTTTCTCCGTCAATACTTAGTGTAATATTACCAGGAGTTGAAATTATTGCAGGCTTTCCACCTTCCTTAGGATCTACTATTATAATTTTGCCATCTCTTACCTCTATAGTTCCATTTGATTCGTTTAAAATTTCCATTTGAAGTTCTATATCACTATTTTTATCATTTAAATCTTCTATAACATCAACTGAAATTACAGCATGTTTCTTAAACAGCCCCTTTTTTTCCTCTAATATTAAATATTTAATATCCTCAGCGGGAATACCTAGACTAGTACTTGCACTTCGTATACATTCTAAAACATTAGCCCCTTCAAATTTTTTGGTGAACATCTTACCTGTCACGAACACCACCCCCTTCTGTAAAAAATTATACCATGATTCCCCCATTTTTTACATTATTTTTAGAATAAATTTAGGACGTTCGTATGCTTATCAATTAAACTTAGAAATTTTATATATTATAGTATTATTTATTTATCGTATCATTTTCAATATACTTTACAAATTTCTGTTTATTTTCGTTTAGTTCAACATTAAACCCCTTCATTATTAATTTTATAGTTGAATTTTGCGACGAACTAAATGATAATTCATTTACACTATTGATAGGTAAAACATTAGGCGACGTACCTGAAATAAACAAACCATCTAACAATTTTAGGTCTCTTTCTAGTATATCTTCTTCCTTAACCTCTATATTCAACTTTCGACAAGTTTTTATTATAAATTGCCTTGTTATGCCTGGTAATACATTTATAACTTTTGATGTTATTATAGTAGATCCCTTAACCATAAATATATTTGATTTACTACCCTCAGTTATAAATCCTTCATCGTCCACTAAAATGGCTTCATAAACGCCTTTATTTTTTATTTGTTCATTTACTTTTTCTCTAAACGAATTATTAATAACTTTAGCATTTGGGTTACTTCGTTCTGCATGATAAGTAATAGTCTTTACGCCCTCTTCATACTGCTGTTTTAACGGATATGAATGTGGTACAAAATACGCTAGAAACTTTTCTTCCACCTTAGTATTATCGTCAGTATTTTCTCTTGGGATATAATTTATAACTAGCTTCAAATTCTCGTTTAACGCCTCATTTTCTTTTATTAATTTAAGAATTCCATCTATAATTTCATCTCTAGTAATACTAATTTGGTATTTCATAATTTTAGCAGAATTCTCAAGACGTTCTAAGTGTTCCATAAGAAAAATAGGGATTCCATCACTTATCCTTATAACTTCATATAGTGATTTACCATTAACATTATTGTATTTTGCAAATTTTTCTTTTTTCTTCATTTCATTCCCAAATAAAAAAAAACGACTTATACATGTGTCCATATTAATCCTCCCTAATATTTTTTATAATTTATTTCCATTTTAAAATTTCAATTTTATCATGTGTTTTCTTAAAATTAATCAAATAAGGGTGCCCAACTAAGTTGAAAAGTGGCAAGTCTGATAGAGAATCTGAATACATATACGAGTTCTCAAAATCAACTTCTATCTTTTCTTTCTTTAAGACCTCTTTTAGTCTTCTTACCTTTTCATCACCTTTACAATTCTCACCCAAAATTTCATTTCTATGTAGTCCATCCATCTTAATAAATCGTGTTCCTATTACTTTATCAACTTCCTTTATATTATAAAACTCATTTAAATAAAATTCAGCAGATGCAGATATCAAATAAATTTTATATCCTAGTGATTTCATTTTCCGCACAGTATCAATAGCATCTTTATATAATATTTTACTTAACCGTTTTTCATAGAATTCTTTTACTATTTTTCTCATTTCACTTTCCTCAATACCATCAATAAATCTTATAAAAGTTATTTTCGCCTCTGAAGCATCTTTAATCTTCAAAATGTACAATATAGTAGAGAATATACTTTTAGGAAGATATTTTATGAATTTCGGATTCTTTTTTAACATGTAAAAATAGAATTCTACTAAAGTCTCTCGTTTTGTTAATGTGAAATCTATATCAAAAATAGCTAATTTCTCTTTCATCATTTAATCTCCTTTAAAGTTTATATTTATATTATTTCCATACTTTTAATATTATTGTACTAATAAAAAATCGAATAGAGGCTAACAATTAAAATGTTTCGCCCCTTTCACAACACCCTACGTACCGTTCGGTATAAGGCGTTTCATTAGTTTACGAATTTAACGTGGTTATAATAATC
>NZ_JAHLEB010000012.1 GCF_018861735.1 Clostridium lacusfryxellense | reverse complement strand
GGCATGAAGGTAACACCCGTTCCCATACCGAACACGAAGGTTAAGCTTCAATGCGCCGATGGTACTGCAGGGGTGACCTTGTGGAAGAGTAGGTTGTCGCCAGGTAATAATCCGCGATAGCTCAACGGTGGAGCACTCGGCTGTTAACCGATAGGTTGAAGGTTCAAATCCTTTTCGCGGAGCCATTATATTTAAAACAAAAAAGCTAATATTTAGCTTTTTTTTGTTTTGTAGAAAATAATAATATCACATAGTTTATTCATAACAAGGCATAAGTATTAATAATTTTAGATTATTAATGTTTATGTCTTATTTTATTGATGTTTATGCCTTGTTTAAAAAATTAAAAGATATATAAAGAATATTAAAATAAATACGTATATTATAACTAAAGTTACAAAAACTAATACTAAATATAGGAAAAGGGGGAGAATTAATGTCGGATTATACATTAGATATTTCAGGGGATATTAACTTAAGTGATTATAGTAGTATACATGATTATATGGGTTTAATTAAGCAAAATGATAAATTCACAATTACTTCAAAAATAAACGACCCTGAGGAAATGAAGATACTCTGTAAAATGCTAGAGAATAATTATTTTGACGTTGTAACACAAGGAGATATGAAAAATGGAGAGTATTATATAACATCCCAAAAGAAAAAATAAAGCTAAGTAGTAATAAGAATTTCAGCTTGTTACTGGTATTAAATATATATTACAATATAAAGCTTGAGTATAATTAGATATTAAATATTGAAATTATTTGGAGTGAGTGTTATGTTATAAATAGAAATAGAAAATTAAATGGAGTGTTTTGGTCTAAACTTATAAACGCTTATTGGGGGATTGGGATGGAAAATTTATTATTTACAAAGAATAGAAAAAGATTGTGGGATAAATTAGAGGAAAAGTCTATAACATTGATGTTCGCAGGTCAAGCTCCATATAAATCAGGGGACGAAACATACGCATTTACGCCGAATAGGAATTTTTATTATCTAACAGGAATAAATAGAGAGAAGATAGTTTTAATGTTAGTAAAAATAAGGGGTAAGGTTGAAGAAACTTTATTTATAGAAAAAAATGATCCGTTTATGGCTAGATGGATAGGGGCGAAAATTAGTGAGGATGAAGTAAAAGAAATTTCTGGTATTGAAAATATTAAATTTATAGAAAAATTCGAAGAAACATTTGCATCTATTTTAGATAGAGAGAAAATAAAAGATTTATGTTTAGATCTTGAAAGACAAGAATTTCATATATCAACCACCTCGTCACAAAGATTTGCTAAAGCAGCGTTGGAAAGATATCCTTATTTAAGAATAAAAAATGTGTATCATCAAATTGCGGATCTTAGAGTTATAAAATCAGAAGAAGAAATTGGATTAATTAGAGAAGCTATAGATATAACTGATAAGGGTATAAAATCATTGATGGAAAATGCAAAAGTAGGCATGAAAGAATATCAACTAGAGGCTTATTTTAATTTTACACTAAAAAGTAGCGGGGTAACTGATTACGCTTTCAAAACCATAGCAGCTTCCGGTAAGAATGCGACAATACTGCATTACGTTGAAAACAATAGTGAACTTGAAGAGGGTAAGTTAATTTTATTTGATTTGGGAGCTCAATATAAATATTATAATGCAGACATAAGCCGTACTTTTCCTATAAACGGAAAGTTTACAGAAAGACAAAAACAGGTTTATAACGTAGTATTGAGAGCTCAGGAAGCTGTTGTAGCAATTGCCAGACCTGGTATAATGTTTTCTGTTTTAAATGAAGCGGCTAAAAAGGTGCTTGTGTGTGGATGTATTGAATTAGGCCTTATTAAAGAGGCTAGTGAACTACCTAAGTATTATTTTCATGGTGTAAGTCATTATTTAGGGTTAGATACCCATGATGTAGGAAGTCGTGATGTAGAATTAAAGCCAGGAATGATATTGACTAATGAGCCAGGTCTCTATATAGAAGAGGAAAATATTGGAATTAGAATAGAAGATAATCTATTAATTACAGAGAGTGGATGTGAAAATCTTTCAAAACAGATTATTAAAACAGTAGAAGAAATTGAGAAGTTTATGGAAAAATAATTTTTTGACGTAAATTAATATCTTATAAATTTTGATTTAAAAGGGCTTATCTTAAGATTTAAGGGGGATAAGCCTTTCTATTATTCTGAAAAATTATTAGAATAATTTTATGAAAAACACTTTACTTTAGATTTATTAAATAATTTTATGATGTTATGTAAGAATTGCAACAAAATTGGGCATAATTAAAGGTAAAAGTAAATTGATTGCAAGTGAGGTATTATAATATGATGTTTAATAAATTTACGGAAAGAGCACAAAAGGTTTTAGTATATGCCCAAGAAGAAGCACAACAATTAAGGCATGGGTATGTAGGTACTGAACATATACTTCTCGGAGTTTTAAGGGAACAAGATGGATTATGTAAAAAATCATTAAATGATATGAAAATTTCCTCTGAGGCAGTAAAAAAATTAATAATAGAGTATGAAGGCGAAGGTGACGTAGAAATGCGTAGGAATGAAATACCCCTAACGCCGAGAACGAAAAGGTTACTGGAACTTAGTCTTTTAGAAGCAAGGAATTTAAGTCATAACTATATTAGTCCAGAACATATTTTACTTGCATTGATTAAAGAATCAGAGGGTGTTGCGTATACAATTTTGGCTAACTTAGGAGTGGACTTTAATAAACTTAGAAATGATATATTGAATAATTGGTGCTCAGAGGACAATCCAAAGGGAAGCACATCAAAAGGGAAACAAAAGAGTACTACGCCAAGTTTAGATCAATTTGGTAAAGACTTAACTGAAATGGCAAGAGAAGGAAAACTTGATCCGGTTATAGGGAGGGATAATGAAACTCAAAGGCTTTTAGAAATTTTGTGCAGAAGAATGAAAAATAACCCATGCCTTATTGGAGAACCCGGTGTAGGGAAAACAGCTATAGCAGAAGGACTTGCACAAAGAATAGCAACAGGCAGTATCCCTGAGATTTTAAAGGATAAAAGAGTTATAACTTTGGATATATCATCAATGGTCGCAGGTTCAAAATACCGAGGTGAGTTTGAAGAGAGGCTTAAGTCGGTTATGAAAGAGATATTAGTAGAAGGCAATGTTATTATATTCATAGATGAAATTCATACTATAATTGGAGCAGGAGGAGCAGAGGGAGCAATTGATGCATCTAATATATTAAAGCCAGCCCTTGCCCGCGGAGAGCTACAATGCATTGGTGCGACAACTATAGATGAATATAGAAAACATATTGAAAAAGATTCAGCACTTGAGCGAAGATTTCAACCTATAATTGTTGGAGAGCCAAGTAAAGAAGAGGCTATTCAAATACTAAAAGGATTAAGAGATAAGTATGAAGCACATCATAGAGTGAAAATTACTGATGCTGCTATTGAGGCCGCTGTTAGTTTATCACACAGGTATATAGCAGATAGGTATTTACCTGATAAAGCAATAGATCTTATAGATGAGGCTGGCGCAAAAGTAAGAATTCAGAATTTGACCACTCCTCCGAATTTGAAGAATTTGGAGGACGAAATAGATAAAATATCTAAAGAAAAAGCCGATGCTATATCAGTACAAGATTTTGAAAAAGCAGCTAGAATAAGAGATACTGAGAAACAATTGAAGGATAAATTATATGATTTCAAAAATAATTGGAAAACACAGAATCAGGCAGATGAACTAATTGTCTCGGAAATTGAAATCGCTAATGTTGTGTCTAGATGGATTCATATTCCTATAGAGAGATTGACACAAAAGGAATCAGAGCGGTTACTAAAATTAGAAGAATCGCTCCACGCGAGGGTAGTAGGACAGAGCGAAGCAGTCAAATCTATTTCAAAGGCTATAAGACGAGCGAGAGTAGGTCTAAATGACCCTAAAAGGCCTATAGGTTCCTTTATATTCTTAGGACCAACTGGTGTTGGAAAAACTGAATTATCTAAGGCTTTAGCAGACGCTATGTTTGGCGATGAAAATAATATGATAAGAATAGATATGTCAGAATACATGGATAAGCATACTGTTTCAAGAATGATGGGTTCACCACCAGGATATGTGGGGTTTGATGAGGGTGGTCAATTAACAGAGAAGGTTAGGAGAAATCCATATTCGGTTATACTATTTGATGAAATCGAAAAAGCACATCCAGATGTAGTTAATATTTTATTACAAATATTAGAGGATGGAAGGCTAACAGATGGTAGCGGCAAGACAATAGATTTTAAAAATACAGTTATTATAATGACATCAAATGTTGGGGCATCTACCCTAAAAAAGCAAAAATATTTAGGGTTTGATATAAAAGAGAATGATGAAAACTCAGAATATGAAAAAATGAAAGAGAATATAATGGATGAGTTAAAGCTTTCATTTAGACCTGAATTCTTGAATAGAATAGATGATATAATTGTATTTCATTCACTAGAGCAGGATGATTTATATAAAATAGTTGAAATAATGCTTAAGGTCGTTACCAAGCGCCTTAAGGAACTTGAAATTAATATTACCTTTGATGAGGAAACTAAAAAACATTTAGCTAAATCTGGACTTAATACTACTTATGGAGCTAGACCACTTAGACGAGAAATCACTAAGTTAGTGGAAGATAAGTTATCTGAAGAAATACTTAATGGTAATATTTTAAAAGGTGATAATGTAACTGTTATAATGGAAAATAGCAAATTGATTTTTAAGACTTTGCACGTTTAATGTTGTTTATATACATTTAAAAGTATATAATTATAATGGAATAATTATTAAAAAACCACTCTTGAGTGGTTTTTTAATTTATAGAAAATGACAATATTATAATAGAATGATTTTAAAATAATATTGTTTAGAATAAATATACATAGGAGTTCTAATATTATTATTAAGTAGGGAGAATATATGAGAGAAGAGAAAAGTAAGGAACTTATGGGAATATTAAAAATAATGGCACCAGGAACAACACTTAGAGAAGGGCTTGAAAATATTTTAAAGGCTAAAACTGGTGGACTTATTGTTTTGGGCGACGGTAAAGAAATATTAGATATTGTAGACGGGGGTTTTGGAATAAATGCAGAATATAGTCCTGCGTATATATATGAGCTAGCAAAAATGGATGGGGCTATAGTAATAAGCACGGATTTGAAGAAAATACTGTATGCCAATACCCAACTTATGCCAAGTTCTACAATACCAACATTTGAAACTGGAACAAGACATAGAACAGCTCAGAGAATAGCTAAGCAAACGGGGTATATTGTTGTTGCAATATCACAGAGAAGAACTATTATAACAGTATATAAAGATGATATAAAATATGTTTTAAGGGATAGTAGTATTATTTTAGCAAAAGCAAATCAAGCTGTTCAGACATTAGAAAAATATGTTTCTGTTCTTGAACGAGTAGTAAGTAATTTAAATCTGTTAGAGTTTCAAGATCTAGCTACCCTCTTTGATGTTATATCAGCAATTCAAAGAACGGAGATGGTTATGAGAATAGTAAGTGAAATTGAGAGACATATATGTGAACTTGGAAATGAAGGAAGATTAATTTCGATGCAACTAAATGAATTAATTAGAAGTGTTGAAGAGGATGGAATATTATTAATAAGAGATTATTGTCAAAGTGGTATGAGTTATACTCAAATGTATGGTCAAATTGAAAAGATGAGTTCAGTCGAATTACTAGACTTAGACTTTATATCTAAAATCATTGGATATGTAGGTGTCCCATTGGTTGATACTCTCATTTCTCCAAGAGGATATAGGATGCTCAATAAAATAGCTAGGATACCTGTAAATGTTATAGAAAATCTAGTTAAGCACTTTAGAGAATTGAAAGCGATAATGGAAGCTTCCTATCAGCAACTTGATAGTGTGGAAGGTATTGGTGAAGCAAGAGCAAAAACTATTAAAAATGGATTAAGAAGGTTAAAAGAGCAACTTACGCTAGACAAACAAATATAGCACAAAATGAGTTTTAACTTATCTTGTGCTATATTTGCTACCTCATAGTATATTTACCTAAAGTACTAATCTTGTTATATTCCTTTAAAAGAACATCATACAAATTTAAGTCCACAAGGTTACATAGAGAAGCAATATAAAAAAGATTGTTACCGAGTTCTTTTTCTATAACTTCTCTGCAGTTCTCGCAAAGACTACCTTGCATGTGATTATCGATTGAAGAACTAAGGGTGTCTAAATCCAAATCATCTACAGTGGCAGGAGTATTTTGCTTTTTTGCTTCAACGTTAATGCATCCACAATTGGTAACAGATTTTGCAACAGCGCGATTGACTCTTGCCCCAGACTCTTGAAGTTTAGTAACTATATCTAAAATACTTCTATGCCTTATCAGAGACTCATCTACGGAATTTTGAAAATTATCAAATATACAATCTTTCATTAAGTTCAACTCCTTGTAAAGATTTATCTAACTATACTATCTTAATTATAGGTTTTATATTATGTTTTTGTCAATATATTAAGTACGTATTTCACCCTATGAATATATAATAAATCAACAAGAGATTTATTGATAGGGGGACTGTTATGTTAAATATTGGCCAAAAAGTATTTCTAGCTGACTATGGTGCAGGTTATATTCAGGATATAGATATGAAGGAACACTCTAATATAAATAATAAATATATAAATATATATCTTTTGCTTGATGATATGAATTTTATGATTCCAATAGACAAAATTGTGAACCATAAAATAAGAAATGTTTTAAATGAAGTAGAGCTCCAAGAAGTTTTAAGTACAATATCAAATCATACTCAAGGAATAGAAAGTAATTGGAATAATAGATATAGAAGTAATAAGAAAAAAATCCAAAGTGGGGACACTTTAAAAATGTGTCAGGTAATTACAGATTTATATTATTTAAAGGGTCAAGATATGCTTCCACCAGGAGAAGTAAAGATTCTAGAAAGAGTTGAAGGAATGGTTGCAAGTGAAATAATGCTAGTGCTAGGGATAGATATGGAGCAAGCATTACGTAGAATAAGAGATTTAGTTTAACAAATTGTTAATTGTGTGACATATTTTATTGAAATACACAACTTTATAGTATATATTAGATAATAACAGGATATAAATTCAAATAAGTGTTAATAATTTAAAGGGAGGTGAAGTTTTTGTTAAAAAATATATTAAGAGGACTGTTTACGATCATAGGACTAATTTTAGGGTATTTAATAGGAGGTATGCTTCTAAGCACAAAATATTTAGGTGATCTTAATTATTTTAAAAATGGGATTCAGGGAATAATATTAGTAATTTTTTCTACTTTAGTTTTTGGGGTTATTCTATTTCTATTATCCCCTGTACTAGTATCTTTAATAATGAAATTCATGGATTATGTGGAAAAAAGCACACAAAAAATGCCGACTTCGCAAATTATATTTGGAACTGGTGGGGCAATAATTGGGCTTGTAATTGCATCTTTAGTTGCTGGATTATTTAAATATCAATCACCTATATGGAACATTATTGCGGTTATTTTTACAGTTATAATGGCGGCCTTAGGGGCAGATTTCTGTGCTAGAAAAAGAGATGAAATACAATCTTTCTTCACAAGCACTAAAAAAAGTAATGGTTATAAAGATAAGAAAGCCAAGGGATTTACTAATGAAAATCCAAAGGTATTAGATACATCAGTAATAATTGATGGTAGAATATTTGATATTTGTCAAACGGGCTTTGTTGAAGGGCCACTTGTAATTCCTACATTTGTATTAGAAGAGCTTAGACACATAGCAGATTCGTCAGATGGGCTTAAGAGGAATAGAGGAAGAAGAGGTCTTGACATATTGAATAAAATTCAAAAGGAACTAAATATTGAAGTTGAAATTTGGGAAAAGGATTTTCCTGAGATTGCAGAAGTGGATAGCAAACTTTTAAAGTTAGCTCAAGTATTGAATGGTAAAGTAATTACAAACGATTTCAACCTTAACAAGGTAGCTGAATTCCAAGGCGTTCCAGTTTTAAATATTAATGAACTTGCAAATGCAGTAAAACCAGTAGTTTTACCTGGAGAAGAAATGAAGATTCAAGTGATGAAAGATGGAAAAGAATCTGGGCAAGGAATAGCGTATTTAGATGATGGAACAATGATTGTTGTTGAAGGTGGAAGACGTTATATTGGTGAGAATATAGTTGTTATTGTAACATCAGTACTTCAGACCGCTGCAGGCAGAATGATTTTTGCTAAAAATAAGGATTCTTTAGTAAAAAGCTAAACATATTACGTAAGCGAGGGTTTTGATGAGTAGAAACTGTGCCATAGTTTTGGCAGCTGGAAAAGGAAAACGGATGGGTGAATCTATTAATAAACAATACTTACATATTAAAGGGTATCCCGTTTTATACTATACGTTAAAGGCTTTTACGCAGAGCGATTGTATTGATGATATTATTTTAGTGGTGGCAGATGGTGAAGATGACTACTGCAGAGAAGAAATAGTTAAAAAATATAATTTTTTGAAAGTTAAAAATGTAGTTATCGGTGGCAAAGAAAGACAACATTCTGTGTTAAATGGTCTGAGGGCCGTAACAAATTGTGATATTGTACTAATTCATGATGGGGCTAGGCCATTTATAAATGAATCTATTATTCAAAATGCAGTCCGTTATGCTAATTTATATGGAGCAACTGCTTGTGGAGTGATGCCTAAGGATACTATTAAGATGAAAGATGCTTCAGGGTTTTCTATGAAATCACCCAATAGAGAAATGTTTTTCTGTGTTCAAACACCTCAAGCGTTTAGGTATGAACTTATATTAGATTGTCATAATAGAATTAATAATGAAGATATTATGGTAACCGATGATACAATGGTGGTAGAGAGATATGGTAATAAAGTATATCTTTACGAGGGAAGCTACAATAATATAAAGGTGACAACACCAGAAGACTTAGAAATTGGAAAACAAATATTAGAAAAGGTAACATAGTTTAATAGTGGGAGTTGCTAATGAATGTTGACACAATCATATTTAATGTGTATGTTTATTAGTAACTATAAAGAATATTTTATACAAATAAATATAAGGCAATGATGAAGAATAGTAGAGACCAATTTACAGAGAGAAAATATTAAGCTGAGAGATTTTCAAAGGTTTTGAACCAGCTTTTGAGCTGTAGAAAAACTATCGGTACTATATATCGGTAAAGAATGAGTGTAGATTTAGGTGGTACAGCGAAGAATTCGCCCTAAAACGGGGTGAATTCTTTGTTTTTTTGCTGTATACTGATTCGTTTTTTATTGAATGTGTCTAAAATATATAAGGAGGAATAATCATGAAGTTATCTAAAATGCTAATTAGTACTTTAAGAGAAGTACCGGCTGAGTCAGAGATAGCAAGTCATCAGTTAATGTTAAGAGCTGGGATGATAAGGAAAATGGCCTCAGGAGTATATAATTATTTGCCATTTGGAATAAAAGTTATAAAAAAGATCGAAGACGTTGTTAGACAGGGAATGGATGCTGCTGATGCACAAGAGTTTTTAGCATCAGCTCTAATTCCGTCAGAACTATGGGTAGAGTCGGGAAGATGGGATGTTTATGGAGCAGAGTTATTTAGATTAAAAGATAGAAATGAAAGAGAATTCTGTTTAGGACCTACACATGAAGAAGTATTTACAGATATAGCTAGAAATGAAATTAAATCTTATAAACAACTACCATTAAATCTATATCAAATTCAAACGAAGTATAGAGATGAACGAAGACCAAGATTTGGTGTTATGAGGTCAAGAGAGTTTATAATGAAAGATGCTTATAGTTTTGATGCTAGCAATGAGGCGTTGGATAAGTCTTATAATAAAATGTATGATGCCTACAATAATATTTTCAAAAAATGTGGACTTACATGTAAGGCAGTAGAAGCCGATTCTGGAGCAATGGGTGGGTCAGGTTCAGCAGAATTTATGGTTAAATCTGAAGTTGGTGAAGATGAGGTGGTCTTCTGCACTTCATGTAGTTATGCAGCTAATATGGAGAAGGCACCAGGAACTCCAGAGATTATGGAAAAAAAGGAGTTTAAGGAACTTAACAAAATATTAACCCCAAATGTAAAAACTATTGAGGACCTAGAGAAGTTCTTTAATACCACATCTAAAGGATTTGCAAAGACTCTTATATACAAAGCTGATAAGAGAGTAATTGCTATTGTGCTACGTGGAGACAGGCAATTAAATGAGACTAAAGTAAAAAACAAAATAGGTGGAGCGCTAGAGTTCGAAATGGCAGATGCAGAGACTGTAATGACATCAACTTCCGCAGCAGTTGGATTTGCTGGGCCAATTGGAATTGTGGCCGATATATTATTAGTAGATGAAGAAATAGTAAATATGTATAATTTTATAGTTGGCGCAAATGATACAGGATACCACTATGAAAATGTTAATTACGGAAAAGATTTTAATGGCATAGTAGGGGATTATAGAAATGTTAATGAGGGAGATAAATGCACTAAATGTGGGTCCGCGCTCACAATTGCTAGAGGTGTAGAGGTAGGACATATATTTAAACTCGGAACAAAGTATTCGAAGGCTATGAATGCAACATTTATTGGTCAAGATGGAAAAAATAAACCCCTAGTTATGGGATGTTATGGGATAGGTATCAATAGAACCATGGCAGCTATTATAGAGCAGAATCACGACGAGAATGGTATAAAATGGCCTTTGTCTGTAGCTCCATATCAGGTTGTAGTAGTACCAGTGTCTACAAAAGATGAAGGGCAGATGGAAATTGCTCAAGAAATTTATGATAACCTAAAGAAGATAGGAGTTGAGGTTCTTATGGATGATAGAAATGAGCGAGTTGGAGTTAAATTTAAGGATTTAGATTTAATTGGAATTCCAATTAGAATTACGGTAGGCAAAAGGATTTCTGAAGGTAATGTTGAGTTTAAATTGAGAAGCGAGCAAGAAAATGAAATAATTCAAATAGGTTCAGTTATTAATAGAGTCAAAGAAGAATTTAATAATAATAACATAATATTATAGATAGAATAATTGATAGTTTAAAGGAGAATAAACATGGAGTTTAATATTCTAAAAGGTAAATTTACAATCCAGCAAGTAAAACAATTAAATCCGCTAGTTCTTGCAATAGTTGGGGATGCTATTTATGAGGTGTTTATCAGAACCTATCTTGTAGAAAGAAATAGAGATATGAATGCGCACAAGATTCATGTAAAAGCAATTGAGTACGTAAAAGCTCATGCACAAAGCGAGTATATGAAGATTATTATAGATGATTTGGATGAAGAAGAGCTCACCATGTTTAAAAGAGGTAGGAACGCCAAAAGTGCCACAACACCCAAAAATGCTGATTTGAATGATTATAAGTGGGCAACGGGATTTGAGGCGTTAATGGGGTTCTTATACTTAAGTGAGAAAAATGATAGGTTGAACGAAATTTTCGAGAGAATTATAAACCACAACTTAGGGGATAAATAATTTTTCTTAGGGTTAAATTATAGAACATATGTATAAGACTGAAAAAAATATAGCATCATTAGCTAAACTTTGTTATAGTCAAGTAGATATATGATAAGAAAACTTTATAATGTATATGAATCTTGTTTAAGTCTTAATAATCAGTTATAGGTATGATTTATAAAATAAATTATAAAAAATATAAAATATATTAAATATATTAAATGAGAGAGGTATTAAAAATGAGTGATAATAAAAAATATCAAGGAAATAGACCTAGTAATAAGTTTTCAAATAGCCGGGAAGATAAAACTGGAACAGATTCTAAAAGAAGTAGAACTGGGGAACGCGGTGCTAAAACGAGTAGAGAATTTACAAGTAGTCGAGAAGATAAAGCTAGAGTAAGTCCTAGAAAAAGCAGACAAAGTGATGAAGGGGTAGCAGATAATAGAAAGTTTACTCGCGAGAGATCAGTAGCGATTCCTAAAAATAGTGGTGGAAATGAAGAAGTAGAACCTAAAATTATTAGAGAAGACCTAATTGAAGGAAGAAATGCGGTTATAGAGGCACTTAAATCTGATAGAACTGTAGAATATATTCTTATTGCAAAAGGGGATCTGGTTGGGTCTATAAGCGTAGTACTAGCTCTAGCCAAAGAAAAAGGAATTGTTACAAAAGAAGTAGACAGAAGAAAGCTTGATCAAATGGCTCAAACTTCATCACACCAAGGAGTTATAGCTGTAGTAACACCTTACAAATACTTTGATATAAATGACATATTTAAGTGCGCAGAAGAAAGAGGAGAGAAGCCTTTTATTATTATATTAGATGAAATAGAAGATCCACATAATTTTGGTTCTATAATAAGAACTGCTGAGGTATGTGGAGCTCACGGAATAATAATACCTAAGAGGAAGAATGTTGGAGCTACTCCGACAGTATACAAAACATCAGCTGGTGCAATTGAACATATGAAAATAGCAAAAGTAACAAATATAAATGCGGCAATAGAGGAAATTAAAAAACGTGGAGTATGGGTTTATGGTGCGGATATGGAAGCAAAAGATTACATTTTCAATACAGATTTAACTGGTTCGGTGGCCCTTGTTATTGGAAGTGAAGGTAGAGGAATATCTAAACTTACAAAAGAAAAATGTGATGTGCTAGTAAAAATACCTATGGTTGGAAAAATAACATCTTTAAATGCATCTGTTGCTGGCGGCATAATAATGTATGAAATTATGAAACAAAAAATAAGATGAGTTAAAAGTGAAAACAATTTTTGTTGATGGGTATAATGTTATAAATAGCTGGCCGAATCTTAAAAATATAAAAGATTTTAGTTATGGGTCTTCTCGCCAAGAACTTATTGACTCACTTCAAAACTACTCAGGATTTAAAGGGTATAAGGTGTTTATAGTTTTCGATGCACAACTGGTTAAAGGTAGCCTTCAAAAAAAAGAAACGCAAGGGAATTTAATTGTGGTTTTTACAAAAGAGGGCGAAACAGCTGATGATTACATTGAAAGAATGGTTAACAACATAGGACGAAAATCTGAAGTCTGTGTTGTTACATCAGACTCATTAGAGCAGCAAGTTACATTTCAAAGAGGTGCTATTCGAATGTCTTCAATTGAATTTTACCATGAAGTAATTAGTACTCAGAAAAAAATCCGGATTAATATTGAAAAAAATCAATTGGATAAACGAAATAGGTTGGATGAGCGAATAGATAATGAAACATTACAAAAACTTGAAAAAATTCGAAGGAGCCGTTGAATATGCTTGACTATACAAATTGCTCTAAGGTATAATAATCTATATGTCACATGGTTGGTTTGGAGGGGATATTGTTGGAGAAAATCATTAGAGCTAGTATGAGTAGTTCAAGCTTTGAGGAAAGATTGGATGAAGAAGTAGTTATTGAAGCACAAAATAACAATGTTCGAGCACAAGAGTATTTGATTAATAAATACAAAAACTTTGTAAAAGCAAAAGCTAAATCATATTTTTTGATTGGAGCTGATAAAGAAGATATCTATCAAGAGGGAATGATTGGTCTCTATAAGGGTATTAGAGACTTTAAGGCAGATAGATTATCCTCATTTAGGGCTTTTGCAGAGATTTGTGTTACAAGGCAGATAATTACGGCAATAAAAACAGCAACCCGCCAAAAACATATTCCCCTTAATACATATATATCTTTAAACAAACCGATATATGACGAGGAATCAGACAGAACATTATTAGATGTGCTATCGGGTGCTAAGATTACTGATCCGGAAGAATTAGTTATAAGTCGCGAGGAAGTAATTAGTATTCAAAATGAAATTGGCCAAGTTTTGTCAGAACTTGAAATGGAAGTACTTATGTCATACTTAGATGGTAAATCTTATCAAGAGATTGCATGCGATTTAGATAGGCATGCGAAGTCCATTGATAATGCCCTTCAAAGAGTTAAAAGAAAATTAGAAAAATGTCTAAGTAAAAGATGAAAATGTATTGACAAAAAAAACAATCAATAGTAAAATTAATAACTGGTGTATAGCTTTAAGTTGTACGTCAGCGGGAGTAGCTCAGTGGTAGAGCACCAGCTTCCCAAGCTGGGTGTCGCGGGTTCAAGCCCCGTTTCCCGCTCCAAAATTAAATGCCCATATAGCTCAGTCGGCAGAGCGTCACCTTGGTAAGGTGGAGGTCACCGGTTCAATCCCGGTTATGGGCTCCATAGCTATTAGGGTCGTACAGTACACTAGGATGAGTTTACGAACGCGAAAGTGTTATTATTCAAATAAGGAGGAATTTAAAATGGCAAAGGTAAAATTTGAAAGAAACAAGCCACATGTAAATATTGGAACAGTAGGACACGTGGATCACGGCAAGACAACATTAACAGCTGCAATAACAGCAGTACTAGCAACTAAGGGTTTAGCAGAAGCTTCAAGATTTGACATGATTGATAAAGCACCAGAGGAAAGAGAAAGAGGAATTACAATTAACACTGCACATGTTGAATATGAAACAGAAAATAGACATTATGCACATGTTGATTGCCCAGGACATGCAGATTATGTAAAGAACATGATCACAGGAGCAGCACAAATGGACGGAGCAATCCTAGTAGTTAGTGCAGCAGATGGTCCAATGCCTCAAACAAGAGAACATATATTACTTGCAAGCAGAGTTGGAGTAGGTTATATAGTAGTATTCTTGAACAAAGCAGATATGGTAGATGATCCAGAATTATTAGAACTTGTTGAAATGGAAGTAAGAGAATTATTAAGTGAGTATGACTTCCCAGGAGACGATATTCCAGTAATAATAGGATCAGCATTAAAAGCATTAGAAAACCCAACAGATCCAGAAGCATCAAAATGCATATTTGAATTGATGGAAGCAGTAGATACTTACATTCCAACACCAGCAAGAGCAACAGACAAACCATTCTTAATGCCAATAGAAGATGTATTCACAATCACAGGTAGAGGAACAGTTGCAACAGGAAGAGTTGAAACTGGGATACTTAAAGTTGGAGAAGAAGTTGAAATCGTTGGACTTAGCGAAGATAAGAGAAAAGTTGTATGTACAGGAGTTGAAATGTTTAGAAAACTTCTAGATCAAGCAATGGCAGGAGATAATATTGGAGCTTTATTAAGAGGAGTACAAAGAGCAGATATTCAAAGAGGTCAAGTACTTTCAAAACCAGGTTCAATACATCCACATGCTAAATTTGTAGGTCAAGTATATGTACTTAAAAAAGAAGAAGGCGGAAGACATACTCCATTCTTCGACGGATACAGACCACAATTTTATTTCAGAACAACTGATGTAACAGGATCAATAAAATTACCAGACGGAATGGAAATGGTAATGCCAGGAGATCACATAGACATGAATGTTGAATTAATAACTCAAGTAGCAATGGATGAGGGATTAAGATTTGCAATCAGAGAAGGTGGAAGAACGGTAGGATCAGGAGTTGTTACTTCAATAGTTAAATAATATAAACAAAAAAATCATAGCAAAGCAAAGATATGTTGTGGATTAGGAGCAAAAGGTTGTTAAATAAAATCACCTTTAACTAATCCATTGACATATGTGTTGAATTGTGATAGATTATTTAAGTAAAACAAAAAAATGCTAAAGATGGCTTAGCGCTTAATAAGCATGAGCTTTCTTAAATAAATGTAAAACCGGGAGGTGTAGATTGTGAGAGTAAAAGTAACTTTAGCTTGCAATGATTGCAAACAAAGAAATTACAATACAATGAAAAACAAAAAGAATAACCCAGACAGAATAGAAATGAAGAAATACTGTAAGTTCTGCCACAAACATACACTTCATAAAGAAACAAAATAATACAGCATAAACACAAAACAGTGGGGATGTGAATAGAATGGCTGTTACTGGGAATGTTAAAGTAAAGAAAAATTCAAACCAAAAAGGTTTAGGAAAGTTTTTCAGGGAACTTAAGGCAGAAGCGAAAAGAATAACGTGGTCTTCAAAACAAGATGTTAAAAAGGCAACTTTGGCAGTGGCAACTTTTTCTTTCCTTTTTGTAATCTTTGTAGGTTTGTTGGATTATGGGTTTAATAACCTCTATAAACTAATCTTTAAATAAGGTAAAGGAAGGAGGGCGGGGACGGAGAACTCCACCCCTTGAGCTATGGCAGATAAAGCTAAATGGTATGTTGTACATACATATTCTGGTTATGAAAATAAAGTTAAAGTCAACCTAGAAAAGGCAATTGAAAATAGAAACCTAGAAGAATTTGTTCACGATATTCAGGTTCCTATGGAAGAAGTAGTTGAAGTAAAGGATGGAAAGCAGAAAATAACTTTTAAAAAAGTATTTCCAGGTTATGTTATGGTTAAAATGCTTATGACAGATGAATCTTGGTATATAGTTAGAAATACCAGAGGTGTAACAGGGTTCGTAGGACCTGGTTCTAAACCAGTTGCTCTTACAGAAGATGAAGTTAGAACTATGGGAATAGCAGAAAAATCTATAGTTGTTGACTACGTTGTAGGTGAGAACATTCAGGTAACATTTGGACCACTAGAAGGATTTGTTGCTTTAATACAAGAAATTCATTTGGAAAAGCAAAAAGTAAAAGCACTTATAAACATGTTTGGCAGGGAAACACCTGTTGAATTAGAATTCAATCAGATACAAAAATTAGACTAAGCACTAAATAAAACGAAAGTTTTAGTAAGTGGGAGGATTTTTAATCCGATTACCACAATATAGGAGGTATATATTCATGGCTAAGAAAATAACAGGAATGATAAAACTTCAACTTCCAGCAGGGAAAGCTACTCCGGCACCACCAGTTGGACCAGCACTTGGACAACACGGAGTTAATATCATGGGATTCTGTAAAGAATTTAATGCAAAAACTTCTGATCAAGCAGGTATGATAATACCAGTAGTTATTACTGTATATCAAGATAGATCTTTTAGTTTTATACTTAAAACTCCACCAGCAGCTATATTATTAAAGAAAGCAGTTGGTTTAGAAAGCGGTTCTGGTGTTCCAAACAAAACTAAGATCGCTACAGTTTCTAAGGCTAAAGTAAGAGAAATAGCTGAACTTAAAATGCCAGACTTAAATGCAGCATCAATTGAAGCTGCAATGAGTATGATAGCTGGAACAGCAAGAAGTATGGGAATAGTTGTAGAAGAATAATTTTGAATTAATTACGTGGGAGGCAAATACCGTTAGTACCACGAAGGAGGATATTATTATGGGAAAGAATTACATAGAAAGCGCTAAGCTTATAGATAAAGCGGCTTTATATACACCAGCAGAAGCTATGGATCTTGTGGTGAAAACATCTAAAGCTAAATTTGATGAAACAATAGAACTTGCTGTAAGCCTTGGAGTTGATCCAAGACATGCAGATCAACAAGTTAGAGGTGCAGTAGTACTTCCTCACGGAACTGGTAAAACAGTTAGAGTTTTAGTTTTTGCTAAAGGCGATAAAGCTAAGGAAGCAGAACTTGCAGGAGCAGATTTCGTTGGAAATGATGAATTAGTTGATAAAATCCAAAAAGAAAACTGGTTTGAATTTGATGTAGTTGTTGCTACTCCAGACATGATGGGTGTTGTTGGTAAATTAGGTAGAGTACTTGGACCTAAGGGATTAATGCCAAATCCGAAGTCAGGAACTGTTACATTTGATGTTACTAGAGCAATTAATGAAATCAAAGCTGGTAAAGTTGAATACAGAGTTGATAAGACTTCTATAATTCATGTACCACTTGGTAAAAAATCATTTGGCGCTGAAAAATTAATTGAAAACTTCCATGCTTTAATGGAAGCAGTAGTTAAAGCTAAACCGGCAGCAGCTAAGGGACAATACTTAAAATCAGTATCAGTTTCAAGTACTATGGGACCTGGAATAAAGGTTAACCAAGCTAAGGTATTAGACTAGTATTGACAAACAGGATTAAACATGTTACAATGTTTAAAGTTAAATGAATAATATTCCGTAGATAGTGGGTGCGAAAGCGTAAAAGACAACATGCCTGCCGAGGATTCCAATAAATGTACTTATGTACGGATATTTGGTCTCTTCGCGTCTGCGGAGAGACTTTAATTTTTCATAATGCAGTTTAAAAACTGGTAGGAGGTGGATATACAATGTTAAGCAATAACAGACAATTAAAAGAAGTGAAAGTAGCAGAAATAAAAGAAAAATTAGCTAAAGCTAAAGGTGTAGTACTTAGTCAATATCAAGGTCTTAATGTAGAAGAAGATACTGAGCTAAGAAAAAATCTTAGAGAAGCTGGGGTAGAATATAAAGTTTATAAAAATACTTTAGTTATTCTAGCAGCTAAGGAATTAGGAATTGAAGGCATAGCAACTCACCTACAAGGATCTATTTCATTAGCATTTGGATATGAAGACGCAACTGTTGCAGCTAGAGTTTTAAAAGAGTTTGCAAAAACTCATAAAAAATTAGAACTTAGAGCAGCTATAATCGAAGGCAAAATATTCGATGGTGCCCAGGTTAACGAGCTTGCATCAATACCATCAAGAGATGTACTTATTGCAAAATTACTTGGAAGCTTCAAAGCTCCATTATCAAATCTTGCATACTTATTGAATTCAATTAAAGAACAAAAACAATCTGTAGAATAATATTTTAATATTAGACTTAGATACATATTAGTTTTTAATTGATTCAGATCATGACTTTATCATTTGTGATAGAGTTATTCTAAAGGTAAAACAAAACATAGATATGAAAAAAATTCGGAGGTGCATTTATAATGACAAGAGAAGAAATTATTCAAGCTATAAAAGATATGAGTGTTTTAGAATTAAATGAACTAGTAAAAACTTGTGAAGAAGAATTTGGAGTAAGTGCTTCAGCACCAGTTGCTGCTGCAGGAGCTGCTACAGCTGTAGCAGAAGAAAAAACTGAGTTTGATGTTGTTTTAACTAGTGCAGGCCCTAACAAAATTAAAGTTATTAAAGTTGTTAGAGAATTAACTGGATTAGGACTTAAAGAAGCTAAAGATATAGTTGATGGTGCTCCAAAAACTATTAAAGAAGCTGTAAGTAAAGATGATGCAGAAGCTATAAAAGCTAAACTTGAAGAAGTTGGCGGCGGAGCAGAAATAAAATAATCTCAGTATAAAACAGGGTACTTTTATATAAGAGTGCCCTTTTTTAAAACGTTATGTTGACATAGAATTAAAATTATGATAATATAGCGTAATGCATTGAAAATTAGTAGTTTGTCATTAAAAATAATGAAATTACTGGTTAAAGTGAATTAAATATACAAAAATGGTTATAATAACATGAAGAATGTGTGAATCCAGAAGCATAATGTCCTAGGGGAAAGTGTGTTTTTGGTTATTTTAGTTTATGCAAGGGGTGAAAGCTGATGGTACATCCTGTCCAGTTAGGTAAAAGAACAAGAATGAGTTTCTCAAAAATAAGTGAAGTAACTGATATGCCAAATTTAATTGAAATACAGTTAGACTCTTATGATTGGTTTCTAAAAGAAGGACTTCAAGAGGTTTTTGACGACATAAATCCTATACAAGATTATACGGGAAATCTTGTTTTAGAGTTCGTAGGTTATAAACTTGATATAGATAATATTAAGTATACTGAGGAACAGTGTAAAGAAAGAGATACAACTTACGCAGCACCGCTCAAAGTAAAGGTTAGATTGCGTAATAATGAAACTGGTGAAATCAAAGAGCAAGAAGTCTTTATGGGAGATTTCCCACTTATGACACCACAAGGGACATTTGTAATTAATGGAGCAGAAAGAGTTATAGTAAGTCAATTGGTTAGATCTCCAGGTGTTTACTACAATTACTCCGTTGATAAAACAGGAAAAAAACTTTACTCGGCTACTGTAATTCCAAACAGAGGAGCATGGCTTGAGTATGAAACAGATTCTAATGATATTGTATACATTAGAATTGACAAAACAAGGAAACTACCTATAAGTGTTTTGGCTAGAGCTATGATGGATAATGGTAGCGATTTAGACTTACATGAGTTATTAGGTGAAGAAGAAAGACTAAAAGCTACAATAGAAAAAGATAACACTAAAACAAGAGAAGAAGCCTTAATAGAAATATATAAGAGATTAAGACCAGGCGAACCACCTACAGTGGATAGTGCGGTATCTCTTATTGATTCGTTATTCTTTGATGCAAAGAGGTACGATCTGTCAAGAGTTGGTAGATATAAATTCAATAAAAAGCTATCAATTAATCACAGAATTGCAAACCAAATTGCTGCTGAGAATATTGTAAATCCTGTTACAGGTGAAGTTATAGTTGAAAAAGATCAAAAAATAGACAGAGAAGTTGCTTTAGAAATTCAGAATTTAGGAATTAATGTAGTGGATCTTCAAGTAGAGGATAAAGTTTTAAGAGTTATAGGAAATCATTTTGTCAACCTTAATAAGGTAGTTAATTTTGATGTTTCTGATCTTAATATTAGGGAAATGGTTCATTATCCAACACTTAAAGAGATATTAGATAATTTTAGTGATGAAGAATCTATTAAAGAGCAGATTAAAGCAAATAGAACTAGATTAATACCAAAACATATAATTAAAGATGATATGTATGCTACAGTGAGCTACGAGTTAGGACTAACTTACGATATCGGTTATATTGATGATATTGATCATTTAGGTAATAGAAGAATTAGATCTGTAGGAGAACTTTTACAGAATCAATTCAGAATAGGGTTATCAAGAATGGAAAGAGTTGTAAAAGAAAGAATGACAATTCAAGACCAGGAAGGAATAACACCACAAGCACTTATCAACATAAGGCCTGTAGCTGCAGCTATTAAAGAATTCTTTGGAAGTTCTCAACTTTCTCAATTCATGGATCAAACAAATCCATTATCAGAACTTACAAACAAAAGAAGATTATCTGCACTAGGACCAGGTGGACTTTCAAGAGAGAGAGCTGGATTTGAGGTTAGAGATGTTCATTACTCACATTACGGCAGAATGTGTCCTATAGAAACTCCAGAAGGACCTAATATAGGACTTATTAACTCACTTGCAAGTTACGCTAAAGTTAATGAATATGGATTTATTGAAACACCTTATAGAGTTGTAGATAAAAAAACATCAGTAGTCACAAATGAAATTATATACATGACTGCAGATGAAGAAGATGCTTATTTAGTAGCACAGGCAAGTGAACCAATTAGTGAGGATGGTACTTTTGTAGATAAAAAAATTACTGTAAGAGCTAAACAAGAAGTATTAGTTGTTCCAAAAGAAGAAGTTGACCTTATGGATATATCCCCAAGGCAAATAGTTTCTGTTGCTACTGCTATGATCCCATTTCTTGAGAATGATGATGCCAGTCGTGCGCTAATGGGTTCTAATATGCAACGTCAAGCAGTTCCACTACTTAAATCACAGGCTCCAATTGTTGGTACAGGAATAGAATACAGAGCCGCAGTAGATTCTGGTGTTCTTCCTAAAGCTAAAAATGCAGGCGTGGTTGAGTATGTAAGTGCTAATGAAATTAAGGTAAGAAGAGAATCAGACAATGGATTAGATGTTTATAAAATACTTAAATTTAAAAGATCCAATCAAGGTACTTGTATAAATCAGAGACCTATAGTTAACAAAGGCGAAAAAGTTGAAGTAAATACAGTACTTGCAGATGGACCTTCAACAGACCTTGGAGAAATAGCTTTAGGGAAAAACATCCGTATTGGGTTTGTAACTTGGGAAGGTTATAACTATGAGGATGCAATGCTAATATCTGAAGAACTTGTTCGCGATGACATATTTACTTCAGTTCATATTGAAGAGTACGAGTCAGAAGCAAGAGATACTAAGCTTGGACCAGAAGAAATAACTAGAGACATCCCTAATGTTGGAGAAGATGCACTTAAAGACATAGATGAGGGTGGAATAATAAGAATTGGTGCTGAGATAAGATCTGGAGATATTCTAGTGGGTAAAGTAACTCCTAAGGGTGAAACAGAACTTACCGCAGAGGAAAGATTATTAAGAGCAATATTTGGTGAAAAGGCAAGAGAAGTAAGAGACACTTCACTTAGAGTACCACATGGCGAAGCTGGAATAATAGTTGACGTTAAGGTGTTCACTAGGGAAAATGGCGATGAACTTCCACCAGGTGTTAATGAACTAGTTAGATGTTATATAGCACAAAAGAGAAAAATATCTGTAGGCGATAAAATGGCAGGAAGACATGGTAATAAAGGAGTTATATCAAGAGTATTACCAGTAGAGGATATGCCGTTTTTACCTGATGGAAGAGCACTTCAAATATGCTTAAATCCACTTGGTGTTCCTTCACGTATGAATATAGGTCAAGTATTAGAAGTTCATTTAGGATGGGCAGCTAGCGAACTTGGTTGGCACATCGCAACACCAGTATTTGATGGTGCGCTTGAGGAAGAAATTGAAGCGTGCTTAATAAAAGCCGGATATGATGCAGATGGAAAAACTGATTTGTATGATGGAAGAACAGGAGAAGCATTAGACAGCAGAGTTACTGTTGGATATATGTATATCTTAAAACTTCATCATCTAGTAGATGATAAGATACATGCTAGATCCACAGGACCTTATTCTCTAGTAACTCAGCAACCATTAGGTGGTAAAGCACAGTTTGGTGGCCAAAGATTCGGAGAAATGGAAGTATGGGCGTTAGAAGCATATGGTTCAGCCCACACACTACAAGAGATTCTAACAGTTAAATCTGATGATGTTGTTGGTAGAGTTAAAACATATGAGGCAATTGTAAAAGGTGAGAATATTCCAGAGCCAGGAGTACCGGAGTCATTTAAGGTTCTTATAAAGGAATTACAAGCGTTATGTCTTAATGTTAAAGTTCTTACTGATGATTTAGAAGAAATTAAACTTAAAGAATCAGTTGATGATGAAATGGAAGAATTAAATTTAAATGTTAATATAGAAGGTTCAGAAGATGTAGTGCCTGAATCACCAACTGAAGAGTACATTGAACTCATCGATGAAGATGAGGAAGTAGATGTTGATATAAATTATGATGAAGTACCATTAGAAGATTTTGGTGAAGACTTAGAACTTAATGATTTTAATGATGAACATTAATATGAAGGGAGGCTGTACCCTTGTTTGAATTTAATAATTTTGATGCTATTCAAATAGGATTGGCATCACCGGAGCAAATCAGAGAATGGTCAAAAGGTGAAGTTAAAAAACCTGAGACTATAAATTATAGAACTTTAAAACCTGAAAGAGATGGACTATTTTGCGAAAGAATATTTGGTCCAATTAAAGATTGGGAATGTCATTGTGGTAAATATAAGAGAGTAAGATATAAGGGAATAGTTTGTGATAGATGTGGCGTTGAAGTTACAAAATCTAAAGTAAGACGTGAAAGAATGGGGCATATTGAACTTGCTGCTCCAGTATCTCACATTTGGTATTTCAAAGGAATACCATCTCGTATGGGACTTATTTTAGACATGTCACCTAGATCCCTGGAAAAAATTCTATATTTCGCTTCTTATGTAGTGTTGGATCCAAAAGAAACATCACTATTAACAAAACAGATTCTTAGTGAAAAAGAATATAGAGAAGCCATAGATAAATTTGGAGCTGATAGTTTTGTAGCTGGTATGGGTGCAGAATCTGTAAAGGTACTACTACAAAACATAAACTTAGAAGAATTATCTAAGGAGTTAAAGGAAGATCTAAAAACAAGTACAGGACAAAAAAGAATTAGAAGTATAAGAAGATTAGATGTTTCTGAATCTTTTAGAAAATCAAAAAACAAACCTGAGTGGATTATAATTGACGTAATTCCAGTAATACCACCTGATTTAAGACCGATGGTACAATTGGATGGAGGAAGATTTGCTACTTCTGATTTGAATGATTTATATAGAAGGGTAATAAACAGAAACAATAGACTTAAAAAACTTCTAGATTTAGGCGCTCCAGATATAATAGTTAGAAACGAAAAAAGAATGCTTCAAGAAGCTGTTGATGCATTAATTGATAATGGAAGAAGAGGAAGGCCAGTTACTGGACCAGGAAACAGACCTTTAAAATCTCTTTCTGACATGTTAAAAGGAAAGCAAGGAAGATTCAGACAGAATTTACTTGGAAAGCGTGTTGATTACTCAGGCCGTTCAGTTATAGTTGTTGGGCCGGAATTACAAATGTATCAATGTGGACTTCCAAAAGAAATGGCTTTAGAATTATTTAAGCCTTTTGTTATGAAAAAACTAGTTGGAAGTGGAGTAGCACATAACATTAAGAGTGCTAAGAGGATGGTAGAGAGAGTTATGCCTCAAGTATGGGATGTACTTGAAGAAGTAATAGCAGATCATCCAGTACTGTTAAATCGTGCACCTACGCTTCATAGACTAGGAATACAAGCTTTCCAACCAATACTTGTAGAAGGTAGGGCTATTAAACTACATCCACTTGTATGTACAGCATATAACGCTGATTTCGATGGAGATCAGATGGCGGTACATGTACCTCTATCTGTTGAAGCTCAAGCTGAAGCAAGGTTCTTAATGCTTGCAGCCCATAATATTATGAAACCATCAGATGGTAAACCAGTTTGTGTACCTACTCAAGATATGGTATTAGGTGCCTACTATTTAACTATTGATAAAGATGGTGCTAAGGGCGAGGGAAGATCATTCTCATCACCTGATGAAGTAATAATGGCTTATCAAGTAAAAGATATTGAGATTCATGCTAAAATCAAAGTCAAGATGTTTGGTGTTGTTAATGGTGTTAAAATATCTGCAATTATAGATACTACACCTGGTAAATTAATTTTTAATGAAACAATACCTCAGGATTTAGGATTCATTGATAGAAGCATTCCTGGAAATGAACTTAAATTTGAGATAGATTTCCTAGTAAGTAAAAAGAATCTTGGTAGTATTATTGATAAATGCTACTTGAAATATGGTCCATCAGAAACTTCTAAGATGTTAGATAAGATAAAGGCTAAAGGATATCATTACTCTACAATTGGAGCAATTACCGTTGCTACATCTGATATGCAAGTTCCAGAGGCTAAAAAAGGATTATTAAAAGATGCTGATGAAACTGTTGATAAAATAGAGAAAATGTATCGTAGAGGTTTTATATCTGAGGAAGAAAGATACCAAAGAGTAATAGAAAAATGGACTAAGACTACTGAAGATGTTGCAAATGCACTTATGGATAGTTTGGATAAATTCAATCCAATATTTATGATGGCGGATTCAGGAGCCAGAGGGTCTAAGAGTCAAATTAAACAATTAGCTGGTATGAGAGGCCTGATGGCTAATCCATCTGGTAAAATAATTGAATTACCTATCAGAGCATCTTTTAGAGATGGACTTAATGTATTAGAGTACTTTATTTCAACACATGGAGCTAGAAAAGGTAACGCGGATACAGCACTTAAGACTGCCGATTCAGGTTATCTAACAAGAAGACTTGTTGATGTATGTCAAGACGTTATAGTAAGACATGAAGATTGTGGAACAAATGAAGGCTTTGAAGTTTCTGAAATTTGTGATGGTAGTGAAGTAATTGAACAGTTAGTTGAAAGACTTACTGGAAGATATTCTGCAGAAGATATTATTCATCCAAAAACAGGAAAGGTAATAGTTCCTAAAGATGAGTATATGGATATTAAGTTAGCAGAAGAAGTTCAAAAGTCTGGTGTAAAGAAAGTTATGATTAGATCAGTATTTACATGTAAGGCTAAAATCGGAGTTTGCGCTAAATGTTATGGAATGAACATGGCAACTTCTCAAAAGATTAATATTGGAGAAGCAGTAGGAATAATTGCAGCTCAATCCATAGGTGAACCAGGAACACAGCTTACAATGAGAACATTCCATACAGGTGGAGTAGCAGGATCAGATATAACTCAAGGTCTTCCAAGAGTTGAGGAATTATTTGAAGCTAGAAAGCCAAAAGGACTTGCAATAGTAAGTGATGTTTGTGGTACAGTCAAAATGGAAGATACTAAGAAAAAGAGAATTGTTATTGTAATTAGTGATGCAGGGGAAGAAATAAGTTATGACATACCTTTTGGATCAAGATTAAAAGTTGCAAATGGCGATAGAATTGAAGCTGGAGACGAAATAATTGAGGGTTCAGTTAATCCGCATGATATTTTAAGAATCAAAGGCGTTCAAGGAGTTAAGAATTATTTATCTTCAGAGGTACAAAAAGTTTATAGACTTCAAGGTGTTGATATCAATGATAAGCATTTAGAGGTTGTTGTAAGGCAGATGACAAGGAAAGTGAAAATTGAGGAATCTGGAGATACTGAATTACTTCCAGGAAACTTAGTAGATATATTTGCTTTTGAAGATGCTAATGCAAAAATTGAATCTGAAGGTGGCGTACCTGCTGTTGGAAAGATCTCATTGCTAGGTATAACAAAAGCAGCACTTGCTACAGAGTCATTCTTGTCAGCAGCATCATTCCAAGAAACAACAAGGGTACTTACTGATGCAGCTATTAAAGGTAAAATTGATCCATTACTTGGATTAAAAGAAAATGTAATAATTGGTAAGCTAATACCTGCTGGTACTGGAATGACAAGATATAGAACTATAAAGATCAATACTGAAGATGAAGAAAAAGTAGAAATTGAAAATGATTTAGAAGTATAAGTTGTAATTAGTTGACAGGGTGTTGCTAAAATGATAAAATACACCTTGTGTGTGATTTAAATCGACTAGATACATCTTAAATAGATAAATCTTGTGATTATAATTATAAAGGGGAGTTAGAAATGGTATGTAAAATTGTAGGTCAGAAAGTCGTTGGAGTCAAACAAACCCTAAAAGCATTAAAGAATAATAAGGGTAAGGTTTTGTATATTGCCAAGGATGCTGAGAGTAGTATTACTGATCCTATTGTGAAACTAGCCAATATTAATACCCTGCAAATAATATTTGTAGACACAATGAAAGAACTAGGAAATCTTTGTGATATAGATGTTGCCTCAGCGACAGCATTGAGTCTAGAAGATTAATTAAAGCTAGCAACTAAAAAATATAGATATATCATGCAGTAACGTAGCCATTGGTTATGTTACGCGGCATTGATATAAATGAGAATCAGCTTATAAAAATGAGGAGGTGAAATCATGCCAACTATTAATCAATTAGTAAGAAAAGGCAGAAAGACACTAGTAACAAAATCAGCTTCACCAGCACTAAAAAACTGCCCACAAAAAAGAGGTGTTTGTACAGTAGTTAAAACAACAACTCCTAAGAAGCCAAACTCAGCATTAAGAAAAGTTGCAAGAGTTAGACTTACAAACGGATTTGAAGTTACTGCTTACATACCAGGTGTAGGACACAATTTACAAGAACATAGTGTTGTTCTTATAAGAGGTGGAAAAGTTAAAGATTTACCAGGAGTTAGATACCACATCATCAGAGGAACATTAGATTCAGCTGGAGTTGCTGGAAGACTACAAAGTAGATCTAAATATGGTACTAAGAAACCAAAGGCTAAAAAATAATGCTTTGAATTAAGGTACAATGTCTTCAGCATTTATATATATGATAATTTAATTTTATATTTACATACAATTGCAGAAGTACAAAGTGCTTTGCGGTAGAGATATCGAGTACCTATGAGTTAATTAAAATTGTTAAGGAGGGAAGTAAAGTGCCGAGAAAAGGATATATTGCAAAACGAGATGTATTACCTGATCCAATGTACAACAGCAAGGTCGTTACAAAGTTAATAAACAATGTAATGGAAGATGGAAAAAGAGGAGTAGCACAAAAAATATGCTATGAGGCTTTCGACATAATTAAAGAAAAAACTGGTAAAGAACCTTTAGAGGTTTTTGAGGCTGCATTAGCTAATGTTATGCCATTACTTGAAGTTAAAGCTAGAAGAATAGGTGGAGCTAATTATCAAGTGCCTATCGAAGTTAGACCTGAGAGAAGACAAACATTAGGATTAAGATGGTTACTTATTGCTGCAGATAAAAGAGGCGAGAAATATGCAAGAGAAAAACTTGCTAATGAATTGCTTGAAGCTGCAAACAATACTGGAGCTGCAGTAAAGAAGAGAGAAGATATTCATAAAATGGCTGAAGCTAATAAAGCTTTTGCTCATTACAGGTATTAATATTAAAACTGTTTTGGCTTTGCCAAGACAGTTTTGTCAAATTTAAAATCATCGTTGAGAGGAGGAACTAATAGTGGGTAGAGAATATTCTTTAGATAAATTCCGAAATATAGGTATTATGGCTCATATAGATGCTGGTAAAACAACAACAACTGAGCGTATATTATTCTATACAGGAAAAACACACAAAATTGGTGAAGTTCATGATGGCGGAGCTACTATGGATTGGATGGTACAAGAGCAAGAAAGAGGTATAACAATAACTTCTGCGGCTACAACTTGTTTTTGGAAGGGTTATAACATAAATATCATTGATACACCTGGTCACGTAGATTTCACAATTGAAGTTCAAAGAGCTTTAAGAGTACTTGATGGTGCAGTTGCTGTATTTGCAGCAAAAGGTGGAGTTGAACCACAATCTGAAACGGTGTGGAGACAAGCTGCTAAGTATAACGTTCCAAGAATGGCGTATGTAAATAAAATGGATATAATGGGTGCAGATTTTTATAGAGTTGTTGAGATGATGCGTGAAAGACTAAGCGCTAATGCAGTTCCAATACAACTTCCAATAGGTAAAGAAGAAGGATTCCTAGGAATTATAGATTTAATTAGAAATATTGCAGAGGTCTATAAGGATGATTTAGGAACACAAATAGAAGAGATAGAAATTCCAGAAGATATGAAAGATTTAGCACAAGAATATAGAGCGGCTATGGTAGAAGCAATAGCTGAACTAGATGAAGATCTTATGATGAAGTATCTTGATGGAGAAGAAATAAGTGAAGAAGAATTAAAAGCAGTATTAAGAAAAGGTGTTCTTAATAATGAAATAGTACCTGTAATCTGTGGTTCTTCATACAAAAATAAAGGTGTTCAAATGATGATAGATGCTGTTATAGAATACATGCCATCACCACTTGATATACCATCTACAAAAGGTCAAGACATTGATACTGGTGAAGAAATGGAAAGACATCCAGATGATAATGAACCAATGTCAGCATTAGCATTTAAAATAGCCACAGACCCATTTGTTGGTAGACTTTGTTTTACAAGAGTTTACTCAGGCATAATGAAAACTGGTACTTATGTTTTAAATGCGAACAAAGGTAAAAAAGAGAGAGTTGCTAGACTAGTTAAAATGCATGCTAATCACAGAGAAGAAGTTGATGAATTACGTGCAGGAGAATTAGGTGCAATAATTGGACTTAAAAATACAACTACTGGTGAAACATTATGTGACGAAGATCATCCAATAATGTTTGAAACTATGGACTTCCCAGATCCAGTTATTCATGTAGCTATTGAGCCGAAAACTAAAGTAGGCCAAGAAAAAATGGGAATGGCTTTATCAAAACTTTCTGAAGAAGATCCAACATTCCAAACTTACACTGATCAAGAAACTGGTCAAACAATAATTGGTGGTATGGGCGAGCTTCATCTAGAAATTATTGTTGATAGACTTCAACGAGAATTTAAAGTTGAATGTAATGTAGGTAAACCACAAGTAGCTTACAAAGAAACAATAAGAAAACAAGTTAAAGCAGAAGGTAAATACATTAAACAATCTGGTGGACGTGGACAATACGGTCACTGTTGGATAGAATTAATACCAACTACTGAAGCTTACTCATTTGAAAATGCTACTGTAGGTGGATCTATTCCGAAAGAATTTATTTCTCCAATTGAGAACGGAATTAAAGAAGCATCTAAGAGTGGTATTCTTGGTGGATTCCCAGTTCTTAACTTTAAAGTTAAGGTAGTTGATGGATCATACCATGATGTTGACTCAAACGAAATGGCATTTAAGGTTGCTGGTTCTATGGCGTTTAAAGCTGGTATGGCAAAAGCAGATCCAGTACTTTTAGAACCAATAATGAAGGTTGAAGTAACAGTTCCAGAAGAGTACATGGGAGATGTTATAGGAGATCTTAATTCAAGAAGAGGTAGAATAGAAGGAATGGACGCTGAATCTGGTGCTCAAGTAATTAGAGCAATGGTTCCATTGTCAGAGATGTTTGGTTATTCTACAACACTTAGATCAAGAACTCAAGGTAGAGGAGTATACAGTATGGAATTTGCTGCATATGAACCAGCACCAAAGAGCGTTCAAGAACAAGTTATAGGTGTTAAATAATTAAAAGATTATAGGATAATATGTAAATATAAGGAGGAATTTAAAATGGCAAAGGTAAAATTCGAAAGAAACAAGCCACATGTAAACATTGGAACAGTAGGACACGTGGATCACGGCAAGACTACATTAACAGCTGCAATAACAGCAGTATTAGCAACTAAGGGTTTAGCAGAAGCTTCAAGATTTGACATGATTGATAAAGCACCAGAGGAAAGAGAAAGAGGAATTACAATTAACACTGCACATGTTGAATATGAAACAGAAAATAGACATTATGCACATGTTGATTGCCCAGGACATGCAGATTATGTAAAGAACATGATCACAGGAGCAGCACAAATGGACGGAGCAATCCTAGTAGTTAGTGCAGCAGATGGTCCAATGCCTCAAACAAGAGAACATATATTACTTGCAAGCAGAGTTGGAGTAGGTTATATAGTAGTATTCTTGAACAAAGCAGATATGGTAGATGATCCAGAATTATTAGAACTTGTTGAAATGGAAGTAAGAGAATTATTAAGTGAGTATGACTTCCCAGGAGACGATATTCCAGTAATAATAGGATCAGCATTAAAAGCATTAGAAAACCCAACAGATCCAGAAGCATCAAAATGCATATTTGAATTGATGGAAGCAGTAGATACTTACATTCCAACACCAGCAAGAGCAACAGACAAACCATTCTTAATGCCAATAGAAGATGTATTCACAATCACAGGTAGAGGAACAGTTGCAACAGGAAGAGTTGAAACTGGGATACTTAAAGTTGGAGAAGAAGTTGAAATCGTTGGACTTAGCGAAGATAAGAGAAAAGTTGTATGTACAGGAGTTGAAATGTTTAGAAAACTTCTAGATCAAGCAATGGCAGGAGATAATATTGGAGCTTTATTAAGAGGAGTACAAAGAGCAGATATTCAAAGAGGTCAAGTACTTTCAAAACCAGGTTCAATACATCCACATGCTAAATTTGTAGGTCAAGTATATGTACTTAAAAAAGAAGAAGGCGGAAGACATACTCCATTCTTCGACGGATACAGACCACAATTTTATTTCAGAACAACTGATGTAACAGGATCAATAAAATTACCAGACGGAATGGAAATGGTAATGCCAGGAGATCACATAGACATGAATGTTGAATTAATAACTCAAGTAGCAATGGATGAGGGATTAAGATTTGCAATCAGAGAAGGTGGAAGAACAGTAGGATCAGGAGTTGTTACTTCAATAGTTAAATAATAATTTTCTAAACAATAATCAAAAAATCATATGATGTTTTTAAAATAATAAAAGCTTTTATTATTAAGGAGAAGGGGACGCTCTTCTCCTTTTGAATGCAATAAAACTTTTGTGTAATTACAAGTTTAAATTGTAAATATTAAAATTAAAAATTAATATTAAAAAATACTTGTCAAAGCAAAAGTTATGTTGTATACTTTAATAGTTGTATTGTGGTAACAGCGATGAGGTAAGAGGTTGCCGGACTTCCGGGTAATTCTTCACCGAGCATGCCCTGATCTAGAATCGGGCGACGGAGTTCCTGCGGTTTGTTCCATTCACTTATTGCATGCAACACCCGGAACAGTTTACAGAACATCCGATGTTGTACGCAAGAAGTAGAGCGTGCAATGAAAAGGAGGAAATAATAATGATTAAGCAAAAAATTAGAATTAGATTAAAGGCTTTTGATCACAACATATTAGATCAATCTGCTGAGAAAATTGTTCAAACAGCAAAAAGCACAGGAGCTAAAGTAGCTGGTCCAGTACCACTACCTACTGAAAAAGACATAATTACAGTATTAAGAGCTCCACACAAATATAAAGATTCAAGAGAGCAATTTGAGATAAGAACTCATAAGAGACTAATAGACATCATTAGTCCATCACCTAAAACAGTTGATGCATTAATGAGATTAGACTTACCAGCTGGTGTTGATATCGAGATAAAACTATAAGCGTACATAGAAGTGCGATGAAGCGTACAGTTAATTTGACTGTTCGTAAGTAATAGATTACTATTACTAACTGTTATGATCACTTTTGTGGTCCGCTAATAAGTAGGAGGTGTATTTTCATGAAAAAAGGTATAATGGGTAAAAAACTTGGAATGACTCAAATATTCGATGAGAATAGAAAAGTAGTTCCAGTAACAGTAGTTGAAGCAGGTCCATGTGTTGTTGTTCAAATCAAGACTGTTGAAAATGATGGTTACAGTGCAATAAAAGTTGGTTTTGGAGATATAAGAGAAAAATTAGTCAACAAACCAATGCAAGGACAATTCGCTAAAGCAGGAACATCTTTAAAAAGATTCGTAAAAGAATTTAGAATGGAAGATACAAGTGCTTATGTTGTAGGTCAAGAATTTACAGCAGATATATTTGCTGCTGGGGATAAAATTGACGTTTCAGGAATTTCCAAAGGAAAGGGATTCCAAGGCGTTATAAAAAGATGGAATGCATCAAGAGGACCTATGAGTCATGGATCTAAGTTCCATAGAGCTCCAGGATCAATGGGAGCATCTTCTGATCCATCAAAAACATTTAAAAACAAACATATGCCAGGTCATATGGGTAATGTTAATACAACAGTAATAAACCTTGAAATAGTTAAAGTAATGGCTGAAAAGAACATTATATTAATTAGAGGTGGAATACCAGGACCTAAAAAAGGTACAGTTGTAATAAGAAACGCTGTCAAAGCGTAATTTTATAGAAAGGAGGATGCAGAATGCTTACATTAGATTTATTTAATAAAGAAGGAAAAAAAGTTGGCGATATTGAGCTAAACGAAAGTATATTTGGAGTGGAAATCAACACAGATGCTTTACACCAAGTTGTAGTAGCACAACTCGCAAATAAAAGACAAGGAACTCAATCAGCTAAAACAAGAGCTGAAGTTCGAGGCGGTGGTATTAAGCCTTGGAGACAAAAAGGAACTGGTAGAGCAAGACAAGGTTCAATTAGAGCACCACAATGGATACATGGTGGTATAGTATTTGCTCCAAAGCCAAGAGATTACCGTATGTCAGTACCTAAATCAATGAGAAGAGTTGCTTTCAAATCAGCTTTATCAGCTAAAGTTGCTGAAAATGAAATGATAGTAATCGATAGTTTAGAATTTGACTCACCTAAAACTAAGGCAATGTTAGAGGTTTTAAAAGCTTTTGATGCTAAGAAAACTTTAATAGTTGTTGAAAAGTCAGATGAAAATGTTTATAAATCAGGAAGAAATATACCTGGAGTACGAGTTACACCAGTAAATAATTTGAATGTTTATGACATACTAAAATATGAGAAATTCATAGTTACAAAGGATGCTGTATCTAAAATAGAGGAGGTGTATATATAATGAAGCTAACAAGCCATGATATTATAAGAAAACCAGTAATTACTGAAAAAAGTATGGCGGTAATGGCTGATAAAAAATACACCTTTATAGTTGATATTCACGCAAATAAAACTCAAGTTAAAAAAGCAGTAGAAGAAGTATTTGGAGTTAAGGTTGAAAATGTTAGAACACTAAGGAATATAGGTAAAACTAAAAGAGTTGGAGTTCACATTGGTAAAAGAGCTGACTTCAAAAAAGCTATTGTTACTTTAACAACAGAAAGCAAAACAATTGAGTTTTTTGACGGAATGTAATTATTAAGCAGGTATTGGCAGAGGCCAGATAAGCGAAAATAAGGAGGGAAATCACATGGCGATTAAGAAATTTAGACCCACCACACCTTCTAGAAGAAATATGACTATGTCTGATTTTGCAGAAATAACAACAGATAAGCCATTAAAATCACTTCTTAGAAGCACAAAAAGATCAGGTGGAAGAAATAATCAAGGTAAAATAACTGTTCGTCACCGAGGTGGTGGAGCAAAACAAGCTTACAGAATAATTGATTTTAAAAGAATTAAAGATGGTATTCCAGCAAAAGTTTCAACAATTGAGTATGATCCGAATAGATCTGCTTACATAGCTCTTGTTGTATATGCTGATGGTGATAAGAGATACATAATAGCTCCAGTTGGATTGAAAGTTGGAGATGTAATAGTATCAGGAGCCGATGCAGATATAAAGGTAGGAAACACTCTTCCAATAGCTAATATTCCACTTGGTTCTACTATTCATAATATAGAACTTCAGGTTGGTAAAGGTGCTCAATTGGTAAGATCAGCAGGTTCTTCAGCTCAGCTTATGGCTAAAGAAGGAGAATATGCTCAGGTAAGACTTCCAAGTGGAGAAGTAAGATATATTAGATTAAACTGTAGAGCTACTATAGGAACAGTTTCTAATTTAACTCATGACATTGTTAACATAGGTAAAGCAGGAAGAAAAAGACACCTAGGATTTAGACCTACAGTCAGAGGATCAGTAATGAATCCAAATGACCATCCACATGGTGGTGGAGAAGGTAAGTCACCAGTTGGTCACGCTAGTCCGATGACTCCTTGGGGTAAACCAGCTTTAGGTTATAAAACTAGAAAAACTAAGAAATACTCTGATAAATTTATTGTTAAGGGTAAAAATAGAAAATAGTTTCAAGAGAATTTAATTTCTCTTCGAAATTATGTTCATTGTGTATGAAGGGAGGCCACTAAAGTGAGTAGATCAGTAAAAAAAGGACCTTATGTGCAAGAAGTTCTGTTAAACAGAATAAATGAAATGAACAAAAATGGCGAGAAAAAAGTAATAAAGACTTGGTCAAGAAGTTCTACTATTTTTCCGCAAATGATAGGGCATACTATCGCAGTACATGATGGAAGAAAACATGTGCCAGTTTATGTTTTAGAAGATATGGTTGGACATAAATTAGGAGAATTCGCATTAACTAGAACATTTAAAGGACACATTGTTAGAGAGAAAACAAGCAAAGTAAGATAGTGTGGGAAGGAGGAAACAAACATGGAGGCTAAAGCTATAGCTAAATATGTGAGAACGTCCTCAATGAAAATCGGGATTGTTCTTGATTTAATAAGAGGAAAAAATGTAAATGAAGCTTTTGCTATATTACAGTACACTCCAAAGAATGCAGCTGAAGTAGTAACTAAAGTTCTTAAATCTGCTGTAGCAAATGCAGAAAACAACTTGAACTTAGATATCAATAGATTATATGTTGCACAAACTTATGCATGTCAAGGTCCAACACTTAAGAGATTTAGACCGCGTGCACAAGGAAGAGCATATAGAATAAGAAAAAGATCTAGCCATGTAACTATAATAGTTACAGAGAGATTATAAGAAGGAGGAATATAGCGTGGGACAAAAAGTACATCCACACGGCTTTAGGGTTGGTGTAATAAAAGACTGGAGTTCTAAATGGTATGCAGATAAAAAGAATTTCGCAGATAATCTTGTTGAAGATTTTAAGATTAGAGAATTCTTAAAAAGCAAACTTTACACAGCTGGAATTTCCAAAATCGAAATTGAAAGAGCTGCTAAAAGAGTTAAAATCAATATACACACTGCTAAACCAGGAATGGTTATTGGTAGAGGCGGCTCTGGTATTGAAGTTATAAAACTTGATATGAAAAAACTTGTAGCTGACAAAAATGTTTTAATTAATATTGTTGAAGTTAAACAAGCAGAGAACAATGCTCAATTAATGGCAGAAAATGTTGCTTCTCAATTAGAAAAGAGAATTTCTTTTAGAAGAGCGATGAAACAAACTATTCAAAGAGCTATGAGATCTGGAGTTAAGGGAGTTAAGATTGCTTGCGCAGGAAGACTTGGCGGAGCAGAAATAGCTAGAACTGAACATTATCATGAAGGTACAATACCACTACAAACAATGAGAGCTGATATAGACTATGGATTTGCAGAAGCAGATACAGTATATGGTAAGATCGGTGTAAAAGTTTGGGTATATAGAGGCGAAGTTCTTCCTACAAAGAAAATCGTTAAGGAAGAAGTAAGCGCATAGAAGTGTAAGGAAGGAGGAATAAGACATGTTAATGCCTAAAAGATCTAAACATCGTAAGGTTCAACGTGGTAGAATGAGAGGAAAAGCAACAAGAGGAAATTTCATTGCATACGGTGATTTCGCATTACAAGCTATGGAATGTGGTTGGGTCAAAAGTAATCAAATAGAAGCAGCCAGAGTTGCAATTAATAGAGAAGTTAAAAGAGGCGGAAAGGTTTGGATTAAAATCTTCCCTGATAAGCCAGTAACTGAAAAACCGGCTGAAACTCGTATGGGTTCTGGTAAAGGATCTGTAGAATATTGGGTAGCAGTTGTTAAACCAGGTAGAGTCTTATTCGAGATTGCAGGAGTAACAGAAGAAGCGGCTAGAGAAGCAATGAGACTTGCTTCACACAAACTTCCAATTAAAACTAAGTTTGTATCTAGAAAAGATTTTGAGGAAATGGGTGGTGAAGTCATTGAAGGCTAATGAATTAAATGAATTAAGACAAAGTAATCCTCAAGACTTGCTAGTAAAAATGTCTGATTTAAAGGCAGAATTATTTAACCTTAGATTTCAGTTAGCTACAGGGCAATTAGAAAACCCTATGAGAATTAAACAGGTTAAAAAATCTATAGCCCAAATTAAGACGATCATTAGGCAAGAAGAAATAAAGGCTTTTGAACAGTAAAACTGAAGGGAGGTTGCTCTTGTGGAAAGAAATAACAGGAAAACAAGAACAGGTAGAGTAGTATCTGATAAAATGGATAAGACAGTAGTTGTTGCAATTGAGACAAAAGTTCGTCATCCATTATACGGAAAGATAATTAATAAAACAACAAAATTTAAAGCTCATGATGAAAATAATGAAGCTAAAATAAATGATAAAGTTTCAATTATGGAAACTAGACCACTATCTAAAGATAAAAGATGGAGAATTACTGGAATAGTTGAAAAAGCTAAATAATGTTTCAGTTCAACGACTGAAAGGAGGGTATTGGATATGATACAACAGCAATCAAGATTAAAAGTTGCAGACAATTCTGGCGCAAAAGAGATTATGTGTATTAGAGTTTTAGGTGGTTCTAAGAGAAAATGGGGAAACATCAGTGATACAATTGTTGCCAGCGTAAAAAGTGCAACACCAGGTGGAGTTGTTAAAAAGGGTGAAGTTGTAAAAGCAGTTATAGTTAGATCTGTAAAAGGTTTAAGAAGAGCTGATGGAACATACCTAAAATTTGATGATAATGCAGCTGTTATCATAAAAGACGATAAAACCCCAAAGGGTACTCGTATATTCGGACCTGTTGCAAGGGAGTTAAGGGATAAAGACTTCACTAAGATCTTATCACTAGCGCCTGAAGTTCTATAAGATAGGAGGTGTCTAACATGGCAGTACAAAAAGTGCACGTAAGAAAAAAAGATACAGTAATGGTTATTTCAGGTAAAGACAAAGGCAAAATAAGCGAAGTCTTAGCTGTATATCCTAAAAAAGGTAAAGTTTTAGTGAAAGATGTTAGTGTTATTACAAAACATCAGAAACCTAGCAAACAAAATATGCAAGGTGGAATAACTCACAGAGAAGCGGCTATAAATAGCGCTAAAGTTATGTTATATTGCACAAAATGCAAAAACGTAACAAGAATAAACAGTAAGATATTAGAAGATGGAACTAAAGTAAGAGTATGTAAGAAATGCAACGAAACATTTTAATCCCTGAAAGGAGGTTTAACATATGAGTACAAGACTACAAGAAAAATATAATAATGAAGTAGTTCAAGCGTTAATGGAAAAATTCGGTTATAAAAATATAATGGAAGTACCAAAGCTTGAAAAGATAGTTTTAAATATGGGAGTTGGAGAAGCTAAAGACAATTCTAAGGTTTTAGATGCAGCTGTTAGTGACATGCAAATTATCGCAGGTCAAAAACCAGTTATAACAAGGTCTAAGAAGTCTATAGCTAACTTTAAACTAAGAGAAAATACGCCAATCGGCTGTAAAGTTACATTAAGAAAAGCTCAGATGTTCGAATTTGCTGATAAATTAATGAATGTTGCATTACCTAGAGTTAGAGATTTTAGAGGAGCTTCTTCTAAATCATTTGACGGCAGAGGAAATTATGCTATCGGTATTAAGGAACAACTTATATTCCCTGAAATTGAATATGATAAAATAGACAAGATCAGAGGAATGGATATAATATTTGTTACTACTGCGAAGACAGACGAGGAAGCAAGAGCGTTGTTAAGATTCCTTGGAATGCCATTTGCTCAATAATAGGGAGGTAAACATATGGCACGTAAGGCTTTAATAGAGAAATGGAAAAAAGAACCTAAATATTCAACTAGAGCTTATACAAGATGCAGACTATGTGGAAGACCACATTCTGTATTACAAAAATTTGGTATATGCCGTATCTGTTTTAGAGAACTTGCACACAAGGGAGAAATTCCTGGTTGCAGAAAAGCAAGTTGGTAATTAGAACATTCTAATGAAAGGAGGCACGAAAAATGGTTATGACTGACCCAATCGCAGACTTGCTAACACGTATAAGAAATGCTAATGTTGTTAGACACGAAATAGTAGAAGTACCTTCTTCAACAATAAAGAAGGAAATTGCAAATATATTGCTTCAAGAGGGATACCTTAAAAATATAGAAGAATATAACGATGGCGTTGTTCCTATGATGAGACTAGCTATGAAATATGGTCAAAACAAGGAAAGAGTTATCACTGGACTTAAGAGAATATCTAAGCCAGGTTTAAGAGTATATTCTAAAAATGAAGATATTCCAAAAGTATTGAATGGACTAGGAGTTGCTATAATATCAACTTCAAAAGGACTAGTAGCTGATAGAGAAGCAAGAAAATTAGGCCTTGGCGGAGAAGTTATTTGTTATATTTGGTAGTCTAATAATTCTAAAGCATAACGGTATTTACTTGTTATGTACATAGTAATAATAGATAATTTAAAGAAAAACAAATCTAGTATGTGCTAAAGTAAAATAAAGACTAAACAATTAATAATTGGATAGTATTTAAAATGAATATATGAGGCATAGCAATTAGTTGTTATGTGCCCTGAAAAGAATACAGGAGGTGTAAGTATGTCAAGAATCGGAAGACTTCCAGTAGTTATACCTAATGGAGTAACTGTTACAGTTTCACCAACTAATGTTGTTAATGTAAAAGGACCAAAAGGTGAGCTAACTCAAAACATGAGTACTAAAATGAATATAGCTATGGAAGACAATACTGTGGTAGTTACAAGACCAAGTGATGTAAAAGAGCATAGAGCTCTTCATGGACTTACAAGATCATTAATCAATAATATGGTTATTGGAGTTACAGAGGGATATGAGAAAACACTTGAGTTAGTTGGCGTTGGTTACAGAGCTCAACTAAAAGGATCTAAAATAACATTAAATCTTGGATATTCACATCCAGTTGAAATAGATGCAGTTGCAGGAATCCAATTTATATTACCTGATGCTAACAAGATAATAGTAAAAGGTATAGATAAACAATTAGTTGGAGCTGTTGCAGCAGAAATTAGAACTTGGAGAAAACCAGAACCTTACAAAGGCAAAGGAATCAGATATTCTGGTGAAATTGTTAGACGTAAGGAAGGTAAAACAGGTAAATAAAGTAGGAAGGAGTGAATGATGTGTTCAAGAAAGAAGATAGACAAAAGGCAAGAGTTAAGCGTCATCTTAGAGTTCGAAAGAAAATTTCTGGTACAGCGCAAAGACCAAGATTAGCTGTATATAGAAGTGAAAAGAACATATATGCTCAAATAATAGATGATGTAGCAAAAATCACATTAGTTTCTGCTTCAAGCGTTGATAAAGCTTTCGAACAAAAAATTGGAAGTAATAAAGATGCTGCAAAATTAGTAGGAAAAATGATTGCTGAAAGAGCACTTGAAAAAGGAATAGAAGAAGTTGTATTTGACAGAGGCGGATATGTATATCACGGTAGAGTACAAATCCTCGCTGAAGGAGCAAGAGAAGCTGGACTTAAATTCTAAGAGAAGGAGGGAAACACATGAAAATTGATCCTAGCACATTAGACCTTAAAGAAAAAGTAGTTAATATAAACAGAGTTGCTAAGGTTGTTAAAGGTGGAAGAAACTTCAGATTCAGCGCATTAGTTGTTGTTGGAGACGAAAACGGACACGTTGGCGTTGGAATGGGCAAATCTGTAGAAATTCCTGAAGCAATTAGAAAAGGAATAGAAGATGCTAAGAAGAATTTAGTAAACGTAGCTATGGTTGGATCAACTATTCCACATACTATTGATGGTAAGTTTGGTACTTCAGTTATTCACATAATGCCTGGTGCAGAAGGTACTGGAGTTTTAGCTGGCGGTCCAGTTAGAGCGGTTCTAGAATTATCAGGATTAAAAGATGTTAGAGCTAAATCTTTAGGCTCTAGTAATGCAAGAAATGTAGTTAATGCTACTATTGATGGTTTAGCGAGACTAAGAACAGTAGAAGACGTTGCTAAATTAAGAGGCAAAACTGTAGAAGAAATTTTAAGATAGGAGGGGAAAACCTTGGCTAAAGTTAAAATAACATTGGTAAAAAGCTTAATAGGTAGAAAGAAAGAACATATTGCTACAGTTAATGCTTTAGGATTAAGAAAAATAGGAAAAGATGTTGAGCACGAGGAAACTCCTCAGATCAGAGGTATGATTAACAAAGTTATATATCTAATAAAAGTAGAAGAAGTATAAACGAGGAGGTGTTGACATGAAACTTCATGAGTTAAGACCTGCGGAAGGTTCAAAAAAATCTCCAAAGAGAATCGGTAGAGGTACTGGTTCAGGCTGGGGAAAAACTGCAGGAAGAGGTCAGGATGGACAAAACTCTAGATCAGGTGGTGGAACAAGACCAGGATTCGAAGGAGGCCAAATGCCTTTATACAGAAGATTACCTAAAAGAGGTTTTACAAATATTTTTGCAAAGAAATATTCTTGTATAAATGTTGATAGGTTGAATGTATTCGAAGATGGTACAGTAGTTACACCAGAATTGCTCTTAGAGAGAAGAATTATAAGAAAAGTGTATGATGGAGTTAAGATACTTGGTAATGGTAAATTAGAAAAGAACTTAACGGTTAATGTAAAAAGTTTCTCTAAAGGAGCAGCTGAGAAAATTGAAGCTGCTGGAGGAAAAGCTGAGGTGATATAAGTGTTATCAACCCTACGTAATGCCTGGAAAGTCCCTGATTTAAAAAAACGTATGATATTCACACTACTTATGGTTGTAATTATGCGGGTAGGAATTTTTATTCCTGTTCCTGGTGTAGATGCTAGCAAACTTGGAAGCTTAACAAGTAATGGAGGTACATTACTTAGTTTTTATGATATGCTTTCAGGCGGTGCATTTGGAAAGTTTAGTATTTTTGCTATGGGCGTTGGTCCATACATAAATGCATCGATTATAATGCAATTACTTGTAATAGCAATTCCATATTTAGAGCAACTTTCTAAAGAAGGTCTTGAAGGACGCAAGCGGATACAAGATTTTACTAGATATGCTTCAATAGTACTTGGAGCTTTGCAAGCTTTTGGTATGTATGCAATTATTTCAGGTACTGGAGCATTTTCGGATACATCTAGTTTGACCATATTTTTAGTGATACTAACGATGACAACCGCATCAACATTCTTGGTGTGGATAGGTGAACAAATTACGGGTAAAGGTATTGGTAATGGTGTTTCATTAATAATATTTATTAATATTATATCAGGATTACCTGAAACAGTTTATAAAGTTGCTGCGCTTCAAAAGGCCGGTACTGTAAATTTGGTAGAGGTTATAATGCTTGTTGTAGTTGCTATTGCACTATTAGTTGCAGTAGTAATTGCAAGTTTAGGTGAAAGAAGAATTCCAGTTCAATATGCTGGAAAAGCTGTTGGAAACAAGGTTTTTAAAGGGCAATCAACTCATATTCCTATTAATGTAAATGCATCTGGAGTTATCGGTATAATTTTTGCGATGTCAGTAATGACATTCCCAGAAACTATAGCACAGCTTAAACCGACATCTGCAATTGCAAAGTTCATTACAGGAAGCCCTTGGAGCATATTTGAAAGAAATAGTTGGAAGTACTCAGTGGTGTATGCTATATTAATAATATTCTTTACATGGTTTTATACTCAGGTAACATTTAAACCTGATGAAATGGCTGAAAATATGCATAAGTCATCAGGATTTATACCAGGGATCAGACCAGGAGAGAATACAGCAACATATATCGATATGGTACTTACAAAGATTTCAATAATCGGAGGAACTTTCGCCGCTGTTATAGCATTGTTCCCTATTGTTGTAGAGGCATATACTCAGTTTAAAGGAATATACTTTGGTGGTACAATGTTATTAATTATGGTAAATGTTGCTCTTGAAACATTAAGACAACTCGAGTCACAATTAGTAATGAGGCATTACCATGGATTCCTTAAATAAATAATACCAGGAGATGATTCTATGAGAATAATCTTGTTAGGTCCTCCGGGAGCCGGAAAAGGAACGCAAGCAAAATCCATAAGCAATAAGTTCGCCATACCACATATATCAACGGGGGATATATTCAGAAAGAATATTTCTGAAAAAACCCCACTTGGAATTGAAGCTAAGAAACATATTGATAAGGGACATTTAGTTCCTGATCAATTGACTATAGACTTAATCAAGGATAGGTTAAATAATGAAGATTGCAAAAATGGATTTTTACTAGATGGCTATCCAAGAACTGTTAACCAAGGTGAGGCATTAAAAACTTTATTAGACGAAAAGGGTCACTCCCTTGATACAGCGTTATTAATAGAGATTCCTAGAGAGTTTATTCTTAATAGAATGACCGGTCGAAGAGTTTGTCTTACTTGTGGTGCTAGCTACCATATTAAATTCAATCCATCGAAAGTTGATGGAAAATGTGATGTGTGTGGGAGCGAGCTTGTGCAAAGAGCTGATGACGCTGAGGAGACCGTTAGTGAACGGTTAGACATATATGAGGCTCAAACACAACCATTAATTCGGTATTATGATGATAAGAAATTGTTATCAGTAGTTGATGGAACGAAAGCAATTGATAGTGTATTTGAAAGTGTCTGTGGTATCTTAGGAGAGATTGAAGAGTGATAAACATAAAAAGTGATATGGAAGTTCAATTTATGAGATGTGCGGGTAAGGTGGTTGCAGATGCTCTTGCAATAATTGAAAGGGCAATAAAACCTGGAATTACAACTGCAGAACTGAATAAATTAGCTGAAGAGTTCATAGTACAACAGGGTGCTAAACCATCTTTTAAGGGATATTGTGGATTTCCAGCTTCCATTTGTACATCTGTTAATGATGAAGTGGTTCATGGGATTCCAAGTAACCGGATTTTACTTGAAGGTGACATAATTAGCATAGATTGTGGTGCCATATTAAATGGATATCATGGAGATGCTGCTAGAACTTTTCCGGTAGGCAAAATATCGAGTGAAGCTTCAATGCTCATTGAGGTCACTAAAAATAGTTTCTTTAAGGGTGTTGAAAAAGCTATAATCGGTAATAGATTATCAGATATATCTGCTGCAATTCAGTGTTATGCTGAAGGCCATGGATACTCTGTAGTTAGGGATTTTGTAGGTCATGGAATTGGTACTTCAATGCATGAAGATCCTGAAATTCCTAATTATGGTGCTCCAAACAAAGGTCCTAAGTTAGTCCATGGTATGGTACTTGCAATTGAACCTATGATAAATATAGGAAAACATTATGTCAAAGTAAAGTCTAATAAGTGGACAGTAGTTACAAGAGATGGCAGTTTATCTGCACATTATGAAAATACTGTTGCTGTTTTAAGAAATGGTCCTGAAATATTAACTTTGGACTAATAGAGGTGAATGATTTGGAGAAAAATAACCTTGTAGGTAAGGTAGTAAATTCTAAGGCAGGAAGAGATATGCATAGAAATTTTATTGTGGTAGGTATACTAAATGAAGAATATGTGTTTATTTCTGATGGAGAGTTGAGACGGATTGAGAAACCTAAAAAGAAAAAGGTTAAACATCTGAATTTTACTAGTACTGTTGCTGAAGAAATTAGAAATAAAATTTTATCTAAAAATGAGGTCACTAATTCTAAAATTAAAATATTTTTGCAGTCTGCAGAGAATGGTAAGGAGGTTTGATTACCTTATGTCAAAAGATGATATAATAGAAATGCAAGGTGTTGTGCTTGAAACTTTGCCCAATGCAATATTTCAAGTTGAACTTGAGAGTGGGCATAAAATACTAGCTCATATTTCGGGAAAGTTAAGAATGAATTTTATAAGAATATTACCAGGCGATAAGGTTACAGTAGAACTTTCCCCATATGATTTAACTCGTGGGAGAATAACTTGGAGAGACAAGTAATAAGGAGGGTTAGCTATGAAAGTAAGACCATCAGTTAAACCTATGTGTGAAAAATGTAAAGTTATAAAGAGAAAAGGAAGAGTAATGGTTATCTGTGAAAATCCTAAACATAAACAAAAACAAGGTTAATAGGTTTAGTTGCAAATTAATATAATAATAATTAGTTATTACATCGTTTTTAAGTAATAGATGTGATAAAATGTAACAACAAGAACGTGGGAGGTGTAAACAGTAAATGGCAAGAATAGCAGGTATTGACCTACCAAGGGAAAAAAGAGTAGAAATAGGTTTAACATATATATTTGGTATTGGTTTAACTAAATCACAGGGAATTCTTAAATCTACAGGCGTAAATCCTGATACAAGGGTTAAAGATTTAACTGAAGAAGAAGTTAATGAACTTAGAACATTCATTCAAAAGAATTTTTTAATCGAGGGTGACTTAAGAAGAAGAGTTGCTTTAGACATAAAAAGATTAATGGAGATCGGATGTTATAGGGGAATAAGACATAGAAAAGGTCTTCCAGTAAGAGGACAAAAAACTAAGACTAACGCTAGAACAAGAAAAGGCCCTAAAAAAACAATGGCGGGTAAGAAGAAATAGTAAGGAGGGAATAAAATGGCTCAAAAAGTTAAAAGAAGTAGAAGAAAAAAAGAAAGAAAAAATGTTGAGCACGGTTGTGCACACATTAAGTCTACTTTCAATAATTCCATCGTTACACTTACAGATGCATCAGGAAATGCTTTAGCATGGTCTAGTGCAGGTGGATTAGGTTTTAGAGGATCAAGAAAGAGTACACCATTTGCAGCTCAAATGGCAGCAGAAGCTGCTACAAAAGCTGCTATGGAACACGGTTTGAAGAGTGTTGATGTATTTGTTAAAGGACCAGGCGGCGGTAGAGAAGCGGCAATTAGATCACTTCAAGCAGCTGGACTAGAAATAACATTAATCAAAGACGTTACTCCAATTCCACATAATGGTTGTAGACCACCAAAGAGAAGAAGAGTATAATTAACCAGATGCTAAATAGGATAGTAAATAGGAGGTGTAATTTGAATGGCAAGATATACTGGAGCTACTTGTAGACTTTGCAGAAGAGAAGGTATGAAGCTAAACCTTAAGGGTGATAGATGCTTTACAGATAAATGTGCATTTGCCAGAAGAGGCTATGCACCAGGACAACATGGACAGAGTAAGAAGAAAATGTCCAATTACGGATTACAATTGAGAGAAAAACAAAAAGCTAAGAGAATATACGGAATACTTGAAAGCCAATTTAGAAGATACTATGAAAAAGCTGACAAGTTAAGGGGAATAACAGGTGAAAACCTATTAAAACTTCTAGAAGTGAGACTTGATAACGTAGTTTATAGATTAGGATACGGTAATTCAAGACAAGAAGCTAGGCAACTAGTAACTCACGGACATTTCTTAGTTAACGGTAAAAAGGTGGATATTCCTTCTTACAGTTTAACTGCAAACGAAGTAGTATCTGCATGTGAAAAGAGCAGAGCTACTGAGAAATTTAAGGTTTTCCTTGAAAACCCTAAAACTTTACCAAATTGGTTAGAAGCTAACTTAGAGAAATTCGAAGGAAAAGTTTTATCACAACCAACTAGGGAAGATATAGATGTTCCTGTTAACGAAACGTTAATCGTCGAGTTATACAGCAAATAATCATTAATATAGAATCAGTTGCCCTCATAATAAGTTGCCAATAAAAAAAAGGAGGGTTTATTATGTTAGAAATTGAAAAGCCAAAAATAGAATGTGTAGAAACAGCTGAAGATGGGTCTTATGGTAAGTTTATAATTGAACCACTAGAAAGAGGTTATGGTATAACTTTAGGTAATGCATTAAGAAGAATTCTTCTTTCTTCATTACCAGGAGTTGCTACTAGTGCAGTTAAGATTGATACAGTACTTCACGAATTTTCTACAGTTAAAGGTGTTAAAGAAGATGTTACAGAATTAATTCTAAACATCAAAAGCTTAGCATTAAAAATGACTGGAGAAGGTCCTAGAACAATTTATATTGATGCTAAAGGACCTGGTGTTGTTACTGGAGCAGATATCAATACTGATGGAGATATAGAGGTCGTTAATGACGATTTACATATTGCAACATTAGATGATGATGCTAGATTATATATGGAATTAACTGTTAATAGAGGTAGAGGATATGTGTCTATGGCTAAAAACAAGACAGATGAATTACCAATAGCTACAATTCCAGTGGATTCAATTTATACTCCTGTTAAAAGAGTAAATTTCTCTGTAGAAAACACTAGAGTAGGCCAAATTACTGATTATGATAAATTAACTATAGAAATTTGGACTAATGGAACAATTAGACCAGATGAAGCCATTGGTTTATCAGCTAAAATACTTATCGAACACTTTAAATTGTTTATGACATTAACAGATCATGCTGATAATGTTGAAATAATGGTAGAAAAAGAAGAAGATAAGAAAGAAAAAGTTCTTGAAATGACTATAGAAGAACTAGATCTTTCAGTTAGAAGCTATAATTGCTTAAAAAGAGCTGGAATTAATACAGTTCAGGAACTAACAGAAAGATCAATGGATGATATGATGAAGGTTAGAAATTTAGGTAAGAAATCACTTGAAGAAGTTGAACAAAAACTTCAAGCTTTGAGTTTGAACTTAAAACTAACTGAAGAGTAAGGAGGAACGCACATGGCAATGTATCGTAAGTTAGGACGATCCACTGATCAAAGAATTGCAATGTTTAGAAGTCTTGCAACTAATTTGTTGAAATATGGAAAAATTGAAACTACAGTAACTAGAGCAAAAGAAACTAGAAAATTTGCTGAAAGAATGATAACTCTTGGTAAAAGAGGAGATCTTCATGCTAGAAGGCAAGCACTTGCATTTATTACTGAAGAAAGCGTTGTTAAAGAGTTATTTGACAATATTGCACCCAAGTATGCTGAGAGAAACGGCGGATATACTAGAATAATGAAAATGGGTCCAAGAAGAGGCGACGCAGCAGAAATGAGCATAATAGAATTAGTATAGTTTGAATAAAGGGGATTAAGTGAATATTTACTTAATCCCCATTTTCATATTTATATTTATAAACGTAGGGAGTGACACTTATGGGTGAAAAAATGGTTATATGTAAGAAACTTGTTTATAAGTACCCCCAAAGTGAAAATGAACAGCCTAAAGTAGCCATAAATGGTTTAGATTTAGAGGTTAATAAGGGTGAATTTTTGGTAGTACTTGGTCATAATGGATCAGGAAAATCCACTTTTGCTAAACATATAAATGCATTGTTAGTTCCATCGGATGGAGAAGTCTATGTTGATGGAATGCGAACTTCCGATGAGAGTAATCTATGGCTTATTAGGAATGTAGCAGGCATGGTGTTTCAAAATCCAGATAATCAAATTGTTGCAACTATTGTTGAAGAGGATGTAGCATTTGGGCCAGAAAACTTAGGAATTGATTCTAAGGAGATTAGAAAAAGGGTTGATGATGCATTAAAAAATGTTCAAATGTATGAATATAGAAAACATGCTCCACATTTACTTTCAGGTGGTCAAAAACAAAGAGTAGCTATTGCTGGGATTCTTGCTATGATGCCTAAGTGTATTGTTTTTGATGAACCAACAGCTATGCTGGATCCATTTGGTAGAAAAGAGGTTATGCGAACTATTAAAGAAATAAACAAGAAATATGGCATAACAATAATATTAATAACTCATAATATGGAAGAGGCAGTAGAGGCGGACCGAATTGTGGTTATGGATAGCGGTAAAGTTGTAATGAATGGGAAACCTAAGGAAATATTTAAAAATGTAGCTGTAATGAAGAAAATAGGATTAGATGTGCCTCAAGTAACAGAACTTGCATATGAGCTTAGACAAAATGGTATTAATATAGGATCAGATATATTAACTATAGATGAGATGGTGAATGCATTATGTCAATTAAAATAGAAAATTTAACATATATATATATGCCAAAAACTCCTTTTGAAAAAAAAGCTATAGATGATGTATCCATAGAAATAAAGCAGGGAGAATTTATAGCACTTATTGGGCATACAGGCTCTGGAAAATCTACACTTATACAACATATAAACGGACTTTTAAAACCGACATCCGGTAGATTATTAATTGATGACATAGATATAACAAAGAAAAATGTGAAACTTACAAATATACGAAAGAAAGTTGGATTAGTATTTCAATATCCTGAATACCAGCTTTTTGAAGAAACTATCGAAAAAGACATTGCTTTTGGACCTCATAACTTAGGTTTAGATAATGATGAAATAAATAAAAGAGTTCAAAGAGCCATGAAGATTGTTGGTCTGGACTATGAAGAGTATAAAGATAAATCACCTTTTGAGATAAGTGGTGGACAAAAGAGAAGAGTAGCTATTGCGGGAGTCATAGCTATGGAGCCAAAGATTTTAATTTTAGATGAACCAACTGCAGGTCTAGATCCAAAAGGTAGAGATGATATTTTAGGTAAGATTCTAGAACTCTATAACCAAAATGATATGACTATAATTTTAGTGTCACATAGTATGGAAGATGTTGCTAAAGTTGCAAATAGAATTTTGGTAATGGATAAAGGTAAGTGTATCTTAGATGGATCTCCTGAGAAGATATTTAGGGAAGTAGAAATATTAGAGAGCGTTGGGCTAGCTGTACCACAGGTTACATATTTAATTAGAGAACTACGTAATAAAGGGTTCGATTTGTCACGCGATATATTTACAATAGAAAAGGCTAAAGAAGAATTGCTTAGAATATTAAAAAAAAACTAGTATAAATCTTCTGCTATAACAAGGTGACATATATATAATAGTAATATGTGCTTTTTACAATACATTGGAGGAATTTGTATGATCAAGGATATTACAATAGGTCAATATATACCAGGGGATTCTTTTGTACATAAGTTGGACTCAAGATTTAAGATACTAATATCTATATTATTTATTGTTAATCTATTTTTGGTAAATAACTTTGAGGGCTACCTATATGTATTGATATTTATTTTAGGAACAATACTAATAGCTAAGCTGTCATTTAAGTATATTTATAATGGTCTTAAGCCGATTTTGGTTTTATTGCTAATTACAGCAATATTAAATATTTTTATGACTAGTGGGAAGGATCTACTTTTTCAATGGGGATTTATAAGTATTTATAAGGAAGGGTTAATGATAGCAGCCTTTATGATTATTAGGCTGGTGTTCTTGATTATGGGTACGTCAATACTAACACTTACAACGTCTCCAATAGAGTTAACTGATGGTATAGAGAGTCTTCTAAACCCATTTAAAAGGATAGGAGTACCTGCTCACGAACTTGCAATGATGATGACTATAGCTTTAAGGTTCATTCCTACGCTTATGGATGAGACTGATAAAATAATGAAAGCACAAATGGCAAGAGGTGCTGACTTTGAGTCTGGAAATTTAATTAGTAGGGCTAAAAGTTTAATTCCTATATTAGTGCCATTATTTATAAGTTCTTTTAGGCGGGCAGATGAACTAGCTATGGCTATGGAATCAAGATGTTATAAGGGTGGAGAAGGAAGAACTAGAATGAAACAATTAAAGATAAGCAATAAAGATTATATTGCAAGTTTTGCGTTTTCACTGCTATTTTTTGTTACTATTTTTAGTAGAACGTAATATTCTAATAAAGAGCAAAGTAGTATTAAATACTAGGTGTAAATAGAAAAGGGCGTGATGTTGTGAGAAATATAAAGCTTATAATAGAATATGATGGAACGAACTATTGTGGATGGCAAAGGCAAAATAATGTCATGACTATAGAGGAAAAAGTAGAAAGAGCTATTGAGGAAATTACAGGTGAAGAAGCCTTAATTACTGGTTCTAGTAGAACAGATGCTGGAGTCCATGCAAAGGGCTATACCGGTAACTTTTATACTAATAGTAAAATAGTACAAGAGAAATTTGCAAGAGCTATTAATAGTAAATTACCTAGAGACATTGTAATACTTAAGGCTATTGACATGCCAATGGAATTCCATTCAAGGTATAATAGCACTGGTAAGGTGTATAGTTACACAATAATAAATAGACGAGAGTATGTTGCAGTAGGTCGTAATTACATATATCATCATCAAAGAATATTAGATGTAGAGGCTATGAAACTAGGGGCTTTATATTTTATAGGGACTCATGATTTTTCTGCATTTAAAAATTTAGGAAGTTCAGTAAAGACATCTGTAAGAACTATATCTCAATTAGATATTATAAAAAATGAAGATATGATTAAAATATATATTGCAGCTGATGGATTCTTATACAATATGGTTAGAATAATAGTTGGGGCATTAATTAGAGTTGGTGAAGGAAAGATAAAACCAAGCGAAATTAATAATATAATAGAGTCAAAAGAGAGATCAAAGGCTGGAAAAGCAGTCCCGGCGAATGGATTATGTTTAGAAGAAGTTTTTTATTAAAATAAATAAATTAAAGTTGCAACATGATGGCTAAAAACATTGACACACCCGGTAGAATGTATTATACTTATAAATGTTTGTATAAATAATCGTGTATAAGATCCACTAGCCCCGGATCTTTAGCATAGAGTTTTAATTGTTAAAAGTTCAGGGAGGGAAAATAATGAATTCAAAATCATACTTAGCAAAACCACTAGAAGTGGAAAGAAAATGGTTCGTTGTAGACGTAGAAGGAAAAGTTTTAGGAAGAGCAGCTAGTCAAATAGCAGCAATATTAAGAGGTAAACATAAACCAACATTTACACCACATGTAGATACAGGTGACTTTGTAATTGTATTAAATGCTGATAAGATAGTTTTAACTGGTAAGAAATTAGACCAAAAAATGTTAAGACATCACTCTTTTTATCCAGGTGGATTAAAAGAAGTTCCATATAGAATCGCATTAGCTAAAAAACCAGAGTTTATTTTTGAAGAAGCAGTAAGAAGAATGCTTCCAAAGGGACCATTAGGTCGTCAAACACTTAAAAAAATGACTGTATACAAAGGTTCAGAACATAACAATGCTGCACAAAACCCAGAAACACTAGTGCTTAAATACTAATTAGATTCGGAAGGAGGAAATACAATGGCAAAGGTTCAATATATAGGAACAGGAAGAAGAAAGAAATCAGTTGCAAGAGTTAGACTTGTACCTGGTGAAGGTAAAATTGTTATAAACAAAAGAAACATAGAGAATTATTTTGGATTAGAAACTTTAATGCTTATAGTAAACCAACCTCTAGTATTAACTGGAACTAAAGATAAATTTGATGTTTTAGTTAACGTACATGGTGGTGGATATACAGGTCAAGCTGGAGCAATAAGACATGGTATTTCTAGATCATTATTAAAAGCCGATGAAACTTTAAGACCAGAACTTAAAAGTGCCGGATTTTTAACAAGAGATCCAAGAATGAAAGAAAGAAAGAAATATGGTCTTAAAAAAGCAAGAAAAGCATCTCAGTTTTCAAAGAGATAATTTTCATGTTATTAAAAACCCTCAAACACTTGTGTTTGAGGGTTTTTATTTTCTAGGAAATAAATAAAGTTATTAGAATAAATTATAAGGGCAGAATCTACGTTGATTCATATCATTATTCATATGCTGAGCCAAAGAAATATATTTTTCAAACCTGTCATTCAAGACGTCCCAATTTATGTTTTCTATAAATGTAGAAATATATTTTTTCCTGTCTGTTCCAAAATCCATAAAGTATGCGTGTTCATAAACATCCATAATCAATATTGGGAAGGATAACCATACGGCACCATTATCGTGTGAGTCACTTCCTATTATATGCAACTTATTGTCAATAGAATCAATGGTAAGAACTGCCCAACCTCTCATGGATACCCCTACATTTGTAAGGTAAGAGATGAATGTATCGTAGGAACCAAATTGATTTATAATTGCATTAAATAAGAGGCCATGTGGTGTGTTATTTCCTCCAGTCATGTTTTCAAAATAAAGATTGTGAAGTTTTACTCCATCTAGTGAATATGTTTCCCCTAGCTTTAAGCTACGCATCTTGGAGTAAGTTGCATTGCTATCAGTATAATTAGCAGGCACATATGGAGTGTTCCAAATTTCATTTAATTTGGTTACGTAACCTGTATACAATTTGTAATGTTCATCAAGTTGTTTTTTTGAAATACCTTTTACTGAATTAAAATCAAATAGTTCAGGCTTTAAATTGTACATCAACTCACCTCTAAAAAATATTATAATACATTACAATATATGTATTATAATTTAATCTGTGTATTTTCTTATAAGTAAAATCAAAAACATATTATAAAATATATACATGTTGAATAAAATTAACACATAGCAATAAATAAAAGGGTGGGTGCATTGAAATACACAAATAAAAGGTTAGTAGCCGTGGTTGTTGTAATAATTTTAGGAATGGCAAGTTTAATAGGTGTGAATATAGGCCTTGCTCATGAAACTATGAGTATAAATGAAGGAAGCAAAACAATACTTATTGATGCAGGGCATGGTGGCATGGACGGTGGAACAAGTTCTAAAAATGGTACTGTGGAGAAGGATATTAATTTAAGTATAGTAAAAAAACTTAAAGTCAGTTTAGAAAAAGCAGGATATAAAGTAGTTATGACAAGAGAGGGAGATGTTGGCCTTTATTCAAATGATGGGACTATAAGACAGAGGTATATTGAAGATTTAAAAAAGAGATGTGATTTAAAAAAATCTAGCAATTGTGACATGCTTATTAGCATACATTTAAATTATTTTACACAGAGTAAATATTATGGAGCGCAAGTATGGTATTCAAACTATAAAGAAAGCTCAACCCTCGCCAGCGTAATTCAGACGAACCTTAGGGAAGAGTTAGATCCTAGTAATAAGAGAGTACAAAAACCTGCTAAAAATGCCTATAGGTTATTAAGAGATTATGACATCATACCAAGTGTTATAGTTGAATGCGGATTTTTATCAAACGATCAAGAGGAACAAAAGTTAAAGACAGATGAATATCAAGGAAAAATTGCAAATTCTTTAAGTAAATCAGTAAGTGATTTCTTTAAAAGTAGTTCTTCGGAGTAAATAATTAAAATGCAATAATGTTAATTAATTTTAAGTTATTATAAAAGAAAAAGACATATTATCCTAAAAGTATGTCTTTTTATCTTTTAACCATAAATTCTGTCGCTGTTATTTTCTCATCAAAATTACCGTAACTAATATGTGTAATTATTCTATAAATAAATATTGAAAGAATTAGTACCAAGACAGCACTAAGAAAATATATTAGTACAGAAAAATTCTTATTTACCATGAATGACCTCCAGTTTCTACATTTATTATTACAAGGTGCACCAATGCATGTTACACTCTATTTAATGGATATACTTACGCCATAAGGAATAATTATATAGATGTACTTATTAACACTCAGGACGGGACGTATGCAACCATGTGATAGATGCTTCCAGATTATCTTTATGTACAGATACCCTTAAAAATAATGTAATTATTATAATGATATGAAAGAATTCATATTTTACTACAAAATATGAATTAATATATATTTTTATTACTCTAATCATGTATAATTATCTTAAATAAAATAAAGCCTATGATACAATTAAAATAATCACAAATATATGGAATAAAAGGTGAACTTATGGATAAGTCAGGGAAAGTATACGTAAAAGCGATGAATAAATATAATGATGGTTATATAGATAAGGCGGTAAGACTTTGTGAGAAAAGTATTTCTCTTAATAATACAAATGCTGCGGCACTAAATTTAAAGGGCATTTTATTTTACATAAAAGGCGATCTAGAAAAGGCTAAACAGACATGGAATATAAATTATAAAAGAAATAATGACAAAGTATCAAAAAAGTATCTAAATGATAGCGTGAGGGATAAGGAAAAATTACAGCTTTATGTGAACGCATTAGAACTAATAAAGCAGCTAAATATAAGTGGTGCACTAAAGCTCCTAGAGCAATGCAAGTCCAGTGACTTTAATTTTATAAACGTAAATAACTATATTAGCGTTTGTTATATAAAGCAAGGAGAATATGATAAAGCATATACTTATATAAAAGAGGTAACACAAGTAGATAAAAAAAACATTCAAGCTATAATTAATAAAAATATATTAATAGAATATGGAAACATAAAGAGAGAAATAAACTATAAAAAAATTTTTATTGCTGCTGCATGTATAGTTTTAACCGTAATTGTAATTTTCCCAGGTAGAAAATATATGTATAAAATGATAGATAACAATAAAACTAAAAGCTTAGTTAAAATAGAAAGTGAAAAATTAGTCGAAGCTAAAGCAAAGGTTGAAGTAGAAAAGCAAAAATCAAATAATAATGATAAAAAATCAATAGAAATCAATTCACAAGAAGCTACTAAGTTTCCATATGAACAATTAGATGAGAGTTTAAAAAAAAGTAACATGGAGTTAATAGTTGGATATGTGAATGCATGGAAGAATACCAAACTGGATATAAATGACAAGCTACTCATTGTAAAAGGAGAAGAAGTTATTAAGAGTAATGGAGTGCCATTTTTTTATGAAAAGGGAATGTCATATATAAAAGACAAAAAGTTTATAGAAGCTCAGAAATATTTTTTATATGCACTGCCATACTCAAATGATAATTATTTACAAGAACATATAGTTTATATGTTAGCACTAGCATATAAAGCTACATCTGATTTTGAAAACGCTATTAAATATTATGAACTTAGTTTGAAACAATCTCCGAGAGGAAGTTACTCGGAAGAAGTTTTATATAATTTAATTACTATAAATAATGAAGTTGATGTAAAAAAATCAAAGAGTTATGCAAAAAAATTAGTTAATCAATTTCCAAATTCACAATATAATAATTCGATAGTAAAAGAAATATTAAAAAAAGATTAAAAAATACAGTTTTTAAGCTGGCATAGAGTTTTTTTAATTTTAATTTGGGTATACTAATATTGATATAAGGGTAAGAAAACTTATAAATTTTGAGGGATTTAATAGAGTGAACAAGAAATTTGAATATTATTGACTAGTATAGTAATATGGTATACAATTATATCAATAATAAATATATAGATACCCTATATGGGTATAATAAAAATTTAAAGTATAATAAATGGAGGTAATAATATGATTAAGGTAGTTAATGATAAGAATTTTAATGAAGAAATTGCAGATTCAGATAACATAGTTGTAGTTGATTTTTGGGCACCTTGGTGTGGACCTTGTAAAATGTTAACTCCAGTAATAGAGGAATTATCAAATGAAATGGGGAAAAATGTGACATTTGCAAAGATAAATGTTGATGAGAGTCCTATAGTAGCTTCTAAATATAAAATCTCAAGTATTCCTACAGTGATGGTATTTAGTAAAGACACAGTTAAAGAAACTATGGTTGGATTTAGACCTAAAGCTGACTTAAAGAAAATAATAGAAAAACATCTATAAAATTAATATTAATAAAATTAGGCAGTTAACTGTAGTTGAATAAACTAAAGTTAACTGCCTAATTTTATTTAACTACAAAGAAAACATGATTGCCGATAGTTTTTATATCATCTTTTTTTATACCCTTCATCCACTGAGACGTGGATATTTCAGGATTATAAAAGAAAACAGCGTTGTGCGTAGGGTCCTTACCTTTTAATGCATCCAGTACCGCATTATAACAGCTAGAATCAGGAACAACGCCAGATTTGCCATTGTGAATTACCTTTCCGTTTTTGACACAAGAAAAGGCGTTTTTTTGATTAATAACACCAGAAATGGATTTTGGGAAATGACCATCGCTAGCGCGATTTAATATAACGGATGCTACTGCAAGTTTACCACTATCAGGCTCACCACAGCTCTCAGCATATACGACTTGCGACATTAAATATATATCGCTGTTAGTAATATATATTGAGTTATTTGATTGGTTAAACACTTCTACAGCCTTTATTTGCTCATTATATAAATCTTTACTTTGTGTTCCTTTTGAATATAATTGTTGACCATTTACTCTTAAACTAGGTAATACTAATAATAACGTTAGCATACAAGATAAAAAAGCAAATTTTTTCATATTATCTCTCCTTTTGCCTACGGAGTTAGCTGACGGGTTCGGGAAAGGTTTAACCTACACAACTAGTGATTCACCCCAAATGCATGGTTCCTCCGTGTTTTTTTTACTTAGGCTAATAATATTGTTACCAAGATCGTGAGAATAATACACTTATTTTTTATAGTAAATGGAAAGTAGTACATAATCGTTTATTCCTTAGCCTTTAACTGAGTATAAACTTTATTAAAATCATTATTGGCACTTTGTACTTTACTAAACAGTCCTGTAGAAGATGTATATAAAGCATCCAATGAGGATGGATCTACAACCGCACTTAAAGCTTGAATTTTTTCACTTGTAAGAGCAATTTTAAAATCTTTTAAATAACTTTCGTAATTATCTATTAGAATCTTAAATGATTCGTAAGTTGGTATAGACGTTGGAGGTACAGATAAACTTTTAAATTCAGTTTGCACTTCGTTTAATTTTGTAAAATCATCATCAACTAGTGACAAAAGGTCGTCATAAGACATCTCTTTTGCTCTCACTTTTGATACATCTGAGTAAAAATTAGTTCTAGAGGCTAGAAAACTTACTGATAATCCATCGATTTTATTTATAAAAACCTGATTTTGTTCTAGTTTTATATCGGTTTCTTTTTTTATCATCACAGCACTATAACTGTAATTAAGTACGTTGCTAATGAAGACTAAAGATGTTTCTGGTAATACTATTTCAATATTATTAATATCTACTAAAGAGTAAAAATTCATGCAGTCATCTCTAAATGTTTTGAGATTTTCTACAGAGGTTCCTACATCATTGCCAGAAGGATTATTTAAAATCGCAAGTGTTTGTCTATATATTAATAAATTTTTATCTAGGCCTGAGCTAAGATTTTCGATGTCTTTTTTATATTTAGAGGTAGGAGTCGAATTTGATAGAGTATCTCTAAGAGCAGATAAATCTTTAATAATAATAGGCAACTGCTGCTTAGCATATTTAACATCTATTGTTTGGTTACTATTGAATTGGGATGTGTTTTTATTAATTTTGTTAATAGTGTTAATATTTGATACTATGGTAACTTTATATGAATCGTATACCCTATTTGCAAAAGTGTAGTAACTAACTAAGAAAATACCTACGACCAGTATGAAAATAGATGGGAAAAACAATATTTTTAATATTTTTTTCTTATTACTAGTATCTATAGTTTTTTTATTTTCACTCAAAAGAACTCACTCCCTTATTATTTCTCTAGTATTCATATATTAACATAATACACTTATTATTCTAGTTTATTTATAGAATTATACATTTTCAGGATTTAAAGCAGTAAATTATTTAATAGGATAACTTTGGTATATAAGCTTAATTGTTATAATAAAATTAACTTATATTATATACTAATAAAGCAAAGCATGGTGTATAATTGTAAATAGGAGTTTCAATGGAGGGGTGTAGGCTTTATGGAAGTATTTAAATTAATGATAAGCACAATCAAAAATATAAGTCCATTTTCAATTTTAGATATATTAGTGGTGGCTTATATATTCTATAAAAGTTATATGCTAATGAAAGAAACAAGAGCTATACAATTATTAAAAGGAATTATTTTTATTTTTGTTCTTATTCCAATAAGCCAATTACTCAACTTAACCATTTTAAATTGGATTTTAAATAAAACAATTACAATTGGTGTCTTGACTATTGTTATTATTTTTCAACCGGAAATAAGAAGGGCACTTGAGCACATAGGGCGGACAGCTTTTACAGATAAACATATATTTGAAGATGAAGAGATAATGGAGAAAGTTATAACGGAGATTGTTAATTCTGTTGAAATATTAGCAAAAAGCAGAACCGGTGCATTAATAGTAATAGAGCAAAAGACAGGTATTGGAGAGATAATTAAAACAGGGACCACATTGGATGCTGTAATATCTTCAGCATTACTCGAAAACATATTTGTTGTTAACACTCCACTTCATGATGGGGCTACTGTAATTAGAAATGATAGAATAATTGCAGCAGGATGTTTTTTGCCTTTAACTAATAATGATGTAATAAGTAAAAAGCTAGGAACACGGCATAGAGCAGCAATAGGAATAACAGAAATGTCAGATGCTCTTACAATTATAGTATCGGAAGAAACAGGGAACATATCTCTTGCAATGAATGGGAGACTTGTAAGGAACTATGACAAAGACAAGCTTAAGAAAATACTTGTCCAAATAATAAAGAGAAGACAAATTAAAAAAATAACTTTAAAGGAGAGAATAAAGTCATGGATAAAGCCAGAAAAGAACAATATATAATCAAAACTTGCTGTGTAATAGCTGCCTTTGTGTTATGGCTTTTTATAACAAGCACTGAAAATCCATTGACTTCCTATAAAATTAAAAGCATACCTGTACAGCTTTTGAATACTGATACATTAACTAGGTCGAACCTTGTTTTAGTCCCAGGTCAGGATTTAACAATAGATTTAAATATTAAAGGAGCTAATAATAGCGTACTTTTGGCCACCAAAGCAGAAAATTTCTCTATAGTGGCAGATTTAGATGCATACGCACTTAAAAGTGGGGAACAAAATATCCCTATTACAATTAAAAAAAGTCCTGATAATATAAATGTAGTTAATGGTGATACTCTTTTTGTAAAAGTCAATTTAGATGAACTTGTTAAAACTAAAGTTTCTATAACTACCAATATAACTGGGGATCCTAGCAATGGATTTTTTGCTTCAGCTCCAGTATTATCACAAACTTCTGCTACGGTATCAGGAGGGTCGAAGTTTGTAAATTTAGTAAAGAAATTAGTGGTAGAAGAAAATATAAAAGGCATGGAATCGGACGTTTCAAAAACATATAAACTTAAACCCATTGATGAATCAGGGGAAGAAGTGAAAAATGTAGTCGTAGACCCAGCTCAAATAGATGTTAAGATTCCAGTAAGTAAGACAAAGTCTGTTGGAGTCTCGGTAAAAACTATAGGTACTTTAAATGAGGCATTTACTTTAGCAAGCACAAAAGTATCGCCAAAACAATTTAATCTGACTGGAAGTGCTGCTGCCCTTGATAAGGTAGAAAATTTAGACACGAAAAATATTGATTTAAGTAAAATAGATAAGAGCACTACAATAAGTACAAAGGTAATAATACCTAGTGGATTAACTTTAGTTAGTGGAACCGATGATGTTAACATTGAAGTTAATTTAGACAAGGTAGTGGTAAAAGATGCAGCTCAGATAGAGAAAGAAGCGGCGGATGTTGCAGCAAATAAGCAAGTGCAAAAGAGTATAAGTCAAGACGTTAAATATGTTAATTTAAATGACTTGTATGAAGCAAAGATTGGGAAGAATAAGGACTTGCTAGTGCTTTCAGGTACTCAGTCGGTTATAGATTCTATGGATCCAAGTAAAATCGCCGCCCAGCTAGATTTAACTAATCTGGTGGAGGGTGAGCACACTGTTTCGGTGAAAGTGTCCGTTCCAGATGGTATAAGTTTAGTATCACAAGACTCGGATAAAATATTAGTAACTATTACGAAAAAACTAACGGAGGTACCGGCAAACAATGGCAATTAGGGTGAATAATATAGTAATAGACATAAATGACTGTGATCCAGATAATATAGATGCTGTAAAAATAAAGGCAGCAAAGATAATGAGAGTTGATTTTAGTGAAATAAAGAGTTTTAGAATAGCTAAAGAATCCATTGATGCTAGGAAGAAAAATAATATTAAGTTTAATTATGCCGCCAGCATTAGAATGGATAATGAAGAAAAAGTAGTAGAAAAAGCAAATAGTAAAGATGTTAAACTTGAAGAAGTTAAGTATGATGCCCAGTTTGAATTTGGAACGCGGAAAATGGAAAGTAGACCCATAATAGTAGGAATGGGACCAGCAGGTATGTTTGCTGGCCTTCTTATGGCGCAGAAGGGTTATAATCCTCTTATTATTGAAAGAGGAGAGCAAGTTGAGAATAGAACAAAAAGCATAAATAAATTTTGGACTAGAGCTGTTCTTAATACTGAATCTAATGTGCAATTTGGTGAAGGAGGAGCAGGAACCTTTTCAGACGGAAAACTAACTACAAGAATAAAGGACACCACTAGATGTGATTTTATTCTAGAGGAATTCGTAAAAGCTGGTGCACCTGGTGAAATAGTGTATGCAGGGAAACCTCACATAGGAACAGATGTGTTAAAAGAAGTTGTAAAAAATATTAGAGAGACTATTATTAAATTAGGTGGAGAAGTAAGATTTAATAGTAAACTTGAAGACATTACAATTAAAGATAAAAAAATTAAAAGCGTAATTGTAAATGGAGAAAAGCTAGCTTGTGATAATTTAATATTGGCAATCGGACATAGTTCTCGCGATACCTATGAAATGTTATATAAAAAAGGCGTGTTTATGTCTAGTAAACCTTTTGCAATGGGAGTTCGAATAGAACATCCTCAGAGTATGATAAATGAAAATCAGTATGGAAAATATGCTAACCATCCAATGTTAAAAGGGGCGGATTACAAACTTACATATACTAGTGAAAAATCTGGTAGAGCAGTATATAGTTTTTGTATGTGCCCAGGTGGTGAGGTTGTAGGGGCAGCGTCCGAGCAAGGGCGTATTGCGATAAATGGTATGAGTGAATATAAGAGAGATAAAAACAATGCAAACTCAGCTATTGTTGTATCAGTAGGGCCTAAAGATTTCGCATCGGATAGTCCATTAGCAGGCATTGAGTTTCAAAGGCATTATGAATCTCTAGCTTATCAAATAGGTGGATCTAACTACAATGCACCGGTACAATTAGTTGGTGATTTTTTAAGTGGTACTGTTAGTAGTGAACTCGGAAGTATAAAACCAAGTTATACGCCTGGATATAAATTTGCTGACCTTACTAAGTGTTTGCCAAGCTACATAACTGATGCTATAAAAGAAGCTTTGCCTAAATTCGATCATAAAATAAACGGATATGCAAGAGAAGATGCAGTTATGACTGGTATTGAAACACGAACTTCAGCACCCTTAAGAATAGATAGAAATGAAAATTTTCAGAGTATATCATTAGAAGGTCTATTTCCAGCAGGAGAAGGAGCTGGATATGCAGGTGGAATAATTTCTGCAGCTGTTGATGGGTTAAAAATTGCAGAAAACATAATGAAGAACTGGAAACCAGCAAAATAAATTTTTATTAAATATAGATGAAAGAGGTAGAAAAATATGAGTAGAATGTTTGGAACAGATGGAGTACGTGGTATAGCAAATACAGAATTAACAGGAGAAATTGCATATAAATTAGGAAGATCAGGGGCTTTTGTACTAACCGATGGAGCGCATAAACCTAAAATTATAGTAGGAATGGATACAAGAGTTTCAGGAGATATGTTAGAAGCAGCAATGGTTGCAGGTATTTTATCTGTAGGAGCGGAGGCTATATGTCTTGGTGTAGTACCAACACCTGCAGTAGCATATTTAACAAGAAAATACGGAGCAGATGCAGGAATTGTTATTTCAGCTTCTCATAACCCGGTAGAATATAACGGAATAAAATTCTTTGATAAAAATGGATTCAAATTATCAGATGAATTAGAGGATACGATTCAAGCAGTTATAGAAAATGGTTTTAAAGATGTACCATCTCCAATAGCAGGAGATTTAGGTAAGAAAACGGTTAACGATAATGCAGTTGAGGATTATATGGAATTCGCCAAATCTACTATTGAAGGTGACTTAAAAGGACTTAAAATAGCTCTAGATTGTGCAAATGGAGCTTCATATATCACTTCAGTAAAAGCTATAAGAGCTCTTGGCGCAGAAGTTTTAGTAATTAATAATGATCCAGATGGAATTAATATAAACAAAGATTGTGGATCAACTCATCCTGAGCATTTAATGGCATTTGTTAAAGAGAATCATTGCGATTTAGGATTAGCTTTCGACGGTGATGCAGATAGGTGTTTAGCAGTGGATGAAAAAGGAAATCTAATAAACGGCGACTTTATGATTGCCATTTGTGCAAAACATTTAAAAAGCATAGGCAAATTAACTAAGGACACAGTAGTTGTAACAGTTATGAGTAATTTGGGTCTTGATATCTCAATGAAGCAAGAGAAAATAATTACTGTAAAAACTAAAGTTGGAGATAGATATGTGCTTGAGAAGATGCAACAAGAAGGATATAGCCTTGGAGGAGAGCAATCAGGCCATGTAATTTTCTTAGACTTTAATACTACAGGTGATGGACTTGTTTCAGGACTACAACTTGCAACTGTAATTAAAGAAACTGGAAAACCACTATCAGAACTTGCATCAATGATGACAGAGCTTCCACAGGTATTAGTTAATGCAACAGTACCAACAGGTAAAAAAGATATACATGAAACTGATAGTGAAATAGTAGAAGAAATAAGAAAAATAGAAGAAAAATTGGATGGTTGTGGCAGAGTGCTTATAAGGCCATCAGGAACAGAACCATTAGTAAGAGTAATGCTTGAAGGTAAAGTACAAAGTCAATTGGATGAAATGGCTCATTCTCTTGCTAAAATGATTGAACAAAAGGCAAACGCGTAAATAAAGTTACAATTTTATAAACTTATTGTTAAAAACATTGACGTTTGTACCATAAAATGAATATAATAGACTGAAAGCTTATGGGAAAGGTTCATAAGTTTTCAGTTTTTCTATTTAAGAATAGATTATTATATAATTCAAGAGAAGGAGGATAGTGGTTGAAGAATTAAAAGCGCCAGGACTAAAATGTAACTTGATAGTTACATTATGAGTTGACGAGGATGGGGAGTATCGAATCTTCGGCGGATGCCCCACGGTAGCGCACTACCGTTAATGGTTGATAAAAGCGAGAAGTGATTTTCGTAACAATTTCAATCTGGTGTTAAAACCTTTAAAAATATTATGGCACCATAGGGTGCCTGGTGAATTAGTATATTTACATTCATGATTATAATTATGTAGTGCAAGGAGTTCATATAAAAAATTATATGAGTATTTCCAATACTATTTTAATTTAGAAAAAATGGGTGAGAAGTATATACTGTGTTTGCTGTGCAATATTAAATTAGAGAGGAAGATGAATATGTGCGGAATAGTTGGATATTTTGGAAATAAAGAGGCTCAACCAATATTAGTGGAGGGTCTTAGAAAATTGGAATATAGAGGATACGATTCAGCAGGAATCGCAGTTATAGATAATGGAGTGTTAAGTGTTACTAAATGCAAGGGAAGACTTGCAAATTTAGAAGCTGAGTTATTAGAAGGACCACTTAAAGGACATGTTGGGATAGGACATACAAGATGGGCTACTCATGGTAAACCATCAGATGAAAATTCTCACCCACATACTAATGAAAAAGAAACTATTAGTGTAGTTCATAATGGGATTATAGAAAATTATATTCATTTAAGAGAATGGTTAATTGAAAAAGGATATAAATTCGTATCTGAAACTGATACTGAAGTTATACCACACCTTGTAGATTACTATTACAAAGGTGATATAGTTGATGCGGTAATGAAGGCCACTACTAAAATGGAAGGTAGTTATGCTATAGCGGTATTATGTAGCGATGAACCAGATAAATTAGTAGCAGTAAGAAAAGATAGTCCATTAATAGTAGGACTTGGAGATAATGAATTTTATGTAGCATCAGATATACCAGCAGTATTGAATCATACAAGAGAAATATATCTATTAGAAGATAATGAATTTGTTGTTATATCAAATGATGGTATAAAACTTATTGATATTGAAGGCGAAACTATAAATAAAGAAGTTTTTCATGTAACTTGGGATGCAGCTGCAGCTGAAAAAGGCGGATACGAGCACTTCATGATAAAAGAAATACATGAACAACCAAAAGCAATCAGAGATACAATGACTTCAAGAATAGTATTAGGAAAGCCTATAACTCTTGATGATATAAATATAACTACAGAGCAAATTAAAAATTTAAATAAAATATATATTGTTGCTTGTGGAACTGCATACCATGCAGGGGCTGTAGGTAAATACGTTATAGAAAAACTTGCAAGAATACCAGTAGAATTAGATATAGCTTCTGAGTTTAAATATAGAGATCCAATAATTGATAAAAATACACTAATGATAGTTATTAGTCAATCAGGAGAAACTGCAGACACAATGTCCGCTTTAAGACTTGCAAAACAAAAGGGTGCAAGAGTTATAGCTGTAACTAATGTTGTAGGTAGCGCAGCTTCTAGAGAAGCAGATGATGTACTATACACATGGGCAGGACCAGAAATAGCAGTAGCATCTACTAAGGCTTATGCAACTCAGCTTATAGCAATGTATATAATCGCTCTATTCTTTGCTCAGAACAAAGAAACTATGAGTATGGATGAAATTGAAGAAATAAAAGCAGCAATGTTAGAGCTTCCAGAAAAAGCTGAAGAAATGTTAAAAGACAAAGAAACGCTTCAGAGATTTACAGCTAAAACTTATATGCACAAAGATATGTTCTTCATAGGACGTGGACTTGATTATGCAGTTGCACTGGAGGGTTCATTAAAACTTAAAGAAGTATCATATATCCATTCAGATGCATATGCCGCAGGAGAGCTTAAACATGGCGCCATAGCACTTATGGAAGAAGGTACCATAGTTATAGCAATGGCTACTCAAGAAGAGCTGTTTGGCAAGATGGTAAGCAATATAAAGGAACTAGCAACTAGAGGAGCAAAAGTATTTGCTTTTGCACCAGTAGGTCATACTGAAATAGAAAAATCAGTTCATTCAGTAACTTATATACCGAAGGTAATTGATATACTAGCACCAGTAATATCAGTAATTCCACTACAATTATTAGCTTATTACATGGCAATTCAAAAGGGCTGCGACGTTGATAAGCCAAGAAATCTTGCAAAATCGGTAACAGTTGAATAAATAATAAAGTATGAATAAATACAAAAAAATGAAGGAATGCGGGAATAATCACCTGCATACCTTCATTTTTTATTCTGAGAATGATAAGTTTTACGATTATAGCAATTATCATGATATTATCCCAACTTACAACTGGGGGAATTAATTCGCTTGACCCATAAGATATTGCACATGCTTTTTTTGTCTTTTGTTTTTATACATATTACTGTCAGCAATATCTAAAGTATGTTGCATAACATTAAGTGATGTTTCTGAATAAGCACGTCCCATAGATATATGTATAGGCATATCTCTATTACCATCATTATGATGGTTTATTGCTACTTGAAACTCAGAACAAAGGCCATTAGCTTCATGACAAGATATGTCCATCATAATAACAACAAATTCGTCTCCACCGGCCCTTACAACTATGTGATTACTATTAAATGTTGATAATAGAAGTTTTGCCGTATTTTTTATAAGGATATCACCTTTTGAATGACCTAAGGAGTCATTAATATATTTCAATTTATCTAAATCACAAGCAAGTATGCCAACTGGTACATTTATCTTATTATTTAGCAAATCTATTTCCTTTAACATATAATTTTTATTGAATAATGCAGTTAAATTATCATGATACCCTAATTTCTCAAGGCGTATTTCTAATTCTTTTTTTTCTTGGATATTTCTTGTAATTGTTTCGACTGCAACAAGTTGTCCTTCTTTGTTATAATAGGGTATGATATAATCCTCAAGCCATAAATAATGACCCTTCTTATGTCTAAATCTTGCTTGAAACAGTTTTGAAAAGTCTGTTTTCCTATCTACCTTTGATAATTGTATTTCGCGATCATCTGGATGTATTATTTCAAAGGGTAACATAGGGTTTTTCTTGTATTCTTCTAAGCTATAGCCTAGAATATCTTCTACAGAAGGACTTAAATATGTGAATTTTACTTCAGGTATTAATTCTAATCTACAGATAAGATCTTTAGCATGTGAAAACATCCTAAACAACATTTCTTCTCGGTTTTTAGATTCTTTATATTTGCTAATATCAATAAGTGAAAGGTGAACAAGATAATGTTTATTATCATTATTTCTTATATGGTTAGATGATATATCAAAAAAGATTTTTATACCGTCTTTACTTAATATTTCAGCATTAGTACTTTCGATATGAACCAAGTCATCAAAAGTATACTTTAAATACTTACAAATGTTGGTATCTAGCATTTCTACATCAGTATAACCTAATATATCATAACAATTAGATGTAATTTCAGTTATCATTCCACAACTATCTATTACTATCTGAAGTTCTCTAGAAAATATAGTTCTATTAGGTATTAGACTCATTTTATATTCCCTTCTGACTGATTTTTATATAGATTTTTTTGTCTTTTATTTTTATACATATTACTGTCTGCAATATCTAAAGTATGTTGCATAACATTAAGTGATGTTTCTGAATAAGCACGTCCAATAGATATATGTATAGGCATATCCTTATTACTATCATTATGAAGTTTTATTGCTAATTGAAACTCAGCATAAAGGCCATTAGCTTCATGACAAGATATGTCCATCATAATAACAACAAATTCGTCTCCACCGGTCCTTACAACTATGTGATTACTATTAAATGTTGATAATAGGAGTTTTGCCGTATTTTTTATAAGGATGTCACCGGTTGAATGACCTAAGGAGTCATTGATATATTTCAATTTATCTAAATCACATACAAGTATTGCGATTGGAACATGTATCTTGTTATTCAACATATCCATTTCTTTTAATAAATAATTTTTGCTGAATAATCCAGTTAAATTATCATGATATCCTAATTTTTCAAGTCTTTGTTCTAATTCTTTTTTTTCTTGAATATTTCTGGTGATTGATTCAATTGCAACAAGTTGTCCATTGTTGTTATAAGTAGGTATTATGTAATCTTCTACCCATAAGTAATGACCTTTCTTATGTCTAAGTCTTACTTGGAACAACTTTGAAAAGTCTGTTTTAGCATTTGTTTTTGATAGTTGTATTTGATAATCATCTGGATGTGCTATTTCAAAAACCAACATTGGATTTTCTAAATATTCTTCGACAGTATAACCTAAAATACTTTCCACAGAATGACTTAAATATGTGAATTTTGGTTCGGGTATAATTTCAAAGCTACAGATAATATCTTTAGCACGTTCAAACATCCTAAACATCATTTCTTCTCGGTCTTTAAATTCTTTATATTTACTAATGTCGATAAGTGAAAGGTGAATATGAGAGGTTTTATTTTCATTATCTATTAAAGTAGTGGATGATATAGCAAAAAAGAGCGTTATACCGTCTTTCCGTGATATTTCATCGCTAAAATTTTTTGTTTCAACTGATTTATCAAAAGTATACTTTGAATACTTAGAGATGTTAGTATCAATCATTTCGACATCAGTATAACCTAATATATCATAACAATTAGATGTAATTTCAGTTATAATCCCAGAACTATTTATTACTATCTGAAGTTCTCTAGAAACTACATTTATCTTGGATATTATACTCATTATATATTCCTCCATTAACAGATGGATATTATGAAAAAATTGGTTATATTACATAGTTTACCACATGATACATTATAGCACTAGGACTTGGTTATTTTTATAATATAATTGTAACTTTTAATTATTAGAGTATAGCATGACATAAACTGCGACTAACCTTAAAATATAATGAAATTAGTAATAAAACTATCCACAGTGGTTTGATAAATATGTATATTAATAGAATAATTTATATTGAACATAAAAAAATAGTGAGAAAAAATAAAAAATATAAATTAATATAACATAATAATGTAAAGTATTAGATTATTATAACGAATTATATACAATGTGCATCGAAGTTTATTTAATAATATTTAAATTATAAATAAACTTTATTAGATGAAATGGAAGTAAATCAATAAAAGGGGGAAAGTATAAAAATGATGAAAAGTATAAAATCAAAACTATTATTATCATTGGGATTATTAATGGGGGTTATGTGTTTAGGCCTCGCCGTAGTATCCTTCGTAAACTCAAATAAGGCGCTAACATCAAATTTAGGAAAAACACTACCTAAGATTGCGGAACAATCAGCAAGTAGCATTCAAGGTAGAATAGAAGGTCAGTTAAATTCATTAGAGATTATAGCAGCAGATGAGGATATAAAAGATATTAAAAACCCATGGCAAAATAAAAGATCTCTTCTTCTAGAGGAAGTTAAAAGAAATGGTAGTATAAAGATGGGTGTTGCTGATATAAATGGGAACGCAAAATTTACTGATGACAAAGATACAAGTGTTAAAGAGAGAGAATATTTTCAAACTGCAGTGTCTGGAAAAAATAGTGTATCGGATCCAATAGTAAGTAAAACAGATGGATCTATAGTTGTGGTATATGCAGTTCCAATTAAGAATGATAATGTAGTAGTAGGAGTATTAATTTTAGCAGGGGACGGTAATATATTAAGCGAATTAACTAATCAGGTTAAATTTGGAGAAACCGGTAATGCATTTATGATATCAAAAGATGGAACTACTATAGCGCATAGCAATAAAGACTTAGTACTTAAATTGTATAATGCCATTAATGAAGCAAAAAAAGATGATTCTTTAGTAGCTTTAGCAGACATTGAAAAGATGATGACAGAAGGTAAAACAGGAGTAGATCAATATAAGTTTAGTGGGGTAGATAAATTTGTAGGATATGCTCCTGTAAAAGGAACTCAGTGGTCAGTGGCAGTTGTAATATCAAAGACAGAAATCTTATCTGAAATGGATAGTCTAACAATATCTATAATAATATCATCCATAATATTTATATTAATTGGATTTGTTGTAGTATATGTAATTGCAAGTAGTATATCTAAAGGTATAAAGTCAACGTCGAAACATTTGGATCTATTAGCGAAAGGTGATTTAACTCAAGAAGTTTCTCCTAAATATCTAAAATTAAAGGATGAAGTAGGAGATATGACTAATTCAATGAAAACAATGCAGCAGTCACTAAGGCAAATGATTAACACAATAAAAGAAAATTCTTCAAATGTTAATGTACAATCAGGGAATTTATCATCAGTTGCAGATGAAATTTCTAGTGCGTCAGAAAATGTTGCGCTTGCAATTAATGAAATAGCACAAGGAACTGGCACCCAAGCAGAGGATTTAATAAATGTAACTGATATTCTTAATGAATTTAGCAATAAGTTATCTAGAATGGTTAGTGAAATACAAATTGTAGACTCGACTTCTAGGGAAATTAGTTTAAGGGCAAATGAGTCCAGTGGAGATATGAATAAATTAAATGAGTCTGTAGAAAAAGTTGGACATTCGTTTAAGACTTTTAACGGAAAAATCATTGGGCTTGGGAAAGACATAAATAAAATAAATGATATAACTAATATAATAAATAGTATTGCAGAGCAAACAAATTTATTAGCATTAAATGCTGCTATTGAGGCAGCAAGAGCAGGAGAATCAGGACGAGGATTTTCTGTTGTAGCAGATGAGATAAGAAAACTTGCGGAGCAATCAAAAGTATCATCTGAAAATATTAGCAAATTAATTAGTGTTATATCAATGGACACTGATGTAATAGTTCAAGATTCTCTTAGTATGGATGATGAACTTATAAACCAAGTTGATATTATAAACAGTTCAATTATATCTTTTACAAAAATTATAGAATCAGTAAATGAAGTAATACCTAAAATAGAAACTGTAAAAAATTCAGCTGATAGTATAGATAAAGATAAAAATTCTATTTTATCTAGAGTGGAGGAAGTGTCGTCAGTTGCACTTGAAGTTTCAGCGTCATCAGAGGAAATTTCAGCATCATCAGAAGAAATGAATGCTGCTACAGAGGAAGTAGTAACGGCAGCACAAATACTTAACACTATGACAAGTGGAATGCTTGAGGAAGTAAATAAGTTTAAGATTTAAATCATATATTTAATTTAAGGAAAGGGAGGTGCATTTTTATTTAGCACTTCCCTTTATTTTTGAAAATAATGTTGTAAAAAGATAAAAATATAGACTAATATTGTATAATAACATAAAGTATTAAGTTATTATAACGAAATATATATAATATATTAAATTATAATAAATTAACAAGGGGGAAAGTATGAAAAGTATAAAATCAAAACTATTATTATCCTTAGGAGTATTAATGGGGGTTATGTGTTTAGGACTCGCAATAGTATCTTTCATAAACTCAAATAAGGCACTAACTTCAAATCTAGGAAAAACGCTACCAAAAATTGCGCAGCAATCAGCAAGTAACATTCAAGGAAGACTTGAAGGCCAGTTAAATGCATTAGAGGTTATAGCGGCAAGGAATGATATAAAAGATCTTAAAATTTCAATGGAAAAGAAAATGCCAGTTTTTTCAGAAGAAGTTAAAAGAAGTGGAAACATAAAGATGGGTATTGCAGATAAAAATGGTGATATAAAATATACCGATGGAACAAGTACTAACGTTAAGGACAGGGAATATTTTCAAAAAGCATTATCTGGTGAAAATAATATATCCGATCCATTAAAAAGTAAAGCAAATGGACAAATAGTAGTGGTATATGCAGTGCCGATTATAAATAATAATCAGGTTGATGGAGTGCTGGTTTCAACTGGAGACAGTAATAAATTAAGTGAATTAACAAATCAGGTCAAATTTGGGGAAACCGGTAATGCATTTATGATAACAAAGGATGGAACAACTATTGCACATAGCAATAAAGACTTAGTGCTTAAAATGTATAATGCTATTGAAGAAGCTAAAAAAGATGATTCCTTATTAGCTTTAGCGGATATTGAAAAGTTGATGGCGCAAGGGAAAACTGGAATAGATAAATATAAATTCGATGGGATAGAAAAATATGTAGGATATGCGCCTGTAAGTGGAACTCAGTGGTCAGTCGCAGTTGTAGTTTCAAGCTCTGAGATCTTATCTGAAATGGATAGCCTTACGATATCAATTATAATATCATCCATAATATTTATATTAATTGGATTTGTTGTAGTTTATATAATCGCAAGTAATATATCTAAAGGTTTAAAGTCAACGTCAAAACATTTGGATCTATTAGCGAAAGGTGATTTAACTCAAGAAGTTTCTCCTAAATATCTAAAATTAAAGGATGAAGTAGGGGATATGACTAAGTCGATGCAAACAATGCAAGAGTCACTAAGAGAAATGATTAACACAATAAAAGAAAATTCTTCAAATGTTAATGTACAATCAGGTAACTTATCGTCAGTTGCAGATGAGATTTCCAGTGCATCAGAAAATGTTGCTCTTGCAATTAATGAAATCGCACAAGGAACCGGCAGTCAAGCTGAGGATTTAATAAATGTAACTGATATTCTTAATGAATTTAGCAATAAGTTGTCTAGAATGGTTAGTGAAATACAAATTGTAGATTCAACTTCTAGAGAAATTAGTTTAAGAGCAAATGAGTCCAGCGGTGATATGAATAAATTGAATGATTCTGTTGCAAAAGTTGGTCATTCATTTAAGAATTTTAACGGCAAAATCATTGGGCTTGGAAAAGACATAAATAAAATAAATGATATAACTAATATAATAAATAGTATTGCAGAGCAAACAAATCTATTAGCATTAAATGCTGCTATTGAGGCAGCAAGAGCAGGAGAATCAGGACGAGGATTTTCTGTTGTAGCAGATGAGATAAGGAAACTTGCTGAGCAATCAAAAGTATCATCAGAAAATATTAGCAAATTAATTAGTGTGATATCAAAGGACACTGATGTTATAGTTCAAGATTCTCTTAGCATGGATGATGAACTTATAAACCAAGTTGATATTATAAACAATTCAATTATATCTTTTACAAAAATTATAGAATCAGTAAATGAGGTAATACCAAAAATAGAAACTGTGAAAAATTCTGCCCAGGATATAGATCAGGATAAAAATTCTATTTTAACTAGGGTTGAGGAAGTGTCGTCAGTTGCTCTTGAAGTATCAGCATCGTCAGAGGAGATTTCAGCATCCTCAGAAGAAATGAATGCTGCTACAGACGAAGTGGTAACGGCGGCGAAAATACTTAGTGCTATGACAAGTGGAATGCTTGATGAAGTAAATAAGTTTAAGATTTAAAGTAATAAGTAGAGTAAAAAGGGGAATCCATTATAATAATGGATTCCCCTTTTTAATATAAAATATTCTTTAGTTTTCGGTTGTGTTAGGTTTCATTTATACTTCATTAATTGGTCTTTGAAGCGTTGGCATCATCAATTGCCTTTTGAGCAGCAGCAGCTGCGGCTGCTGCTGCAGCATCATCAATCGCCTTTTGCTTTGCAGCGTCATCAATTGCCTTTTGTTTTGCGGCATCATCAATTGCCTTTTGCTTTGCAGCATCATCAATTGTTTTTTGCGTAGCTGCATCAGCACTTGCTTTTAGAGCAGCATCATCAATTACTTTTTTTGCAGCAGCATTGCTTGCATTTTTTGCATCATCAATTACCTTTTGCTTTGCAGCAGCTCTCGCATTTTTATCAGCCTGTTCTTTTAATTTTTCTTTTTCAGTTTTAGCTATTTTACCATTTGGATTTAATTTAACAAAAAGTGTATTCATTAATATCCCACGATTGGTAACTACTGTATTAGGGCGAGTAAAGTCTTTTTGCTCTAAGTTTTTGTGTAAGTACTGCATATATTCTTTCCAGATACGTCCAGGTTCATTAGCTCCGAACATATTTTGGGGAGCAGGGATATCATTTCCTACCCACACGGATGTTGTGTAATAAGGGGTATATCCTACGAACCAACAATCTTTAGATTTATCTGTAGTTCCAGTCTTTCCTGCAGCGTACGGATAGTTACTAAGAGATAATCCACTTCCTGTTGAATGGCTATTAGTTAATACTCCTTTTAAAGCATCTGTCATAAGATAAGAAGCTCCACTATCATATACTTTAGTTTGTGCATGTTTATTCTCGAATAACACTTCATTAATTACCGTATTGGTTATTTTACGAATATTAGTTGGCGTTATGAATGTACCGTTTCTTGAGAGGGTTGAATAACCCGAAGCCATTTCTACAGGGGTAACACCCTTTGTAAAACCACCTATAGCAATAATAGGGTTGGTATCTTGTGGAGTTATATACTTAAACTGCATATTTCGAAGATAATTTAGTGACTTCTGAACGCCTGTTTCACCTACTAATCTATAAGCGACAGTATTTATAGATATTTCAAGAGCATATCTTAAAGATACCTGACCACGGTTTTTAAAGTCATCATTATTAATATGGACTGTCTTACCATTACTTAATACCTCAATTTCTTTGTCTTCATATTCGCTTTCTGGAATGTATCCTCTTTCAAATGCAGGTGTATATGCTACTAATGGTTTTATAGCAGAACCTGGCTGTCTTACACTTAAAAAGCCTCTATTAAAGGTGTTACCATATTGACTTCTACCTCCAACAATAGCTACTACCTCACCTGTAGTGTTATCTATAGTAACACTTGCACCTTGTTTTTTATATAAACCTGTAGCGTTATTTGTATCAGTATATTTTTGCAACTGATTATCTACAATAACTTGTAATTTTTCTTGTTTTGCACTATCAATAGATGTGTCAATTCTATATCTTCCAGCAAGTAGCTGTTTTTCTTTTATAGCATATTCAGCATTATATTTTTTAAAATAAGTTTTTCGATTAGTATCATTAGTGAAATTATATTTTAAAACAAAACCATCTTGCTCCATTAATTTTAAGGTTGCATTATGAACTGCATATTGAACGCTGTAATCAATAGGTTCAGATTTTACAGATTTTTTTATATTTAATTTTATAACTTCTGCCTTTGCTATATCATAATCGTTTTGTGAAATCTTTCCTAAACTAAGCATTTTAGAAAGTACTAGGTTCCTCCTCTTTATTGTATTGTCAAGATTGTAAGTCGGGTTATAAAAGGAGGGATTATTCGGAATTGCTGCAAGCATGGCTATTTGAGATAAATCTAAGTCAGTGTTGGACTTTTGAAAGTAGTATTGCGCGGCACTTTCAACACTATAACAGCCGTTTCCATAGTTTACGTTATTTACATAGAACTCTAATATTTCTGATTTTGAATACCTTTCTTCTAATTTCTGAGCTATAACTGCTTCTTCAAGTTTTCTCCATAAGGTTACATCAAATGTAAGAAAGACATTTCTTGCAAGTTGCTGAGTTATTGTAGAACCACCTTGAAGAGTTGACCCTTTGGATTTTACATACACCCAAACGGATCTTCTTATACCTTTGTAATCAATACCATGATGTTCATAAAATCTCTCATCTTCTATTGAAGTAACAGCATCAGCTACGTATGGATTTAAGTCATCTACTTTTGTATAATAGTAAGTATTTGTATTAAATTCTTTTAATAATTTTCCATCGCTATCATAAAATTGCGTTGGTTTTCTGCTGTTAAAGGCAGTTTTGTTTATAGTCTGAGCTACAGTGTTACCATCTTTTATAGTAGCCTTTATTCTATCACCATATTTAAAAGAAACATAACCTAAGACTACTGTGGCTGAAATAAGCATTATTGCAGAAAATATCAATAAACCTTTAACAATTTTTTTCCACAACTGCTTTTTAACTTTTATTGTTTCTTTGACTTCTATGTTTTTATTATCTTCCATTATTATCTCCTACTTTCGTTAATCTTCAAAAAAAGAAATTGACTTAGCTAAGGCTTGGACCACTATGGTTCATATATACGCTTTATGGAGTTGTTGCAAGTGGTTTGATTTATAGTTTACTCCCATAAGTATAATTCTAGTTATGGGGGGATATTCCTTTTTTTATTATTGCTTAAGCGAATAAGGTATACTTAAGAGGCATTAGGTGTCTCTTTTATAGTATTAAAAAAGTAGCTAGTTTATGTATTTATAATATAAATATTTTACATTTTAACCATTAAAGATTATAATATAAAATGGATAACGTTTTATAAAAAAACGCTTCAATTACCATTTACATTTAAATAAAACTTTTATACTAGATTATCATAATATATTGTAACATAAATGTTTAGAAATGTATGAAATATTAATAAAAATATAGTAAATTAATATAGATGAAAATGATAAAGTATACTATAATCTGCGTCGGGATAAATGAACTAAAGAGGTGTAAAATTGATAAATGATCTATTCATAAATACTATATTACTTATAGCCATTACTTTTATAGGTGGGCATATTTTAAAAGAGATACCAAAAATAATGGTAAGCACATTGTATGGTAGGATACTATTAGGGCTTTGTGGAGGGCTTATGGGAATTCTACTTATGATATATGCTATTGAAGTTAACGGAACTACAACAATACTTGATTTACGAGTTTTTGCAATAATGATAGTTTCATATATAGGTGGTATTGTACCTACTATAGTTTCAGGAATTATTATAGGGGGATATCGCACAGTTAAATATGGAATAAATATATCTAGTATTGCTGCGATTATTCAAATAATATTATATATAATATTTTTTCATATAGTTGATATTAAAATTAAATCTGAATGTAAGAAGTGGGTTACAAAAACTTTAATTTCATTAATTATATTGATTCCAACTTTCTATTACCTTCTAAGGAATTTAGGGAATGCTGAAATAATATGTTTTGGACTCTCTTTACTAATAATATTTACGAGCATAGTGGAGTATCTGTTATTGAATTATGTTCACAAATCAAATGAGTTATATAGAGTATATAAAAAAGAGTCTACAAAGGACTTTCTTACAGGACTTTATAATACAAGACAATTTGATAAAATACTTAACCTGGCATTTGAAAGAGTTTTGATGAATAAAGAAAAATTATCTTGTCTTATGATAGATATTGACCATTTTAAGAAAGTTAATGATACTTATGGACATGCTACTGGAGATAGAGTACTTAAAGAGTTAGCATATGTATTAAGAAAGAATTGTAGGGAGTTTGATATTGTGGGGAGAGTTGGGGGAGAGGAATTTTGCATCTTATTACTTGATTGTCCTAAAGAGCAAACATTTGAGATAGCACTAAGAATAAATGATGCTGTGGAGAAACATAAATATACTATAGGTCAAAATAAATTTATAAATATCACAGTGTCTATTGGAGTTGCAATGTATCCAGATGAAACACTTAATTTACATAGTATAAAAGAAACCGCTGATATGGACCTTTATAAGGCAAAGCAAAATGGACGAAATAGGGTTTATCATAGAGGTATATGCATAAGTTGTCCTCTATGATAAATTTATAAATATACTACATTTTTAGTACATCTGACATTGATCCTTGAATTATTATGGGACTTTTAGATGGATTCAACCATTTTAAAGTGCTTATCACATTACTCTGAGCAGCTGCAGTACAGCCTGCGGTTCCTTGTCCTGGTCCTGACCAAACGTGAAAGAATATAGCAGATCCTTTTCCTGGTGTTCTTGAACTTGTATTATGATTTATTACAAATCCATAGTTATACTGTGGGATATACATATTTTCAGCAGAATTCCATCGATTGTTTGCGGGACCTTGTTGCCATGTGTTGTACAAGGGTGAATTAACATCATCTACCCAAAAATCATTGGTTGTAGATTGTCTATAGTTCATCGAAGTACCAGGGCTAACATATCTACCAAATGCAGTTCCTAGCGAGAAAATACCAATTGGTGAATGTCCATCGCCTTCTACTTTATTATAGGTAAAACTGGTCCTTCCTATATTTCCAGCAAAAGAGGAAACTTGTTTCCAGGTTCCATTAACTTTTTCAAATGTTGTGATGGTTACGGATACGCTTCCAGGGCTATTACTAGTAACAACTATAGCTTGCTGAGCATTTCCCTTGCCACTTATCTTATCTATCAATAATTTAGGTTTTGGTACTGCAATAGGAGTTGCAACCGGAGTAGCTTTAATAGAGCTTGTCTCTTTTTTAGAAGAAGTTATTTGTTTTTGCTGGACTGATTTTGTTTGTTTGGCAGCTACTTCTTGTTTTTTTATCTCTTCTAGCTTTTTTTGTTCCTCTAACGCTTTAGTTTTTTGTTGCACTTCCAATTTTTTCTTTGCATCCAATTGTTGGGTTACCTCCAATTCTTTCTGCTTCTTAAGTGCGGCATCTTTTTCTGATTTATTTCTTTGTTCAATTAGTTGATTCTCTTTAACTTTAGCTAGTTCCTCTAATTTTTGTTTATCTTCTAATTCTTTTTGTTTATCGATTTGTGATAAATCGCTTTTAACCTGGGCGGTCGGAGATGTTTGGACTTTATTTTTTGCAAACATAGATGGGGACTTTACGTATGCTGCTATAGAAATTATAGAAATTAATATAAGCATAAAAAAAATCATATGTACTTTCTTTAATAATTTCATCTTTAGCTCCTTAAAATAATATGACGTTTATAACCTAAATTTGACAATACTCGACAAATAATATAATTGAAATCGTTATTATATAATATTGTATCATATTATATAAAGCATATAACGAGAATAATGGCGAAATATGTTTCGTGTATGTAAATAAAGGATTAATATTAAGTAAATATAATATAATTTGTCGAATATCTTAAGTTATAAATCAATCATTTGTTTTAGCGGGAGTATTTGAAATAGGTGGGGGATACCTAATATGGATGTGGCTACGTGAAGGTAAAGGTATTTTGTGGGGCTTTAAAGTTGAAAATATAATCCCAGATAAATTTGATTTAATTGGTGGCACTATAGCAGTAATTGGAGCACTTATAATTATGTATGCTCCAAGAGGTTAAAGTTTAATGATAGGTTTAATAAATTTTCTTCTTTACATTGCTTTAATATAGTGATATCATGAGTCTAATTTAATAAATCAATTAATTCTCATCAAGAGAGGTAGAGGGACCGGCCCGATGATACCTCGGCAACCATCAGACAAGTTTTGTTTGAATAGGTGCTAATTCCTGCGTTAAGTGCATAGCCTTAGCGGAAGATGAGAGAGGTGTCTTTGAAATTTTATACCTCTTTCATCATTAGCTATAATGGTGAAAGAGGTTTTTTGTTTTTTTATATGACTATAAATTAAAATTTAATATCTCTTATCAAGAGAGGTGGAGGGAATGGCCCGATGAAACCCGACAACCAGTATCAGGTATGATATATGGTGTTAAATCCTGCAGCAATATATAGTATCTCTATATTAATATGCTGTAAGATAAGAATAAAGTTGGCTTTAGAGCTCGAGTTTATTCTTGGGTTCTATTTTTTTTATGAAAATAATTAGTTGCTTGTAAATTCTATTAATATATGAAGTATAAGCATTAAAAGAGAGAAGGGATATCATGATTAAAGTTCAGGGCGTAAGTAAAAGTTTTTCAAATGTAAAAGTATTAAATGATGTTTCCTTTACAGTGCAAAAAGGTGATATTTATGGAGTTATTGGTCACAGTGGTGCGGGAAAATCCACTTTGCTTAGATGTTTTAATGGTCTTGAAACATACGATGAAGGTACCGTTAATATAATGGGCAAAAGTGTTAAGGACTTAAGCGTAAAAGAACTTCGAGAGTTTAGAAAAGATGTAGGCATTATATTTCAAAGTTTTAACCTTATTAATAGCAAAAATGTTTTTGAGAATATAGCTTTTCCGTTAGAAGTATGGGGAAATGATAAAAGTTTCATTAAAAAAAGAGTGGATAGCTTAATAGAGCTCGTAGGACTTAATGATAAAGTTTATAGCAATGTAAAACAACTTAGTGGAGGTCAAAAACAAAGGGTTGGAATTGCAAGGGCTTTAGCGCTTAATCCAAAGATATTACTTTGTGATGAAGCTACTTCTGCATTAGACCCTAAAACTACAAAATCAATATTGCAGCTTTTAAGAGATATTAACAATAAATTTAATATAACAATTATTGTAGTTACTCATCAGATGGAAGTTGTAAAAGAAATTTGTAATAAATTTATACTCCTAGAAGGTGGCGAAATTAAAAGCCGCGGAACTACGGATGAATTATTTATTAGGCCAACAAAAGAAATGAAAATACTTATTGGCGAGGAAGAATTACTGCCAAGTTCAGGACATAATATAAAAATATTTTTTACAAAAGAGATTACTCAGAGTTGTCTTATAACTCAAATTGCTAGGGAACTTGATATTGATTTCTCAATAGTATGGGGTAGACTTGAAAAATTCCGAGATAATGTAATGGGAAGTCTTATAATAAACGTATCATCTCAAAATAGAGATAAAATAACAAACTATTTAGATGGGAAATTTATAGCTTGGGAACTTAGCGATAATGTAGAGATTAAAAATGATTTAGAAATAAATGATGCGAAGGAGGGAGTATAGATGTTATTTAAAGAAGTTTTATTGCCAGCACTAATAGATACCTTATATATGGTAACATTATCAACAATTTTTGCAGTAATTTTAGGATTTATTTCAGGAGTAGGATTAATCGTAACTGGTCCTAAAGGACTTCGTCCAAATCATTTGGTTTATAAAAGTTTGAATCTAGTTATTAATATACTCAGGTCATTCCCGTTTATAATACTTATGATATCTATACTTCCTTTAACAAAATTTATTGTTGGAACAACTATAGGTACTACTGCAGCTATAGTTCCACTAACACTTGGAGCAGCTCCATTTACTGCAAGGATAATAGAATCTGCACTCTTAGAGGTTGATTACGGAATTATTGAAGCAGCTAAATCATTTGGTGCAAAAACATACCAAATTATATTTAAAGTTATGGTAAAAGAAGCAATGCCAGCTATGGTCCTTGGAATTACATTAATCATTATAAACATTATAGGCTTCTCAGCAATGGCTGGAATAATTGGTGGTGGAGGTCTTGGAGATGTAGCTGTAAAATATGGATATTATAGATTTAAGGTGGATATTATGATATACACTGTTGTAATATTAATTTTACTTGTTCAGATAATACAAGTATTAGGTAATATATTGTACAGGAAAATGATTAAATAGATTTTCATATTATGATTTATTCATTACTTTGGGTGATGCGCATCACTCTTTGGTGATGAATAATAGTTAAGATGGAAGTTTTATTATAATAAGTTAAAAAAGAATAACAAATGATTAATAGTTAAATACTATTAAGACTAATACAAGAATACAAGGGGGATTTAAAAATGAAAAAAAGAGATTTAAAAATGAAAAAAATATTAAGTTTAGTATTATCAATAGTTGTAGTTTTCGCATTAGGCGGATGCGGTGCGAAAAAAGAAGCGGTTGTAACTGACAAAAAAATAATTAAAGTAGGTGCATCACCAGTGCCTCACAAAGAAATATTAGAGGTTGTAAAACCATTACTTGCAAAAGAAGGATATACTCTTGAAATAGTCGAATTTACTGACTATGTAATACCAAACACTGCACTTGCTGAAGGCCAATTAGATGCTAATTTCTTTCAACATGTACCGTACCTCGAAACATTCAGTAAAGAAAAAGGATTAGATCTTACTTATACTGTAAAGGTTCATATTGAGCCTATGGCTTTATATTCTTCTAAATACAAAACAATTGCCGATATAAAAGATGGAGCTGAGATAGTTATTCCAAATGATCCTACAAATGGTGCGAGAGCACTTAGAGTACTTGAAAAAGCAGGACTTTTAAAATTAAAAGCTGGCGATCTTATATCAAAACTTGATATTACAGAAAACAAAAAGAATCTTAAAATAACTGAATTAGAAGCTCCACAACTTCCAAGAGTATTAGCAGATTTAGATGCAGCAGTTATAAATGCTAATTACGCAATAGAAGCTAAATTAAATTTAGGGGATGCATTAGCAGTTGAAGCAAAAGATTCACCTTATGCAAATGTACTTGCAGTTAAAACAGAAGATAAAGAAAAACCTTATATAAAAGCACTTTCAGAGGCTTTAACTTCTCCAGAAGTTAAAAAGTTCATTGAAGATAAATATAAAGGTGCTGTAATTCCTGCATTCTAAACTATAATTAATATTGAAACCACTATGATTTAGCTTATAGCTAATATCATGGTGGTTTTATTGTTTAAGTGGACTAATTTAAAGAAATATTTTTTTGATGAAGGAAAATATGTTATTTGGGCAATACTAGTTAATATAACTATTTTCTCGATCGAGAAAACAAGGAGGTATTTCATGAAAATGTTAAAGGGAACAGAGACAGCAGAGAATCTCATGAGAGGTTTTGCAGGGGAATCACAAGCTAGAAATAGATATACATATTATGCATCTGTTGCAAAAAAAGAAGGATACATACAGATATCTAATATATTTACAGAAACAGCAGGCAATGAGTTATCTCATGCTAAACAGTTTTTTAAATTTTTAAATCAAGAATTAAATGGTGAATCAGTAGAAATTAATGCAGGTTATCCTGTAGGGCTTGGAGATACCAAAGCAAATTTATTATCAGCAGCAAATGGAGAAAATGAAGAGTGGACAGAAATTTATCCAGGCTTTGGGGAGGTTGCACAAAAAGAAGGTTTTCCTGAAATTGCTCTTGCATTTAGAAAAATAGCTGAAGTAGAAAAACATCATGATGAAAGATTTAAGGCGTTATTAACTAGTTTAGAAACCGATACTATATATCATAGAGAAACGCCAGTAAACTGGTTATGTAACAACTGTGGTTATATATATGAAGGTACAGATGCTCCGAAAATATGTCCAGTCTGCAAACATCCACTAGGATATTTTCAGGTATTAGTTGAAAATCTAAAATAGGATATTAAATAAATAAATTAAATGACTCTCAAATTAGATAAGTTAATTTGAGAGTCGTTTTTAATATAGTGCGTGTTCTAAAACAATCATTTCTTAAAAACTCTTAGCCTATAAGCATTAACAGCTGTAGTATATAACTTATTCATTAGTTTATAGTTAGCATACGCACCAACAACTAGGCCAATTCCAGGAACAAGTTGTAACATTTTCGCCAAATCTATATAATCCCTGTATTCTTGTTGGAAAGTTTTCCAGTCAAATGAGTCTACATCAGTAGGTAAATCTTTAACGTAACTATCCCAGTTAGAAATTTGATCATAAATTTCTATCCTTCTTTTATCATTTGAAAAGGCTAACTGAAAAACGTATAGAATATATAATCTCTCTTTGTAATCACGTACATCAAAACCATATATGCTAGCTAATTCAAATAAAAATTTAACTTTTAAACTTAAAAGGATAGGGAAATCTGCAAGGCCTACTATAAGGCCAGAAGCTCCGGTTCCAGCTCCAGATGCGGTGGCAGCATTTCTATAAAAATCAATAGATTTTTTCGCAAGAATTTCGCGATCTTCAAGACTTGTATTAAATACTGGTTGTTTTGATGTGTATTCAGAACCAACTAGAACTAGTTTTGCCATGTTTTCTATTGAAGTATTAATAATATTTTGAATTTTATCAGGCATTAAGTTATTCATCTTATCTTGTATACCTTTGGCAATGCCACTTGTAGAAGATGGTTTCTTTTTCATTTTACCTTGCCATAAAATTAATTCGTTTAGTGCATTTTCTTCGTAGTTATCCATACTTTGCTCCTTATAAAAAATTAATAGTAATATTATATAATTATCTTATTAATAATTATACCAGTAAAAATTGTAAATATACTGTTTTATATAATAATATATAGGAGGAATTTGATATCCCAAGGTGGTTGTAATATACATGTATTCAGTGTAGAATATTTATATGTAGAATTAAGAGAGGCCACGGAAAGAGGGAGTTTTAAATGCCAGAATGGCTATTGAAAAAAGATGATTATATTCCTTTAGAGGAGAAAAATACTTTTATCAACAAGAGTATCTTAACTATTTTGAAGATGCTGTCAAAATTTAAATATGGGTCAAAATTTGAATCTAATAGATTCAATATAAATGCTATAACTAAAATTATATCAGCAATTATATTAATAATAATGGTATCGTTATCTAGAAGTTTTGGGTTTTTAATAATAGTAGACGTATATTTATTACTTATTATTAGTGTGCTTACAGCGAAAGAAATAAATCATATAATTAGAATGGCAGTAGTAGTTGCAATTTTTACTCTTATTGTTCTTTTGCCATCTATACTTATGGGAAATCAAAATAACAGTGTATTACTAATAATTAAAACACTCACAACAATTACAGTAGTTAATATTACATCATCTATTTCTAAATGGGATGAAACTACTAAGACATTAAAATTATTTTTTATACCAGATATTTTTATTTTAGTCTTAGATATTACTATAAAGTATATAATTATTTTTGGAGAGTTTTCATTAAATATGTTGTATGCTCTTAAATTAAGATCGGTTGGGAAAAACAAAAATAAGACTACTTCGATATCAGGAATAATAGGCACTATGTTTATAAAGTCAAAAGAAATGGCTGAGGAAATGTATGGAGCAATGGAATGTAGGGGATTTACAGGAGAATATAAATTACATAGCAAGTTAAAGTTTAGATTAAATGATATGTTATGTATTATGATTGATATAGGTTTTATAGTTTCATATTTTTATTTTGTTAGGGTGTGATTTTAGTGATTGTGTTAAAAGATATTAATTATTCATATGATTGTGGAGTGCCAGCACTTAAAAATGTAAATATTAAAATTAATGCGGGTGAGTCTGTAGCATTTATTGGACCAAATGGAAGTGGAAAATCAACACTTATGAAATTAATTAATGGGTTAGTTAATCCAGATAGTGGAAGCTACGAGTTCGAAGGACTCAAAATAACCTCAAAACACCTTCAAAATGATATGTTTTTAAAGAAGTTTCATAAAAAAATAGGATTTGTATTCCAAAATTCAGAAGTACAACTATTCTGTTCAAATGTATATGATGAAATAGCTTTTGGAATAAGACAAATGAATATGCCAGAGGATGAGGTCCGAATTAGAGTTGAAGATATATTAAATTTATTAAAGGTTGATAACTTAAAAGATAGGCAGCCTTACCACTTAAGTGGAGGGGAAAAAAGAAAAATAGCTATAGCCTCTGTACTTGTAATGAATCCCGATGTACTTGTTTTTGATGAACCTATGAATGGACTAGACCCTGAGTCTAAAAGGTTTTTAAAAAAATTAATGATTGAATTAAATGAGGCTGGAAAAACTATATTGTGTTCAACTCATGATTTTGAGTATGTAGAAGGGGTATTTAAGAGAGTTGTTGTATTTTCAAAGGATCACACAATTATCAGAGATGGTGATTATAAGGAAATAATGGAAGATAAAAAGTTCTTATTTGATAATAATATAATTTAAATTATTTTATGAGATAAGGGAGGTAAAATAGATGAAAATTGTAATAATTGGTGCAGTTGCGGCTGGAACATCCGCTGCGGCAAAGGCAAGAAGAAATGATGATCAGGCCAAAATAATCATTTTTGAGAAAGATATGGATATATCCTACTCAGGGTGTGGACTTCCATATTATATTGGGAACAAAGTAAAGGATAGAGAAGAGATAGTTCCAAGAGATTCTGATTACTTTAAGAAAAAGTATAATGTAGATATTTTTACAAGGCATGAAGTATTAAATATAGATGCGATAGGAAAGAAATTGACTGTAAAAAATCTAATAACTAATGAGATTTTTCTTGAGGAGTTTGATAAGCTTGTTATTGCGACAGGGGCTAGTGCTGTAGTTCCTAATATTGCGGGTATTGACAGGCCAAATGTATTTTATTTGAGAAATGTTCAAAGTGCCGATAAAATAAAGAATTTTATAAATAAAAATAATCCATCGAAAGTTGTTATTGTTGGTTCTGGGTTTATAGGACTTGAAATGACTGAAAACCTTAAGGAATTAGGTATTGATGTTACTATAGTGGAACTTGCAACTCAAGTTATGCCAGCAATGGATAGTGATATGGCATTATATGTTGAAAAATACTTAAAGGAAAAGGATATTAAGCTTGTTCTGGGGGATAGTGTGGCTGCTATTGAAGGTGAAATCTCTAGTACTAAAGTAATATTAAGTAGTGGTAATAAAATAGAAACGGATTTTATTATTTGTGCTGTAGGAATTAAGCCTAATATTAAGCTTGCTAAAAATGCGGGAATAGAAATCGGTGAAACGGGAGCAATTAAAGTTAACAAGAAGATGTTGACGAGCGTTGAGGATATATATGCTTGTGGAGATTGCTCAGAAAGCTATTCATGTTTAACGGAAAAGAATATATATAGACCGCTTGGTTCAACTGCAAACAAAACAGGAAGAATAGTAGGGGAAGCATTAAACGGCGGTAACCTTGAATTTAGAGGTATACTTGGAACTGGAATTTTCAAGGTTTTTGATAAAGCTATTGCGTATACTGGGTTAAGCGAAAAGGAAGCATTAAAGGAAGGATATGAAATAGTAGTTTGTCATAATATAAAGATTGATAAGGCAACATACTATGGTGGGCAGGAGATGATTATCAAAGGAGTTGCAGATAAAAACACAGGTAGATTACTTGGTATACAAATTGTTGGTAATAGTGGAGTTGACAAGAGAATTGATGTTTTTGTCACAGCAATAACCTTTGGGGCTAAGGTACAAGATTTATTTCACCTTGATTTAGCTTATGCACCACCATTTTCAACAGCTAAAGACCCTGTAATGTACACTGGGATGATTTTAGAAAATGAGATAATTAAATTATCTCCTACGAAGATGGAATATTAGCGATTTATGCGCAAAAAAAGTATATATTACGTATAATGCATTAATAGTAATATATACTTTTATCTTTATTGGTGATGATGTTCTCCATGATGATTACAAGTTACATCTTTATTTTCTAATGTTCCATTAATATATTCCTGTAGTACATCTTTATATTCTCCAGAGGCACCTTTTATTACTTCAAGGCCGTTTTGAACAAGGCCACTAATTGCACCTCCACCAATTCCTCCAGTAATAACTACTGTTGCTCCGCTTTTTTTTAGTAGATCTGCTAAACCTTGATGTTGATGTGCAAGCTGGGTTGCATCTAATTCTTCAATGCTTACAATTTTTTTATCTTCTACAGTTGCAATTACAAAACTTTTGCTCATTCCAAAATGCTGATTCACTATACTACCATTATTAGGTACTGCTATTTTCATAAATATAACCTCCGTTTTTGTTGTCATATGCTATTTATAGTATAAAACAAATATTGATTATTGTCAAATGCCAATAAAAATATAATAAAAGGTATATAAATAAAATTAGTAGGTATACGAATTTAATAGAATATAAAAAAATTGGAGGTGATTTAACTTTGAATAATATATCAGTATTGCTTGCTTTTTCAGCAGGGCTTTTATCTTTTTTGTCTCCTTGTGTCCTTCCACTAGTGCCTGCATATGTAAGTTATTTAACTAACTCTTCTATAGAAGAGTTAAAGAATGATAAAACAAAACTTTTAACTTTATATAGATCTTTGGGATTTGTATTAGGCTTTTCTATAATATTTATTTTAATGGGAATTTCTATAACTTCTTTGGGTAAATTATTAACTGAACACAAAGACTTGTTTAGAAAAATTGGTGCAGTTATTATTATTGTTTTTGGTTTGCATACACTAGGAGTTTTTAAGGTGAAATTATTTTATCGTGAGAAAAGGTTTTTATATTTTGATAAAATCAAAGGTCCGTTTAGCTCAGTGATAATGGGTATGGCGTTTGCAGCAGGATGGACTCCTTGTATTGGGCCAATATTATCATCTATACTGATCTATGCGTCTAGTATGGATTCGATTGGTAAAGGAGTTATACTTCTTATAATGTATTCGCTTGGGCTTGCTGTTCCGTTTGTGTTAACTGCCATAGCCATAGAAAGCTTTACAAGAAATTTTAAAAAACTTTCAAAGTATTTGAATGTTATATCAATAATAAGTGGTATTTTAATGATAATAATGGGTGTTATGATTTTTTTGAATAAATTAGCGGCTCTAAGTCAATATGGAAACTTTATAAATTTTTAGTTTAAGGAGAGATCAAATATGAAAAGATCATCAAAAATACTTGTAGCTGTGGCATTAGTATGTGTAGCTCTTGTAGGGGTATCCATTTATACAATGAATAATTATACTAATCCTAAACCTAAACCAAATATTGAAAGCACAATAGGCGATAAAACTGATACCAATAAAAGTAATACTACTAAAACGGAAGCTAATGATACCGATAGCTCGAATAATGCAATCCAAATAAAACCCAATGTTATTAAAACTAAGGCTCCTGATTTTAAGTTAAAGGATCTTAATGGTAAAGAATTGTCTTTAAGTGATTTAAAAGGTAAAAAAGTATTTCTTAATTTTTGGGCAACTTGGTGTCCTCCTTGTAAACAGGAAATGCCTGAAATTCAAAAATTATATGAAGAGACAAAAGATAGTGATTTAGTTATAATAACTGTTGACATAGGAGAACCTTTAAGTGAAGTTAAGTCCTTTATTGATAAGAATAAGTATAGTTTTAAAGTGCTTTTAGATTCAAATCAAAGTGTAGCCACTAAGTATAATATAACAGCAATTCCAACCTCGTATTTCATTGATGAAGACGGGAATATTATATCTAAAAGCAGTGGAGGTATGAGTATAAATCAAATGAAATCATATATTAAAACCTTAGATAAGTAAGTGAGATCACCATGGATTAGTCACTTATAAGTATAGTATGTTATTATTAGTATTAACGCACAATAATATTAATAGGAAGTGAATGATATGAGTACTACAATAACACTAGTAAGACATGGGGAAACAGGATGGAATGCATTAGGTAAATTTCAAGGATGTAGTGATATAGAACTATCTAATGATGGAGTGCAACAAGCGCAATATCTAAGTGAAAAATTTAATAATAAATTTGATTTTATTTACGCAAGTCCTTTGAAGAGAGCCAGGAAAACTGCCGAAATAATTTGTGCGTGTAGTAACAAAGAGCTTAAGATTGCAGAAGACATGCGAGAAATAAATTTTGGTGAGTGGGAAGGTCTTACTATAAAAGAAATTGAAGCAAATTTTCCGGAAAATGTGATTCAGTGGAGAACTGATGAAATTAATGGACCGCTTTGTGGTGGTGATTTAAGCTTAAGAAAAGCAAGCCAACGTGCACATAAGGCTATTTTAGAAATTGCCAAAAGACATCAAGGGCAGAAGATTATTATAGTAGCTCATAGTGGAATCATTAAAGCTGGAATATTAGGCATATTTGATCTTAAAATGACTATGTACCACAAAATGATGTTAGGAAATACATCTGTTAGTAAAATTATTTTTGATGATAATTTTAATGCTAAAATAGTTACTTTAAATGATACAAGCCATCTTCCAAGTAACCTTTAAATATCGATCTAATGATTAATTTTAATTTATTAAAAAAAAAACAGTCCAAAGATTAAAAAATCTTTGGACTGTTTTATTCTAGATTTCCATTATTACTGGTATAATTATAGGTCTTCTCCGAGTTCTTATATATAAAAACTCACCTAAAACATTTCTTATTCTAGATTTTATTACTGTAAATTCTTTAATTCCATCATTTAAACATAAATCCAATTCATTTCTCACGATGTCTCTAGCCTCATTTATAAGAACTGTTGATTCTTTCATATGTACAAATCCCCTACTTATTATATCAGGTCCAGCTAGTATACTAAAGGTTTCTCTATTTATAGTGACTACCACAGTAAGAATGCCCTCTTCAGCAAGATGTTTTCTGTCCTTAAGTACAACATTGCCAACATCCCCTATACCTAGTCCGTCTACCATTATAGCCCCAGTTTGGACTCTACCAGCTAGGATACCTTCCTTTTGGGTTATTTCTAATATTTGACCGGTTTCCCCAATGAAAATGTTTGATGGATCCATACCCATTTTTTCTGCAAGTAATGCATGCTGTTGTAAATGCCTAAATTCACCATGTACTGGCATAAAATATTTAGGTTTAACTAATGTATGCATTAATTTTAAGTCCTCTTGACATGCATGACCAGAAACATGAATATCATCTGTAGTATTATATATTACATTTGCGCCTTTTCTAAATAATTCATTTATAGTATTGTATATAGGTTTTTCATTTCCTGGAATCGGGGATGCAGATAAAATAATCAAATCACCACTTTGTATTTGAATACTTCTATGTGTCCCCATTGCCATTCTTGTTAATGCAGCAAGTGGTTCACCTTGGCTACCAGTAGTTACTATCGTTACCTTATTATCAGGGTAATTACGAAGGTCTGAAACTGTGATTATATGTTCTGGTTCTATATGCAGGTACCCAAGAGTTATTGCAATTTCAGAAATTTTTTCCATGCTTCTTCCGCTAAATGCTATTTTTCTTCCGTGTTTAATTGAAGCATTGGCAATTAGTTGTAATCTATGGATATTTGATGCGAAGGATGCCACTATTATTCTGCCTTTCACATTGTAAAATAGGTTATCTAAAGATTCTCCAACTATTTTCTCAGATATGTTAAAGCCAGTACGCTCTACGTTGGTGCTATCTGCCATTAGCAATAGTACCCCTTGATCACCTAATTTTGCAAATCTCTCTAAATCTATAATTTCTCCATCTATTGGAGTGTAGTCTATTTTAAAGTCGCCTGTATGTATGATTCGGCCGATAGGAGTGTGCACTGCGATAGCGCAAGCATCTGCAATACTGTGATTAACTCTTATAAATTCAACACTGATTTTGTCTAGTTTTACAATATCACCAGGTTTTACAACATTTAGAGTGCAGTCTGATAATATCCCATGTTCTTGTAACTTACTTTCTATAAGGCCTAATGTTAGTTGTGTTCCGTATACAGGAACATTAATTTGTTTTAAAACGTATGGTAATGCCCCGATGTGATCTTCATGACCGTGTGTTATAAAAATTCCTTTTACCCTATCTTTATTTTCTATAAGATAAGTTACATCAGGAATTACTAAATCCACCCCATGCATATCTGCATCTGGAAAGCTAATCCCGCAATCGATAACAATAAGTTCGTCTTTGTATTCTATTACATTAATATTCTTTCCGATTTCTCCAAGTCCACCAAGTGGAATAATTCTAATTTTGTTTTTGCTTTTGCCTTTATAGTTATTATTCAATATTTTCCCCCTTGTATTAGTTCACCTTGTCTTAATTAACATTCTACTATAGTGAATGTTAATAGTAAATATATTACTCTGTTATAATCGTTTTAAATTTTCCGAAAATTCATGATTATTAAAGAATTGGAAATGGAATGAGTTAGGAAGTATGATTTATAGAGGCTATTGACAATAACTTTTATGCGATGTAATCTATGAGTAATGTTAATAAATTTCGTAATTAAGGAGGCCTCGCATGATTGAAAAGTCAATAAAAAAACTTGATATATTTAAATGGACTGATAAAGATTCTCAAAAAACTATATATGGATACGATCAAGAATGGTATTGTACTCATTGGCAACGTCAATCTGGATGCGGACCTACAGCAGCAAGTAGTATTATGTATTACTTGAATCATACTAGATCTATAGCAGTGGCGGGCTTAAATATAAGTAAAGAAAACTGTTTATCCCTTATGGAGGAAGTTTGGGAATATGTTACACCGACAGAAAGAGGTATACCTACAACTGAAATGTTTTATGAAGCAGTGCTTGTTTATGCAAAATCAAAAGGAATAAATCTTGAGTATAACTTCTGTGACTTACCTGAAGAGATAGCTCTTAGGCCTAAATTATTAGAGGTCTTAGATTTTTTAGATATGGCACTAACAAATGACGCGCCAGTAGCATTTTTGAACTTATCCAATGGAGAAGAGAAAAATTTGGAAAGCTGGCATTGGGTTATAATAGTGTCGATTGAGTACTCAGAGGATGGGAGAAGTGTTTTTATAAATATTTTGGATGCTGGAATGGTCAAAAAAATAGACCTTTTATTATGGTATAATACCACAACACTCGGAGGGGGATTTGTATATTTCACAACTTTGCCTAAATAAATTAATCAACCTTATGAAGGGATCAACTATTGACAATAACTTTCATGGGGTATAGAATATGAGTAGATGAGCATATACAAATTAGGAACGATTTTCTTTAAAAATCATACTATATGAGTATAGGAGTATATAAGAATACATTGCAGTAAAATATAAACTTATATAAATTTAAGTTAGGGGGCAAAATAATGGTTGATATATTTAAAGCATTAGCAGAAGAAAACAGACTTCGTATACTGGCATTAGTTATGGAAGGTGAAATGTGTGTATGTGAGATTGAGGATTGTTTAAATATGACACAGTCAAATGTTTCAAGGCATCTAACTGCACTTAAAAAAAGTGGGATATTAGCTAGTTACAAAAAAGCGCAATGGACATATTACAAAATAGATACTAATTTTATTGAAAAAAACGAGGACTTATTTGTCTATTTAACAAAAGAATTAAAACAATTACCTTGTTATGTTAATGATAAATTAAAGCGGGATAAATGTAAACTTCAAGATTTATGTGATTGTAATATGAAGATCTAATCACAAAACGGGAATTTTTTAAGTTTTAATAAAGGGGGAATTAATTATGAGTGAAGTTAAAGCACCAGAGATTGGTTTTTTTCAAAGATACCTAACAATTTGGGTAGCTATTTGTATGATAGTGGGTGTAGTTATTGGTAAGTTTATTCCAGGAATTCCGGAGTTTTTAAATCAATTTGAGTATGCGAAGGTTTCGGTGCCAACAGCTATACTAATTTGGGTAATGATTTATCCAATGATGATGAAGGTGGATTTTCAAAGTGTTAAAGATGTTGGAAGAGAGCCGAAGGGTCTATATGTAACTTGGGTTGTTAATTGGATTATAAAACCATTTACTATGTATGCTATATCAGCATTTTTCTTCTATGTTGTATTTAAATCATTTATTACGCCAGATTTAGCTACGAAATATCTTGCAGGAACAATATTACTAGGGGCTGCTCCCTGCACTGCTATGGTATTTGTTTGGAGCTCCCTTACTAGAGGTAATCCAGCATATACTGTTGTGCAAGTAGCCACAAATGATTTGATTATTTTGGCTTTGTTCATTCCTATAGTGAAATTTCTTTTAGGAGTTAGTAGTATTGCCGTTCCTTGGGACACACTAATATTATCAGTAGTCTTATTTGTTGTTATACCTCTTGTAGGTGGTATTTTGACTAGACTTATGGTAACAAAGAAAAAAGGCAGAGAGTATTTTGAAAAAACTTTCATTGGTAAGTTTGATAATGCAACCACTATTGGATTATTACTAATGCTTGTATTGTTATTTTCATTCCAAGGTAAAACGATATTGAACAATCCTCTTCATATTTTGCTTATTGCAGTTCCGCTAACCATACAAACATTTTTTATTTTCTTTATTTCATATTTAACATGCAAAAAGTTAAAGTTGCCACATGATATAGCAGCTCCTGCTGGAATGATTGGAGCATCAAACTTTTTCGAACTCTCAGTTGCAGTTGCCATTTCATTGTTTGGTATGGATTCCCCAGCAGCTCTCGCGACTGTTGTAGGAGTATTAGTTGAAGTACCGGTTATGCTAATACTCGTAAGGATAGCAAATAAAACCACCAATTGGTTTCCGAAAAGACAATATTAAATATAAAATAATAAAAGAATAGGAGAGGTTATTAATGAAAAAATTGCAAATATTCGAAGGTGCTATGTGTTGTTCAACAGGACTTTGTGGTATAGGTGTTGATCCAGAACTCCTAAGGGTTTCAACGGTTTTTAATTCACTGAAGAAAAATGGTGTAGAGGTTCAGAGATTTAACCTTTCAGATTCACCTCAAGAGTTTGTTGATAATAAGGTAGTGAACAAATTTATAAATGAAAAAGGAATAGATGAGTTTCCGATTTCAGTTTTAGATGGAGTTATTGTGTTAACAAGTAAATATCCATCAAACGAAGAGATATCAAATTTTTTAGATGTTCCAATGAGTTTTTTAGGTGGGGCTAGAAAGACTTATAAAATTAAAGGGGTTCCTAAGTCTATTCCTAAATCAGGCGATTGTGGATGTGGCGGAGGGGACTGCTGCTAAAGATATAATAAATCAGGAGGTAACTAAAATGGAAATTTTTAATCCGCAAAATATAAAACTTACAAAATATCTATTTTACACAGGTAAAGGCGGCGTAGGAAAAACTTCAACTGCTTGTGCTACAGCAGTAAATCTAGCTGATCGTGGCATGAAGGTACTTCTCATAAGTACTGACCCTGCGTCCAATTTGCAAGACGTTTTTAACGCTAAGCTTACAAATAAGGGAGTACCTATAAAGGAAGTGCCAAATCTTGTAGTTGCTAATCTTGATCCTATTACTGCAGCAGCAGAGCACAGAGAGAGCGTAATAGCTCCTTACCGAGGGAAATTACCAGATGTGGTTCTTAAAAATATGGAGGAACAACTTTCAGGCTCATGTACTGTTGAAATTGCAGCATTTAATGAGTTTTCGAAATTCATAACAGATGATTCGCTAGCAGAGGAATATGACCATATTATATTTGATACTGCGCCTACTGGCCATACACTTAGGATGTTACAGTTACCATCAGCATGGAGTGGGTTTATAAGTGAAAGTACACATGGAGCATCATGTTTAGGTCAACTTTCAGGGCTTGAAAGTAAAAGAGAAATATATAAAAAAGCAGTAGAAACATTATCGAATGGAGAATTAACAACTCTAATGCTTATTTCACGCCCAGAAATGACTCCACTTAAAGAAGCAGAAAGAGCATCAAAAGAACTTTCGGATATTGGCGTAAACAACCAAACAATGATAATAAATGGTGTTATGAATTCTTATGACGATAGCGTGTCTCAGAGTCTGTATGAAAAACAGCAAAAATCACTTAAACAGATGCCACTAGGATTACAGGGAATTACAACCTATATGGTGCCGTTAAGAGCTTATAATATAACTGGCATGGAAAATGTAAGGGCACTTCTGACTATTGATAACTATAAAATTAGAAGTGAAAAGATAAACGCGCAAATCATTCCGGGTCTTAAAGATGTTATTGAAGATTTATATAAAAGTGGTAAAAAGGTAATATTTACTATGGGAAAGGGTGGAGTAGGTAAAACTACAATTGCAGCGGCTATTGCACTGGGATTATCTGCAAAGGGGAAAAAGGTGCACCTTACTACAACTGACCCTGCAGCCCATCTTAAATATGTTATTAACGAAAACGAGAACATTACTATGAGCCATATTGATGAGAAGGTCGAACTTGAAAAATATAAAAAGGAAGTACTATCTAAAGCTAGAGAAACTATGGAAGGCGACGATATAGCATATGTTGAGGAAGATCTGCGTTCTCCATGTACACAGGAAATTGCAGTATTTAGAGCTTTTGCCGAAATAGTTAATAAGGCAGAAGATCAAATTGTTGTTGTTGACACTGCTCCAACAGGCCATACGCTCTTGCTACTTGATTCTACTCAAAGTTATAATCAAGAAATTAAGCGTTCGCAAGGGGACATTCCAGAATCTGTGAAAAAACTCTTGCCTAGGCTCAGAAATATAGATGAAACTGAAGTTATTATTGTAACTCTCGGTGAAGCTACACCAGTATACGAAGCATTGCGCCTAGAAGAAGACTTAATACGCGCAAAGATTTTTGCGAAGTGGTGGATTATTAACTCATCACTATATAGGGCTGGGTCAACAAATAAATTATTGTCTGCAAAAGCAAGCAATGAAATAGAATGGATTAACAAAGTTGATGCACATGCAGAGGGCATGTTTGCTGTTATACCTTGGAGTGCTGATGATATTAAAGGTGATAAGTTAAAAGAATTATTAAAATAACTATTGATATAAAGTATTATTAGAGTATAATTAATTTATATTATAGGTGATGGAGTTCACCTTAACTATTGCATTTTGCAATTAATGACTCCTACTTAGAGGTTTATTCTAAGTAGGAGTCTTTTATTTTGCAAAAAAATACAAAAATGGGTGAGGTGTTATATATGGCAATGAGTTTAGCTATTATAATTATTTTAGGATTATTATTTAATCAATTATTTGAAAAGTTAAAACTTCCTGGATTACTTGGAATGCTGATTTTAGGAGTGATACTTGGACCGTATGGAATAAACATTATAAGCAAAAATATACTTATAATTTCACCAGATCTAAGAAAAATAGCACTTATTATTATTTTACTAAGAGCAGGTCTTGGAATCAAAAAGGATACTTTAAACAAAGTAGGTGTACCTGCACTTAAAATGAGTTGTATACCTGGAATTTGTGAAGGGCTTACTATTATGTTTGTGGCAAGTTATGTACTTGGAATATCAAAAGTTGAAGCAGGGATGCTTGGTTTTATTATAGCTGCGGTTTCACCGGCAGTAGTTGTACCGCCTATGCTTAATTTTATGTCTAGAGGAAAAGGCGAAAAGAAAGGAATTCCAACAATAATACTAGCGGGAGCATCTATTGATGATGTTTTTGCAATAACTATATTTTCAACATTCTTGGGCTTATATGGTGGAGGAAAAGTAAATATAGCAATGAAAGTACTAGGTATACCTCTATCTATATTAATTGGTATTGGTATTGGTCTAATTGCAGGGATAATATTAACGATTATATTTAAAAAATATCACATGAGAGATACTAAGAAAATATTGATATTAATTGCTGCAGCAATAATGCTTACAGGAATTGAGGATGTCTTTAAAAATATAGTACCTATTGCAAGTCTACTAGGAGTAATGACTATTGGGTTCATTCTTTTAGAGAAGTATTCTAAGGTTGCAAATAGGTTATCGATGAAGCTTAGCAAAGTGTGGGTAATTGCAGAAATCTTACTTTTCGTATTAGTGGGAGCACAGGTTAATATACATGTTGCCATGAAATCGGGGTTAGTTGGACTTATAATAATATGTATTGGATTAATAGCAAGAAGTATAGGTGTATTAATATCATTATGGGGTACTAATTTAAATGCAAAAGAAAGATTGTTCTGCGTAATTTCATATATTCCCAAAGCCACTGTTCAAGCAGCGATGGGCGCAGTACCACTTGCGGCAGGGGTTCAATCTGGAGAAGTAATACTTGCGATTGCAGTACTATCTATATTTTTTACAGCGCCACTAGGAGCTATAGGTATTAAAATAGCAGGAGAAAAGTTATTGCCGGATGATTAAGTTAATGGATTTATTGATTATAAGATAAAAAGTACATTAGGAATGTTTTATTTCCGCAAATATGTTAATACTTATAAATGAATATAATTCATATCAATAATTATATTAATAAGGAAGAAAAATCCGTATTATAACAAATAAAGAGAGATATATCAAATCTAATAACAATCTATGTTGATTATATAGAGTGAATTATATATAATAGAAGCGAACGATTAAAAGTACATGAGTTATATAATTAAATAAACATATTAATATTAATATATTAAACGATATAATATTATTTGTATTATACAAGGAGGAACATAAATGAATATAGATGTAAACACACCACTTGATGAATTATTAGAGACCTGGGCTATGTATTCGCGAAAACTTATATACACAATGCTTGATGATAAAGAAGAACTTGGTGATTTTAATAAAGTAAAATTAGTGTTAAAAACCAAAGGGATTATAAAATTAGATATACAAAATGTTTATGACAACGAATATGTTTTGCATTATACTAAACAGGGCGGTATATTTGAAAAGAGAATTATTTTTAATGACTAAATAGTAAGAATATCAACACCTTGCTTTCAAATGAATTATTTGAAAGCAAGGTGTTTTTTTGCGCCAAAAGAGTGAAAGCAAAATAATATTCTTAGTATAATTATTATAATATTGTAAGATACTATTTTAGAAGATTGAATAACTTAACATACCCTTAACATTAGGTTAATATAAACTAAACAAAGCAAATGTATACTAAGGTTGTAGTGTAATTAAGAATATAAAAAAAGAACATAAAAAAAGAATGTAAATAGGGGGAATATTAATATGATAAAAAATCTTAAAAAATTTCTTGTAGTTGCAACGGTACTTACTACTTTAACAGGGGCTTTAGCTGGGTGTGCTGCTAAACCTGCAGCAACTAAAGATGAAACTAAAACTGGAACTTCTACAAAAAAAGAATATATGATAAATGCGGGCGGTTCATCATTTGTTAATCCACTATTTTCGAAAATGTTCTCCGAATATAATAAACTAAACCCAGAAGTGAAAGTTAACTATCAGTCAATAGGATCGGGAGCTGGTATAAAACAACTTACAGAAGCTACAATAGATTTTGCCGCATCTGATGCATTTATGAAAGATGAAGATGAAAAAGCAGTAAAAAATGGTGTTATTCATATACCTATCACTGTAGGAGCAGTAGCTGTAATATACAATGTTGAAGGTGTGGATAAGGGATTAAAACTTACTCAAGAAACACTTACTCAAATATATCTTGGAAATATAAAGAAATGGAATGATGTTAAGATAAAAGCTGATAATTCAGGTGCAAAACTTCCTGATTTAGCAATAACACCTGTATATAGATCTGATTCAAGCGGAACAACATCTATATTTACAGATTATTTAACCACAGTATCTCCAGAGTGGAAAGAAAAAGTTGGTCAAGGAAAAGCTGTTAAATTCCCAGCAGGAATTGGAGCTAAAGGAAATGAAGGTGTAGCTGGTCAAGTTAAGCAAACACCTGGATCAATAGGATATACAGAACTTGCATATGCAACTGTTAATAAAATATCTTATGCAGATTTAAAAAATAAAGATGGAAAATTCGTTGCACCATCACTTGAGGCAGCAACGCTTGCAGCAGAAACAGCAGCAGTAGATATGCCTAAAAACACAAAAGTATCTATAGTTGAAAAATCAGGTGAAAAAGCATATGGTATTGTAGGATTTGCTTGGATACTTGCGAATACAACTTATGCAGATGCTGACAAGAAAAAGGTAATAGTAGATTTAATCAAGTGGGCAAATACAGATGGACAAAATTACTCAAATGATTTATTTTATGGTAAATTACCAGAGTCTATTATCAAACTTAATGAAGCTAATATAGCTACAATTAAGTAATAATAAAATAAATAAAAAAATTAAATAATATATAAACCCGGAGTAGTTAAAAACTAATTAAAAAGGTTTTAACACTTTGGGTTTGTGTAGTTTACTAGAATCATGTAAAGGAGAGTAAGCCCATGGGAGAAAATAACATCGTAAAAAAAAGCGAACAAAAACCAAAAAAAATAAGTCAAAGCTTTTTAGACAAAACTTTTAAGAATGTAACATTATTTTTCGCAGTTATTGTTGTGGTTTTAATGTTATGGATGGTAATAGCGCTATTACTACAGTCTAAATTATCTATTAAAAAGTTTGGATTCTCTTTCATTAAAAGTATTGAATGGGATCCAGTAAGAGATGAATTTGGAGCGTTACCTTTTATATATGGTACTATAGTATCTTCGATCATTGCAGTTTTAATAGCAACACCGATAAGTATAGGTATAGGTCTGTTTTTAACTGAAATATCAAATAAATGGATGAAAGTAATCATAGCTTTTATGGTTCAAATTTTGGCAAGTATACCAAGTATTTTATATGGATTGTGGGGATTATTTGTTTTTGTACCATTTATAAGAGACTATTTCCAAAAACCTGTAAGTAATGTACTAGGATGGTTCCCTCTTTTTTCAGGGGCACCTATTGGACTTGGAATGTTATCGGCAGGACTAATTTTAGCTATTATGATTATTCCTATAATTTCTGCGCTAGTTGTTGATATTATTGAAACAGTACCAAGTGATTTAAAAGCGGGGTCGCTGGCTCTTGGATCAACTAAATGGGAAATGATATGGAACGTAGTTTTGCCTTATGCGAAACAGGGAATATTTGGAGCCGTAATAATGGGTCTTGGTAGAGCACTTGGAGAAACTATGGCGGTTACCATGGTCATAGGTAATAGAGCTGAAATTAGTGCATCATTATTCGCACCTGGCCACTCAATGGCTGCAGTTATTGCTAATGAATTTAATGAAGCTACTGGAGCGGTTTACTATTCATCATTAATAGAAATAGGATTACTTCTATTCTTAGTAACATTTATTCTTAACGCAATAGCAAGGGTGTTTATTCATAAAATATCTAAAGTTTATTAGGGAGTGATATTATGCTAGCTGGAAACATAAAAGCAAGAAAAATATTTAATAATTTTATGCATGTTGTAATTATTATATTAACGGTATTAGCATTAATCCCTTTGATAAGTATACTTAGTTACATCATTTATAAAGGATACAGAGTTATAAACTTTGAGTTTTTAGTTTCACTACCTACTCCGGCTGGAGATATAGGTGGTGGAATAGGTAATGCTATACTTGGAACATTAATCTTAGTAGGAGTTGCTTCACTAATTGGACTACCAATAGGAATTATGACAGCTATTTACTTAAATGAATATGAGCCTAAAGGGAGATTTGCGGAAATTGTTAGATTTGTGGTAGATATTCTATTAGGAATACCTTCAGTAGTTGTAGGTATCTTTGCATACGTAGCCTTTGTTAAGCCTTTTGGTGGGTTCTCAGCTATGTCTGGTGGTATGGCACTAGCAATCATATTAATTCCGATAGTTACACGGTCAACTGAAGGTGTTTTAAAACTAGTTCCAAACGAATATCGAGAAGGTTCATATGCACTTGGTGTAAGTCAGTGGCAAACTATTATTAAAATAGTTATTCCCACAGCTATGAAAGGGATAGTAACAGGTGTAATGCTTGCTGTGGCAAGATCAGCTGGAGAAACTGCCCCGTTATTACTAACTGCTTTTGGTAACCATTATTGGTCACATAGCCTAAGTGAGCCTATAGCATCACTACCAGCACAAATTTTTGAGTATGCTAAGTCTCCATATACTGACTGGATAGAAAAAGCTTGGGGTGCGGCGCTAATTCTTATAATTATGGTTTTATTTTTAAATATTACTGCAAGAGTTTTAACTAGAAAAAAATATTAAAATAATAATAAAAATCCATTAAATTTAAGGGGATATTTTTATGAAAAGATTCTTGAACTTAAAGAGGTTATTTAACAAAAGGAAACTTTCGGAATTTATGAAGTTATTTAGCAAAATAAGATTTAGAGATCTGAAGAAATTATCTATTATGAAAAGATTCCTTAATTTAAAGGTTAGAAGTAAGTTACTTATATGTTTTGTAGCCATATCATTGTATATAAGTATGGTGGGAATATCTAGTTATGTTAGTATGAAGGCAATTAATAAAGGTAGTCAACAAATTTATAATCATAATTTGGTATCCATACAAACACTCGGTCAAATACAGAAAAATGTTATTAGCATTCAAGGAAACCTGGAGGTAATATTGTTAAAGAAAAATGCTACAGTATCTCAGGTTAAGATTGATAAAGTTAATGACGTTTTAAAAGAAAACAGTAAACTAATATTAAAATATAACGAACTTAATAGTAATATTGCAAACAAACAAGATGAAAATAATATTTTGCTAAATTCTACAAATGATACTTGTACTAAATTAATTGTAGGTTTATTGGATTTAATAAGTGAAAATAAATATGATGAAACAGATGATTTATTTCAAACCTTTAGTGCAGCATCAAGTAATTTAGACAATAACCTTCAAAATTTAATAATAACTAATGAAGAAAGTGCAAATATAACTAACTTAGATAATAAAAATTTATTCATTAAGTCTGTTATTACTATAGTGATAATAACATTAAGCGGATTTATTATAGCTATTATACTGGGTATTTTAATTAGTGCGCTGATAGCTAATGGATTAAATAAAAGTGTAGATTTTGCGGAGAATTTAGGTGAAGGAAACTTAACAAAAACCCTAGACATAAACTTAAACGATGAAGTTGGAATTTTGTCCAAAGCACTAAATAAGGCTTGCTCAAACACTAAAAAACTAGTGGTGAGTATAATTGAACAAGTAAATAAAGTAAATGCATATAGCCGTGATATTTTTAATAGTACCGAGGAGATATCAGCAGATATTCAAATGGTAAATGGATCAACATATAAGATTAATTCAGGCATAAATGATATAAATTTAGCGGTAAATGGCATAAGTGACCTATCACAGGAAATATTATCGTCAATTGTTCTTGTTTATAATAAGGCAGTGGATACAAGTAGTATTTCTAAAGGCATAAAAGAAAGAGCTACAAATGTTAAAAACATAACACTTAAATCAAAGGAAATGGTAAACTCTATTTATATTGAAAAACAAGCGAACATTTTAAAGGCAATAGAAAACGGTAAAGTGGTTAAAGATATTGAAGTTATGTCAGATCTTATTGATAACATTGCAAAACAAACCAAGTTGTTATCATTAAATGCTTCAATAGAAGCGGCTAGAGCAGGAGAGCAAGGGAAAGGTTTTGCTGTAGTTGCAAAGGAGATTGGAAAGCTAGCTTCATTGTCCACTAATGCAACACTAGATATTAAAAATACAGTTAATTTAGTTGAAAAAGCATTTTCTTACATTGGTCAGAGTTCTAATGAGATATTAGAGTTTATTGATAATAATATTATTAAAGATTATGATTTGATGCTCGATATGGGAAATGATTATCAGAGTGATTCAGAGTATATGAATGAATTTTCGGATTATCTAGTAGGGAGTACAACGGATATTAAAAATATTATTGGAAAAACAAATACATCAATTGGATCAGTATTAGAATTGCTTTTAGAAGTAACTGGAAGTTCTAATCAGATAGCAGCAAGTGTATCCGAAACTTCAAAAGCTATGGAGTACATTGTTTCGGGTCATCAAAATCAAGCAAATCAAGGTGAAGATTTACACAAATTAGTACAACAATTTAAAATTTAGATACACTTAAAAAAGTAGTCTAAAGAAATGAAATATTTTAAAGAAATGAAATATTTTAAAGAAATGGAATAGGAGGAATATATATGGGCATTATACAAATTAAAAATCTTAATTTGTTTTATGGTAACACACAGGCATTAAAGAATATTAATTTAGATATAAATAAAAACGAAGTTACTGCGCTTATAGGGCCTTCAGGCTGTGGTAAATCAACATTTTTAAGGACTCTCAATAGAATGAATGATTTGATAGATACAGTGAGAATTGAGGGTCAAGTTATATACGAGGGTAATAATATTTATGACGAGTGTAATATTATAGAGCTAAGGAAAAAGGTAGGGATGGTTTTTCAAAAACCTAATCCATTTCCTATGTCTATATACGACAATATAGCTTACGGTCCAAGGATACATGGAATTAAAAACAAAGCTCAATTAGATGAGATAGTTGAAAAAAGTCTTAAAGGTGCGGCAGTATGGAATGAAGTTAAAGATAGACTAAAAACAAGTGCAATGGGTCTGTCAGGTGGACAGCAGCAGCGAATATGTATAGCTAGGGTACTAGCCGTAGAACCAGAAGTTATACTAATGGATGAGCCTACGTCAGCACTTGACCCGATATCTACAGCGAGCATTGAAGAGTTAATGGACGTACTAAAAACTAAGTACACTGTTGTTATAGTTACCCATAATATGCAACAAGCGGGTAGAATATCAGATCAAACAGCATTTTTCCTTAATGGTGAAGTCGTTGAGTTTGGTAAAACCGAAGAGATATTCTACAAACCGAGGGATAAAAGAACAGAAGATTATATAACAGGAAGATTCGGTTAATAATAAATAACAAATAAATAAAAAGAATATTAAAGGAGAGTGGAATATGACAAGAGCGTCTTTCGATGCAGGATTACAACAAGTTCATAATGACCTATTAACTATGGGAAGTATAGCAGAAAAGCAAATATTTGAATGTATAGAGGCATTAGTTAATCAAGATTGTGAAATGGCCGAAAAAGTTATTAGGAACGATGATTTAGTGGATGATCTTCAAAGGGATATAGAGGATAAGTGTATTAAATTAATAGCGACTCAGCAGCCACTTGCGAATGATTTAAGAACTATATTCACTACAACCAAAATAGTGACAGATATAGAGAGAATAGCAGATCATGCTGTTGATATAGCTAAAATAGCTTTAAGGCTTAAAAATGAAACCTATATAACTCAGTTAACACATATTCCAAGAATAGCTGACATTGCAAAGAAAATGATTATGTTGTCTATTGATGCATATGTTGAAGGGGATGTTGAAAAAGCATATAGTACTTGTAAAATGGACGATGAAATTGACATTATATACAAAGAAGTTTTTAACGAACTACTAGCCGTAATAAAGGATGATTCAGAAGCTGCACATCAGGCTAGTCAATTTTTATTTGTATGTAAGTTTTTAGAAAGAATTGCTGATCACACAACAAACATTTGTGAATCGACTGTTTACAGGGTTACTGGAGAGCAAATAGATTTGAATGATTAATATAACAAAAATAGATTAAAAGTATGAGAATGTAAAATCAATAGAGATGTGGAATACATATGCATATTAAACATCTCTATTTATGCTAAAGTGCATTGACAAAAGCTTTGTTTAGTATTAGCATATGATTATAAGCGAATATACGAATATATAAAATTGTATAAACAAACACAATAAATTACATGGAATATAAAGACCAGCTAGTTAAAGTCAACTATTTAATTTAAATTTATTTTAGTTATTTACATTAATTTTAGGCTCAGCAAATAGACCATTTCGAAACACGAATGATGGTAAAAAAA